>JAPOWR010000001.1:1836377-2448503 GCA_026707545.1 Acidobacteriota bacterium | reverse complement strand
GGAGCCGAGCGACTTGGACTGCGACTCGGCGGCGTCCTGGAACTCGCACGAGGCGACGAACACGGACGGCAGCCCCATCTCTTCCAACTGGGTCGTGTCGTGCACACTGCACGACGTGCAGGACCCTCAGTCGGCCAGCGCTTCGATCACCGCGTCGCAACGCTGGGCGATCTCGGCGCGCAGGTCGGCCGGCGCCACCTTGGAGAAGGTGGGCTTGGTGAAGCGCAGCACGGACGCGCCGCGGCTTTCGATTCGCTGTTCGACGCGGTCGAGGAAGATGTCGCCGCGCGCCTTGGAGATGTCGAGCAGGGCGATCGTCTTGCCGCCGATGGCCTCGAGTCGAGGCGCCGCGGTGCGTGCCGGCGGCGCGGCCTCGTTCGTCGGATCGAGCAGGGTCTGGACCATGGGTTGTCTCCTCGGTAGGTCCCGAACCATACACGAGCGAGACGCTGCCGCGGAGGCGGTCGTGGCTGCCTCTTCCCTGCTAGGGTCGCCGGCCATGACCGCATCCTCCAGCGTCGCCGCTCCGGCGCCTCCGGGCTTCGATCAGGGCCTGGTGGCGGTGGTCAAGAAGGACTGTCCGACCTGCCAGTTGGTGGAACCCGTGCTGGAGGAGGTGCGACGCCACCGGCCGGTGCTCGTTCTGACGCAGGACGATCCCGCCTTTCCGGCGTCGGGAGATCCCGTGCACGACGCGGATCTCGTGTTGTCGCACCGGCTGGGGATCGAGATCGTGCCCACCCTGCTGGACCGGGACGGTGGCTCGACGACCGCGACCGCGATCGGCTGGAACCGGGACCAGTGGCAGGAGGTCAGTGGCCTGGATGGACTGGGGACGGAGCTGCCACCGAGCCGGCCTGGCTGCGGCGCCCTGAACGTCGAGCCGCCGCACGCCGAGCGGCTGGCGGCCCGGTTCGCCTCCGGAGGCGCCCGTCGGGTCGAGCTGGGCGACCAGGAGGACGACATCGAAGCCTGCTTCGCGCGCGGCTGGACAGACGGGCTGCCGGTCGTGCCGCCGACTCCCGAACGGGTCGAGCGGATGCTCGCGGGCACCCGCCGCGACCGCGCCGAGGTCCTCGGCCTGGTGGCGCCCGACTACGGCGAATGCACGGTCGAGAAGGTTGCGGTCAACGCGGTGATGGCCGGTTGCCGGCCCGAGTACCTGCCGGTGGTGCTGGCCGCGGTCGAGGCGGCGCTGACCGAGGAGTTCAACTGGCACGGCCTGGCGGCCACGACCTACTTCGCCGGCCCGATCATCGTCGTGAATGGGCCAGTGACTTCCGCCATCGGCATGAACTCGAAGATGAACGTCCTGGGACAGGGCAACAGGGCGAACACGACCATTGGCCGCGCTCTTCAGCTCGTGCTGCGCAACGTCGGCGGCGCCCGGCCCGGGGAAGTGGATCGGGCCACGCTCGGCAACCCCGGCAAGCTCAGCTTCTGCTTCGCCGAGCGTGAGGACGACTCGCCCTGGGAGTCACTGGCGGTGGAACGCGGCACCCCCGAAGGCAGCTCTGCCGTCACCCTGTTTGCCGGCGAAGGGCCGCGCGGCGTGGTGGACCAGTTGTCCCGGAATCCGGGATCGCTGTGCCGGTCGCTGGCCGCGGCGCTGTTGAGCGTCGCCAACCAGAAGCTGGTCGTCGGCTTCGACGCCATGCTGGTCGTCGGATACGAGCACGGGAACGTGTTCCGGCGGGCGGGCTGGGACAAGGCCCGGTTGCGCCGGGAGCTCGATGGTCTTCTGGTGCGATCGGGCGCCGATCTAGTGCGCGGCGCGGGCGCCTGCGACGAGGGACTGCCCGAGAGGATGGCCGGCGCCCAGGTGCCGAAGTTCCGTCCCGGCGGGCTGCAACTCGTTCACGCCGGCGGCAACGCGGGCCTGTTCTCCGCGGTGATCGGCGGTTGGGTGAGCGGTCCGGTCGGTAGCCAGCCCGTCACGCGCGCCGTTGGTGATTGATCCCGTCCGATTCCACCGATGTCCACCCTGCTGATGGTTCGGCATGGCGAGAGCACGGCCAACGTGGCGGCCCGCTATACCTGGCACGACGATGAGCCGCTGACCGAACTCGGTCGCCGGCAGGCCCGCGATGCCGGCCGCCGGCTGGCGGAGCATTACCGGCCCGCGCACCTTTACTGCAGTCGCTTCCGCCGCGCCCGCCAGACCGCGGACGGCATCGCCGCCGAGGTCGGTCTCCCGGTGATGGAGATCGACGGCATCCAGGAGCGCTACTTCGGCGACCTCCGGGGCAAGCCCTGGGCCGTGTACCGGGAGGTCGTGGCCCCTCTCGAGATCGAGGAACTCTGGCGCCACCCGGCACCGGGCGGCGAGTCGCTCGTCGACGTCGCAAGACGGGCCGCGCCGGTGGTGTCCGAGTTGGCGGAGCGTCACCCTGGGAAGCAGGTGATCGTGGTCTCCCACGGCGGCGTGATGGCGGCGCTGCGGGCCTGGATCGCAGGCACGTGGAAGAACCGGCCAACACACACGATGAACGCGGACGGCTTCCGCCTTGAGCGAGACGGCGCCGGGTGGCGTCCTCCGCAGCCGCTCTTTGACGCAACGTGACTTCGTTGCGTTCTACGGCGCAGCCTCCTAAAATGGACGGTCCTGCTATGCGATTCGAGCACTGGAGACGTCGCCGGCTGATGGAGAACCTGGAGTGATGAGCTTGCGTACACGAACCCTTGCACTGCTCGGAGCCTTGTGTCTGCTGCCGGCCGTCGGCTGTGGCCCCGAAGTTCCTACCGTCACCATCACCGCGATCGCGCCGTTGACCGGCGAGGCCCAGGTCTACGGGCAGGAAATCGCGAACGGCATGCAGTTGCGGCATGAGCGGCTGTTGGCGGGCGACGAAGAGATCGGTTACAACGTGGTTCTCGAAGTCGTGGACTCCGAAGGCGATCCGGCACAGGCCGCGACGCTGCTGGAAACGGCATTTACGTCGTCGCTCGCGGCGATCGGCGGGGTCACGAGTGACGAGGCCCTGGCCATGATTCCGGTCGTCAACGAAGCGGATCGGGTCCTGCTGTCGCCGTCCGCATCGAGCCCCGCGTTGAGCGGCGTCTCCGAGTTCTTCTACCGCCTCTACCCGAGCGCGGAAATCGAAGCCTCGACGATGGCGACCTTCCTGCGCGACCGGCTGCAGGTCGCGCGGCTCGTCGTGGTGGCCCACGACACGGCCTTCGGTACCTCGCTCGCCGACGCGATCGAATCGGTTTGGGGAAGCCAGCTCGCCGGCCGTGTCGTGTTTACAGCGGCCAGCGATCAGAACGCGATGGTCGACGAGGCCCTGGGCTACGACGCGGATGCGATCTATGTTGCCGCCTCCGGATCCGCCCTGGCCGAGGCAATGCAGGCGTTGCGGCTGGGGGGCTTCAACGAGCCGCACGACTACCTGGCCGCGAGTTCCTCGCTCGCCATCGAATCCGTGCTGACGGAGGCAGGCCCCGCCGCGAACAACAGCGTCCTGACGGCGCCGCCTTACGACACGGAGAGTCTCGACGAGCCGGTCGCGTCCTTCGTCGCGGCTTATCAGGAGAAGCATGGCACCGTCCCGAGCTACTACGCGGCTCTCGGCTACGACGCGCTGTGGGTCTACATCGAAGCCCTGTCCGAGGTCGACGCGATCGCCGTGCCCAGCGACTTCCTGAAGGGCATGAGAGCGGTACGCGAACTCCAGGGCGTGACCGGCAACATCCAGTTCCGGGAGACCGGAGACGTGCAGAAGTTCACCCGCATCTACCAGGTGGTCGACGGCAAGCTGGTCGACTTCGAGAAGTACCAGAAGGAGCGCCGGGAGGAGCTCCTGAGGCAGATGCAGGAGACCATGCGGCAGATCGAGCAGGCCAATCGGAACTAGCACTTCAGGCGGCCTCCATCCCGATCGCTGCTAGACTGCGGCCGTTGCACCTACCGACCGGTCGGCAGACACTCGTCCCGTAAACCAGGAGACCCGCTTCCATGTCCGGAATCGTCCGCTACGGCAGCTACGTACCCTTCAACCGCATCCAGAGGTCGGCCATGGGCTTCGGCCGCGGAGAGCGTGCTGCCGCCAGCTACGATGAAGACTCGGCTTCGATGGCGGTCGAAGCCTCGCGTGAGGCGCTTCGTGATCTGCCCGACGGCGCCGCGGTGGACACCGTGGTGTTCGCTTCGACCAGCGCCCCGTACACCGAGAAGCTGAACGCGGCGACCCTGCAGGCCGCGACGAACCTGTCCAAGTCGGTCACGGCGCTCGACTTCGGTGGCTCGAGCCGCGCCGGGCTGTCGGCCCTTCTTGCGGGCCTCGACATGGCCTCGGGCGGCCGAACGGTGCTCGTGGCCGCCAGCGACGTGGTCGTCGGTGCCCCGAGCGGTCCACGGGAGTCGGGCGGCGGCGACGCGGCGGCAGCCTTCGTCCTGAGCGGCAACGGCGCCGAACCGATCGCCCGCCTGATCGGCCGCGCTTCCTGCACCGAGGAAGTGCTCGACGTCTGGCAGAGCCCCGGCATGCCCTTCGCCAAGCAGTGGGAGGAGCGCTTCGGCGCCAGTATCTTCACGCCGCTGCTCGTCGAGACCTTCGGCCGCGCCCTGGCCGACGCCGGCGTGGCGGCCTCGGACCTCGCCAAGGTCGTGCTCGACGGCACGAACGCCCGCGTCTTCCGGGGCTTCATGCGCCCCTCGGGCCTCGCTCCCGCCCAGCTCGCCGACGGTCTGGCGGGCACGGTCGGCCGTGCGGGAGCCGCCCACGCCGGCCTGACGCTGGCGAGCGCGCTCGATGGTGCTTCCGCCGGCGACAGGATTGCCGTCGCCTGCGTTGCCGATGGCGTCGACGTGGCCGTCTTCGAGGTCACCGAGGCGATCGACGATGGCCGTCCGAAACACAGCGTGGCCTCGTGGGTGGAGTCGAAGCGCGACGATCTCGCCTACACGACCTACCTGAAGTGGCGCGACGTGCTGCCGTTCGAGCCGCCGCGACGCCCCGATCCCGACCGGCCCGCGGCGCCGCCGATGCAGCGCGCCGAACGCTGGAAGTTCGGATTCCTGGGTTCCCGCTGCAACCGCTGCGGCAACACGAACCTGCCGCCGCAGCGCGTGTGCGTCGTCTGCCAGGCCTCCGACGACTCGACGGTCGAGCCGTACGCCGACAGCGAATGCCGGATCAGCACCTATACCCTGGATCGTCTCGCCTACTCGCTGCAACCTCCCGTGATCGGCGCGGTGGTCGACTTCGACAAGGGCGGCAGGATGCTCTGCCAGCTCACCGACGTCGACCCGGACAAGGTGGCGATCGGCGACGAGTTGGAAATGACGTTTCGCCGCCTGTACACTGCGGGAGGCGTGCACAACTACTTCTGGAAGGCGCGCCCGAGGCGCTGAACATCGATAGGAAACACGGATCCATCCGAAGAACGACCAAGGAGCACGAATGGCCAGTAAGGGAATCTGTGATCGCGTAGCTATCGTCGGCATGGGCTGCACCAAGTTCGGCGAACACTGGGACCGCAGCGCCAGCGACCTGCTGGTCGATGCCGTGCAGGAGGCCTACGGCTCCGCCGGGATCGAGCCGGACAATGTCGACGCGTACTGGCTGGGCACGACGGGCAGCGGCATCTCGGGCCTTACGCTCTCCGAGCCGCTCAAGATCCAGTACAAGCCGGTCACCCGGCTCGAGAACATGTGCGCCACCGGCAGCGAGGCGATGCGCAACGCCGCCTACGCGGTCGCGTCCGGCGCCTACGACCTGGTCATGGCCGTCGGCGTCGAGAAGCTGAAGGACTCCGGGTTCTCCGGCCTCACGGGCAGCGCCCCTCCGGGCGACGGCACCGAGTCCGGCATGACCGCTCCGGCCAACTTCTCGCTCCTGGCGCCCGCGTACGCCGAGAAGTACGGCGTTGACCTGGAGACGATGCGCGACGTGCTCACCAAGATCGCGTACAAGAACCACTACAACGGCGCCCGCAACGAGAAGGCGCAGTTCCAGCGAGAGGTGCCGGTCGAGAAGATCAACTCCTCGCCCAAGATCGCCGGAATGCTCGGCATCATGGACTGCTCGGGTGTCTCCGACGGCGCTGCCGCCGCGGTGATCTGCCGCGCCGAGGACGCGCACAAGTACAACGACAACCCGATCTTCATCAAGGCGCTGTCGTTCGTGGCCGGTCCGGCCGAGGGCGCGAAGCGGCAGGACTACGACTTCACCACGTTCCCCGAGGTCGTCGAGAGCGCCAGGGACGCGTACGAGCAGGCGGGCATCGAGGATCCGCGGGAGCAGATCAGCATGGCCGAGGTCCACGACTGCTTCACGCCGACGGAGCTCGTCCTCATGGAGGACCTCGGGTTCTCACCGCGCGGTCAGGCCTGGAAGGACACGATGGACGGCCGCTTCGACCTCCACGGCGACCAGCCGGTCAACCCGGACGGCGGCCTGAAGAGCTTCGGCCATCCGATCGGCGCCTCCGGCCTGCGGATGATGTACGAGATGTGGCTGCAGCTCCGCGGCGAGGCCGGTGAGCGGCAGATCGCCGATCCCAAGGTGGGGCTGACCCACAACCTCGGCGGCGCCCCTGGCCGCTGCGTCAGCTTCGTCTCGGTCGTCGGGCTGTAGGTCCTGACCGAAGCGCTAGTGCATTACGACCCCGCCGGGAAACCGGCGGGGTCGTTTGTTTCTACTTCGCAGCCCGCGTCAGCGCCTCATCCATCGCCGCCAGCGCGAACTCGACATCGGCGTCGGTCAGCACCAGAGGCGGCTTGATCCGGAGCACATTGCCGTAGAGGCCGCCCTTGCCGACGAGGGCGCCGAGGTCCTTGAGTTCGTCGAGGACACGGCCGGTCAGGGCGGTGCCCGGCGTCCTGGCTTTCCGGTCGGCGACCAGTTCGACGCCGATCATCAGGCCCTGGCCGCGGACATCGCCGATCGCTTCGTGGTCGTGCGCCAGCGCCCGCAGTCCGGCGAGCAGTCGGCTGCCGAGGGCCAGCGCGTTCCGCTGGAGGCCCTCCTCCTCGATCACTTCAAGGACCGCGAGTCCGGCCGCCGACACCAGCGGATTGCCGCCGAACGTGTTGATGTGGAGTCTCTGCGCCAGGGCGGCGGCGATCTCCGACGTGGTGGCCACGGCCGCGAGCGGAAGGCCGTTGCCGATGCCCTTCGCCATCGTGACGATCTCGGGGACGACGCCGGAGCGCTCGAAGCCCCAGAAGTTGTCGCCGGTCCGGCCGAAGCCGGTCTGCACCTCGTCGGCGATGCAGACGCCGCCGTGCGCCCGGACGATGTCGTAGACCTCCGGGAGGTAGTTCGGTGCGCCCATCGTCACGCCTCCGGCTCCCTGGATCGGCTCGGAGATGAAGGCGGCGACCTGGCCCGGGGTGGAGTAGCGGATGAGTTCGGCCACGTCCTCGGCGGAGCGGCTGGCGATCTGTTCGGGCGTTCCGGAGAACGGATTGCGGTAGGGGTCGGGGTTGAGCGCGTGGTGCACCGGCCCGCCGCGCTGCACGCCGGACTTCCACGTGTGAATGCCGGTCAGCGCCCCGGTCGGCGCGCTGCCGCCGTGGTAGGCGTTGCGGATGCCGATGACGTCGGCGTGGCCGGTGTGAAGCCGGGCCATCTGGATCGCCAGATCGTTCGCCTCGCTGCCGCTGTTCACGAAGTAGATCCGGTCCAGACTCGGAGGCAGCTTGGCCAGCAATGCCTCGGCGAAGCGCGGCATGTTCGGGTGGAGGAAGGCGGTCGATCCGTGCGCCAGCAACGCCATCTGCTCCTGGACCGCGGCGACGATCCTGGGGTGCGAATGACCGCAGGCAACGGTGCAGATGCCGGCGAACAGATCGAGATAGCGACGGCCGGTTTCGTCCCAGACGTACTGCCGGTGACCCTCCACCAGCATCACGGGGTCGCTGTAGAGGGTGAACAGGGCCGGGTTCACGTGCTGCCGGCGCAGGGCGAGGATCTCCTCGCGGGTGGCGCCCGCGTAGGGTCTCGGCCGGTGATCGCACGGAGGCAACTCCAGGGAACGGGATCGGGAAGGGGTCGCGACGTCGAGTGCCACGGTCATGGTTGCAGTTCCTCGGCGGCCCGTCTCTTGGGGCCGGCTGTGTGGTTCGCTGTTGCGGCCGCGCAGTGATCGCGGCGGCGTGGTAGGTAACCCTAACTCAAGAGATCGACGATCGTGAGCGCCATCACCTGGGTCGATCGGGTGATGTCGGAGAGCAGGCAGCGTTCGTCCGGCTGGTGGGCCTGTTCCAGTTCGCCCGGTCCGTAGGCGACGCACTGGCCGATGCCGCCGATGCGCTGGAAGTGCTTGTGATCGTAGGTGCCGGGGCTCGCCACCAGATCGGCGGCGTCGCCGGTCGCAGTCTCTATGGCGCGACCGAGCGATTCGACCAGGGCGCAGTCGTTCGGCGTGTGTGTCGGAAGGACGCTCAACAGCTCCTCGACTTCGAACTGAATGCCGGGCCGGCGCGCTTCCACCGCGTCGAGGACTCCCCGGACCTCGGCGCGCACGGCGTCAGGTCCCTCCTCGATCAGGTAGCGCCGGTCGACGACGAGCTCGCACTGGTCGGCGACGCAGGGAGACGGCAGGCCCTGGCCGTGACCGTCCAGGGCGGCGGAGGCATCGAGCCCCTCGATGACTTGGCCGCCGGCGATCGAGTTCATGTTGATCGTCGGCCGGCGAGCTCCTTCCGGCACCACGGGTAGTTCAGTGACGAGGTCGCCGATCGCCTCCTTGAGGCCAAGGGCCGCCTCGGCTGCCGCGTCGATCGCCGAGACGCCGAGGAAGGGCATCGAGCCGTGGGCGATGCGCCCGCGTGCTGTGATACGGAACCAGAGCACGCCGCGATGGCCTATGCAGATCCGGGTCGGACTGAAGGGTTCGGGGATGATGACGTAGTCGGTCGTTCGGCTGGTGACCCGACCGATCGCCGCGAGGTGAGCGACGCCCGCCAGCCCGCCGCTCTCCTCGTCCACCGTGCCGCTGATCTCGATCGTTCCGCGCAGATTGACGCCGCTGCGGCGGACCGCTTCCGCGGCGAACACGGCCGCGGCGATGCCGGCCTTCATGTCCGCCGAGCCGCGGCCGTAGAGCCAGCCGTCCCTGATCTCGCCGCCGAACGGGTCGACGGTCCAGCCGTCTCCCGGCGGCACGACATCGAGGTGCCCGTTGAGGTGAAGGGCCGGCCGCGTGCGCCGGCCGCGGCGCAGACCAAGCACGTTGATCTTCGGGCGTTTCGGGTCGTTTCCCGGGCCCCGGATGTACTCCGTTTCGAAGCCACCCGCCTCGAGCCGGACGCCGAGCAGTTCCGCGCACTCCCGGTAGCAATCGCCGGGCGGGTTGACCGACGGCACGCGGATCAACTCCGACGCGAAGTGGGCCGCCTCCTCGCCGCAGACAGCGGCCTCGGACAGGACCCGGTCGACGAGACCCGACGCCACTCGGGCGCAATCGCTCTGTACGGACGTCATGGACGGTGCCTTCCGGTGACCGGGGTTCTGCGCCAGTGGCTGCGTTCTACGGGCCGGTAGTACGCTTGCCAGACTACTATGTTCGCGCGATGTGGATTGCGGATCGCGGCTCTCGGAGCGCTGGCCCTCGGCGCCTGGACTCCGGGCTTGGCTGAAGACCCCGGCCTGACCGCGGTCGAGGGGCTGCGAGTCGGCCAGTTCACCTACGAGGAGCGGCCCACCGGCTGCACCGTCGTGCTCGCGTTGGATGGCGCGATCGGCGCGGTCGACGTCCGGGGTGGGGCGCCGGCCACTCGCGAGACGGCCCTGCTGAGTCCCCACAACATGATCCAGGAGCTCCACGCGGTGGTCCTGAGCGGCGGCAGCGCCTACGGTCTCGACGCGTCGGGAGGGGTGATGCGCTACCTCGAGGAGCAGGACGTCGGCTACCGGGTCGGGGCCGGCGTGGTGCCGATCGTCGTCGCCGCGTCGCTCATGGATCTCGGCATGGGCGGCGCCAGCAAGCCGCGGCCGGACGCCGAATGCGGCTACACGGCCGCGGCGGCGGCCAGCACGGGTCCGGTGGCCCAGGGCAACGTCGGCGCCGGCGCCGGCGCCACGGTGGGCAAGATGGGTGGACGGGGATCGCGGATGAAGGGCGGCCTCGGCAGTGCGTCGATCAAGCTGGAGCAGGGACCGTTGGCGGGCCTGGTGGTCGCGGCTCTCGTCGCGGTCAACGCGGTGGGCGACGTGATCGACCCGGCTACCGGTCAGGTGGTGGCGGGGGTGCGCGGTCCGAACGATGAGTTGCTCGACGCCCGCAAGCTGCTGCGGAGCGGTCTCGGCCGCGACCGCCGCGCCAGCCGGCGGGAGGCGGAGAACCGGGAGAACACGACGATCGCCGTGGTCGCGACGAACGCGACCCTGAACCAGGCCGAGGCGACCCGCATGGCGCAGATGGCCCACGATGGTCTCGCCCGCTCGATCGTTCCCTCGCATACGCCGGGCGACGGCGACACGGTGTTCGCGATCGCCACCGGCGTCCTTGAAGGGCCGGCGGATGTCAGCCGCATCGGCGCGCTCGCGGCCGAGGCGCTCGCCGACGCGGTGCTCAACAGTGTGCGGAATGCGGAGTCGCTTCCCGGCATTCTCGCCGTCCGCGACCTGCCCTGAGTTCCTCGTGATGGCGTCAACGAACCCGTTCCGTCTGGAGGACCGCACGGTCGCCGTGATCGGCGCCGGCTCCGGCATTGGCGAGGGCGCGGCCGAGGCCTGCGCCCGCCAGGGAGCCCGGGTCGCCTGCTTCGACGTGAATTTGGTCGCCGCGCGGGCGACCGCTGAACGGATCGTGGCCGCGGGGGCTCGGGCCGAAGCGGCCGAACTGGACGTCCTCGATGCCGAAGCGATGACGTCTGCGCTCGGCGCTCTGGCCGACCTGCGCGGCGTCGTTGCGACGCCAGGCGTCAACGTCCGCAAGCGCCTGCTCGACTATCAGCCGGACGAGTTCGATCGCGTGGTGACGCTCAATCTCCGGGGCGCGATGTCGGTGCTCCAGGTCGCGGGCGGCCTCCTGTCCGCGAACGGCGGCGGCAGCATCGTGCTGCTGTCGTCGATCCGCTCCCAGGTCGTCGAGCCGGGTCAGGGCGTCTACGCGGCGACCAAGGCGGGCATCGTCCAGCTCGCGCGCACGGCGGCCGCCGAACTCGGGCACGCCGGCGTGCGGGTCAACGCCCTGGCGCCGGGGGTCGTCGACACGCCCCTGACGAAGCCGATTCAGCAGAACGAGGCCTGGAACCGGGCCTACGCCGGGAAGACGGCGCTGGGCCGGTGGGGAAGGGCGGACGAGATCGGCAACGCGGCGGCGTTCCTGGTCTCGGACGCGTCGAGCTACATGACGGGTGCGGTGCTCTTCGTCGACGGCGGCTGGACCGCGATCGACGGTCGCTTCGATCCCCCCGCCTGAAGCCCCGCGCCTCTTCATCGCCCTGAGTAGACTCGGCGCCGTCCATGGCTGCCACCGACGACCTGTTTCGACTCGACGGCAAGACGGCGGTGGTTACCGGCGCGTCGTCCGGCCTCGGTGTCGTCTTCGCTGAGGCGCTGGCCTCGGCCGGCGCCTCGGTCGTCGTTTCCGCCCGGCGCCTGGATCGGCTGGAGCAACTCGCCGCGGAGATCGAGGACAGCGGTGCAAAGGCCCTCGCCGTGCCGTGCGACGTATCTCGGGAGGAGGAGGTCGACGCGCTCGCGACGAGTGCGCTGGACCACTTCGGCCGGGTGGACGTGCTGGTCGCCAACGCCGGCATCTCCGATCCCCGCCCGGCCGAGCAGGAACCGCTCGACGTGTGGCAACGGATCGTGGCTGTGAACCTGACCGGCGTCTTCCTCAGCAACCGCCGCTTCGGCGCCCTGATGCTGGAGCAGGGATCGGGCTCGATCGTCAACGTCGCCTCGGTGCTCGGCGTCGTGGGTGCCGGCCAGATCCCGCAGGCCTCCTACACCGCGTCCAAGGGCGGCGTCGTCAACATGACGCGCGAACTCGCGGCCCAGTGGGCGCGGCGAGGGGTGCGGGTGAACGCGATCGGCCCCGCCTGGTTCGAGTCCGAGATGACCGAGGAAATGTTCGCGTCGGATCAGGCCCTGCGCTGGATCCGACGCAAGACGCCGATGGGCCGGCCCGGCCGCGGCGAGGAACTGGCCGGCCCGGTCGTGTTCCTGGCCTCCGACGCGTCGAGCTACGTCACCGGCCAGACGTTGCTCGTCGACGGCGGCTGGACGGTTATCTAGCGCCGCCGGATCGCAGTCGCGATGACCTACGAGATCGCCTTCCTGCTGGTCGTCCTGGCGGCCATGGTCGTCCTGTTCCTGACCGAGAAGCTGCCGATCGACCTGACCGCGTTCCTCGGTCTGACCCTGCTGGTCTTCATGGGCTACGTCGCCGTTGACCAGGCGTTCACCGGCTTCGCATCTTCGGCGGTCATCACGATGCTGTCGATCTTCATCGTCAGCGCCGGGCTGATGCAGACGGGGGTGGCAGACCTGGTGGGCGGTGCGATTCATCGGTTCGTCGGCAGCCGCGAGGTGCCCCTGATCGTCGCCGTGATGCTGGTCGCGGGCGTGCTTTCGATGTTCATGAACAACATCGCGGCCACCGCCGTCTTGATGCCGGCGGTGGCGAGTCTCGGCCGGCGAGCGCACCTGTCGCCGTCCCGGCTGTTCCTGCCGTTGGCGTTCGGAGCCATTCTGGGTGGTACCGCGACGATGGTCGGGACGCCGCCGAACATCCTGGCGGCCTCGATGCTGCGGGACCGGGGACTCGAGCCGTTCGGCCTCTTCGACTTCACGCCGTTCGGCCTCGTGTTGCTGTTGGGCGGCGTGGCCTTCATGCTGACCCTGGGGCGCCGGCTGCTGCCGGGTCGCAGAACCGGAGCGGTGGGTCGGCGTGAATCGGAACTCGCGGATCTCTACGGCCTCCATGAGGGCCTGTTCTCGATCCGGATTCCGGCGGCTTCGCAGCTCGACGGGGCGACCCTGCGCGAGACGCGGTTGGGGACGACGCTTGGCGTGCAGCTTCTCGGCATCGCGCGCGGCGAGGACTGGCGGCTGGCGCCGAAGGACGACATGCGCCTGCTGGCCGGCGACGAACTGGTTGTGCAGGGCGATGCCGAGGAGGTGCAGCAGATGCTGCGCCTCCAGGGCGTCGATGTCGGCACGGCCACGACCCTCGGCACGGCCACGACGGGCGAGATCGGCGCGCCGGAGGCGGGCGTGACCGCGCTCAGGGCGCGGGTGCCGGCCGTGTCTCCGCTGGCCGGGAGCACGCTGGCCGAGACTCGGTTCCGCGAGCACTGGCGGGTGTTCGTGATCGCGGTGGAACGCGACGGCGAGGTCCATGTCGACCGGCTTGGCGATCTGCCGCTAGAGAAAGGAGATCTTCTCTACGGGCTGTTTGGCGGCGACGCGCCTGAGCTCGCCTCCGATGTGCTCGAGATCGAGGAGACCGGCCCCGCCGTCCTTCACCGCCTCGACGATCAACCGCTGCTGGTCATTCGGGTACCGGAGAACTCGGCGCTTCTGGCCAGCGGCGCGGGTGTCGAGTGGATGGGCCGGCTGATGGAACTCACCGTGGTGGCGGTCGAGCGGGGTCGCGAAGTGATCTGGGGACCGGGCCCCCAGATCCGGTTCGAGGCCGGAGACCAGCTGTTCGTCAAGGGCAGGGAACGGCGCCTGCGCGCCCTGCTGCGCATGGGCGGCGTCGAGTTGACCGCCGGCGTTTCGGCGCCCACGTTCGAGTCCGAGGAGGTGGGCATGGCCGAGGCCACGCTGGCGCCCCGGTCCCGTCTCGCGGGGCGGAGTCTCGAGGAGATTGAATTCCGCGATCGCTATGGGGTTCAGGTGCTAGCGATCTGGCGCGAGGGGCGGCCGATCCGCAGCGGCTTGGCGGAGCTCGCGCTACGGGTGGGCGACGCGTTGCTACTGCAGGGGCGCCGGGGCCGGCTCGGTCTGCTGTCCCGGGAGCGGGATTTGGTCCTTCTCTCGGATGTCGCGGAGGAGCCGCGCCGCATGAACAAAGCGCCGTTTGCCGTCGGATGCCTCGCCTTGATGGTGGGGCTGGTGGTGACGGGCCTTGCACCCATTCAGGTCGCCGCGTTCGCGTCGGCGAGCCTGATCGTCCTCTGCGGCGCGCTGACGATGGAGGAGGCCTACCGGGCGGTCGAGTGGCGGGCGATCTTCCTGGTGGCGGCGATCCTGCCGGTCGGATCGGCGATGGAGAGCAGCGGGACGGCGGCCCTGTTGGCGAGCAGTGTGATGGAACTGGCGGGTCCGGCCGGGCCGTACGCGGTGCTGGCGGCGCTGGTCCTTCTTTCGAGTCTGCTCAGCCAGTGCCTCGATGGTGCGCCGGCGGTGGTGTTGCTGACGCCGGTTGTCCTGGAGGCTGCCTCGGGCCTCGGTCTGTCGCCCTACCCGCTGATGATGGGCGTGGCCTTGGCGGCGTCGGCGGCGTTTATGACGCCGTTCAGCCACAAGGCGAACCTGCTGGTCATGGGCGCCGGCGGCTATCGCAGCATGGACTATCTGCGGGTCGGCACGCCGCTAACGGTGGTTCTTCTCGCGGTGATCGTCTGGATGGTGCCGCTCATCTTCCCGTTCTAGGCCTTGCACGGGCGGCGCTCGGCTATCATCCCGGTTTCGCCCCCTTCAACTCGACCGAACGGCGGGAGATCCCATGGCATCACCGAACGAACGAGCCCTCCGCATCCTTGCGACCTCTGCCTTCGCCCTGACCGTCGCGGCCTCCGCCGCCGCGCAGACCACGGGCGACATCCGCGGCCAGGTCCGCGACGCCAACGGCGACGGCCTGCCGGGCGTTATGGTGACGGCGACGATCGAGGATCGCGGCGTGTCGCGAACCACGATCACCGGCGTCGGCGGGAACTTCGTCATCTCGTCGCTCCAGGTCGACGACTATGTTGTGACCGCGGCCCTCGACGGTTTCCGGAACCACCGGGTCGAGGACGTTCGGGTCAGCATCGCCGCGACGGTCAACCTGGAGATCCCGCTGTCACTGGAGGCCGTGGAGGAGGAGGTGACGGTCACCGCGTCGCCTATCCTCGACGTGACGAGCTCCAGCGTCGGCACCAGCTTCACCGCGGACTTCATCGACGATCTGCCGACCGACCGGAACTTCTGGGATCTGGTCGCGGTGTCGCCCGGGATCAGCCAGGCCTCCGAGGGCAGCACGTCGTTGAGCGCCTTCGGTTCGAGCGTGGCCTCGAACTCCTGGCGTATCGACGGCCTGGACACGACTTCCTCGGACACCGGCCGCGCCTTCTGGTGGACGAACCCGGCGATCATCGAGGAGGTGCAGGTGCTGGGGATCGGCGCTCCGGCGGAGTACGGCAGCATGTCGGGGGCGGCGATCAACATCGTGACCAAGTCCGGTACGAACGAGTTCGCCGGCACGGTCGACTGGTTCCACATGAACGACGGTCTCACGGAAGAGAACGCCGAGATCGACGGCCTCCCGTTCCATCGGGAGGAGTTCGATGACCTGACGGGCACTCTCGGCGGTCCGTTGGCCCGGGACAAGGCGTGGTTCTTTGCCTCCATTCAGACCACGGATGACGCGTACGCCGATCCGGGCGTCGACCCGTCCTTCCCGACTGCCTATCCGACGGTGCGCTCCGACATCAAGATCAACGCGGCGTTCAACGACAGCAACCTGATGGAGGCGAAGTACCACTTCGAGGACTACGACTTCGTCTTCGCGGCACCCAATACGACGCCGGACGCGATCGCGACCGAGTACGGCAACAATCCGGCGTGGGGCCTTCAGTTCCAGTCGGTCCTGACTCCGAACGACTACCTCGAGGTCATGTACACCGGCTACAGCAGCGACGACAACCTGCTCTCGGCAACGGGGAGCACCGCCGATCCCTATACGGACTACTCGCCGGCCGACGGCGGTCCGCCTCAGTCCAGCGGCAGTCCCGGTTACACCTACATTTGGCTGCTCGGCCGGGACCAGTTGGACGTCAAGCTCTCGCACCACGCCGACGACCTCCTGGGCGGCGACCACGACTTCAAGTTCGGCATCTCCTACGGTACCGGCCACGGCGATACGCGGACGGGCGGCGGGCCGAATGGCGTCTACTTCTACCGCTACGAGTACTACCCGGGCTACCCGTACTACTACCGGGTTACCGCCCGGCCGTTCTACTACGGCGCCGAGACGGCGGTGGTCTCGGCCTTCGTCGACGACTCCTGGCAGGTGAACTCGAATCTGACGCTCAACGTCGGAGTGCGGTACGACCAGCACAACGGCGAGATTCCGGACTACCCGATCCTGAACCAGGACTGGAGCCCCACCTCCGAGATCATCCCCGGGGTCCAGGACGTGATCGACTGGTCACTGATTTCGCCTCGCATCGGCATGGCGTACCAGATCGGCGACCGGCAAGTCTTCCGCGCCTTCTACGGCAAGTTCTTCGACGCCGACGTGACCGGAAACTGGTACGCACCGCCACCGAATCCGCCGGTCTACGTCACCGAGTTCGGGCCGTCGCTGGACGGCCCATGGTCGTACTCGTCCAGCTTCGAGTACCACGGAAACCTGTTCCATCCCGATATCAAGGCGCCCGAAACCGATCAGTTCACGCTGGGCTGGGAGCGGCGCTTTGGCGACAACTACACCTTCGGGATTCAGGGCGTCTACAAGGAAGCGAAGAACCTGATCGGCTGGGAGATCCTGGACGACGGTGTCTACGAGAATGTGCCGTGGACGAACCCGTTCAGTGGCGAAACGGAGCAGTTGTTCAGCGTCATCGAGCAGCCCACCACGCGCAAGGGTAATGGGCCGGGCCCTGGCTCCAAGGCGCCAGGAAGGAGCTACAACCAGCAGTACGAGGGCGTGGTCCTCTCCTTCAACAGGCGCTACAGCGACGGTTGGAGCTTCCAATCCTCGTACACCTGGTCCGACTCGAGCGGTTTCATTCCGCGCCCCTTGCTGCAATCCCAGGGAAACCCCTTCTACACCTCGACCGACGGCCGCGACCCGAACAACTGGATCAATGCCGACCAGGCCCTGCAGAACGACCGAGAGCACGTGGCCCAATTCCAGGGCAGCTTCGAGCTTCCGTGGAAGATCCAGGGCAGCGCGACCTACAGCTTCATGACGGGCAAGCCGTACAGTCGCCAACTGGTGATCGGTGGCCGGGGTTCGGCTGCGCCGCTTGCTCAGGGTGGCCAGAGGATCATCGCCGTGCCGGCCAGTGACGACACTCGGTTGCCGGACCAGAACAACTTCGATCTTTCCTTCGGCCGCCGCTTCGACGTCGGCCAGGTCCAGCTCAAGCTGGATCTCCAGCTGCTGAACGTCTTCAACGAAGACACCTACGACTGGTGGGAGACTCTCCAGGTACCCGCGGACGAAGAGTTCGTGCCGAGTGGTTACCTCTTCCCGCGGCGGGTCATGATCCGCTTCGGACTCGAGTTCTAGCTAGCGGATTCGCTCATCAGGAGTCCGCTGGTCCATCCCAGCGACCGATCGGCGCCGCTACCGCCCGTGGTAGAGCGTCGCGTCCTCGGTGTGCAGCCCGCGCGGGTCGTCCCGCTTCGACTCGTAGAGCCGGCCCTCCGCGTCGACCAGATCGTCCCTGAAGATCGTCTCGTCGACGGCGACCTCGCTCGGGCAGGAGATCTCGATCAGGTTGCCCGCCGGGTCGCGGATGAACATCTGCATCGCGCCGTCCGGCAGGCGCCGCACCTTGCCCCAGGGTGACGTGTCGATCGCGCCGAGCTCGCGCATCCGGAAGAAGATCGAGTCGAAGTCGTCCACCTGCAGGCAAAGGTGGCCGCGGAACGACGCCTGATCCTCCCACTCCGTGACGTGAAGCTGCTGTTCCTCGTTGATCTTGAAGAACTGGGCCGGGAAGTCGAGGTTGAACGTCGGCAGCGGTTCGAGTCCGAGTTCGTGCTCGTAGAAGGTGCAGGCCTTCTCCAGGTCGTCAACGACGACCGTCGCGTGTTGGATCTGGAGTACCTTGGCCATTTCGGCCGAGGCTATCGAAGCCGACCGGGCCGACGAAACAACCGATCTGGAGATGGTGCGATGAACAGGGTGTGCCAGTCATGGGCGCATGTGGCATACTTTAGCCCTCATGTCCGACGGAACCACACCTGTCAGTGTCCGCTTTGGTGCACAGGGCCGACTGGTCGTACCTTCGCCGCTACGCGAGGCCCTGGGCTTCAAGCCTGGCGACCCGCTGGTCGTCCGCGTGCAGGAAGGTCGGCTGGTGGTGGAGAGCAGAGAGTCGGTGGTTCGGCGCATACGGGAACGGTTCGGCCTGCCAGGCCGCAACGTGGTGGACGAGCTCATCGCGGATCGCCGTCGGGAAGCTCGCTTGGAGGATGAGACGTCCTGAGCGTTGTACTGGACTCCTCCGCAGTCCTGGCCTTTGTGCATTCCGAGCCTGGAGCCGAGTTTGTGGCCGATGCTCTCGGCGATGCGGTCATGTCCACGGTCAACTGGGCGGAGGTGGTCTCACGGGTTCGAGGTGACGCGACGAATGGCGGCGGTGGAGGCCCTTCGGATCTTCGCTTTGAGCTCTGCGCCCTTGGCCTCCGCCTCGAGGAGTTTTCGGCGGAGCAGGCCGACCTGGCGGGCGAACTCCGCCGCTCGACGAGGGAGTTCGGCCTCTCGCTTGGCGATCGTGCCTGTCTTGCCTTGGCACTCGTGAGGAGCGAGCCTGTCTTGACAGCCGACCGGGTCTGGCAGCGGTTGAGTCTTGACGTAGAGCTCGAAGTGATCCGCTGACGTCGTTTGCAGGCAATGATCCTCCGAAGTCTGGTGCGCGAGGCCCGAGAGCGCGCAGGGCTGACTCAGGCAGCCTTGGCAGAGCGCGCCGGGGTTGCGCAGTCCACGGTTTCCCGAGTCGAATCGGGCGCCAGGACGCCTTCAACGGACCTTGTCGAGCGGCTCGTGCGGGCAACGGGGTACGAGATTCGCGTCGGTCTGGGGGAGCCGGATCCCGAGACCGCCGCGCTGCTCGAGCGGAATCTCCGGCTTTCGCCGCAAGAGCGCTTTGCCAATGCTGTGAGAGCTGCGCGATTCGTACTGCGCGGTCGTCGCTCCCTGGAAAAACGTACACGTCCCGGCAGAACGGACGGCTGACGATTGCCCGTCGCCGCCTGACGGCGGAAGCCTCAGCGGATTAGCGGCAGCAACTCCTCTGCCGAGCGCCGCGTGAGCATCGTGTAGAACTCGTCGCTCAGCAGATTGCTGCCGTGGTCCTCGATGAACTTCTTCTGCTCCGGCGTGATGTCGGTCGGCTCGGTTTCCACCGCGTTGGGGTGCCGGTTGGCGGGAGTACGGTCGATCGAGGCCACGAACTCGACGGTCAGCGCGCCGTCGTAACCGACTTCCCGTAGCGTCCGCACGATCGCGGCCCAGTCGAGGGCGCCCATGCCGGCCGCCATCCGGTTGCTGTCGGCGACGTGGAAGTCGACGAGGCGACCCGCGGCCTGGCGTATCGAGCCGAGCAGGTCGCGGTCCTCCATGTTCATGTGGAAGGCGTCGAGGCAGACGCCGCACTCCGGCCCGGTCGCTTCGGCGAGCGCCAGGGCCTGGGCCCCGCGGTTGATGAAGTAGGTCTCGAAGCGGTTGATCGGTTCGATCGCGAGCAGAACGCCCGCGGTCTGACCGTGATCGTAGATCTCCCGCATGCTCTCGACCGCCCAGTTCCACTCGTTCTCCGGCGTCGAGTCGGGGTCGACCTTGCCGACGGTGCCCGGCACGATCGAGATCTCGTGGCCGTCGAGTTCCTTGACCATCGTGATGCAGTCCTTGACGTACTGGATGGAACTCGCACGCTCGGCCTCGTCCTTCGCGATCAGGCTGCGGCCGTCCATCATCAGGGTGACGGAGCCCCAGCAGCGAATGCCGTAGCGCCGGAGCAGCTCGCGCACTTCGGCCGTGTCGTAGAGTTCCGGCTCGCCGCTGATCTCAAGCGACTCGTAGCCGAACTCCCTGAGCCGCGCGAGCGTCTTCTCGAGCGGTTCCGCGCGCATCCAGTTGTGCATCGACAGGTGCATCGTCATCGACCTCCGGGTTGCCGCGGGAAGATAGCAGGGTCGAGTCGAAGCGGAGCGGAGCGATGTCGGACGCACCCGCCCAGCCGACCCCTCGGGCCCCGACTGGGCTGGAAGGTGGTGCCGAGCGGGCGGAAGCTTCGCCAAGGATTCGGCGTTCTCACGCGTCATACCGGTGAGTTGAGATGGCAGAGGCGGTCCAGCATGTCGTCGAGGCCAGATGGGCGTCCGTCGGGCGGTGCTCTAGTGTGACGGGCGTGGCCATGGGCGACGAAGATCTGCTTCAGGCGGCGGCCGCAGGTGATCGGCGGGCCTTCAGCGAGTTGCTGGAACTCCACTACGACCGGATCTTCCGGTTCAGCTTTCGGCTGACCGGGAGTCGGGAGGAGGCGGAGGACCTGACGCAGGACATCTGTCTTGCCCTTCCGGCGAAGCTGAAGAGCTTTCGGGGCCAGGCTCGTGTGACGACCTGGCTGTACCGGATTGTGGTGAACGCGGCGCACGATCGGCGACGGCGGGACTCCAGCCGGACCAAGGCGGCGGAGGGTTGGGGGGACTGGGAAGTGAACCGCCGGGCGACGGTGAGAGACACGGCCGCGGGACTCGATTGGCTTCAGCAGTCGATGGGTGCGCTGCCGAGCGACCTTCGCGAGACGGTGGCGCTCACGATCGACGGCGAAATGACTCACGCGCAAGCCGCCGAGGTACTCGGAATCTCCGAAGGCACCGTGAGCTGGCGGCTCTCGGAGGTCCGCAAACGGCTGCGTGCCATGTGGCAAGAGGAAACAGAGCGATGACCGATCCACTCGACGATCTGAAACGCGCATTCGAGGACGCTACGCCTGAGCCGGACGCCGAAAGGCGGAAGATGAACCTGGCTCGCGCCCAGGAGCTCTTTGATCGCGTCCAAGACTCTGAGGTTGAGCAGCGTCGTACCGATGGCCGCACCATCACCTGGGCGGGCATCGAACATGGAGTACGACACATGCTGAACGCACTGACTTCCCGACCTGTCCTGGCTACCGCCGGCGTTGTGGCCGCGGTTGGACTGACCGTTCTCCTGGTAACCGCCACGCGGGATGAGACGCCGCGATCCAGCGTGGTTGTCGCGGATGCTGGCGTCGCGCCCGCGCCAGTAGCGTCGCCTCCAGGCGTTCCGGAAGGGGAGCGCGAGGCGACATCTCCCGCCCCGGAGTCCTCAGACGAGGCCGGGCGATCGACGGTTGGCGGAAGAGTGGTTGACGACGGGGGCGAGCCTGTGCCGGGTGTCAGCGTAACGCTCTCAGGTGCCAGCGGCGAGAGATTCGGGCTGACGGACAATAGCGGTAGCTATCGCTTCCCCGACGTCGCTCCGGGGGACTACTCGGTGAAAGTGGCGCTGGAGGGAATGGGAGAAGCCGATGCCGCGGTCCGCGCCGCCGCCGGAGACCTCGAATCGGTCGACTTCACCCTGCAGGCAGCGATCAGGGAGGGGACCGTTACGGGGATGTCGCCCGTGACTGTCACGGCCGAGGCGCGGGCTGAAGACGAGTGGAGTGCCCTATCCAGCAGACCGGGGATCGCCGCACCGCCGGCGGCCGCCGAACCTCCGGTGGTCGCCGAATCTGCGGCGAGGGAGAGCCGGATGAGGGTAGCCGCCTTCAGTGCCGCGGAGCTACCTCTGCCGGCGGCCGTTCTACCGCCGGTGGACGTGAGGATTGCCCGGCCCACGAGTACGGAGGCCTTCGCCAACGAGCCGGCCAGCCCCGTCAAGGTGGCCAGCGAAGAACCCGTCTCGACCTTCTCGATCGACGTTGACACGGCGAGTTACTCGGTCGTCCGCTCCTCGTTGATGAACGGGTACCTGCCGTCTCCGGAGTCGGTGCGGATCGAGGAGATGGTGAACTACTTCCCGTACGCGTATCCGGCGCCTGAAGAACGCGGCGCGCCGTTCCGGCCGACGGTGACCGTGTCGGAGACGCCGTGGAACCCGGACACGCTGCTGATGCAGATCGGCATCCAGGGACGGCTGCCGGCGACGGTCGATCGACCGCCGCTCAACCTGGTCTTCCTGATCGACACGTCGGGCTCGATGGATCAGCCGAACAAGCTGCCGCTTCTCGTGCAGTCCTTCCGTCTGATGCTCGGCCAGTTGGATCCGGCGGACGAGGTGGCGATCGTCACCTACGCGGGTAGCGCCGGCCTGGCGCTGGACGCCACGGCGTCGAGCGATCGCGGGACGATCCTGGCGGCACTCGACCGTCTCCGTGCGAGCGGATCAACGGCTGGGGCGGCGGGAGTCCAGTTGGCTTACCGGATCGCCGGAGAAATGGCCGCCGAAGGTGAAGTCACGCGCGTCATCCTGGCCACGGACGGCGACTTCAACGTCGGCATCTCGAACCCGGAGCAGCTCGAGGCTTTCATCGCCCGCCAGCGCGACAGCGGCATCTACCTGTCCGTCCTCGGCTTCGGTCGGGGCAACCTCGACGATGCGACGATGCAAGCCCTGGCCCAGAACGGCAACGGCCAGGCGGCCTATATCGACACGCTCTCCGAGGCGCAGAAGGTGCTCGTCGACCAGCTCACCGGCACGCTGTTCCCGATCGCCGACGACGTGAAGATCCAGGTGGAGTTCAACCCCGCCGCGGTCGCCGAGTACCGCCTGATCGGTTACGAGACCAGAGGCCTCCGGCGCGAGGACTTCAACAACGACCGGGTGGACGCTGGCGAGATCGGGGCCGGGCACTCGGTGACCGCGATCTACGAGGTGACGCCGGTCGGGTCGCCTGCCGTACTTCACGATGCCCTGCGCTATGTCAGTCGGGTCGCGGAGACGCCCACGGCGGCCGGTGAGGGGCACGCCGGGGAACTCGGCTTCCTTCGCCTGCGCTACAAGGGGCCGGGAGAGGAGACGAGCCGCCTGATCGAACTGCCGATTGTCCGCGACGCAGGGAGCGGCGGTTCCGAACAGGGTTTCGCCGCCGCGATCGCCGGATTCGGCCAGCTATTGCGGGGCAGCGTCTACACCGGCAGTTGGACCTTCGCCGACGCGATTGCGCTCGCCGATGCGAACACAGGCGACGATCGCTTCGGCTACCGCCGCGAGGCGGTGACCCTGATGCGTCTCGCCGAGAGCCTGGTCCGTTAGTTCGCGCCCAGGAACTTGCGCAGGCAGCGGGTCACGGCACCAGGAGCTTCGGCCATCAGCATGTGGCCCGCGTCGGTGACCGTGACGAAATCGGCGCGGCCGTTGCCGTCGCCGATTCGGTCGGCGAGCGCGCGGCCTGCACGTGGCGGCGTCATCCGGTCCTTCGCTCCGGAGACGACGAGCGTGGGGCAGTTCACTCCCGGGGCGCTGGCCTTGCCCTCCCACTCGTTGCAGGCGGCGAAGTCGCGGTGGAGGACCTGCGGCTTGCAGCGGTCGAGCAGGGCCATGGTCGCGCCGAGCATCCACAGTCCCGGTGACTCGGCGCCGCCGAAGTGGGCGCCGGTGCCGTGGCCGAAGGCGGCGATGAAGCGGTGGGCGTTTAGCGGCCTCTTCAACGTATCGGCGAGCAGGCCGGGGTTCACGCGCAGCGTCTCGCCGGCGCCGAACAGGGCTACCCGGTTGGTGGGTCCGTTCAGCCGGGCGGCGGCGTCGACGGCGATGCAGGCCCCCATCGAGTGGCCCACCAGTGCGAGTTCCTCGCTGTCTGCTTCCTCGGCTGCGGCGGTAGCGAACTCGGCGGTCCAGGCTGCGTAGTCGCCGATCGTCGAGATGCCGGCGACGTCATCAGACGAACCGTGACCCGGCAGGTCGGGTGCGGCGACGTTCCAGCCGTGCTGTGCGAGCGATCGCGCCTGCAGGGCCCAGACCGTGTGGTCGCAGCCGGCGCCGTGGAGCAACACCGCCATCGGTCGCCCCGGCTCCCAGGGGGCACCGCCGGCGCCGCAGTAGACCTTGCGGCCGTCGATCTCGAAGTTCGGCATTCCGGGATCTCCGGCTCAGGAAGCAACGGCGCGCGGCCGCTGCAACCGCTTCTGGGAACGCTTGAGCGCCCGGTCGAGATCGGCCACGAGATCGTCCGGATCCTCGAGGCCGACGGACAGCCTCACCATCTCCTGGGTGACGCCCGATTCGGCCAGCTCCTCGGCGGTCATCTGCTGGTGGGTCGTGCTCGCGGGGTGGATGACAAGGCTCTTCGCGTCGCCGACGTTGGCCAGATGCGACCAGAGCTGCAGGCCCTCGATGAAGGCGACGCCGGCCTCGAGGCCGCCGCGGATACCGAACGTGAGCAGAGCGCCGCTCCCGTTCGGGAGCAGTTTCCGCGCCAGGTCGTGTTGGGGATGGCTCGGGAGATCGGGGTAGCTGACCCAGTCCACCGCCTCCTGACCTTCGAGAAACTTCGCCACGACCCCGGCGTTCTCCGTGTGCCGGGCGACGCGCAGCGGCAGCGTTTCGAGTCCCTGTAGCAGGTAGAAGGCAGCCTGGGGATTCAAACAGGCGCCGAAGTCGCGGAGCCCTTCGAGCCGTGCCTTCAGAATGAAGGCGGGCGGCCCGTAGTGTTCGGCGAATGCGATGCCGTGGTAGCCCGGGCAGGGCTCGGTCATGATCGGGAAACGCCCGGAAGCGGCCCAGTCGAACTTGCCGCTGTCGACCAGGACGCCGCCCAGGGTGACGCCGTGGCCGCCGATGAACTTGGTCGCCGAATGCATCACGATGTCCGCGCCGAGGTCGATGGGCCTCGACAGGAACGGCGTGGCGAACGTGTTGTCGATCAGGAGCGGTACGCCGATCCCGTGCGCATGCTCGGCGACGGCGGAAATGTCCAGCACGTCGATCCGCGGGTTCCCGATCGTCTCGCCGAAGAACAGCTTTGTGTTCGGACGGGCGGCGCGCCGGAAGTTCCCCGGATCGGTCGGTTCGACGAAGGTCGTCTCGACGCCAAACCGGCGCAGGGTGTGGTTCAGCAGGTTGTGGGTGCCGCCGTAGATGGCCGCCGAAGAGACGACGTGGTCCCCGGCGGAGAGGATCGTCGCCGCGGCCAAGTGGAAGGCCGACTGTCCGGAAGCGGTGGCCACCGCGCCGACTCCGCCCTCGAGCGCGGCGATCCGTTCTTCGAACACCGCCACCGTCGGATTCGAGATCCGCGAGTAGATGTGACCGGCCTCCTCGAGGTTGAACAGCCCGGCGGCGTGGTCCGTGTCGCGGAACACGTAGGACGTCGAGTTGACCACCGGTACGGCGCGCGCTCCGGTAGTCGGATCGGGTCGCTGGCCGGCGTGCAGGGAAAGGGTGTCGAACTTGTAGAACCAGTCGCTGCTCATCGCGTTGCCTCCCAGGTTGACCTCGGCGCGAGGCGGACCGCGAGTGTAGCCCGCGACGCCTTCGTGGTGTGGCAGAGTGGCGCCTCGAAAGGGAAGAAGATGGGGATCGTCGAAGAGTGGCACGAGTGCCTGGACCGCGGGGAGATCCTGCTGCTCGACGGCGGTACCGGGACAGAACTGGAGCGCCGGGGTGTGCCGATGGACTCGGCTGCCTGGTGCGGGACGGCGGCGCTCGAGCACCAGGACGCGATCCGGGACCTACATGAGGACTACATCCGGACTGGGGCCGACGCGATCATCACGAACACCTTCGCGACACACCGGCCCCTGCTCGAGGCGGCGGGCCTTGGCGACCAGGTTGCTGTGATCGTGCGGCGGGCGGTGGAGGCCGCGCTCGAGGCGCGGGAGCGGGCCGGGTGTCCCGGCGTGCTCGTGGCCGGCTCGATGTCGACGATGCCGGCGAGCAACATCCGGGGCGGCTACGCGCCGCTGGACGAGCAGATGGCGGCCTACCGGGAGCAGTGCGGACTGCTGGCCGAGGCGGGGGTCGACGTGATCGCGCTCGAGATGATGCAGGACCGCGAGCGGGCGGCGCTGGCCTTCAAGGCAGCGAAGGAGACAGGCCTGCCGGTCTGGCTGGGGGTTAGCGCGCGGAAGGACCCGGACACGGGCGCGATCACTCCGTTCAACTGGCCGGACGAGTCCTTCGAGGAGTTGCTCGACACGCTGATTCCGCTCGGGCCACACGTAGTGCACGTGATGCACTCGGAGATCGCCGCTGTTCCCGAGGCGGTGGCGATGGTTCAGGAGCGCTGGGACGGACCTGTCGGCGTGTACCCGGAGTCGGGCTACTTCACGATGCCGAACTGGAACTTCGTCGATGTGATCGATCCGGCTGATCTGCTGGAAGAGGCGCGCGGCTGGGTGGCCGCGGGCGTTCAGATCGTCGGCGGCTGCTGCGGCCTGGGGCCGGAGCACATTCGGGCCCTCGGAGCTCTTCGCGAGACCGGTTGATGAGGCCGGAACGACCGTGACAGCGAGCAGCGAAGCGGATCGGGCCCAGACGGCCTTCACGCCGCCGGTGCTCGTGCTGGCCTGCCTGGTCCTCGGCTTCGGGCTGTCCTGGCTGCTGCCGCTCCGGATCTGGCCGGTGGGGACCAATGGGCCCCTGGTGGTCGCCGGCGCGGTGATCGTGGGCGCCAGCTTCGCCTGGTTGACCTGGTCGGCTCGGACGATGGTCCGCGGCGGCTCCTCCCTGCCGGTGCATCATCCGACCGCGAAGCTCGTGATCAGAGGACCCTACCGGTGGTCCCGCAATCCGATCTATGCGAGCATGGTGCTGGCGTTCCTGGGCATCGGACTCGCTCTGAGCAGTTGGTGGTTCGTGGCCCTCGCCGTGGCGGTGGCCCTCCTGCTGCGCTGGGGCGTGATCCTGCGGGAGGAGGCCTACCTGGAGCGGAAGTTCGGCGACGAGTACCGGGACTATGCGAAGCGCGTCCGGCGCTGGTTCTAGCGCTGCGCTTCACGTCCTCGTGCCGGCGACCGTGCTGGGGTTGGGCCTCGTCGCCTGTGGACCCGAGCCGGAAGCCGCGGCGCCGTCGCCGGTGCCGGCGGACGTCGAGCACCCGCGGAGCGGAGCATCGACCGGGCAGCCAGCGGTCCTCCTGATCACGATCGACACGCTGCGGGCCGACCGGCTGTCGAGCTACGGCTCGGACCGCGTCGCGACGCCGCACATCGACCGGCTGGCGGCGGAGGGAGTCCGCTTCGCCAACGCGTCGTCGACGGTGCCTTTCACCCTGCCGGCCCACAGCTCGATCATGACCGGGCTCTACCCGCCGTCCCACGGGGTCCGGGAGAACGTCGGCTACGTGCTGGCGCCCGAACTCGTGACGATCGCCGAGCGCTTCCGGGACGCCGGCTACCGGACGGGCGGTTTCGTCAGCGCCTTCGTGCTCGACGCGCGCTGGGGGATCGCCCGCGGCTTCGACACCTACGTCGACGACTTCGACCTCGACGCGATGGCCGGCGCCAACCTGGGCTCGGTCCAGCGGGCGGGTCCGGAGACGATCGCGCACGCCCTGGAGTGGCTCGATTGTGTGGTGGGTGAGGAGCCCTTCTTTCTGTGGCTCCACCTGTTCGACCCTCACGATCCGTACGACCCGCCGGAGCCGTTCCGGTCCGAGTACGAGGGACGGCCCTACGATGGCGAGGTCGCCTACACGGACTCGCTGATCGGCGAATTCCGCGCCGCTCTCGAGGAGCGCGGGGTGTTCGATGGGTCGGTCGTCGTGCTGACGGCCGACCATGGCGAAGGACTCGGCGACCACGGCGAGAGCTACCACGGGTTCTTCGTCTACGACTCCACGGTCCATGTGCCGCTGATCGTCCGGCTGCCCGGCGGCGTCGAGGCGGGCCGGTTGGTCGTTGACGCCGTGAGCCACGTCGACATCGCGCCGACGCTGATCGAGCTTCTGGACCTCGACGGAGCCGGCGCGGCCCAGGGCCGGAGTCTGCTCCCGGACATGCAGGGCCTGCCGAATCCGCTTGCCGAACGGGGTGTCTACGCCGAATCCTTCTACGCCCTCGACCACTACGGCTGGGCGCCGCTTCGCTCGCTGCGCACGGCGGAGCACAAGTACATCGAAGCGCCCGAACCCGAGCTCTACTCCCTGCTCGAGGACCCGGGCGAACTCGCGAACATCCTCCTCGAAGAGCGCGATCTGTCGCGCCTCCTGCGGGCGGAGGCTCTCGAGCTCGCGGCGGAACTCGATCGGACGGCCCCGAGTTCCAGCGCCGAACCGGATCTCGACGAAGACACGCTGGCACAGTTGCGTGCCCTCGGCTACCTCGCCGGCCGCGGTGCCGCCGGTCGGGGGGACTCGGAAGGCCCGCGCGCCGATCCGAAGGACAAGGCGCACCTGCACCGCGCGATCATGCGGGCGCAGAGCGCGTTCGGCGCCGGCGACGAGGACGCGGCGGCGGCCGAGTTGCGGGCGGCGCTGTCCGAAGACGAGGGGCTGCTCGACGCGCACCAGCTTCTGGGCACGATCACCCTCCTCGGGGGCGATCCGGAGCCGGCGATCGGTCATTTCCAGAGCGCGCTGGCCCTCGATCCGGAGCACCGGCAGTCGCTGCTCGGCCTCGCCAACGCCTACCGCGAACTGGGACGCATCGACGAGGCGGTGGTCGGCTACCGCCGGCTGCTAGAAGTCGCGGGTCAGGACGCCAAGGCGACGATGGCGCTGGCGCGGATCCACGTCGACGGCGGCGAACTGAGCGAAGCCGAGGGAGTGCTGGCCGCCGCCGCCGAAGGGCGTGAACCGCCCGCGGTCATCACGAACAAGCTGGGCGAGGTGATGGCGCTGCTGGGCCGTAGCGGCGATGCGGAGGCGAAGTTCCGCCAGGCCATCGCTTCGAACCCGGAGTTGGGCGAGGCCCACTTCAACCTCGCTGTCCTGCTGGACGAGTCGGGGAGGATGGAGGACGCGATCAGCGCCTACCGGCAGGCGGCCGAATTGCGCGCCCGGGACCACCGGCCCCGCTTCAACCTGGGCCGCCTCTACGGCCGGCAGGGTCGCGAGGATCTCCAGATCGAGGCCTACCGCGGCGCGGTCGAAGCGGCTCCGGACTTCACCGTCGGCTACTTCCACCTGGCGAAGGCGCTGATGGACCACGGCCGCGACCTCGAAGAAGCCGAGACGTTCGTGCGCCGCGGTCTGGAGGGCGAGCCGGTCGGCCGGGACGGCGCGCTCGGCTACTTCGTGCTGGCCGACATCCTGAACCGCCTCGGCCGGCGGGTCGAGGAGCGGCAAGCGCTGGCCCGCGGGCGGGAGCTCCTAGGCGGCGAGCGCTGAGGTCACGAGGGCCGCCATCTGTTCCGGATCCTCGAGCGGGCCCAGGTGGCCGAGGCCCTCGATCTCCAGAAAGAGCACGTGCGGCAGCTCGCTGACAATCGCCTCGGCCCAGTATGCGGGCCCGGGTATGAGCACGGAGCCTCGCATCAGGGTCACGGGGCACTCCACCCGGTGGAGCCCGTCCCAGGCACGATGGTGGGGCCCCATGAGGTAGAGCTGCGCCTCGATGTCCGGATGGCACTTGATCTCGACCGCGCCGTCCGCTGACGGCGCGAAGCCGTGCTGAACGTAGACCTCGAGCGCTTCCGGGTCGAGCAGGGAGTAGGGGACCTTCTCCGCGTAGTTGGCGACGGCGGCCTCGAGCGACGCGAAGCGCTTGCGGCGACGTCTTGTCCGTTCGACCCAGACGCCGAGGCGGGCGTCGTCGTCCGTGACGCCGGGTGGATAGATGACCGGTTCGTAGCAGGCCAGTCCGGCGAACAGCCCTGGCCTCTCGGGCGCGATCATCAGTAACGAGGCGGCGCCCATCGAGTGGCCGAAACCGAACAGCGGTCGCTCGGAGCCGAGTTCCAGCGCGTCGATCACTGCGACCAGATCCTCCGCGCAACTCTCCCAGCTGTAGTCGAGGCCGTCGGGCGCGGTCGCGTCGCCGTGCCCCCGCAGATCGACGCTGATCCGGCGAAAGCCGTCGAGCCGCTCGAGCATCGGGTCATAGACCCGCCCGTGAAAGCCGGTGGCGTGGCCGGCGATCAGATCGGGGCCTTCACCGCCGAAGTCGTAGACCGCGAGTTCGACGCCGTCGGTGGACGGGACACGGTGGACGGAGACCGGTTCGAGCATCGGCGCGCCTTCATAGCAGAATACGGAGGCGATGCCGAGGCCATTCTCCTCGTTCGGGCTGAGCGCCGCGTCGTCGGCAGAGAATCTGCGCGTGCGACGGCTCCAGGTCGGTTTTCTGCTGCTGCTCGCCATCACGGCGGTCCAGGTCGTCTGGTGGTTGGTCGACCAGGCACGGATTGCGGACCGCATTGCCGAGGATCGTGTGGCTCGTCTGGAGGTCGACCGCACGGCCGCCGAGGCGTCGCTTCTGGCCGGTCAGCCGTCCGACGAGCTTCGCGACCTCTACCCGGACCTTCTGATCGGGGCGGAAGGCGCGCGGATCCGTCCGGACGCCCTCCAGGAGATCGAAGCGGAGCGAGGCAGCCACCTGTCCCAGTATCGGTGGGAAGGAGCCTTCTTCCTGCTCGTGCTCGCCGGCGGGATTCTGGTGCTATGGCGGGTCCTGCACCGGGAGGCGGACCTGCTGAACCGCCAGCAGAACTTCCTGGCGGCGGTATCTCACGAGTTGCGGAGTCCGCTGGCGAGTCTGCGGCTTACGACAGAAACCCTGTTGCTGCGCGACCTGGCGGCGACGGACCGGCGCGGACTCCTGGAGCGCAACCTGGAAGACTTGCGCCGGCTCGAACGTCTCGTTGGCAACCTGCTGGAGACGACGCGTCTGGAGGAGCGACGAGCGGTGCCGCGCCGTGAGCCGGTCGACCTCTCCGAGGCAGTCTCCCTGGCGTTCGCGGAGCTTGGACACCGCGTGCATGGCGCGGAGGGGATCGATATCGAGGTCGAGGTCGAGTCCGGTCTCGGCCTGCGGGCGGATCCCGTCGGGCTCGGCACGGTGCTGCGGAACCTGATCGGCAACGCGATCGAGTCGGCGCAGACGGCGGGCAGCCGGGTCGAGGTCACGGCCAGGCGCCTCGGTTCGGCGGTCGAACTCCTGGTTCTCGACGACGGTGTCGGTTTCGAGCCCGCCGAGAGCCAGCGGTTGTTCGAGAAGTTCTACCGGCCCGGCAGTGAGTTACGGCGCAACAAGCAGGGCAGCGGTCTGGGTCTCTACCTCGTGCGCGGCTTCGTTGCCCTGGAAGGTGGCGAAGTCGAGGCGAGCAGTGAGGGCCCGGGTCGGGGCGCCACGTTTCGCGTCACCTGGCCCGCCCGTGAATCGGCCGAGGAGCGGGCCTCGTGAGAGCCGCGACCGACGAGGCGGCCCGGGTCCTCCTGATCGAGGACGAGGAGAATCTGGCCGCCGGCATTCGCTTCAACCTCGAGGCGGAGGGTCTCGACGTCGACTGGATCGGCGACGGCGAGGAGGCGCTGGCTCGGATCCGCGATCCCCGCTACCAGCTGGTGATTCTCGACGTGATGCTGCCGGGTGTGGACGGTTTCACGCTGTGCGAGGAGGCGAGGCGGAACGGTGTCGATACACCGGTGCTGTTCCTCACCGCGAAGGCGACGGTCGACGATCGCATTCGCGGGCTCGAAGCCGGGGGCGACGACTACCTCGCCAAGCCCTTCCACCTCACCGAGTTGCTCCTTCGGGTCCAGGCCATCCTGCGGCGCCGTGCGTGGGGCGTGGCGGAGACGGGGCCGGATGTCGTGCGTTTCGGTGACAACCACTTCGACTTCACCGCCTTCGCCGGCGCCTCCTGGGATGGGAAGAACCAGCAGCTGACCCAGAAGGAGGCGATGATCCTCAAGACCCTGGCGGAGCGGGAAGGGGAAGTCGTCTCGCGCGAGGACATTCTCGACCGCGTCTGGGGCTACGAGGCGTTCCCGTCCTCCCGAACAATCGACAACTTCGTTCTCCGGTTGCGCAAGCGCTTCGAGCCCGATCCCGAGCGACCGCGGCACTTCCACACCGTCCGCGGCGTCGGCTACCGATTCACCGTCGAAGCGGATTGACCGAGGGGGCCGGCCGCCTTCGGCTACTGGACCTCCAACAGCTCGATTTCGAACCTGAGTGCGGCGCCCGGTGGAATGGCGGGCGGTGCGCCGTCCGCGCCGTACGCCAGGTCGGCCGGGATGAAGAGTTCCCACTTTGCGCCCGGCTTCATCAACTGGAGCGCCTCCACCCAGCCGGGAATGAAGCCGTTGACGGGGCTGGTGGCGGGTTGGTCGCGGTCGTAGGTGCTGTCGAACTGCGTGCCGTCGATCAGGGTGCCCCGGTAGTGGACGGTCACTGCCTGGGCCGCGGTCGGGCTTTCGCCCTCGCCGGCCCGGAGTTCGCGGTAGAGCAGGCCGGAGTCCCTCTTGACGATGCCTTCTTCCTTTGCCTTCATGGCCAGAAACGCCGAGCTGCGGGCGGTGTTCTCGAGCAGCGCCGCCTGTCGCTGGCGATCCGCGTGCGCCTGCATCTTGGCGCCGAGTTCCCTGAGCACGCTGTCGATTTCGTCGGACTCCATCGCCTCCGTACCTTCCAGTGCGTCCCTGAAGCCGCGGAGAAACAGATCGGGGTCGAGCAGGAAGTCGTTCGGCCCCAGGTTGCTGCCGACGTTCACGCCGAGCGCGTAGGAGGCCTTCTGGTCCCAGGTTTCCGGGAGGGGCGGCTCATCGTTGGCCGCGGCGCTGGCCTCTTCCTGGGCGCAGGCGGGAATCGCCACCAGCAGGGCAAGAGTTGCGGCGATCAAGCTGAGGTACGTGCGTGGCTTGGTCATGGCGCGCATCGTATCCGCACCGCGGGCGCTATCCTCGCTTCGTGGGGCCCGTGCAGTTGATTCTCGTGGCCTTGGTACAGGGGCTCACGGAGTACCTGCCGATCAGTTCGACGGCGCACCTGATCCTGTTGCCGCGGCTGTTCGGCTGGCCCGACCAGGGCCTTGCGGTCGACGTGGCGGCGAACACCGGCACGCTGCTGGCTGTCGTCGCCTACTTTCGGAAGGACCTGGTGGTCTACGTCCGGGCTCTGCGCCCGGGCGTGGATGCCGGCGACGCGAACGCGCGGCGGATGATCCCCCTGCTGGCCGTCGCGTCGGTGCCGGTGCTCGTCATCGGTATCGCGATAGAAGGCTGGGTGGCCGGCGCCGCCCGTAGTCCCGGCGTGATCGCCTGGGCGACGATCGGCTTCGGCCTGGTGCTAGGGGCGGCCGACCGCTGGGGTGGACAGGACCGCCGGCTCGGGCAGTTGACCTGGCCACGAGCGGTGGTGTTTGGCGTTGCGCAGGCCATGGCGCTCGTGCCGGGCGCCTCCCGGGCCGGAGTCGTGATCAGCGCCGGCCGGCTGCTCGGCTTCGACCGCGAATCGTCGGCGCGATTCGCCTTCCTGATGGCGATTCCCGCCGGCATCTTCGTCGCCGGCAACAACACCCTGGAGATGCTCAGCGGCGAGTTGCCGGTTTCGCACCTTCCGTCTCTGCTCCTGGTCGCGGCGCTATCCGCCGTCGTCGGCTACCTGGTGATCGGCGCGCTGCTCGGCTGGGTCCGGCGTAGGAGTCTGCAGGTCTTCGTCGCGTATCGGCTCGTCCTGGGCGCCGTCCTGCTGGTCCTGTTCCAGTCGTAGCGTCGCGTTCCGTCAGAGCTTCGCCTCCACCGCCCTTCCCAACTCCTCCGTCGACACGGCCTGACCGCCCTCCGGCACCAGGTCCGCGGTGCGCAGCCCGTCGTCCAGAACCGCCGCGACCGCCGCTTCGACCTGGGCCGCCTCGACCTCGAGATCAAGACTGTGCCGGAGCAGCATCGCGGCGCTCAGGATCGCGCCGATCGGGTTCGCGATGCCGCGACCGGCGATGTCGGGCGCCGAACCGTGGACCGGTTCGTACAGGCCCTGTCGCCCGGAGCCCAGCGACGCCGAGGGCAGCATGCCGAGGGAGCCGGCGAGAATCGCAGCCTCGTCGCTCAGGATGTCGCCGAACATGTTGCCGGCCAGGATCACGTCGTAGTCCGCGGGCGAGCGCATCAACTGCATGGCGAAGGCGTCCACCAGGTGGTGAGTCACCTCAATGTCGGGGTAGGCGCCGGCGACCTCGGTCACTGCGCGGCGCCAAAGCCGCATCGAGGCAAGGACGTTCGCCTTGTCGATCGACGCGACCTTCTTTCGGCGCCTCCGGGCAGCCTTCAGCGCCACGCGGGCGACTCGCTCCACTTCGCCGGTCGAGTAGACCAGGGTGTCGTGCGCCACGTCGCCGTCGCCCTGTTCCTGGCGGGGACCGAAGTAGATGCCGCCGGTCAGTTCGCGCACGAACAGGAGATCCACGCCGCGCAGCAGTTCGGGCTTGAGCGGCGCGAACGGGGCGAGCGATTCGAACACGGGCACCGGTCGTAGATTGGCGAACAGCCCGAGTTCGGCCCGCAGGTCGAGGAGCCCCTGCTCAGGCCTGAGCTCGGCCGTCGGGTCGGACCACTTCGGTCCGCCGACGGCGCCGAGCAGCACCGCATCGGCCTCCTTGCAGGAGGCCAGTGTCGTGGGTGGCAGCGGATTCTGGAAGTCGTCGATCGCGTTTCCACCCATCGGATGGGAATCGAGCCGGAACTCGTGCTCGCCCAGGTCGGCGACCGCTCTGAGAATCCGGGCTGCTTCGGCGGTGACTTCGGGCCCGATGCCGTCGCCGGGCAGAAGGACGATGTTCGCTTGCATGCGCTGGCGCCGGCCGGCCCCTCAGGCCGACCGCGTGTCGAGCCGCGAGGGGTGCCCCGCCTCGAACGCCTCGATCGCCGGCCCCTGCTTCAGTAGATAGCCGAGCTGGTCCGTGCCGTCGAGCAGGCAGCGGCGGGCGAAGGGATCGACTTCGAAGGCCGTTTCACTGCCGTCGGGGAGGCGTAGTGTCTGCGCTTCCAGGTCGATCGTGACTTCGGCTGCCGGATCGGCGGAAACGGCGGCGAACAGGGACGCGGACACCTCTTCCGTCACCGGAACGACGAGCAGGCCGTTCTTCAGCGCGTTGCTGTGGAAGATGTCGGCGAAGGAGGTGCTGATCACAACGCGGAAGCCGTAGCCGACGAGGGCCCAGGGCGCGTGCTCGCGGGAGCTGCCGCAACCGAAGTTGTCGCCGGCCAGGAGGATCCTGGCTTCGGCGTGCTCGGCGCGGTTCAGCACGAAGTCGGAGATGGGTTCGCCTTCCGGGTCTCCGTCCCGGTAGCGCCAGCGGGAGAACAGGCCGGAGGCGAGGCCGCTGCGGTCGGTGACCTTGAGGTAGGAGGCCGGGATGATCTGGTCGGTGTCGACGTTCTGGATCGGCAGCGGCGCCAGGGTGCCGGTGAAGCGATCGAAGCGGCTGCTCACGACAGCACCTCGCGGACGTCGGTCACGCGGCCCGTGATAGCCGACGCGGCCGCAGTCAACGGACTCGCCAGGAAGGTGCGTCCGCCGGCGCCCTGGCGGCCCTCGAAGTTGCGGTTGGAGGTGCTGACCGCGTACTGGCCGGGCGCCAGTTGATCGCCGTTCATCGCCAGGCACATGGAGCAACCGGCCTCGCGCCACTCGGCGCCGGCGTCGACGAAGATCTGGGCGAGGCCGTCGCGCTCCGCCTGCCGCTTCACGGCGTCGGACCCGGGCACCACGAGCACGCGGAGGCCGTCGGCGACCTTGCGTCCCCGCAGGACGCCCGCGGCGGCCGCAAGGTCGCTGTAGCGGGAGTTCGTGCAACTGCCGACGAAGACGACGTCGATCGGCTTGCCCTCAAGCTGCTGGCCCGGTTCGAGCGCCATGTAGTCGAGCGCCTTGCGGAACGAGGCTCGCTTCTCGGGTTCGACCGCCGCGTCTTCGGGAATCGCGCCGGCGATCGGGATCGCCATGCCTGGATTCGTCCCGTAGGTGACCATCGGTTCGAGACTCGAACCGTCGACCGTGGTGGTCCGGTCGTAGACCGCCCCCTCGTCGGTGGGCAGGGAACGCCAGTCCTCGAGCGCCGCCTCCCAGGCCTCGCCGGACGGTGCCATCGCCCGCCCCTCGAGGTAATCGAAGGTCACGTCGTCGGGCGCGATCAGCCCGGCGCGGGCACCGCCCTCGATCGACATGTTGCAGACCGTCATCCGGCCTTCCATGTCGAGCGACCGGATCGCTTCGCCGGTGTACTCGAACACGTGGCCCGTGCCGCCGCCGATCCCGAGCCTGGCGATCACGGCCAGGATGATGTCCTTGGCGACCACGCCCTCCTGCAGCCGGCCGTCGACCCGGACCTCATAGGTCTTCGGCCGGTGCTGCAAGAGGCACTGCGTGGCGAGGACGTGGCCGACCTCGCTGGTGCCGATGCCGAAGGCGAGCGCCCCGACCGCGCCGTGGGTGCTCGTATGGCTGTCGCCGCAGACGACCGTCATTCCGGGCTGAGTGGCGCCGAGTTCCGGTCCAATCACGTGCACGATGCCGCGCCGCTCGTCGCCCATCGCGTACAGCGGGATGCCGTAGCGTTCGCAGTTCGCCTGCAACTGGTCGAGCTGCGCCGAGCCCTCCGGGTCGAGCACCCTGAGCCTTGCGCCATCGATCGAGGGATCTGTCGGCGTCGAATGGTCCATCGTCGCCAGGGTCAGATCGGGCCGCCGCACGGTCAATCCCCGTTCGGCCAGGTCGGTGAACGCCTGGGGCGAGGTCACTTCGTGAACCAGATGCAGATCGATGAAGAGCGTTGCAGGCAGGCCGCGCTCCTCGGCCGCGACCAGGTGGCGCCGCCAGATCTTCTCGAACAGTGTCCGGGTCTGGCTCATGCTTCCACCGGCTGCGGGCTCGAGACCCTGAGAGTCGCCGGTGCGCCCTCGCCGGCCGTGTACTTGGTGCCGATGACGGTCAGCATCCGGTTGAGGGCCGCGAGATAAGCCTTGGCCGAGGCGACGATGACGTCCGTGTCGGCGCCGTAACCGCCGAAGATCCGGCCGTCGCCGGGGCCGGAGGCCGGGCTCTTGATCCGCACCGTGACCTCGCCCATCGCGTCAATGCCTTCGGTGACGCTGTGGACGTTGTACTCGAGCAGCGTGTTCTCGGCCTCGACGACCGCGTCGATCGCGCTGAAGGTGGCGTCGACGGGGCCGGTCCCGACACCCGGCGAGATGTACTCCTGGCCGTTCGGACCGCGCAGTCGGGCGGTCGCGGTCGGCATGCCGGGCCGCCCGCAGGAGATCTGCAGCTCGAGCAGCGTGAAGATCTCCGTTGGCGCCAGGATCTCCTGGTTCGCGAGCGCCTGCAGGTCGGCGTCGGTGATGTCCTTCTTCTGGTCGGCGAGCTGCTTGAAGCGCCGGAAGGCCTCGCCGAGTTCTTCCCGGTTCAGTTCGAAGCCGAGTTCCTCCATGCGCACCCGCAGCGCGTGCTTGCCGGAGTGCTTGCCCAGGACCAGCTTGCTCTGGGTCAGGCCGACGGTCTGCGGGGTCATGATCTCGTAGGTGCGCTGATCCTGGAGCATGCCGTGCTGGTGGATGCCGGCCTCGTGCGCGAACGCGTTCTCACCCACGATCGCCTTGTTCCGGGGCACCGCGATGCCGGTGTAGTGCGCCACCAGGCGGCTCGTGCGCACGAGTTCGGTCGTGTTCAGACGGGTGCCGACGCCGTAGACCTGGGGCCGGGTGTGAAGCGCCATGACGACTTCCTCGAGCGACGTGTTCCCGGCGCGTTCGCCGATGCCGTTGATCGTCACTTCGACCTGGCGGACGCCGGCCTCGATCGCGGCCAGGGTGTTCGCCGTGGCGCAGCCGAGGTCGTCGTGGCAGTGGGCCGACCAGATCACCCGATCGGCGCCGTCCGTGTGCTCCATCAGGTAGCGGAACAGGTCCCGGTACTCGACCGGCATGTCGTAGCCGACCGTGTCCGGAATGTTCAGCGTTGTGGCGCCTTCCTTGATCGCCAGCGAAAGCACCTCGACCAGGAAGTCCGGGTCGGAGCGGCTGCCGTCCTCGGGGCTGAACTCGATGTCGTCGCACAAGGAGCGGGCATGCGCGACCATGTGGCCGACCTGGCTCAACACCTGCTCCCGGGTCATCCCCAGCTTGCGTTCCATGTGCAGGTCGGAGGTGGCGATGAAGGCGTGAATGCGCGGCCTGGCGGCGTCCCGGACTCCTTCCCAGGCCTTGTCGATGTCCTCGCGCCAGCAGCGGGCGAGACCCGCGATGACCGGGCCCTTTCGGGCCCCTACCTCGCGCGCGATCCGCCGCACCCCCTCCAGGTCGTCGGGGCTGGCCGCGGGGAAACCGGCTTCGATGATGTCGACGCCGAGCACGGCGAGTTGGCGCGCCACCTCGAGCTTCTCGGCGCTGGTCATCGTTGCGCCGGGCGATTGCTCGCCGTCGCGCAGCGTGGTGTCGAAGATTCGGACGTAGTCGCCGTTCCGACTTTTTCGTCCTTTCATGTCTACACCTCCTTGGCGTCCAGGAACGGCATCATCCGACGCAGTTCCCGGCCAACTTCCTCGATCGGATGCGTCCTCTCCGTCGCCCGGCGGGGATCGAACCGCGGCCGGCCGTTCTTGTTCTCCGCGATCCAGTCGCGGGCATAGGTCCCGTCCTGGATGTCGCGGAGCACCTTGTCCATCACCTCGCGCACGTCCTTCGTGATCAGTTGATCGCCGGCGTGGTAGCCGCCGTGCTCGGCGGTGTCGGAGACGCTGTACCACATGTAGCCGAGGCCGCCTTCGTACATCAGGTCGACGATCAGCTTCAACTCGTGCAGGCATTCGAAGTACGCGACTTCCGGCTGGTAGCCGGCCGCGACCAGCTTCTCGAACCCGGCGCGCACCAGCGCCGAGGCGCCACCGCAGAGCACGATCTGCTCGCCGAAGAGATCGGTCTCGGTCTCCTCGGCGAAGGTCGTCTCGATCACGCCGGCCCGCGTGCAGCCGATGCCCTTGGCGTAGGCGAGGGCGTCCGCCAGGGCGCCGCCCGTCGCGTCGTTCTCGACCGCGACGAGGCCCGGCGTGCCGGCGCCCTCGGTGAACACTTCGCGCACACGGTGTCCGGGCGCCTTCGGCGCCACCAGGGACACGTTGACGTTTTCCGGCGCCTCGATCTCGCCGTAGCGGATGTTGAAGCCGTGCGCGAACATCAGTGTGTCCCCGGCTTCGAGGTTCGGCGCGATGTCCTGTTCGTAGAGCGTCGCCTGCGCGGTGTCGGGGGCCAGGATCATGATCATCTGACCTTTGGCGGCGGCGGCGGCGTTGCTCAGCACTTCGAGACCGTCGGCCTCGGCCTTGGCCTGGCTGCCGCTTCCCGCCCGCAGTCCGACGACGACTTCGAGCCCGCTGTCGCGTAGGTTCAGCGCATGGGCGTGGCCCTGGCTGCCGTAGCCGATGACCGCGACTGTCTTGCCCGTAAGGCGGGAGAGATCGGCGTCGTCGTCGTAGTAGAGCTTTGCCATCTGAACAGAGTCCTCGTCGGATGAAGTGAGCGGGTTCCGGGCCGTCAGAGCACGTTGCGCCGGCGGGCGGATCGGGTGCGGTTCGGTTTGTATCCCTCGTCCTTCAGGGTGTGGCCGCCGCGTCCGAGAGCGATCACGCCGGTTCGGACCATCTCGACGATCCCGAAGGGACGCACGAGTTCGGTGAAGTGCTCGAGTTTCTCTTCCTCGCCCGTGATCTCGACCACCAGGGATTCGGCGCTCACGTCGATGATGCGGGCACGGAAGATGTCGCAGAGCTGGATGACTTCACGCCGGTTCTCCGACGATGCCCTGACCTTGACGAGGGCCATGTCGCGGACCACGGACGGCTGGCTGTGGAGGTGGTCGACATGGACCACGTCGACCAGCTTGTAGAGGTTCTTGACCAGGCGGTCGGCCTCGGCGGCGTCGGACTCCATGACGATCGTCATGCGGGAGATGTTCTCTCGCTGGGTGCGTCCCACGGACAGGCTGTCGATGTTGAAGCTGCGCCGTCTGAAGAGGTTCGACACCCGGGCCAAAACGCCCGGGCGGTTCTCGACCAGCGCCGCCAGGATGTGCTTGGCCATCGTCCCCTCGTCCTCAGACTCCGAACCGCGTGCCGACGGTGGCCGCCGCGGCCGGGGCTTCGGGTTCCGGCGCTGGCTCTTCGGGAGCCTCCGCTGCCGCCGCCCGTTCGCGGCGCTTGCGCTCGAACTCCTCCGGCGTCGGCCGGCGGATCATGTCGTCGAGGTCGGCGCCGGCCGGCACCATGGGAAAGACGATCTCCTCCTTCTCGACGACGAAGTCGATCAGGGTCGGACCGGCGGTGCGGGCCCGGTTTTCGTTCACGGCCTCTTCGATCTGGCCGCGTTCGGTGACCCGGGTAGCCGGGATCCCATAGGCCTCCGCCAGCTTGCAGAAGTCCGGATTGACCATGGGCGTCTGGTTGTAGCGCTCCTCGTAGAAGAACTCCTGCCACTGGCGGACCATGCCGAGGAATCCGTTGTTGATCACGGCGATGTGCACGTTGACCTGCTCCTGGACCGCGGTAGCGAGTTCCATCGAGGTCATCTGGAAGCCGCCGTCGCCGACGATCGCCCACACCTCCTGGTCGGGCCGGGCCATCTTGGCGCCGATGGCGGCCGGCAGGCCGAACCCCATCGTGCCGAGCCCGCCGCTCGTGATCAGGCTGTGAGGCCGTTCGTGCTGGTAGTACTGGGCCTCCCACATCTGGTGCTGGCCGACATCGGTGACGGTCACGGCGTTGCCGCCGGTGAACTCGAACAGATCACGGATGACCTGGGCGCCGAGCAGCTTGCCCTCGGGCACGGCGGGATGCTGGGGCGCCTCGGCGGGCCGCACGATCTCGCGCAGCTCCGAGTCCGCCCGCCACTCCGCGATGCGGTCGAACCAGGCGTCGTTCGGCCGGCGTTCGACGCGGTCCAGCAATTGCCGGAGAACCTCACCGAGGTCGCCGACGATGCCGACGTCGACGTTCACGTTCTTGTTGATCTCGGAGGGATCGATGTCCACGTGAATCTTGCGTGAGTTCCGGGCGTAGGTCGCCAGGTTGCCGGTTACCCGGTCGTCGAAGCGCATACCGAGGGCGATCAGCAGGTCGGCCTGCTGGATGGCGTGGTTCACTTCGGCGCCGCCGTGCATCCCCATCATCCCGAGGCACATCGGGTGTTGCTCGGAGATGGCGCCCTTTCCGAGCAGCGTGAGCGCGACCGGAATCTGCGCCCGCTCGCAGAGTTGCGCAAGTTCGCGGTTCGCGTTCGACATGGAGATGCCGTGTCCGGCCAGGATGATGGGACGTCTCGACTCGCGGATGAGTTTCAGGGCGGCGTCGACCTGATCCGCACGTCCGACTCTGGGAGGCTTGTAGCCCGGCAGCGTGACCGGCTCCGTTGGGTAGACGAAGTTCGTGGACTGATTCTGGATGTCCTTGGGAATGTCGACGAGCACGGGGCCCGGCCGGCCGGTACGCGCGATGTGGAAGGCCTCCCGCATGACTTCTGCCAGCTCGTCCAGGCTGGTGACCAGGTAGTTGTGCTTCGTAATCGGCAAGGTGATCCCGGTGACGTCCGTCTCCTGGAAGGCGTCTGTGCCGATGGCGCCGGTCGGCACCTGGCCGGTGATGCAGACGATGGGCGAGGAATCCATCATCGCGGTCGCGATACCGGTGACCAGATTCGTGGCGCCGGGGCCGCTGGTCGCCATCGCGACCCCGACCTTGCCGGTGGCCCGGGCGTAGCCGTCCGCCATGTGGGACGCGCCCTGCTCGTGCCGGGTCAGAACGTGGTGGAGTTGCGGGTACTTGGTCAGCGCATCGTAGGTGGGCAGGATCGCCCCGCCGGGATAGCCGAAGACGATGTCGACTCCTTCGCGGAGGAGGCACTCGCAGACGATCTCGGCGCCGGTCAGCACCACGGCCTCCGTGTTCATGCCGGCCTCTTCAGTCGCTCGATCCGCAGCGGTCGTGTCGTCGGTCATCTCGGCCTCCTCTGTCAGGCCCCGGCGGCCGATGTTGCCGCAGCCAGTCGGGGTACGGGAGTGAGCCAGTCGTGTCGGTCGGGGAGCCGGCCCTCGACGAGGCCGAAGAACTCCTCCTGCAGGTGGTGCGTGATCTCGCCGCGGCTGCCGGAGCCGATCGGAATGCGGTCGACGGAACGCACCGGGCTTACCTCCGCGGCTGTGCCGGTCATGAACAGTTCGTCGGCCAGGTACAGCTCTTCGCGCGCGATCGGCTGGAAGCGCACGTCGTACTTCAGGTCCTGGGCGATCGTGATCACGGAGTCCCTGGTAATGCCGCCCAGGATCGAGTTGTAGAGGGGTGGTGTGTGGATCACACCGTCGCGGATCAGGAACAGGTTCTCGCCCGCACCTTCGCAGACGAGGCCGCGGTCGTCGAGCATGATGCCCTCGGCGTAACCGTGCTGGCGCGCCTCGATGGACACGAACTGGTTCGTCACGTACTGCCCGCTGATCTTGCCTAGCGGTACGGCCGTGTTCGAGTTGAAGCGCCGCCAGGAGCTCACCGCGGCGTCGACGCCCTGTTCGATCGCCTCCTCTCCTAGGTAGCGCCCCCACCTGACCGCGTAGATGGCGAGCCTGGAGCTGCAGTCGGTGGGATTGAGGCCCATCTCCTCGTTACCCCTGTAGATCAAGGGCCGGATGTAGCAGGATTCGAGGCGGTTGCGGGCGACCGCCTCGATGCACAGCTCCTCGACCTGATCCGGTGTGTAGCCTGGATCCATGCGCATGATCCGGCAACTGTCGAACAGGCGCCGCACATGAGCGCCGAGGCGGAAGATCGCCGTCGTTTCGCCGGTGTCGTAGGCGCGAATGCCCTCGAAGACCGAGGAACCGTAGTGCAGGCCGTGCGTGGTGAGGTGGACGGTGGCCTCGTCCCACGGCTTCCACTGATCGTCGAGCCAGATCCACTCAGATCGTTCTATTGGCATGCAGTTGCTCCGCTAGCGGCCGAACCAAAAAAGCCCCCAGGCTGTGCTGGGGGCTCTAGATCGCTTCGGGTTCCGGTTTGTGCGCCTAGTTAGCCCCCTGGACGAGAAGGACCAGAATCAGGACCAGTAGCAGGAGCCCGGCGGGAACGCCGAGATCGGCGACCTGTCGCGGCAGCGCACGCGCCAGGAGGGCGGGTCGCCCGGGTGTCCGAGCGTTCCTGCGAGTCGATCGTGAGGCCAGGCGCGTCATGGCCGGTTCGAGAGTCCCTTCTAGGTGGAAGGTGCTGTGGGTATGGGTCTACGTTCGCTCCCGCCGGATGGCAAAGCGTGCAGCGGAGCGTAGGAGAGGACGGGAGCGGCTGTCAAGTGGACGGTGCGACTGGCGCACTCGGCGTGGCGCCTAGAGCCGCCAAACCCGTCGCGGACTCCGTGTTTGGCCCCAGCCCCCACCTCACTAGCATCCTGCGTCGCAGAACTGGCTTCGCCGCGTCCTGCGGCGCAAGCTGCTAGCCGACGGTGTCCCGGAAGATGCGGATGATCTCGTCCGCCTCGTTCTCGGTGAGCGTCAGGATGGGTCGGAACTCCACTCCACCGTCCGTGTACCAGGCCGGCACGGTGAAGATTCCGGCTTCGAAGAGCCTCGCGGTCATCTCCATCTTGCCCATCTCCTCGGAGAGGATGCCCATGCACAGCCCGTGCTGGTTGACCCGGTAGGGACCGCCCCGCAGCCCCTCGGCGAACTGCTCGGCCAGCGCGTTCACCTGCTCCAGGAATCCGGGCGCCATCGTCAGGTCGCAGACCTTGGCGGTGGCGACGCAGCCAAGTTCGTTGCCGCCGAAGGTCGAGGAGTGGGGGATCGCGGTGTCGAAGAACCACTCCTTGATCTCGGGGGCGAGCAGAACGGCGGCGTTGGCGAGGATGCCGCCGCCGAGGCCCTTGGCGGTGGTCACGATGTCCGGGACGATGCCGTGGTGTTGCCAGAACCAGAACTTCCCGGTCGCGCCCAGGCCGGTCTGGACCTCGTCGATGATCAGTTTCGCTCCGTTCTTCCGGCAGATGTCGTTCACGGCCTGGAAGTAGCCGGAATCGGGAACCGGGAATCCCGACTGCGCAGGCGACGACTCGATCAGCACCGCGGCGGTTTCGTCGTCGACCGCGGCGGTCATCGCGTCCAGGTCGTTGTACGGCACGAAGACGAAGTCGTCGAAGTCGAGGAGGTACCGCTCGTGGTTGTCCGGGTTGTCGCCGGCAGCCAGGGCGAAGCAGGTGTGGCCGTGGTAGGAGGCCTCGAGCGAGACCAGCTTCGTCCGCCTGGTCATGCCGCGGACGGCTCGGATCGCGACCTCCGTGGATTCCGCGCCGCTGGCCGTGTAGGTGACGCCGGTCAGGGCTCCGCCCGTGCTGGCGATCAGCTTCTCGGCCGCCTTTGCCTTGTAGCCCGAGATCAGAAGCAGGTTGCCGATCTCGAGTTGGTGCAGCGCCTCCTTGACCGCGGCGATGATGTCCGGGTTGCGATGCCCGAGGTTGTACAGGGTGCCGTTGCGGTGGCAGTCCCAGTACCACTTCTTCGTGAACGCGTCCTGGACGCGGGCACCCTCGCGCTGGCCGAAGTGAAGCTCGGTGCCGAACGCCTTCATGACGCCGACGTTGCCGGGGGATACGTATTCCGCAAAGGCGCCCTCGGTGGCTGCGGCCGACGGATACGGCGGGTAGCCCTCGGGAAAGTGCACCGCCTCGACGGTCGCTGCGTCCTGGTCGCCCGTGTCCGAAGCGGCCCGCGTGTTCGGAGTGCAGCCCGCCAGTGCGGCGGCGCCGCCGGCAGCGGCCATCGTTCGGATGCAGTCGCGCCGACTGCGCGTCGTCTCTCTGCGCGTGATGCTCATTGCGGGTCCTCCTGCGATCGCGCTCCGGGCGGCTGTTCCAGCAGCAGCTGGCGAATCGTGCGGCTCACCTCCTCGTGACCTGCGTCGTTCATCAGCACGCAGTAGAGCAGGTCGCCGCGGTTCGGGAAGAAGTTCAGGTCGGCGAAGAAGAAGCCGTTGCCGCCGTTGTGGCCGATCATCCTCTCGCTGCTCGGAAGCTGGAAGGTGACCCATCCGTAGCCGTAGAAGGAGTCGCCGTATCCCTCGTCCACATGTTCGCCGAACAGGGTGCCGAGCGACTCGGCCGACAGCACTTCGCCGCCCCGAAGAGCCTTGACCCAGCGGAACATGTCCTCAACGGTCGAGTGGATGCCTCCGTTGCCCACGAGGTGCCAGGAGAAGCCGGCTTCGCGGTTCTGCTTTTGGATGACCCGGCCGAAGCGCCGGCCGTCCCGGTAGCCGGCGGCGACGTGTGCCTCCGACCAGTCGGCCAGGCGATAGCCGGTGTGATGCATACCCAGCGGTTCGAAGAACTCCCCTCGCAGGAACTCCTCGTAGGGTCTGCCGGTGCTGCGTTCGACGATCGCGGCGAGAACGGAGTAGCCCGTGTTGGAGTAGTCGTGCCGTTCGCCCGGTGGATAACGCAGCTCGGTGCGCCAGACCTCCTGCAGGTAGTCGTCACGACCGACGTACTCCTCGTCGGAACCCAGCGCCGGCGGCAGACCGGCCGTGTGGGTGAGGAGCTGGTGGATCGTGATCGCCCTCTTTCTTGCGGGCGCCTCCGGAAAGAAACGCCCTACCGAGTCGCCGGCGTTCAAGTGGCCCTGTTCCTGGAGTTTGAGGATCGCCGCGCCGGTGAACTGCTTGGTGATCGAGCCGATTGTCGACACGGTCTCAGGCCGGAAGGGGACGCCGGCCTCCCGGTCCGCCAGGCCGTAGCCGGCAAGGTGCAGCACCTCGCGGCCCCGGGCAACGAGCACACTGCCGGCGAACCCCTTCTCGACCTGTTCGCCCAGCATTCGGTCGAGTTCCGCCAGACGCGGACCGGAACCGCCTTCCCGGACCCTCCTCTGTGCGCTCCGGGTCGGCGTGTGACTGCCGAAACCGAGGAGACCGGCCGCAGTCGCCAGAGCCTCCCTGCGGTTCAAGCGGTACACGCGGTCCATCGTTCTTCGTCGGACGTTTCGCGATCCGCCGGGTTCGGAAATCGCGGCCAGTTTCGGGCAGGAGACGACACCACAAACCGCCGAATCGGCGGTATAGTCGAGCGTTTACGCGTTCAGCGTAGCGGATCGGCCTTTCGCGCTGGTCCGGCCTCGCTTCCGAGCGTGTTGACTCTCAGCCCCAAAGCCAACTGGCGACCCTGTCGTGAAGCTCTTCCCTCGCCTCGAATTCCACCGCACCGGTATCGGACTGCTGCCCGATGCGCACGATCCGGAGCCGGGCTCGGCAGTGCACCTCGCCAACGTGGCCGGGTCGAAGAGGCCGCTCACGTTCTGCAGTTGCTCCGCCGGCCGGCGCAGCGGCTGCCGTCATCTGAAGCAGCTCGAAGGCCAGATCCGAGAACTCCACGGCGCCCTCGGCGGCAGTTGGTTCGACCTGTTCACGCGCAGCGGTTGGTTCCGCCTCGCTCAGAGGCTCTTCCAGGACGACCTTCCTGCCGCTTCGGATTGCAGCGTTCTCCAGGAGCAGCCGGGTGGGGCGATTCGGCTGTTCACGCCGGGTGGCGTCGAGGCGCTCCGCTACCTGGAGCAGTCTCCGTCCGTGGTTCGCTTCCTGGAGCGCATCGGGAAGCTCTCGGCGGAGATTTCGACGGCCGACCGTTCCGGTCTCCTGGAGCGGCTTTCCACGTTCATGCGGACGCCCGAGGAGCAGCACCTGAACAAGGCCGGGATGCAGACGAACCGGCAGTTCTTCGAGCGCAGTCTCTGGTGCCGCGTCGCGTACCACGCGTTGCGAGAGTACGGCGACATCCCGGGCGGCGGGCCTGGAATGGGGGAGCTCGTCAAGGCCCGGATCCGGCTCGAGCCCGCGGTCGACCTGCGCAGCGGCAGCCTGTTTCTGAAGGTCCGGGTCGATTCCGACGAAGCGGTCCGTTTTCAGATCGCGGTGCCACGGAGGCGCGTGGCCGACGCGCTCGAGCTGCTGGCGGAAACCGGGCAGGCGTCGGTCGTGCCACTGCCGGCGGCAGACCTCTTCTACGTTGGACCGGACACGAGGATCGAAAAGCGGCACAAGCTCGATGTCCTGCGCCTGGCCGCGGAGGGTGAGGAGATTCTCGACGACCCGGGGCGCAGCCGTTTCCGGTACGGCGACCTGGTGTTCCTCGAGGAGTTGGGCGTCCTCGTTAGGCGGTCGGAACGGGGTGACGGGAGCTGGCGCGAGCCGAAGATCCTCGGACTCGAGCTGGCCGGTATCGGCACGTTTCGCTCCGACGAGCCGGCCTCGGAGCCGTCGCCGACCCTGGCCGAGAACCCTCTGGCCAGCCTCGGCATTCTCACCGAGTTCGACTACATAGAGATCGCGCCCGAGGGCGAAGACGAGGATGACGACCTGCTGTCCATTCGCTACGGATTCGGTAGCGGCGACGTTGGCCTGAACGAGTTGCTCGAAGCGAAGCGAACCGGCCAGCCGTATCTCGAGACCGCTTCGGGCTGGATCGATCTGAATGCACCGGCGCTGCGCAATCTCGGCTCGCTGCCCGACCGGCGCGAGGCGCGTGGCGGTCGCACTGGCGTCGGGAGCAACGGCGACGCCGGCCGGGTGCGTCTTTCTTCGGCTGAGCTGCTGCGCCTTCAGGCCTCGAGCGCGGCCCCGATCCGGGTCGAGGGCGAGGGAGACCGCACGGACTTCCTGCGCCGCTTTCTGGCCTTGAGGCCCGCCGATCCGCTGGTGGAGCCGGAGGGATTGAAGAGCATCCTCCGGCCCTACCAGAGACTCGGCGTCGAGTGGCTCAAGTTCCTGTACGAGAACGGTCTGGCCGGCCTGCTGTGCGACGACATGGGGTTGGGGAAGACCCACCAGGCAATGGCGCTGATGGTCATTCTGCGCGAGCAGTTGGCTGTTGATCTGCCGATTCTGGTCGTCTGCCCGCGCACCGTGATCAGTCACTGGCGGAACAAGCTGCGCGAGTACGCTCCGGTGCTGCGGTCGGTCTACTACCACGGACCTCACCGCGATCTGGAGGAGTCACTGGCGCAGGGGGACGTGGTGCTCACCTCGTACGGCGTGATGCGCAACGATGTCGAGCGGTTCGGCGAGCGGCTGTGGGGCCTGGTCGTGTTCGACGAAGTGCAGCAGATCAAGAACCGCAGCACGCAGGGCTACCGTGCCGCGGTGGCGCTGTCGGCGCGCATGAAGCTCGGACTGACCGGTACGCCGATCGAGAACTCGCTGACTGAACTGAAGGGACTGTTCGATCTCGTGCTTCCCGGCTATCTCGGCGGGGACGACAGCTACGTCGACTTCATGGGGCCGAACGAACTCGACGCCGACTCCTGGTACGCGGTCAACCTGCGGCGTCTGACAGCGCCCTTCGTTCTGCGTCGGGTCAAGACCGCGGTTCTGGACGAATTGCCGGAGAAGATCGAGGACATCCGCACCTGCCGGTTGAGCGAGGAGCAGTTCGGCATGTACCGGCAGACGATCGAAACCAAGGGCGCGGCGCTGATGAAGACGCTGCGGAGCGAAAGGGGATCGCTGCCGTACATCCACATCTTCGCTCTGCTGAACATGCTGAAGCAGATCTGCGATCATCCCGCGCTGGCGGTAAACGACCTCGACCGCTACGAGAACTACGAGTCGGGCAAATGGGATCTGTGCAAGGAACTCCTGGAGGAGAGCTTCGACAGCGGGCAGAAGGTGGTCGTCTTCACCCAGTACCTGGGGATGATCGCGATCCTGCAACGCCATCTGACGAAGCTCGGCATCGACTACGTCACCCTGACGGGTTCGACCCGCGAACGCGGCAAGGTCGTCGACCGGTTCAACAACGACGACGACTGCCGCGTGTTTCTCGGCAGCCTGAAGGCCGGCGGTACGGGGATCGACCTGGTGGGCGGCTCGGTCGTGATCCACTACGACCGCTGGTGGAACGCCGCCCGGGAAGACCAGGCGACGGACCGCCTCTACCGCATCGGGCAGAAGCGGGTGGTCCACGTGTTCAAGCTGATCACGGAGGAGACACTGGAAGAACGGATCGCGGCGATCATCGACCGAAAGCGCCGGCTGATGGAAAGCGTGGTGCAGGAGGACGATCCGCGACTGAACAAGATCTTCTCGCGTGAGGAGTTGATCGAACTGCTGCAGGGACCCGGTCTCGAGGAACCGATGTGAGGATGCCGCTGTGACCGCCACCCGGATCGAGCTCTACGACACGACGCTGCGCGATGGCACGCAGCGGGAGAACATCTCGCTGTCCCTGGCCGACAAGGTGGCGATCGCCCGGCGTCTCGACGCCTTCGGCATTCCCTACATCGAGTGCGGGTGGCCCGGCTCGAACCCGAAGGACGCCGACTTCTTCGAGGCCATTCGCGGAGTCGATCTCGAGCAGGCGAAGATCTGTGCGTTCGGCGCCACGCGGCGCAAGCACAGCGCCTGCGCTCACGACGGCAACGTTCAGGCACTCGTCGCTGCGGACACACCCACCGTCACACTGGTCGGCAAGAGCTGGGACCTGCACGTCGAGAAGGTGCTCGAGACCGACGCGCGCGAGAACGAGGCGATGATCGGCGACACGGTCGGCTACCTCAAGGATCTCGGCCGCGAGGTGATCTACGACGCGGAGCACTTCTTCGACGGCCTGGCCGGAAACCCGGAGTGCGCCCTCGGCACGCTCCGGGCGGCGGCCGCGGCGGGCGCCGACTACGTTGTGCTCTGCGACACGAACGGCGGAACCCTGCCGTGGCAGATCGAGGCGGGGGTCGACGCGGCGCGGGCTGAACTGGGCCCGGATGTCCGGATCGGTATCCATACCCACGACGATGCCGGATGCGGCGTCGCCAACACCCTGGCCGCGGTGCGCGCCGGCGCGGTCATGGTCCAGGGCACGATCAACGGCTACGGCGAGCGGGTGGCGAACGCGAACCTCGTGACCATCATTCCGGACCTCCAGTGCAAGATGGGCTACTCCTGCGTCACCGACGAGAGTCTGCGCGAGTTGACCTCGCTGTCCCGATACGTCGCCGAGGTGGCGAACGTCGCCCACGACGATCACCTGCCCTACGTCGGTCGCAGCGCCTTCGCCCACAAGGGCGGCATCCACGTGGCGGCCATGCTCAAGGAGCCGTCCAGTTATCAGCACGTGGAGCCTGAGTTGATCGGCAACGAGATGCGCACCGTCGTGTCCGAACTCTCGGGGCGCGGCAACATCGTCCATCTGGCGGAGAGCACGGGCGTCGGTGCCGACACGCCGTACGCCCGGGAGGTGCTGCACAAGGTCAAGGATCTCGAGAACCGCGGCTACAGCTTCGAGGCCGCGGAGGCCTCCGTCGAGCTCATGTTGCGCCGGGCGGAACCCGGATACGAAGCGCCGTTCCGTCTGATCGACTTCCTGACCGTGGTCGAGCACCGCGATGGTCGGGGTCTCGTCGCCGAGGCGACGGTCAAGGTCGAGGTGCCGGACGGCACGATCGCGCATACCGCATCCGAGGGAAACGGTCCGGTCAACGCCCTGGCCCACGCCCTGCGCAAGGCCCTGGAACCGCACTACCCGGCCTTGGGCGAAATGCGGCTTGCCGACTACAAGGTTCGCATTCTGGACAGTGCCCAGGGCACGGCCGCGACGACCCGGGTGCTCGTGGACTTCGTGGCTGGCGGCGATCGGTGGACCACGGTCGGCGCCGGCACGAACATCATCGAGGCGAGCTGGGAAGCCTTGTCGGACGCGATCGAGTACGGGCTGACGAAGTAGCGCGTTTCAGCGGACGAAGGCGCCTCGCGCACCGACCGCCTCGAACGGCTCCATGCCGATGCAGGTGCAGATGAGGTGGCGGTCGCCGTGCACGTTGTCGATGCGACCGACGGGAGGCCAGTACTTGTGGTCGTCGGTCCACGGTGCCGGGAAGGCGGCCTGCCGGCGGGAGTACGGACGATCCCAGTCGTCGACAACGATGGCGGCAGCCGTGTGTGGCGCGCCGCGTAGCGGGCTGTCGTCGATCTCCACATCCCCCCGCTCGACCGCCGCGATCTCGGCCCGGATGGCGACCATGGCGTCGCAGAAGCGGTCGAGCTCCGCTTTCGATTCGCTCTCCGTCGGTTCCACCATGAGCGTTCCGGCAACGGGGAAGGACATCGTGGGGGCGTGGAAGCCGTAGTCGATCAGCCGCTTCGCCACGTCGTCGACCTCGACGGCCGAGGACTTGAAGTCACGCAGGTCGAGGATGCACTCGTGGGCGACCAGGCCTCCGGCGCCGCGATAGAGGACGGGGTAGTGGGGCGCGAGGCGTTGCGCGATGTAGTTCGCGTTCAGAATCGCGACCTCGGTGGCGCTGCGGAGGCCTGCGGTGCCCATCATGCGGATATAGGCCCAGGAGATCGGCAGGATGGAGCCGCTGCCGACGGGCGCCGCGCTGACCGCACCCACCGTGCCGTCGCCCAGGGTCCCCGTGCTGTCCGATCGACCGATGGAGGCGAGGGGATGACGCGGCAGGAACGGCGCAAGGTGGCTGGCGACTGCGATCGGCCCCATTCCGGGTCCTCCGCCTCCGTGTGGAATGCAGAACGTCTTGTGCAGATTGAGGTGACAGACGTCGGCTCCGTACTCGCCTGGCCGGCAGACGCCGACCTGGGCGTTCATGTTCGCGCCGTCCAGGTAGATCTGTCCGCCGTGATTGTGGACGACGGCGCAGATCTCCCGGATCGCTTCCTCGAAGACACCGTGGGTCGACGGGTAGGTGACCATCAGGGCGGCGAGGTCCTCGCTGTGAGCGTCGGCCCGGGCACGCAGGTCGTCGAGATCGATGTTCCCCTCGTCGTCGCACCTGACGGGCTCGACCTTCAGGCCTGCCAGCACCGCGCTCGCCGGGTTCGTTCCATGGGCTGATGTCGGTATGAGACAGACGGTGCGGGCACCCTCGCCGCGGCTCTCGTGGTAGCTGCGAATCGCGAGCAGGCCGGCGTACTCGCCCTGCGAGCCGGCGTTCGGCTGCAGGGAGACGGCCGAGAAGCCGGTGATCCTGGCCAGCCATTCCTCGAGGTCGCCGCAGAGCCGCCGGTAGCCGGCAGTCTGATCCTCGGGCGCGTAGGGATGCATGTGGGCGAACCCGCGCCAGGTGATCGGCATCATCTCGGCCGTTGCGTTCAGCTTCATCGTGCACGAGCCGAGGGGGATCATCGAAGTCGTCAACGACAGGTCCCGCGCCTCGAGCCGGTGGAGATAGCGGAGGAGTTCGGTCTCCGACCGGTAGCTGCTGAACACGGGGTGTTCGAGACAGGGGGTTGTCCGGCGCAGCGCTTCGGGTAGCGGCTCCGGAGTGCCGGCCGCGACCTGAATGGACGACGATCGGACTTCGGCGAAGGCGGCGAGCACGGATTCGATGTCGTAGTCGGTCGTCGTCTCGTCGCAGGCGACGGAAATCGCGCCGGAACCCCAACCGCGCAGGTTCAGCTTCCGCCGAACAGCTGCGGCAAGCACCTGCTGCTCCTCCGGAAGACCGTCGACCTTCGCCGTCACCGTGTCGAAGAAGGTGTCCGCCTCAAGCTCGAAGCCGAGGGTGCGAAGGCGTTCGGCCAGGCGGCACGCGCGCCGGTGAACCGCCTCGGCGATCGACCGGAGACCACCCGGGCCGTGGTAAACGGCGTAGAAGCTCGCGATCACCGCTGGCAGCACCTGAGCGGTGCAGATGTTGCTCGTGGCCCGGTCGCGCCGGATGTGCTGTTCCCGGGTCTGGAGCGCCAGGCGGAGCGCCGGGCGGTGACGGTCGTCGTGCGTGACGCCGACCAGGCGGCCAGGGAGCCGCCGCTTCAGGCGGTCGCGGACGGCGATGTAGGCCGCGTGCGGCCCGCCGAAACCCATCGGCAGGCCGAAGCGCTGCGTGTTGCCCACCGCGACGTCGGCTCCCCATTCGCCGGGCGCTTCCAGCAGGCAGAGGGCCAGCGGATCGGCGGCTGCGATCACGAGGCCGCCCGCTTCCCGCACCCGCGCTGCCAGCTGCCGGTAGTCGTGGACGCCGCCATCGGTCGCCGGTTGCTGCACCAGTGCCGCGAAGATGCCGTTCGGGTCGAGCCTCTCGTGATCGCCGACCTCGACCTCGATGCCGAGCGCTTCGGCGCGGGTGCGGACCACCTCGATCGTCTGCGGATGGCAGCCTTCCGAAACGAAGAACCTCCCCTGTCGTCGCCTGTCCGCCCAGCAAAGCGACATCGCTTCGGCGGCGGCCGTCGGTTCGTCCAGCAGGGAGGCGTTCGCGATCTCCAGCCCCGTGAGGTTGGCGACCATGGTCTGGAAGTTAAGCAACGCTTCCAGCCGGCCTTGGGAGATCTCCGGCTGGTAGGGCGTGTAGGCCGTGTACCAGCCGGGGTTCTCGAGCACGTTGCGCTGGATCACGGGTGGCGTGACGCAGCCGTGGTAGCCCATGCCGATGAAGCTGCGCAGCACCTGGTTGCTGCTCGCGATCTCGTCCAGCTCGACCAGGGCCCCGGCTTCGGACGCCGGCGGTGGCAGTTCGAGGCCGCCGGTCGGCCCATCGCTCCGGATCGCCGCCGGTACGGCCGCGTCGATCAGGCTCGCGAGCGAGGTCTGCCCGAGCGCCTCGAGCATCTGCTCGATCTCGGCGGCCCGGGGGCCGATGTGACGGTCGGCGAAGGGCAGGCTGCCGCTCGCTGTCGGTTGGGTGACGGTCATAGTTTGCTGAAGAGCCAGGCTACGTAGCCCCCGTAGGCTGCCACGAGCAGCGTTCCCCAGGTCCGTCCGATGCTGCGCCCGTGTCGCAGCAGGTAGACGGCGAGAAACATGAGGAGGCTGAAGAAGAGCATGACCGACGCGTCGAGCCCCTCGGCGAGGAAGGTCGTTTCGAAGGGACGTATGAGAATCGCGACCGGTAGGACCAGCAGAATGTTGAACACGTTCGAGCCGATGATGTTTCCCAGCACGATGCCGTGTTGATTCCGGTACGCCGCCACCAGGCAGGCGGCGAGTTCGGGCACACTGGTTCCGAACGCCACGACGGTGAGTCCGACCACCAGTTCGCTGACGCCGAGGGCCAGCGCAAGGTCCTTCGCCGCGGGCACCAGGAGTTCGGCCGCGCCGACGGCGAGTAGCGCGAGTCCAACCAGAGTGCCAAGGGCAGACTTGACCGGACTGACACCCTGGGGATCCGCCGCGTCGGTGTCTCCGGCGCGGACCAGAACGACGAGAAAGTACGCCATCAGCGCGAGGAGGACGATGCCGGCGACGCGCCCGAGATATCCGAAGGCGACGAACACCAGGACCAGAAGTGACGTGCCCAGCATGAAGGGCAACTCGCGCCGGACCAGGCGGATGGCCTGGCGCTCGGCGCCGTCGGTGTGGTTGTGGAGAGGCACGACGAGCGCCGAGACACCAAGGATCAGACCGACGTTGGCGATGTTCGAGCCGACGACGTTGCCGTAGACCAGACCGGCGGAATCCCGCAGCGCGGCGGCTACCGCCACGCCAAGTTCCGGCGCCGAGGTGCCGAAGGCGACGACCGTCAACCCGATCACCGTCGGGCTGACGCGCAGAACCGCGGCCAGACCGGTCACCGAGCGCACGAGGATCTCACCGCCGGCCCAGAGCACGGCGATGCCGAGAACGATCAGCAGCAGCGAGATCAAGACGGGATTCTGCTAGGGGGCCAGAGGGGAGAGGTGCCAGCTACGGGAAGATCCCGGCCGTTTTGTAGGAAGCGGCGACCTTGTCGATGGCCAGGGCCATGGCCGCGGTGCGCAGGTCGACCCCCGGACCGACCTTCTGCCGGAATCTGCGGATGTGGTGATACGCGGTGGCCATCGTCTCTTCCAGGCCGGAGTTCACCAGGTCGATCTCATCCGCGCCGCGCGCCAGGATCTTGATCTCGTCCCGGCTGAAGCTGGCGCCGGTGGCCGAACTCATCGCGTGCAGCAGGTCCTTGCGCACGCTCTCCTCGAACCGCTTCTGCATCCGTCCGAAGCGGACGTGGGAGAGGTTCTTGAGCCATTCGAAGTAGGACACGGTGACACCGCCGGCGTTCAGGTAGACGTCCGGGATCACGAGGATGCCGCGTTTCGCCGCGGCTCTGCTGGCGGAGGAAGTCGTGGGTCCGTTCGCGGCTTCGGCCAGGATGCGGCAGGAGATGCGCTCGATGTTCTCTCTGGTGATCTGGTTTTCGAGTGCAGCCGGGATGAGGATGTCGCAGTCGAGTTCCAGCGCCTTGTGGCTGGGCTCGACGTTGGACGCGCCGGGGAAGTCGAGGATCGACCTGGTCGTCTTGCGGTGTTCGACCACGTCATCGATGTCGAGTCCGCCCGGGTCCGCGATCGCGCCCTCGAACTCGGCCAGACCGACCAGCTTCGCGCCGGCGCCCTGGAGGTACTTCGCGGCGTGGTAGCCGACGTTGCCCAGTCCCTGGATGACGACTCGTTTGCCCGCGATGCCCGGTTCCAGGCCGAGCTTTGCCATGTCGTCCTCGTAGGAACACGCTTCGCGGACGCCGAAGAAGACGCCGAGTCCGGTCGCCTGTGTGCGGCCCTGAATGCCGCCGTGCTCGACGGGTTTGCCGGTCACGCAGGCGGCCACGTTCACTTCGCCGTGTTCGATCTGGGAGTACGTGTCGGCGATCCAGGCCATCTCCTGTTCGCCGGTGCCGTAGTCCGGCGCGGGCACGTCCTTGCCCGGACCGATGAAGGACTTGCGCTGGAGTTCGGCCGTGTAGCGACGCGTGAGCCGTTCCAGTTCGCCTTCGGAGTAGCGGCCGCGATCGATCTGAATCCCGCCCTTGGCGCCGCCGAAGGGGACGTCGACCAGAGCACACTTGTAGGTCATCAGCGCGGCCAGCGCCATGACCTCGTCTTCGTTGACGTTCATCGCATAGCGGATGCCGCCCTTGGTCGGCAGCCGGTGATGGCTGTGCTCCGCGCGCCAGGCGTGGATCACTTCGATCGAGCCGTCGTCGCGACGGAGCGGGAAGCTCATCCGGTAGACCGAGTTGACCCACTTCACCTGCTCCAGGAGCGTGGGATCGTGCTCGGTGTGTTTTGCCGCTTCGTCGAAGGCGGCGTTGACGTGATCGAAGAACGTCAGGCCCGAGGCCGTCCGTTCCTCCGCAACCGCGGCAGCCGTCGTCACTTGCAGGTTCTCGCCATTGTGTGCCCTCCCTCAAGAGGTCAACCTGTTTCCAGGTCAACCTATGCCCGCGCGCGCATGTCGTCAATCCGGTTCGGTCACGAGGCGCGCCTGGACGGGTGCCGCCGGATAGAAGTTGCCGCGGTCGCCCGCCACGAAGGCGTAGACCCGAACGCCCGCCAGGTGGGCGATGTCGAGCGCCAGCGTCGACGGCGCGCCGACCGCCGCGATCAGCGGCACGCCCGCGACCGCTACCTTCTGGACGATCTCGAAGCCGAGGCGGCCGCTGACCACGAGCATCGTCGCTTCCAGGGGCAGCCGTCCGGACAGCAGCGCGCGGCCGATCACCTTGTCGACCGCGTTGTGACGGCCGATGTCCTCGTACAGCCACAGGAACTCGGCGCCGCCGGCACGGGCGTCGAACAGGGCAGCGGCATGCACGCCGCCGGTATCCCGGAAGAGGCGCTGGTGCTTCGTCATCCTGGCGGGCAGCGCCTGGACGAGCCGTCGTTCGCGGTCCGGTTCGACGTCAAGCGGTCGGATCGCCGGCAGGCGCACCCAAAGGTCGTCGAGCGACGGCTTGCCGCAGACGCCACAGGCGCTGGTGACGCGGAAGGCGACCTCCCGCCTGGCCGCGATCGCCGCGCGCCGGGCGCGCCGGTGTCCCGCGCTGGAGAGCCGCACATCGACGATGGATCCCGGGACCGGGTCCACCTGTTCGATCGTCGGAACCGTCCCTCGCTCCTGAGCGGAGGGGGAGCGGACGGCGGCGTCGTCCACGTCTCCGGCGCTCTCGATCAGACCCTCCGCGTACAGGTAGCCGAGCGCGAGCTCGACCTCGGCGCCTGGACTGCGCATCGTGACGACCAGGGCCTCGCCGTCGACCCGGATCTCGAGTGGTTCCTCGATCGCCACCTCGTCGTGGCGAGCTTCGCCCGGGCGTCGTTCGACATGCGTCCGGCGGGCCGCGCAACGCCCGGGGGACTCAGCTTCCGGCGTCCTGGGCGTCAATGTTCGTGCCTCAGCCGTTCGATCCGTACGCGAACCCCGTACTCGGGTTCGCCGGAGTCCGGGTCGAGCGACCACGGAAGGAGTTCCATGCACTCGGGCCAGTGGGCCTCGACGTTGCCGGCCTTGATCGGGCCGAAGCGTGCGACCAGTTCCATCCGGGAGACCGGTGACGACACGACCACACGATCGCCTTCGCCGATGCCTCGTGTGCGGCCGTCGCCGGCGTTCATCAGCAGGTCGGACCGTTTCAGACCGGTCAGCGCGTCGCGGTCGCCGTGGACCATCGAGTTGAACTGGCGGCCGCGGCGGGTCGAGAGAAACAGCTCGCCGCTCCCCAGTTCGCGCTCCGCGGGCGGTTCAACGGGGTGGAAACGCGCCCGGCCGGACGCGGTGGCGAAACTGCCGTCCTCGAACAGGCGCTCGCCACCCCACTGGAACTCGTCTCCCTTTCGCTTCAGGTTCTCGATCCCGGCATAGCGGGGCTCGGCCATGGCGATCTCGGCCCGGATCGCGGCCGTATCCGCGAAGTCGAGCACGCCGGCCGGCTCGGGCCGAACTCCGGCGATGACCTCACACAGCACCTCCCACTCCGGGCGGCATTCGCCGAGGCGTCTTGCCGGGGCGCCGCCGTGTGCGATTGGAGGCGAGTAGACGATCCGCCGTTCGGTCGTCGTCTCGGTGACTCCGCCGGGGATCTCATAGCGGGTGGTGGCCGGCAGCAACAGCACCGTGTCGCTCGGCTCGACCAGCATGGCGCTGCTCGGCACGATGTCCTGGTGGATGCGGATGCCCGGGCGTTGCAGCGCGCGCTCGACGCGCTCCCGGTCCGGCATCGTTTCGAGAAAGTTGCCTCCCAGGATCCAGAAAGCGTCGATGTCGCCGTCGGCTGCGGCCTCGATCTGCCCCGTGGCTGCGAGACCGGGACCGCGCGGCGGCTGGAAGCCCCAGACCTTGGTCCAGTGGTCGAGAATCTCGGTCTCCGATACCGGTGCGCAGCCGACTTCCGACCCACCCTGGACGCCGGAGTGGCCGCGAATGGGCACCAGGCCGGCGCCGGAAAGGCCCGGCAGGCCGCGGATCAGTCCCAGGTTGCAGAGCGCGAGCACGGTGTCGACGCCGTGGCGGTGCTGGGTCAGACCCATGGACCAGACGAGCACGGTCTTCGGTTTGGCGCGGAGCAGTTCGGCGAAGCGCTCCATCTCGGCTCGCGACGTGCCGCTGGCCCTCTGGAGCTCCTCCCAGGAGGTCTGCCGTAGGGCCGCATCCAGAGCGTCGAAGTCCTCGGTGGAGCTCTCCACGAAGTCCCTTGCGACGCCTCCGGGGAGATCGAGCAGGGCCTTCATCGTGCCGTTCAGGAAGGCGAGATCCCCGCCCGTGTCGACGGCGAACCAGTGCCGCGCCAGGTCGGTACCGAACACCGCGCTGGAAGGCACCGACGGCACCCAGTAGCGCTCGAGTCCTGGTTCGCGATACGGGTTGACGACCGCGATCTCGGTGCCCCGCCGGACCGCATGGTGGAGGTACTTGACGGTCACCGGCTGGTTGTTCGGCACGTTCGAACCGAAGAACACGATCAGTTCGGCATCGAGCCAGTCCCGGTACGAGTTCGTTGCCGCTGCGTATCCGTATGCTCTCTTGAGGGCGATCGTCGAGGCGGCGTGGCAGAGGCGGGCGGCCGTGTCGACGTGGGGCGTACCGAAGAACCGTGCGGCCTTCTGCGCCACGTAGTAGGTCTCGTTGGGAATGCCGCGCGAGGTCAGGAAGAAGGCCGCACGGGTGGGGTCGCGTTGGCGGACCTCGGCCAGCCCGGAGACCGCGATCTCGATCGCCTCGGGCCAGGAGACGCGACGGAAGCCCGGCTCGCCGGCGCGCCGCAGCATCGGGTGGGCCAGCCGTCCAAGACCGCGCAGGGCTGTGGAGCCGCGTGTCCTGAGAGCATTGGCGTCGGCGAGCACCGCCGGGTCGAGAGCCGGCATCGTGTTCAGCCGCAACAGGTCGAGCCGGACCATGCAGAGATGCACGCCGTCCAGGGTCCAGTCGCGGAGCCCCGAGGTCCCCAGCGCGCAGCCGTCGCAGACGCCGTCCCGAAGGATGCGCCATGTGTATCCGGCCTCGTCCCGGTTTCGCCAGGCCACCTTGGCCATCTCCAGATAGTGGCGCGGCTTGGTCTGCCCCAGGCCGAAGGGGGTCCTCAAGCTGGGGCTCACGGGCCGATCATAGAGGAGCGGGGCGGTTAGAGTTGCTCTCCGCGATGCGCATCCTGCCGGCAGTCCTGGGCTTGGTCGTGGCGGTCGGGCCGGCGGCAGCCCTGGCGCAGAGTCGCGCGTCCGCGACGCAGGAGGCGACCGTCACCCCTGCGTTCGAGGCCGAGAACTTCGCTGCCGCGGTCGATCCGCGGGCCGACGGTTGGGACACCGAGGCGCTCAGCGAACAGGCTGAGGCACAGCTCAAGCGTGTGGCTGCGTTGCTGGTCGAGGTGGCTGGAGACGAGAGCGCTCTGGCGCGCTCCGGCGACGTCAGCTCGGTCGTCCATCAGGCGTTCGAGTCGGCGGGGTTCGTCCCCGACCAAGTGATCGCGCGGTATCGGGGACCGGCCTTCGCGGTCGACAGCGGGAGTACGGGTGGCGCGGGTGTCGCCTACCGGGGCGTCGAGGGCTTCTCGCGGGCGCTTGGAGACCTGGCCGAGCGGTTGGCGGGGGGTGGGTTTCTGCGCGCGGACTTCAAGCTCTACTCGATCGATGCCGGGTCGGACGGGTTCACCACGCTGGCCTACTTCGAGGCGTCGGCGGCGGGGACAGCCGGTAGCCGGCAGGTGAATGCCGTCTGGTCGACCGTCTGGAGGTTGCCGGCGGGCGGCACTCCCTTGCTGCTGCGGGTCGAGGTCGCCGACTACGAGGAGACGAGGGCTCCCCGCGGCCCTCTCTTCGTCGACGTCACCGAGGCCGCGGTCGGCCACAACCCGAGCTACCGGGAACAACTGCTCCAGCCACCGGACGCGTGGCTCAACCGGATCACCAAGGCGTCGGGCTACAACAAGACGGGCTGGCAGGGCGTGTCGATCGCCGACGTGAACGGCGATGGTCTGGATGATCTCTTCCTGCCCGAGCAGGGTGGGCTGCCGAACCGGCTCTACGTGCAGAACCGGGAAGGCACGTTCGATGACCGCTCGGCCGAAGCGGCCGTCGACTTCCTGGAGCGGGCCCTGGCCGGGCTGTTCGTCGACCTGGACAACGACGGCGACCCGGACCTGGTGCTGTCCAGCCGGCCCGCCGTCCTCGTGCTCGAGAACGACGGCAGCGGCGGCTTTGCCCGCGTCCGCTACATCGCCGGCGACATCCCCGACAGCAACTCGCTCTCGGCGGCCGACTACGACAACGACGGCGACCTCGACCTCTACGTCTGCGGCTACCGGCGTGCCTACGACGAGCGCGGCGTGGCAAGCCCCGTGCCCTACCACGATGCCAACAACGGCGGCCGCAACGTGTTGCTGCGCAACGACGGCGGCTTCCGCTTCGTCGATGCGACCGCCGAGGCGGGGCTCGAGGCGAACAACCGCCGCTTCAGCCTGGCCGCGTCGTGGGAGGACATCGACGGCGACGGCGACGCGGACCTCTACGTGGCGAACGACTACGGCCGCAACAACCTGTACCGCAACGACGGTGGCCGCTTCGTCGACATCGCGGCGGATGTCGGCGTCGAGGACATCTCGTCCGGCATGTCCGTGAGCTGGGCCGACTACAACCGGGACGGCCTGATGGATGTCTACATCGGCAACATGTTCTCGGCCGCCGGCAACCGGATCACCTACCAGCGGAAGTTCGAACGCGATCGCCAACGCGCCGGTCCGCTGGCCCAAGTGCAGAGGATGGCACGGGGCAACTCCCTGTTCGCTGGCGCTTCCGGCGGCGGCTTCGTCGATCGCAGCGTGGAAGCCAACGTCACGATGGGCCGCTGGTCCTGGTCGTCCGTCTTCGCCGACATCAACAACGATGGCTGGGAGGACCTGGTCGTTGCCAACGGCAACCTGACCCAGACGCTCCCGGACGACCTGTGAAGCTTCTTCTGGCGGCAGGTCGTGCCGCGCGCGCCCAACTCGCCGGATGATCGCTCGCTGGAGCCGTATCTGGAATCCTTGCGAGCGCTCCACGAACGGCTGGACGAGGGGCTGTCCTTCAGCGGCAACGAGCGGAACTGTGTCTTTCTGAACCCCGGCGAGGCTGGCGGCGCCTTCGCCAACGCGTCGGCGGTCAGCGGTCTGGACTTTCCGGACGACGGCCGCGGCGTCGCCTTCCTCGACCTGGAGGGCGACGGCGACCTGGATGTGGCGATCAGCAACCGGACCGCGCCCCGGTTGCGGCTGATGCGCAACGAACTCCCGGCAGGGGACCGGTTTGTCACTCTGCGCCTCGAAGGAGACGGCGCCGGCACGAACCGGGATGCGGTCGGAGCGCGAGTGGAAGTCCCGACCTCGTCCGGCATCCTCCGGCGCTCCGTCCGGGCCGGCGAGGGTTTCCTCTCGCAGTCGAGCCGCTGGCTCCACTTCGGTCTCGGCGACGGCGAGGTTTCGGGTTCGGTCAGGGTCCGCTGGCCCGGGGGCGGCAGCGAGACGTTCGCCGGAGTCGAGGCCGGGGGCCGCTACCGGATCGTCCAGGGCAGCGGCCGGGCGGAGACACTGCCGGCGCGGCCAGGGCGGGCGCCGTTGACGCCGCGCGCCCAGGAGCCGCCGGCGGCGACGACGGGCGCGCGAGTAGTGCTGGCGCCGCGTCCGCCGGCACCATCGTTGACGCTCCGCTCCTTCGACGCTGCCGCAGAACCGGTGGCGGTCGAGACGGGCCAGGGCCGGCCGGTGCTGGTCAACATCTGGGCGAGCTGGTGCGTTCCCTGCCGTTTCGAGCTGCAGGACCTGGCGAACGAGGAGGGTGCGCTCCGCGCCGCGGGTCTCGAAGTCGTTGCGCTATCGACGGACGGCATGGGCGAGGTGGCGACCACGACCGAAGAAGCGGCGCGGAGCTTCATGGACGAGATCGCCTTCCCGTTCCCGTACGGGATGGCGACCGAGGAGACGCTGGACAAGGTCGAGATCGTCAAGAGATCGCTGTTCGACCGCCGCTTTCCGCTGTCGCTGCCGTTCTCCATGCTGCTCGACGGCGAGGGCCGGGTCGCCGTGCTCTACCGGGGAGGCGTCACCGCCGATGTCCTGCTCGCGGACCTCGAACTGCTGGATGCGCGCGATTCCGACCTGCGCGTGGCGTCGGCGACGCTTCCGGGCCGCTGGTACACGGAGCCCCCGGACGAGGTGTCGCTCGCGAGCTACGCGCGCTGGTACGAGGAGCGGTTTCCCGAGGAGTCGGTAGCCCTGCTGCGGCGTTCGGTGGAGGTCGAGCAGGCGCGCCTCGACGATGGCGGTGGAGCGTCGTTCGAGCGGCAGGGGGCGCGGGACCGCCTCTTCAAGTCGCTCCAGCGCCTGACGGTGCTCGAAGGCCGGCGTGGGGACAACGAAGCCGCGGCCAGGTACGCCCGCGCCGCTCTCGACCTCGAACCCGACGATCCGGCCGCGCGGGCCGCCTGGCAGAACGCTCTTCTCGACGCTGGCGACACGGGCTCGGTGCGGGCGCAGGCCGAGGCGGCGCTCGCCGCCGATCCGGGAGACGTGTCGGCACGGGTGCGCCTTGCCGAGCTGCTCGACCGGGAGGGACGCACGGATGATGCGGTGCGGGAGCTCGGCCGCGCGGTCGAGGTGAGCCCGCGGGACGTGGAACTGAGGTATCTCTACGGCCAGTTGCTCGGCAAGGCGGAGCGCCTGCGGGAGGCGATGGAGCAGTTCGCGGCCGTCGTCACCCTCGATCCGCGCCACGTCGAAGCGCATCGGGTCCTGGCGGAAGCCGCTGTCCGCAGCGACGAACTCGGCGCCGCCTGGGGACACTACCGGGCGATCCTCGAAGTCGAACCGCGGGACACCGAAGCGCTCTACGGAGCGGCCCGGATCGCGGCCGCGGCGGGCCGCCTGGAAGAGGCGATCGAGAACTACAGGGCGCTGCTTTCGCACGACCCCGATCACGCCGCTGGCCGGCACGAGTTCGGCCTGACCCTGATCCGCAGCGGTCCGGCCGGCGCCGCCGAGGGCGCGGAACACCTCCGTCGCGCCTACCTCGAGGACCGGAACCTCCTGGCGCGGGGCAACGACATCGCCTGGACCCTGGCGACCCATCCGGATGCCGCTCGGCGTGACGGCCAGTTCGCTCTTCTGATCGCCCTCGAACTGAACGCGGTAGCAGGCGGCGCCGAGCCGGCTCTGCTCGAGACGCTGGCGGCCGCCCAGGCCGAGACCGGCGACTTCGCAGCGGCGGCGCGGACGGTGGAGAGGGCGCTCGAGATCGTCGGCGACGCGCGGAACGACTCGCCCGATCGGGAGCGGTTGGTCGAGATGCTGAACCGCAGGCTCGAGCAGTACCGGCAGGGGATTCCCGTCCGCGGCCGGTAGAGCCGCCAGATCGTCCCGGAAGATCAGGCGTCGCGGAACGGATCGTGTACGGTGACCGTCCCGTACATGCGGCCGTGCTGAAAGTCCTCGGACAGGAGTTCAGACAGGCCATGGACTTCGGCGTAGGCCCACAGGTGCGCGTCGAACCAGGACAGGCCGTAGGCCGCCGCCCCGCGCAGGGCCATGCGCAGCACCGCATCGTCGGGGTAGATCACGTCGAACTGGGCCATGATCTCTTCGGCCTCGCGTCGAGCGTCGGCCGGATCGAGCAGTCGTTGGCCGGGTCGTCCCCGCGTTGTCGCCGCGACGAACTCGACGATCGCCTGGTGCGGGACGCGGGCGACTCCGGTTCGGAGGTACTCGCGCAGAACCGCGGAAGCCGTCGATTGCTTCTTCGGGAAGCGATGGTCGTAGCGGTAGACGAGGACGTTGGTGTCAATCAGTACGCGAGCGGCCACGCTCGTAGAGTTCCTCCCGTGTCCACCCCCGGCTGCCCTGGTCGGGCGCGCGTCGCCCGGCCTGACGCGCCTCCTGGCGAGCCGTTGCCGCGTCGAAGAGGCGCAGTCGAGCCTCCGCATCCAGGTCGGCAGGCGCGCGGTCCGCGCCTTCGGGGACCATACGTATCACCTCGCCGGCGCCCTCGAAACGTACGTCGTCACCGGGCCGTATCCCGTACTCCACGGCGAGCGCCTTCGGCAGCGTCAACTGGAGTTTGCTCGTGACCTTGCTCATGTCCTTACCGTAGCAAGGATGGAGTCCTTGTCAAGTCGCGACCTCCTCGCTGCAATGGCCGGATGACATCGGTTGTGGACGGCCCTTCTTCACTTCTTCCTACCGGAAGTCGTGGCTCGGGATCCGCTCCAGGCGGTCGATGGGCCAGAACCTGTCGGCCTTGACGGATAGCGAGCCGTCCTTCTTCTGCAGCACGCCTTCGACGATCAGGCCGGAGGAGGAGACGATCGTGCGGCGGTGCTTCTTGAGCTGGTCCGGCATGACGACCGCCTGGCTCATGCCCGTCTCGTCCTCCAGGGTCAGGAACAGGAGGCCGCGGGCGGTGCCCGGGCGCTGGCGGACGATGACCGAACCGGCGGTACGTACGCGGCGGCCGGCGGGCTGGTCCGGGAGGGCGGCCGCGGGCACGACGCGGCGGCGGTCGAGCGCGCGGCGGTAGTACTCCATCGGGTGGGGCCCGGTGGTGATCGAGGCGACGGCGAAGTCGGCGGCGGTTTCTTCCATCGGCGTCATTTCTTCGAGCGGCGACGGAGTGGCGGTTGAGAGACCCGAGAACAGCGGTCCCTTCGGCTTCTCGACCTGGGCCGACTGCCACAACGCGGCGCGCCGGCCGCGGCCAGGCAATGCGCCAAGGGACGCCAGTGCTGTGAGTTCATTCCGGCGCAGGCGGCAGCGTTCGGCGAGATCCTCGATGCTCGCAAAGCGCCTCGCCGCCTGCTCGGCCTCGATCCGTTCGGCCGCTCCGCGCCGCAGGCCCTTGACGTAGCGCAATCCGAGGCGGATCGCGCCGGCCGGAGGCGGTTCACCGGGCCGCTCCGGCTCGCCGGCGTCCGCCGGCCGGTCCTGCCAGCGGCATGTGACCCCCGACTCGTTCACGTCGATCGGCAGCACTGCGGTCCCCGCGCGCTGCGCCTCGCGGACCAGGGTCGCCGGGTGGTAGAAGCCCATCGGCCAGGCGTTCAGGAGCGACAGGAAAAAGGCGGTCGGGTGATGGCGCTTGAGGTAGGCGCTGGCGTAGGCGATCAGGGCGAAGCTGGCGGAGTGCGACTCGGGGAAGCCGTAGAGCGCGAACGAGGTGATCGCCTTGACGATCTGTTCCTGGGCTTCGCCGGTGATGCCGCGTTCGTTCATCCCCGAGCGTAGCCGCTGCTCGATCTCGTGCATGCGCTCGACGGAGCGCTTGAAGCCCATCGCCCGCCGCAGGTCCTCCGCCTCGCCGCCGGAGAAACCGGCCGCGACCATGGCGACCTTCAGGATCTGCTCCTGGAAGATCGGCACGCCGAGAGTGCGCCGCAGGATCGGCTCGAGCAGCGGGTGAGGGTAGGAGACCTCCTCGCGGCCGACCCGGCGCTCGAAGAAGGGATGCGCGATGCCGCCGACGATCGGGCCGGGACGGATGATCGCGATCTGGATCACCAGGTCGTAGAACTTGTACGGCTTGTGGCGCGGCAGGGACGCCATCTGCGCCCGGCTCTCGATCTGGAAGACCCCGACCGTGTCGGCGCGGCAGATCATCTCGTAGGTTGCCGGGTCGTCGGGCGGCAGGTGGGCGAGGTCGACCTCCCTGCCCTCGTGGCGGCAGATCAGGGGCACCGCCTCCTCGAGCGCGTTCAGCATGCCGAGACCGAGCAGGTCGACCTTGATCAGCCCCAGGTCGGCGCAGTCGTCCTTGTCCCACTGGACGATGACCCGGTTCTCCATCGCCGCCGGTTCGAGCGGCACGATCTCGTCGAGCCGTCCGGCGCAGAGCACCATGCCTCCCGAGTGCTGTCCCAGGTGGCGGGGATGGTTCTGGAGCTGCCGCCACAGGCGGACGAAGATCTGGATGCGCCGGTCGCGGGGATCGAACCCGAGTTCGGTGAGCTCTTCGTCCATCACCTTGCTGTCGCCGCGGGAGAGATCGTAGTGCCAGTGGCCGAGGCCCTTGGCCAGGCGGTCGACCTGGGACTTGGAGCACCCCAGCGCCTTCGCCGCCTCGCGCGCGGCCATGCGGTCGCGGTAGGTGATCACGTTCGCGGTCATCGCCGCGCCGTGCCGGCCGTAGCGCCGGTAGACGTACTGGATGACCTTCTCGCGCTGGTCGCCGGACGGCAGGTCGATGTCGATGTCCGGCCACTCGCCGCGTTCCTCGGACAGGAAGCGCTCGAACAGCAGGTCCATCTTCACCGGGTCGACGGCGGTGATGGAGAGCGCGTAGCAGACGGCGGAGTTGGCGGCCGAGCCGCGGCCCTGGGCGAGGATCCGCTGCTCCTTGCAGAAGCGGACGACATCCCAGACGATCAGGAAGTAGCCGGCGAGATCGAGCTTCTCGATCAGGGCGAGTTCCTTCTCGAGCTGCGCCCCGGCCCTGGCGGTCAGCGGCCGGAAGCGCTCCCGCGCCCCCTGCCAGGTCAGCTCGCGGAGATGGGAGATCGGCGTCTCGCCCTCGGGCACCGGGTAGTCCGGGAAGCGGTAGCCGAGGTCGGCGAGGGTGAAGTCGAGTTCCCCGGCCAGTTCGTGCGCGGCGTGGACGGCGCGGGGGAGATCGGCGAACAGGCGGTGCATCTCCGTAGGAGCCCTCAGGCGGCGCTGGCGCTCGCGGGCGAGGCGGGCGCCCGCGTCGTCGACCGTCACGTGGTGCCGGATCGCGGTCATCAGGTCGTAGAGGGGCTTGTCGCGGGCCGCGGCGTAGCGCACGCCGCCGGTGGCGACGACCGGCACGCGAAGCCCGTCCGCCAGCCGGACCAGGGCCTGGTTGCGGTGCTCTTCGGCACGGATGCCGTGGCGCGAGAGCTCCACGTGCAGGCGGCCGGGGAAGACGGCGTGCAGCCGTTCGAGCTGGCGCCTGGCCGCTTCCAGCCCTTCCCGCGCCAGCGCCCGCCCGACCGGGTCGGTTTCGGCGCCGGCCAGGCAGTGGAGCCCCGCCGCGTGCTCCTCGAGCAGCGTCCAGTCGATCCGCGCCTCGCCCTTGGGATGGTTGAGCGCCCCCGCGGTCAGCAGGCGGCAGAGGTTGCGGTAGCCCTGGCGGTTTCGTACGAGCAGGTTGACGCGGTTCTCCTGGTCGTCCAGCGTTGGCCGCTCCTCGCGCTGCCGCGAAACCGCGGACGCCTGCGGCCGGTCGATCACCGCCTCGGCGCCGACCAGGGCCCGGATCCCCGCCTCCCGTGCCGCCTTGTAGAAGCGCGGCGCGCCGGAGACGCCGTTCCGGTCGACCAGGGCGACCGCCGGCAGGCCCAGCGCCGCCGCCCGCGCCACCAGATCCTCGGGCTGGGACGAGGCGCGCAGGAAGGAGAACGACGACGCGGCGTGGAGTTCGGCGTAGGGCGGGGGCGGTCCGCGGCGGCGCTTTGGCGGAGTCCGGAACCGTCGCCGTCGCAGTTGCTCCTTGACCGCGCCCGGCGCGGCGTAGCCGGGGTTGGGTTCCCCCCGGGCGTCGAGCAGGTCGTTGCCGCCGCGATCGCCGTAGCCGCTGCCCTTGCGCACGGAACCGGACAGCCCCATGTTGCGGGCCGGCACGTCGACTTTGGGTTTGGGGACCTTGGGTTTGGGGGAACTGTCCCGGGCCATCCATGAAGCGTAAATCAGGCGGTAACGGAAAGCAAGATAGTGGAGGCACGTTCGCCCGCGCTGTGGCAACATGGAAAGCGAACACCCGGTACAGGCGTTTTCACCCAATTCTCGCCGTTTTGAGCAAAAGGAGATGGGAAAGTGACGAAGTATCTGATCGAGGCGAACTACACTCACGCTGGCGTCCAGGGCCTGATCCAGGAAGGCGGCAGCCGTCGGCGGAAGGCGCTCAGTGAAACCGTCGAGGGCGCAGGCGGCACGGTGGAGGCCATCTACTACGCGTTCGGTGGTACCGACCTGCTGATGATCGTCGACCTTCCGGACAACGAGACCGCGGTCGCGGTCTCAATGACCCTGAACGCCGGCGGCGGTATCGAGGTGACGATGCGCGTCCTGATGACGCCGGAAGAGATCGACGGCGCGGTGGCGAAGAGCGTGCCCTACCGCGCGCCCGGCGCCTGACCCGCCGTCAGGGTGCCCGTAGCGGCTGGCGGGCCTGGTAGAGCGCCAGCCGGTCGAGCCGTTGCGGCGAGTTGCCGCCGGCGGCTTGGCGTTCCTGTTCGAGCGCCCGTTGCTGCCAGGTGACCGCGTCGTCGAATCGGCCGGCCTCGGCCAGCGCCATCGCGAGCGTTTCCAGGTGGTCGAGCGCCGGCTGTTCGTCGACGACGGATTGCGCCAGCTCGACCGCGCGGGCGCCGTCGCGCACCGTCTCCTCGGGGCTGACCGCGAGCAGCCGCGCCAGCAGGTGACGGGTGGCCACGTCGCCGGGGAATCGTGCAAGGGTGTCGTCGAGGGTTCGGCGCGCCTCCGCGTAGCGGCCGGTCTCGAACAGCATGAGTCCGAGGTTGAAGCGCGCCTGCAGATCGTCCGGCGTGAGGGCGACCAGGGCCTGCAACTGGACGACGGCTTCCTCCGTCTTGCCCGTACCGACCAGCACGGCGGAGAGCATCCGCCGCGCCTCGACCATGCCGGGGTCCCGGGTGACGATCTGCTCGAGTTCGGAGATGGCGCCGGCCGCATCCCCGAGGCCGGCTCGCATCTGTGCCCGCTGGAGGCGCCAGGGCAGGTTCTCCGGCATGAGGTCGGCCGCCCGCTCCAGGTGGGCGGCGCTCTCCGTCCTGATGCCGGCGCGGTTCAGGAACATCGCGAGCGCGTAGTGGGCCGGACCGTGTTCCGGATTGAGCGCGATCGTCCGGCGCAGGTGCCTTTCCGCGCGCTCGTCCTCGCCGACCAGGAGCAGGGAACCGGCGAGGCGGAAGTGAGCCTCTTCGTCCGTCTCGTCCGCTTCCAGAATCTCCTCGTACAGCCGGATCGCGCGGTCGTAGTCGCCCTCCGCGGCCGCGGCGACGGCTCGGTCGAGCGGCAGCGTGACGTCCTCCTCGAGCGGCCGCAGCCGTTCGAGCAGCGGGTCGTACATCGGGATCAGGACGTCCTGGTTCAGCCGCCACGCCTCGGCGGCCCGGTCGGCGTCGCCCAGCGCTCGATAGGCGAGGCCGACGTGGTGATTCGCCTCGCTGCCTTCCGGCTGGGTCGCGGCGACTTCCTGGAAGATCTGGAGCGCTTTCGCCGGGTCGTCCCGCTCCAGGGCGATGTAGCCGAGCCCGACGCGGGCCGTGGCGCTCTCCGGGTAGGCCTCGATCGCCGCCTCGTAGGCGGCTTCCGCGGCGTCGACGTGGCCGCCGGCCACCTGGAGTTCGGCCAGCCGGATGAGCGTCGGCGGGTCGTCCGGCCGGATCGCTAGCGCCTCCTCAGCGGCTGCTACCGCCCCTTCGAGGTCTCCGGTGGCGATCTGCAACAGCAGTTTGAAGTAGGCCCACTGGAAGTCGGCGGGCGCCAGTTCCCGGAGCTGGTCCAGACAGACCGCCGCCGCGTCGTGCAGCTCGTAGTGCAGGTAGCGCGCGCAGAGATCGCCGAAGGTGTTCGCCGCCAACTGCGCCTGCATCGGCTCGGCGGCATGCTGCAGGGCGCCGGCCGTGAGCGTCCTGTAGTCGCGGAGCCGCTCGGCGTCGACCGCGGGCACCCGGGAAAGATCCGGCTCCGGCACCTGGTTCAGGTCCAGCGTTTCCCTGACGCGGCGGATCTCCAGGAGTTCGGCGAAGTCCTGGGCGGCGGCGGGCAGCGGGCCGATCAGCAAGAGCGCGACGATGGCCGCGGGCCCGCTGTGGCGACGAGTCATTTTGGCTAACTGCTGCTCAGCGGTTGATGGAAGTAGTAGCAGAGCCCGTCCGGCGCCACGACGAAGAAGACCCGGAACTTCTTGCCGTCGCGCTTGTCGATGCGCCAGTTCTTGACCTTGACGCCATTGCGCTTCAGTTCGGCCCGAGCCGCCTTGATGTCGGTGACCAGGATCGCCGCGCCGTCCATGCTGGCGTCGCCGCCGTTGATCGCGAAGCCGATGCGGACGCCGTCGCGCTCCAGGATCACCGTCGGCACGGGCTCTTCGCGGCGCTCGACTTCGTGCAGGCCGAAACCGTCCGCGTACCACTGCGCCGTGGCGTCGAGGTCCTCGACCGGCAGGGCCAGCACGTCGTCCTGAAACGGGTAGGCGGCTTCGTAGAGCTTCATCGGCAGGAGTCTAGCCACCGGGATCGTGGAATCATCGCGGCCATGGACCGCGAAGCTCTCGACCGCGCCCGGCGCAAGGCGGAGGCGATCGGCATCGCCAACGTGCAGCGGCACATCTTCCTGTGCTGCGACCAGACGAAGCCGAAGTGCTGCGACCGGGAGCTGTCGCTCGAGTCCTGGGACTACCTCAAGCGCCGGCTGCTCGAGCTGGACCTCACCGAGTCGGGCACGGTGATGCGGACGAAGGCGAACTGCCTTCGCATCTGCGACGCAGGCCCGGTAGCCGTCGTGTATCCGGAGGGCGTCTGGTACTGGGGCTGCACGCCCGAGGTCCTGGAACGGGTGATCCAGGAACACCTGATCGGTGGCCGGGTAGTGGTGGAGCAGGTGATTGCGGGCGCGAATGGGGTTTGAACCCCTCAGTCATACACCCCGTCCGCGAACCACCGCTCCGATGTCCGGTCCCGATAGATCCGGCACACCGCGCCGTTCCGCAGTTCCACGTCCCAGTAGTCCCGCAGTGCCGGCGCTTCCCGCCACCAACCCTCCTCGATTTCCCAGGGACCGGCGGCGGTGCGGACGGCGCCCTCGATGCGGACGTGGCGGTCCTCGGTCGGCAGGGGATTGATCTGTCGCGGCGCGGGGCAGGGCGTGGCGCGATCCGTCTCTTCGCTCTCCGCGGTCAGCACCTCGACCTCGACCGGCGGCCGCAGGGTGCGCACCGCCAGCATGCCGCGGCCGGGCCGGGGTTCGAGCCGGATCCGGGGCGGCGGGGGCGGGTCGTAGTCGGCTAGACGGAACCGTTCCGGCAGGTGGCCGTTCCGGGTGCGCGGCGAGCCGACGCGGTTCGGCCCGAGCAGGGCGAGCAGCCGCGCCGTGACGGCGGCCAGGCGGTCGGGCGACAGGGCGGCCGGCCCGAGCAGGCTGAGCTGCGTCTGGCGCGGAACGTCGGGGTGGGCGAGCAGTTGCATCGACGTGATCGGCGCCCGGGGCGGCTCGGCTTCCAGGTGGAGACGGATCAGCGACAGCAGCGTCCGCGCCTCACGGGTGGGCGCCGGCAGTTCGATGGCCAGTTCGTGGAGGCCCTCGGGCTCGACCTTGAGCGACAGCTCGAGCCGCTTGCAGCCCATGCCCCGGGCGTCGAGCCGGGCCGCCAGCCGGGAGACGGCGCCGCGGGCGACGAACAGGAACGGCTCCAGGTTGTCGATCGGCCACTCGAAGGTCTGCGCCTCGCGGAAGGTGGGCGCTGGCGGACGCGGAGTCAGCGGCTCCGGGTCGAAGCCCCGGGCGGCGGAATGGAGCGCCGTGCCGCGCTCGCCGAGGCGACTGTGGACCTCGGCTGCCGGCAGACCGGCCAGGTCGCCGACCGTGCGCAGTCCCCAGAGCTTCAGCGTGTGGAGGATTTCCTGGTCGTCGTCGTCCTGCGCCGGGTCGGGGTCGCGGCTGCCGCCCTCGAACAGGGACTTGAGCGGCAACGGCGCCAGAAACCGGGCCTCGCCGCGGGGCGCCACGACGTTCGGCGACCGCGGCAGGGCGGCCGCGGCTCGCGCGGCCAGCTTGCTACCGGCGATGCCGACCCGGCCGGGCAATCCGGCGGCGTCCATGTCCCGCATGATCGACTGGCCGAGGCTGTGCTCGTCCTCGGCCGCGATGTCCAGGTAGACCATGCCCTCGCCGCCGTCCTCGACTCGGGGCGAGAAGGTGCCGGCGATCTCGAGCAGCACTTCCTGCGCGGTGTGCTCGCGCTCCGGGTCGCGGGTGCGAGAGGCGAGGCCGGACTCGATGTTCCGGGCTTGGGCCACGGTCAGCCCCGGCCGCACGCCGGCGCGCCGCGCCAGCCGGGAGGCGGCGACGATCCGCGCCGATGGACCTTCGTGGACCACGACCGCCTCGCGGGCAAGCTCCGGCGCCCCCCGCAGGTAGGCGGCTAGTGGAAAGAGGGCCGCTCTCATGCACGCGATGCGGGTCTTTCGTCTAGTCGGCATGATGCGTTCCGGAGCCGCAGGCGGCTAGTGGGCTGTGACCCTCAGAAGCCGCCTTCATGCACGCGATGCGGGATCTCCGGTGTTCAGCCGGCACGGCGCAGAACCTCGACGTGAGAATTGGCGCGGCGGTTCTCCGTCCGACGGGGCGGCGCGCTGGGCAGGGGATGCCGCAGGCTGCTTGCGAGCACGCGCAGCTCGACTTCGGCCGCGGCACCCGGCCGCTCGCCACGCGACTTGGCGAGTTCGAGCCGGGTTGCGAGCCCGTCGAGCAAGCGCGGGCTCCTCGGTGCGGCCCGCGCCCAGAGAGCGCGGACCGGCGACGTTCGCGACCCGAGATCGAGCACCTTCTGCGGCGCCGTGCCGCCGGCGCGGTACGGCGCGGCGATCAGCAGCGCCGCCTGATGGTCGTCCGCCGCGCGCCGCAGCCGCAGCCACGCCGATTCCTTGCCGCGGCCGCCGGGGACCGGCGGCAGACCGAGGTCGAGCACGACCAGGGGGAAGCCGCCGCCGATCAGCACCTCGGCGCTACCCAGCGCCTGCTTCAATCGCCTGGGCCGTGCCCAGAGCAGCCGTTCGAGGACGACCCCGGCGCGCGCCGCCGTTTGCGGGTCGAAGTGGTCCCCCAGATCGACCAGCGCCGCCGATTCACCGCTCCCGGTGGCGCCGGCCAGCAGTTCCAGCACCAGGGAAAAGCGGCCGCTGCTCCGGGAACCGACCAGCTCGATCGTCTGCCCGCGGCGGATGCCGCCGTCCAGCAGGCGGTCGACGCTCGCAAGCCGCGTGGCGAAGACGCCGGCCTCTACTTCATGGATTCCGGCCGGGTCGTCGCCGCTCACCAGATCCCGCCCGCGCCGGATCTGGCGCACCAGGGACCGCGGCCACTGCGGGTCGGTGAGAGCTGCGGGCAGGGAAGTCACGGCACCGTGAAACGGAACGAGAAGAGACGTGGAAGTGGGAAGAGACCATCATAGCGCAACTAAGGCGTAAACAGGAAGCCCACTTGTTGCCGCGTCGTGCCTGCGCATAGTGGGCGGTTCAGCCGTCCAGAGCGCCGGTGCAGCTGCTGCCCTGGCCGGCGGTGCAGCCGAAACAGTGGCTCGCCGTGGCGATACAGCCAGTCTCGAGCGGACCGCCCTGGACGAGATCGGCCAGACGCGCGGGGCGCCCCTCCATCATCGCCGGCAGCCCCAGCATCTGGTTGAAGTCACAGTCGTACAGATGGCCTTGCCAGTCGACGCTGATCGTGTCGCGGCACATGACGCCCGGGACGTTCTCCGCGCAGTGGTTGTCCCGTAGCAGCGTCATGTAGTCGTCGAGCTGGCCCTGCGCCGTCAGAACGGCGCCGAAGCGGTTGATCGGCATGTTCGTCAGTACGAAGAGCGAGTCGAACACGATGCCGAATCGGCGCTTCAGTTCCCGCTTGTAGGCTGCCTCCAGCTTCGCCTGCGGTGGCGGCAGCACGGCGCCGACCGGATTGAAGACCAGGTGGAGTCGCCGCCCGTTGCCCGTGCCGTAGCCGAGGTCGTTCAGCAGGGTGAGAGCCCGGATGCTGTCGCCGAAGACTCCCTTGCCGCGTTGCTGCTCGACGTTCTCCTCCAGATAGCAGGGCAGGGAGGCGACGACAGTGACGCCTTCCTCCGCCAGGAAGGAGGCCAGGGTCTCCTGGCCCTCCTCGAACAGCACCGTCAGGTTGCAGCGATCGAGGACCTCGATGCCTCGCCGGCGCCCTTCCCGCACGATGCGGCGGAATTCCGGATGCAACTCCGGTGCGCCGCCGGTGAGGTCGAGCGTCTCGATGTCCATCCGGTCGAGTGCCGCGATCACCTCGTCGACGACCCGGGCCGACATCATCTCCGTCCGGTGAGGTCCGGCGTTGACGTGACAGTGGACGCAGCTCAGGTTGCAGCGGTACCCCAGGTTCACCTGCAACGTGGCGATCCGCCGGCGCCGCAACGGGGGAAACTTCGTTGGGAGCAGGGCCGGCCGGGAGTCGAACATGAGTGAGCCTCTGGTTCAGTAGACGAGGCTAGCGCGTCGAGTGACGCTGTAGTGCAGAACCCGCCCGCGGCCGGTGTCTGTTCCCGGTGCCGCCGGGCTAACGCAGTCGCTGGAGGAACCACCAGTGGTGTCCCTCCAGGTCCAGGGCTCCGTAGCTCCGGTCGACCCAGTAGCCCTCGCCGTAGTCCTGGGTCGCTGGCTCCATCGTGATGACGGCGCCCGCTGCCCGTGCCCGCTCGCAGTGCGCGTCGGCGTCGTCGACGTACACGGCCAGGGACTGCGTGTTCGCGCCGCCGACCGCCTGCGGAGACTTCTGGAACTCCCGGTCCCGCTGCAGACCTGTCTGCCCGACCATGATGAGGCCGCCGTCCAGGACGAGCTGCGAATGGACGACTCGCCCCTGCTCGTCCTCTACCCTCTCCTGCACCGCGAATCCGAAGGCCCGGGTCAACCAGTCGATCGCGGCTGCGGCGTCTTCGTAGAAGAGGGAGGGCGAGATTCTCGGCCAGCCTTCAGGTGGGTTCTTCATGGGATCTCCATCGTGCCTCGGAAACGGTAGCCCGCTCCCAGTCCGGACGTTGTCAAAGCTCGGCGCACGCGCTTGCCTCGAACATCCCGGCGTTCTTGGCCAGACGTAGACAGCCATGGCGTTCTATCTCCATGGCCGCCGCGTCGCGTAACTCGTCTATTTTGTCGGGATTCGCCAGGGTTCCGCCAGTCGAGCGCACATAGGCGATCAGGGGTTCGACCTCGGTGATCTCCAGGGCGTCCTCATAGCGGTGAATTGCGACGGAGGCGAACACCCTTTTCAACTGGGCTCGGCCGGTCTCAAGACTAAAGAGGTCGATCGTGCTCTCCTCCGGGCGCTGGTCCTCCTGATGCAACGCTTGCCGTACCCAGGCGCCCAGGCCGATTCCGTCAGGGAGCCCATTGGTCGCGGCGTACAGACGTCCGTCAGCCTTGAGTACCCGGCGCAACTCGACCAGTGCCCGTTCCCGATCGGGCACATGGTAGAGCATGTGGTTGGCGATCACTCCGTCGAACCAGTCGTCGTCGAACGGCAGATCCTGGGCGTCGGCGACGCGATAGGAGAACCGTTCCTTGCCAAGCTGTGTGGCGGCAGCGTCGAGCATGCCAGGAGAGAGATCAGCCAGCGTGATGTCCCATCCCGACGGAATCCGTGCTCGATTGGCACGCCAAAGGTCTCCTGGCCCGCATCCCAGGTCCAGCAGGCGCGCCTCCTTCCCGAAGGCGAACCGATCGAAGACCCATGGCAACCAGCCTCGCGGATTGACGCTGAAGCGGGCATGCAACCGGGCGCGATCTTGCAGGTTTGCGGGGTCCCGGTACTGGTCCTCGAGCAGGTACCGCTGGTCGGTCATCCTGTTCATGCCGCAGTTCCGAACCGTTGGCCCCTACGCGGCGCGGGCTGTGTTTCGTCGCGGGCTGCCGCCGCTTCGAGGTGCGGTGGCGGTTTCCACAGGCACTCCATGACGTAGGGCAGGTCGAGCGGCCGGCCGTCCCAACTCGGCATTGACTCCTTGCCCGTGACCAGGATGCCGGCGTTCTCCAGGTGCTCGACCAACTCCCGTGCGGCGTGGAGTCCGACCGGCGGTGGCGCCGGACTCTCCTCCAGCGGCCGTCCCCGGCGATGGAAGAACTGCACGGCGCCGTCCTCGCTCATCCGCACATTGAAGCCGCCTTCATGGAGCAGTCGGTGGTGCCGCCGGCAGAGAAGCAAGAGGTTCGAGAGCTTCGTCTCGCCGCCGTCGGCCCAATGGACCATGTGGTGGGCATCGCAGTGCTTTGAGGTGCATCCGGGGAAGCGGCAACCCTGGTCGCGGAACTCCAGGGCGCGCCGGATCGGAGGTGGAATCGTGCGCGTCTTGCGGCCGACGCTCAGAATCTGGCCCGATCGGTGGGTGATCCGGACTTTGCCGGCGTCGCAGGCGATCCGTCTGACTGTTTCCGCGGAAACAGGGATGTGCGAGTCCCCCAGCCAGGCGCCGCCGACTGAGGATCGCCCATGTGCCGGTTGTAATCCGTCGGGCGTTTCCGCGGAAACGTGTTCGGCTTCAGCCCTCGCTGCGGAATGTTGCTGCGGGCGAGTCGGTGACGTTTCCGCGGAAACGTCTGCCGCCTGCGCTTCGGTGGAAGCACACGACGCGCAGCCGACCGCCGGACCTTCCTCCGGGGCCCTCAGTTCCTCGTCGCTCACATGAACGACGACCTGGAACCGGTCGCCGCTTGAGCCAGGGTCGAGACCGCGCTTGAGCGCGCTCTCGGCGACGAGCACCAGCGCATCGGCCCGCACCTTGCCGGCGGGTTGCCGGTCCTCCTGGCCCTCCGCGTAGAGCTTCTCGCTGGCCGCCTTGAGCGCCTTCATCACTACCTCGCCCGCTTCCGGCGCCAGACGCCCGCGGATCACGAACATGCCGTTCTCGTCGATGTGCGTTCTCACGTGGCTCGACGCGTCGCGCAGTTCGTCGTCGGCAGCCTCGACCGAACGGTCGATCCTCCGCCAGGACCGGACGACCCGCTCGATGTGGGCCGCGGTTCCGGCCTTCCCGAGTTCGACGAGGTCCTTCTCCGTCTCGGGCCGAGCGATGCGCGTCAACGCTCTCACCTTGGAGTAGGAGAGTTGACCCCCTCTCATCGCCTCGCTCATCAGGGGCAGTTCGCCCAGGGCGCGAGCGACCCGCACCTTCTCGCGGGCCGCGCCGGGTGCGAGGCCAATTCGCCAGGTGAGCCACTGGGCGCAAGTGAGGAAGCCGCAGTTCCAGCCCTCCTCTTCGTCGAACCTGCGAATGAGAACAAGCAACTCGTACGTCGCCGCGTCGATCCGCGCTGCGAGCGTGGCGATCTCCTCGCCCAGGCGCTCCTTGGTGCTCATGCCGGTTTCCTTGTCAATCATTCGGTTGTCATCCGATGCTGGACCTGACGGTCGGCTTGGCGGTGTCGGAGGCCGCGAGACCGGCCCGTCGGGGACCTCCGTTTGGGTGACTGAATCTATCACCTAGGCATCGAGGAACACAAAGAAATCCAATGAAGTGGAGCCGAGATCGTCCTCTTGGAGATGCCCCTCTTCAGTCTTTCGTTGCTGCTCCCGCCGAGCGTGCCGAACTGCGAGTGCGGTGTGGCTACACTGAAGGGACTACGGCGGCGCGAGGGCAGAGTACGTCGCGTTCACGCTGACTATCGGAGTGGAGGTAAGAGAAATGAGTAGAGAACCCATATCTTTCTGGCAGACGGTGTGGGCAGTGGCCTTGGGTCAGATCCTCGCCGGTGTATTGCTCGGCTCCATTGTCGTCGGACTCTCGGTGTTCGGCGGTTTGGCTCGCTGGATGTTGTCAACGGCAGATAGTCCACACGGAGGTCCGATGGGTAGTCCATCGTTCGATGAGGAACGGTACAACGAGCTGTTCCAACAGGAACTCGAGAGAATCCGGCAGGAGCGCGATCAGTAGGTTACGGAACCACGTCCCCCCAGTTCGGCGTGGCGGCTGCCTCACCTTCGCCTGCCGCCCACGCGATTGTGTCGCCGACCCAGGCTTGGAACATCTCGTGGTCCCAGACGTCCTCGCGGTGGCCCATCGCGTTGTAGAGGACGCGGCCGGAGCCGAGTTCGCGGCACCAGGCGATGGGGTACGGGGGGATGTCGTAGACCTCCTGCTTGGCCCGCTCTTCGCCGGGGTCCATCAGCGCCAGGACGTGGAGGTGGTCCTTCGCGACATTCTTGAAGAGGTACCACTCGTCCATGATCTTCCAGCCGTCTTCGATGGATTTCATCGTGGGGTGGCCGGCGTCGGCGACACGGACGATCCCCGGGAACTGGGCGCCGTGGTGGACGAACTCGCCGCCGATCATGCCGACGTAGGGGGTGACCTCGTCGTTCTCGCCGTGGAAGGTGTCGGTCGCGGGGTGGAAGCCGACGAAACCGCCGCCGGCTTCGATCCAGGCGATCAGGTCGGAGACGCCGTCGGCGCTCATCGGGGGATTGCCGTCGCCGCGGAAGAAGCCCTCGCCGGTGCCGCCGCGCTGGGTCAGGTCGCCGGTCGTGTAGAAGATGACGACGTCGAAGTTGGCGAGCTGGGTGGCGTTGATGAGGCCTGCGTCCTTGGTGGACGTGATCTCAAAGCCCCGCTCGGTCGCTACCTGGGCGAGCACGGTGTCGACGTGGCTGGGATGGCCGTCGGTGCGCTTGATCGCCGAGTGCTGGAAGCCGGAGGACTTGCTGAGGAAGAGGATGCGGACGGGGTCGTCGGCTTTGGATTCGGAGGCGATTGAGGGGGTGGCAGCGGCGAGCAGCAGGGCGAATGCGAGGAGCAGGGGGCGAATGCGACTTTGAGCTTGGATCATGCGGGGGAAGTTACCACCGCGTAGGCTCGCCGCTGCGCGGCATCGCGCCTGATGTCGGCGGGAACCCTGGTGGCGCGTCCGCGCGCCACCAGCGTCACAGTCCGAGCGCCCGTCTGCGGGCGGTCGGATGTCACGCCGGCGCACCCAGTGGGGCTCAACTGAACTTCGAGATGACCTCTTCGCCGAACTGGGCGAGCCGGTCGGGCGGCATCGGCGGGAAGATGACGCGGGAGACGCCGAGTTCGGCCATGCGTGCGACGTGATCCGGCGGTCCGCCGTTGGCGGTGATCTCGATGGCGTCCGGGTCGCGGTCCGCCGCCTCGGCGCTCTCGCGCATGATGCCGAGCAGGTGCTTCAGCTTGTCGACGTCGCCGAGAGCGGGGAAGAAACCGTCGCCCAGTTCGCCGGCGCGGCGGGCGGCGCGGTCCGAGTGGCCGCCGACGACGATCGGCACGGAGTCCTGGACGGGCTGCGGCCGGCTATAGCAGTCGGCGAAGGAGACGAACTCGCCGTCGTGGCTCGGGCAGTCCTCGGTCCACAGGGCCCGGAAGGCGCGAATGTAGTCGTCGAGACGGCGTCCGCGGCCGGCGAACGGCACGCCGAGGGCGTTGAACTCCTCCTCGAGCCAGCCGACGCCCACGCCCAGGACGGCGCGCCCGCCGGAGAGCTTGTCGAGCGTGGCGACGGCCTTGGCGGTGACCAGGGGATTACGCTGCGGGACGATCAGGATGCCGGTGGCGAGCTTGATGCTCTTGGTCGCCGCGGCCACGTAGGATAGCCAGACGAGCGGGTCGGGGATGTCGAAGTCCTCGCGTCCGCCGGGCATCTTGCCGCTTTCGTCATAGGGGTAGGGGGAGGCGTAGCCGCGCGGGACGACGACGTGCTCCACGGTCCATAGCGAGTCGAAGCCGGCGGCTTCGGCTGCCTGAGCCAGACCCGCGGCGGGCGGGCCATCGACGAACGGGCCGGTGTTGGCGAACATGATGCCGAACTTCATCTCTTCTCCTCGTTCTGCGGCCCCCATCTTCAGGGCCACGGGCGCGCGGGACTGTAGCAGCGTTCCATGAGCATGAGACGGGCACTCGACGCGGTTGCGCGATGGACGATTCGCTCGCCGTGGAGGGCGATCGCCTGTGCCGTCTTGCCGGCGCTCGCTCTGGCCGCGTTGCTGCCGGCGACGACGGTCGATCTCACGTTCACAGGCGTCATGAACCGGGCCAACGAGCACGTCGGCCGTTACTTCGAGATGTCCGAGCAGTACGAACTCGGCGGTCTGCTTCTGGTACTGCTCGAGGGCGAGGAGGAGCGACTCGATCAGGCCGTAGACCGCACGATCGAGGCCGCGTCGGCGCTGCCGTCAGTCGCCGCCGCCCGACGCCCACTGCCGCTCGAGTGGCTCGCGGAGCAGGCGCCGTGGCTTGTCGAGCGGCCTCTGTTCGACCGTTGGCTCGCCCTCGTCGAGCGGCCGGACGACGTTGCGAATCTGGCGGAGTTCGCCGCCTCTGCCGTGGCGCTTCGCGGCGCGGTGGCCAGCGTGCCCGGCGCCCGCCTCGTCGAGATCAAGATGGCGAAGGACCCGCTGGCGGAAGAGGTGGGCGAGAGCCCGTTCTTCGAGATCGAAGCCGCGATCGAGAGCGCCCTGGCCGGTTCCGGGGTGACGGCGGGCTTCTCGGGCCTGCCGGCGCTGTCGGCGGGCGACCAGGAGCAGACGTTGGGCGCGATCAAGCGCCTGACACCGATCAGCCTCGTGCTCGTCCTGCTGCTCTTCCGGATCGTCGAGAAGCGACCCGGCGGCATGCTGTCGGTGGCCGCGGTCCTGATCCTCTCGATTGGCGCCGCTCTGGGCGCGGTCGGCCTCCTGACCGGGAAGCTGACGGTCATGGAGACGTTCTTCGGCGTCACCGTCTTCGGTCTCGGCATCGACTTCGCCGTCCACCTGTTCGTGCGCCAGCGAGAGGAACTGGCTCATGGTCGCTCGTTCGAGCAGGCGTTGCGGCGTACCCTGTCCGGCGCCGGCCGTGGCGTGGTCGCCGGGGGCATCACGACGACGGGGGCGTTCCTCATCGCGGCGACCGCGCCGGACCCGGTGGCGCTCCATCTCGGCCTCTCTGGCGGATTGGGTCTCCTGTTCTGTCTGCCGTTGACGCTGCTCGTCCTGCCCTCCGTCTGGGTGCTGCGGCAGCGGCGACACCGCCGGCGGCTCGAAACCGCGGCTGCGGCCCCGGCCGGGCGTCCGACGCCCGTCCCCGTTCCCGGCCTCCCCTCCGTCGTGCGGTGGGCGACGGAGCGACCAGTTCGCTGCCTCGTGGTGAGCGGTGTCCTCGTGGCGGCGGCCCTTGCGGGCTTGCCGTGGTTGCAGGTCGAGACGCGGCTGGAGCGGATCATGAACCGCGGCGTGCCGGCCATCGCCATGGTCGACCGGATCCAGGAGGTCCTGGGCACGAACGGCGCACCGTGGATCCTGGCCGCGGAGAGCCTCGAAGAGGCTCGGGAGTTCGGGGGCCGGCTGGACGGTCACCCGCTGTTCAGCGAGACGGTCAGCCTCGGCACGATTCTGCCGGCCGATCTGGCGGAGAGGGCCGCGGCACTGCACCGCGTGTTGGGAGCCGAGGACGGGACGGCCGCGGCCGGCGGGGGAATGGGCGATCCCCGGGCCTTGGCAGTGGGGGCGCTCCGTCGAGCCGCGGCGGCTGGGCCACCGAACATCGACTCCCTGCCGCCCAGCTTGCGCGACAAGTTCATCGCGCCGACCGGGGAGTTGCTGGTCTACGCCTACGCCGCGGACTCGAAGGCGGACGGCGCCCTGGCCCGGCGTCAGCGCGAGGTGGTGCAGGCGATCGACCCAGGTGCCAGCGGGCTGTTGGCGGTGGTGGAGGGAATGATGATCGGCGACCGGCCGTGGATCCCCTGGATCGCCGGGGCGATCCTGGGATTCGTGCTCCTCGTCCTCTGCGTCGACTTCCGGCGGCCCGCCTCGGTCCTGCTGGCGGTGCTGCCCGTGCTGGCCGCGGTGCCGTTCACCCTGGGCGTGCTGTGTTGGGTTGGCATCCCCTTCAACGTGATGACCTGGCTCGTGCTGCCGCTGATCTTCGGTCTCGGCATCGACGACGGCATCCATGTCGTCCACAGGTTCCTGGACGATCCGGCTCAGCCCGTTCGCGGGGCTGCCCTGTCGGTAGGCCGGGCGATCGCGATGACGACGCTGACCACCACGGCGAGTTTCTCGATCCTGCTGTTCACCGATCACCCTGGCCTGGAGACGATGGCCGCGGTGATGCTGGTTGGCCTGCCGGCATGCCTGCTGGCGTCGGTGACGGTGCTGCCCGCGGCGGCGGTACTCCTCCTCGGTAGGCGTTAGCCTCGACCCACCATGCCGGAACCGATCGCACTCTGCTTCAGCGGCGGCAAGGACAGTTGTCTGGCCCTCCAGCGACTCCGCGCCGACGGGCGCTTCGACGTGGTGGAGCTGATCACGACCGTGACCGACGCCTTCGACCGGGTCAGCATGCACGGCGTGCGCCGCTCGTTGTTGCGGGAGCAGGCGGACTCGATCGGCCTTCCGCTGACCGAGGTCGTCGTGCCGCCCGAGCCGTCGAACGTGGTCTACGAGCGCGAAATGGGCAAGGCGTTCGCGAAGCTCCGCGAACGGGGAATCAGACGGGTCGGTTTCGGCGATCTGTTCCTCGAGGATCTCCGCGAGTACCGCGTCCGCCAGCTCGCGGAAGCGGGGCTCGAGTGCGAGTTCCCGATCTGGCACACGCCCACGGACGAGTTGGCACGCTCCTTCATCGGCGACGGCTTCCTTGCGCTTACCGTCTGCGTCAATCCGGCCGTTCTGCCCGTCTCCTTCGCCGGACGTGCCTTCGACGACGCCTTCCTCGCCGATCTTCCGTCCGGAGTCGATCCGTGCGGCGAGAACGGCGAGTTCCATACGTTCGTGTTCGATGGCCCGATCTTCGACTGGTCGATCGAGATCGAGATCGGCGAGGTCACGGAACGCGACGGCTTTGGCTTCTGTGACCTTCTGGCAGCGGGCTCCCCGGTTTCCGCGGAGGCGGCTACGGGATGACCGAGCCCCGCATCGTCTCGCTGATCGCCAGCGCCACCGAGATCGTGTGCGCGCTCGGCTTCGCGGACCGCATGGTCGGCCGGTCGCACGAGTGCGACTACCCGCAGTCAGTGGGGAAGCTGCCGGTCTGCTCGTCGTCGAAGGTCGACGTCGACGGCTCGAGCCGCGCGATCGACGACCAGGTGCGCGCGATCGTGGCGGACGCCCTCTCCGTCTACCGGGTCGACGCGGGCCTCCTCGACGAGCTCGCGCCGACCGTGATCGTGACCCAGACTCAGTGCGAGGTGTGCGCGGTCAGCCTGAAGGACGTGGAGCAGGCCGTGTGCGAGCTCGTGGCGTCCGAGCCGCGCATCGTGTCGCTGGCGCCGATGGCACTCGATGACGTGTTCGACGACATCCGCACGGTTGCCGGGGCCCTCGGCCGCCAGGAGCGGGCAGAGCGGCTGAACGCCGGGTTGACCGCCCGGCTCGACGCGATCCGCGAGCGCTCGAGCGGGCTTGGCGAACGACCCGTGATCGCCTGCATCGAGTGGATCGACCCGCTGATGCACGCGGAGAACTGGGTGCCGGAACTGGTCGAGATCGCCGGCGGCAAGGTCATGCTCGGCGAGGCGGGAAGGCACTCGGGCTACTTCGAGTTCGAGCAGGTGATCGAGGCCGATCCCGACGTGATCGCGGTCATGCCCTGCGGCTTCGACATCCCGCGTACCGCGGCCGAGATGCCGCCACTGGCGGCTCAGCCCGGCTGGTCCGATCTATCCGCGGTGCGAAGCGGCCGCGTCTTCCTGACCGACGGCAACCAGTACTTCAACCGGCCGGGGCCCCGGGTCGTCGAGTCGGCGGAGATCCTGGCCGAGCTGCTGCACCCGGGGGTCTTCGACTTCGGTCATCGCGGATTCGGTTGGACGGAGTGGGTTGGCTGAGTCTGCGACGGTGCCGTCGCGGCGGTCGCTGACGTACGTCGACGGGGTCGGTCTCTGGTGCGCGCTGGGCTACGCGGCCCTGGCGCTGCTCGCGCGTCAGCCCGGCGAGCCCGACCTGCGGGCGTTCTTGGTCCTGGCCGCGTGGACGGGCCTGCCGGCCTTCGGCCTTTTCTTTCACTTTCATAGGGCGGGGGAACCGTTTCCCGTCTCCCGCCTGCTGTTCTGGGCCATCGCCTTTCGCCTCACCGGGCTCGTCGGCGGTCCGTTCTACGAGGACGACTTCTACCGCTACCTGTGGGACGCCTACCGCTTCGCGGTTGCCGGTACCCCCTACGGCACCGCGCCGGAGGAGTTCTTCGTCGACCCGGCGGTGCCGGTGCTGTTCCAGGGCGTCCTGGACGGCGTGAACTACCCGGAGCTGCCGACCATCTATGCGCCGGTCACGGAGGTCGTCTTTCTCATCGCGTACTGGATCAAGCCGGCGAGCGTCGCCGTGCTGCAGGCGATCCTGATCGCCGTCGATCTGGCTGTCGTCGTCCTCCTGCTCCGGCTGGCGCCCGCTCGCAACGTGCTCCTCTACGCGTGGTGCCCGCTGGTGGTCAAGGAAATCGCCTTCACGGCGCATCCGGACGGCGTCGGCGTCGGCTTGCTGCTGGCCGCTATCGTTGTTGCCCGCGACCCGATTGGCGCGTCCTCGCCGCAGACGCGAGGGGGTTCCGACGACCGGCCGCGGTCCGCGGAACGGCACCACCGCTGGTGGATCTCCGCCGCGCTTCTCGGCTTGGCCGTAGCGGCCAAGACGTTCGCTCTGGTGCTGGCGCCCCTCATCCTGCTGCGCGCCCGGCTCCGGCATTGGCTCCTCTTCGTGGCCACGGCGGCAGCGGTCTACGTGCCGTTCGTGGTCATGGGAGGTACTGATCTCACCTCGCTTCTGACCTTTGCGCGGGACTGGGAGTTCAACTCGGCGGTGTTCGCGTTGCTCAAGACGGCGCTTGCGCCGTCCGGGGCGCGGGTCGTGGTCGCGCTGCTCTTCGCCGCCTTCTGGGCCGCTTACGTCCTTCGCTACACCCGCGGCAGGGAACGCGGAATCCCCCGCGGCGACTGGCTGTTCGGTGTACTGCTGGTGCTGTCGCCGGTGATCAATCCCTGGTACCTGCTCTGGCTCCTGCCCTTCGCGGTAGTCTTTCCGAGCGTCTGGGCGTGGACGGCATCGGTAGCGATCCTGCTCAGCTACATCACCGGGCTCAATCTGCCCGACTACACGTTGCAACCATACGAACAGCCGCTCTGGGTCCGTGGACTGGAGTTCGGCTTGATCAGCCTGGCACTGGCCGCCGACATCGCGCTGCGCCGGCGGGGCGAGATACGAAGGGAAGAGCCATGACGAATCGCTACCTGACAGTCCTGGCGGCGGTGATGGCGGTGGCCCTGGCCTGTGGCGCTCCGGAGTCGAAGGAGATCGCGGGGTGGGACGTCAGTGACGAAGCGAGTACCGAGACGCTCGATCACGGTCCCTGGCAGGAGATTCTGGACGCCTACGTCGGCACCGACGACATGGGAGTCAACCTGTTCGACTACGCGGCGATCGCGGCCAGCGCCGCGGACACGGCGAAGCTGGGCGACTACCTCGACTACCTGCAGGGGCTCGATCCGTTGGCCTACTCCCGAGCCGAACAGATGGCGTACTGGATCAACCTCTACAACGCCCTGACGGTCCAGGTGGTGCTCTCGGAGTACCCGGTGGATTCGATCAAGGAGATTCACGAGGGCGTCGTTCCGAACACCGGCCCGTGGCAGGACCCGCACGCGCAGGTGAACGGCCGGGATCTGAGCCTGGACGACATCGAGCACGGCATCCTCCGTCCGCTCTGGCGCGACAAGCGGATCCACTACGCGGTGAACTGCGCCGCGTACGGCTGCCCCCACCTGCTGGCGACGGCGTTCACCGCGGCCAACACGGAAGAGCTACTCGAGCAGGGTGCGCACGACTACGTGAACAACCCGCGCGGCGTCGACTTCGTGGACGAGGACTTCATCGTCATCTCGAGCATCTACGACTGGTACACCGAGGACTTCGGCAACACAGAGGAGTCCGTCGTCGCCCACCTCATCGAGTACGCGGACGAAGAACTCGCCGCCCGTCTCGAGGGGTTCGCGGGTTCGATCGACTATGAGTACGACTGGAGCTTGAACGCGCCCTGACGGGCGCCGGAGTCAGAACCCGCCGCCGCCGAAGGTGAAGCCGACGCTGAGGCCGAGGACCTCGGAGTTCGGGGTGTTGCGGCCGCCGATGACGTCGCCATAGGTCAACGCCAGGCTCGCGCTGCCCGTGAGGCCGATGTTCACCGTGCCGTAGAGAAGGTCGATGTCTTCCTGAAGCTCCGGGAAGCGGGCCGGGGAGAAGGGCGCAACGCCGATGTCGAGCCCCGAACCGCCGTCGGTCATCCGGTAGCCGACGCTCAGACCGACTCGCTCTCCGACCAGAACGCCGGCCGAGAGATTCAGGATGATGTCCTCCGGAATGTCGTCGGTGCGGTAGCGGTAGCCGACCTCGGCGGACAGGACGCCCCGCTCACCGACGTACTTGCCGATCAGCAGAGAGACCTCCGCGCCGTTGCCGCCGTCGCCCAGGGAGTTGATGTAGCCGGTGTCGTAGTCGCCCGCGAGGATGGCGCCGAACCGCAGCGCCATGCTGGGGCCCGAGCTCACGACCTCGTCCCGGAACCGCCAGGTCAGGCCGGCTCTCGCGTCCTGGAGCCCGCTCAGGTCGTCCTTGTCCGGGTGCTTGGGGCCGCCCCCGGGGTACTGGCTGTCCGACGTGCCGATCTGGAAGTCGAGCGCGAGGGCGTCGGATATGCCGTACGTCCCGTTGATCCAGACGGTGTCGAGGCCGAGCGTTCCGGGGAGCTGGATCGTCGTCGAGTCGGCGCCCTCCATGCTTCGCCAGCGCTCGGAGCGCTCGTAGTCGGTCGCCTCCTGGGAGACGTAGGAGAATGTGACCGTGCCCGATCCGGGCGCGGGCAGCCAGGGAGAGCCTTCGGCGAACACCGGAGCGGCGGTCGCGGCCAGTAGCAGTGACGCGGCCGCAAGTGCAGGGAACCTGTTCTTCATTCCTGTTCGGTCCTCTCGTTCCGGGCTACAGCTTGTAGCGGCGGGTCAGGTAGAAATGAACGAGTTCCTGCTCGTCCGGTGCTTCCGCGCACGCGGATTCGCCGGCCCCTGGGCAGAGCACGTTGATGTGGTCGTCGTCGTCGGTTCCCGGCTTCTCGGCCTCGTCGCGAGCCTCCAGGCTGTTCTTCAGGCTCAGGGCGCGGTCCCGGTCGAGGTCACGCTTCTGCAGGGGACAGGAGGGACACACGAGCTTCTGGAAGGTGAGCGCCTTGCCCATCGTGTAGGCGTCGCGAGGGTTGATGCCCTTGCCGGCGGCGATCGTGCCGGATGCGTACGCCGAAGCGTGCAGCAGGGCGCCGGTCAGCACGAGCGTGAGCGCGCTGATGGTGCGTTTCATCAGGTGGATCCTCCCTTGATTTTCTGCGCTGCTCGCGGGGCGTGCGCAGCCGGCGAGCGTGTCGGGGCAGGGTAGCACGGGCACGGTGCCGCTCCAGCGCCCCGCCCTGTGCGACAATCGCCGCCGCCTGAGGAGGAACGACAACGAAACGTGGAGGATGCAGGCATGATCCAGACGGGCGAGTTCAGGGGTTTCGAGGTGTCCACCGAGGATCCGGGGATCCTGGTCATCACCTTCAACCGGCCGGACCGTCTCAACGGCATGGACGCGCCGATGAAGCGGGACCTGCTGGAGACGCTGACGCAGGCCGCGATGGAGGACTCGGTTCGGGTCGTTCTGTTTGTCGGCAGCGGCAGGGCGTTCTCGGCCGGCGACGACATCAGCGGACAGGACAAGGGCCGGCGCGGCGAGGCCCTGGTGCCCGACATTCATCGGGGCCACGACAACGTCCTCGGCACGATCAACGGGCTGCGCAAGATCTCGCAGCCCATCAACACGGCGATTCGCGGCATGGACAAGCTGACGATCGCGGCGATGAACGGCGTAGCGGTCCAGACCGGCTTCTCGCTCGCGCTCAGTTGCGACTTCCGGATCGCCTCGAGCGCGGCCCGCATGGGCAGCGGCACGCTCCGCTTCGGGCTTCTTCCGGACGAGGGCGGCCACTACCTGCTGCTTCAGATGATGGGGCTGCCGAAGACGATGGACTTCCTGATGCGCAGCAGGCTCGTTCCCGCCGCGGAGGCGCTCGAACTCGGGCTCGTTCACGAGGTCGTGGAGCCCGACGAGCTGATGCCGCGCGCCATGGATCTGGCGCGCGAGCTCGCGAACGGGCCGCAGGTGGCGATGCGGCTGCTCAAGCGCAGCCTCTACAACGCCGCCGACCAGACCTGGGAGCAGTCGCTCGAGGACATCGCGGCCCGGACGCCGATGGCCGACCATCACCCGGACTCCCGCGAGGGTGTGGCGGCGTTCCGCGGGAAGCGGAAGCCGTCCTTCAACGCCTGGCTGGAGGAGTGACCGACCGACCGGACGGTAGGTGCTAGTCTCGGGGGTCCGAAGGACCGACTACACAGCCACCATCCACGCCAGGGAGCCTTTCCATGACTGACGCCGTCATCGTTTCCACCGCCCGCACGCCGATCGGCAAGGCCTATCGGGGCGCCTTCAACAACCTCGAGTCGCCGACGATGGGCGCGGCGGCGATCGAAGCGGCGATCGAACGCGCCGGCGTCGAGAAGGGCGAGGTCGACGACGTCGTCATGGGCTGCGCCATGCAGCAGGGCACCCAGGGCTTCAACGTCGCCCGCCAGTGCGCGATCCGCGCCGGCCTGCCGGTCGAGGTGTCGGGAATGACGATGGACCGGCAGTGCTCCTCCGGCCTGATGTCGATCGCCACCGCCGCCAAGCAGGTCGTCGTCGACGGGGCGCCCGTCGTGGTCGCCGGCGGCATCGACTCGATCAGCCTGGTTCAGAACGACAAGATGAACGGTTTCCGCGCGCCTGACCCGTGGATCCGGGACAACAAGCCGGATCTTCACATGCCGATGATCGACACCGCCGAGGTCGTGGCGAAGCGCTACAACGTCACCCGCGAGCAGCAGGACGAGTACGGCCTGCAGAGCCAGCAGCGGACCGCGGCCGGGCAGGAAGCGGGCGCCTTCGACGACGAGATCATCACGATGAACGCGACGAAGATGATCCTCGACAGGGCGACGGGCGACATCAGCTTCGGCGAAGTGGAACTGAGCCAGGACGAGGGCAACCGGCCGAGCACGACGATCGAGGGTCTTTCCGGGCTCAAGCCGGTGCGCGAGAACGGCACGATCACCGCCGGTAACGCCAGCCAGCTCTCCGACGGCGCCTCGGCGTGCGTGGTCATGGACTCGAAGCTGGCCGAACAGCGCGGCCTCGAGCCGCTCGGCATCTACAGGGGCATGGCGGTCGCCGGCTGCGAGCCGGACGAGATGGGCATCGGTCCCGTCTTCGCCGTGCCCAAGCTGCTGGAGCGCCAGGGCCTGACGGTGGACGACATCGACCTCTGGGAGCTGAACGAGGCGTTCGCGGTCCAGGTCATCTACTGCCGCGACCGGCTGGGCATCCCGAACGAGAAGCTGAACGTGAACGGCGGCGCGATCTCGATCGGCCATCCCTACGGCATGAGCGGCGCGCGCATGGTCGGCCATGCCCTGATCGAGGGCAAGCGCCGCGGCGCGAAGAACGTGGTCGTCACGATGTGCATCGGTGGCGGCATGGGCGCCGCGGGGCTGTTCGAGGTGGCGTGACGCCAGGAGGCGGCTGGCGAAGAGGAGTCGGGGGGCGGCGCCGTTTCGTCGTCGCCGCTCTGGCTGCCCTCATCGCGGCTTCCGTTCCGGCCGCCGCGCAGACCGAATTCCACTTCCAGTTCGGGGAACTGCTGAACCCGTTCTCCGCTCAGGAGGAAGAGAGCTTCGTCCTCACGCTGCAGCAGGCCACGCAGTGGAAGTACGGCGACAGCTTCTTCTTCATCGACTACCTCGACGACAGGGGCCGGGACGGCTTCAACGAGCGGGACTTCTACGGTGAGTGGTACCCGACGCTGAGTCTCGGCAAGATGACCGGCAAGACGGTCGGGGGCGGTCCACTGGCGGATGTCGGATTCATCGCCGGCCTGAACGCCGCCGGCGACGCGAAGGTGGTCAAGTACCTGCCGGGGCTGCGCCTGGCCTGGAAGGCGCCAGGGTTCATCTTCCTGAACACGGACCTGATGCTGTACGTCGACGGCAGCAGCGGCGTCGGCGCCGGCGGCGCGCCGAAGACCGACGACAGCTATGCCTTCGACGTGAACGGACTCTTCCTTTTCTCCATCGGTGAACAGAGCTTCCAGATCACGGGCCACCTGGAGTACATCTGGGGCACGACGAACGAGTTCGGCGTCAAGTCCGGCGGCACGATCCTCGCCCAGCCCCAGTTCCGCTGGGACGCGGGAAAGGCGTTCGGCGGTGACGCCGGCAAGCTGTTCGCGGGCATCGAGTACCAGTACTGGAGCAACAAGCTCGGCACGGAGGAAGACGAGCGCGCCGTGCAGTTGCTGCTGGTCTGGCAGTTGTAGGCCTTCTTCCCTAGCGGCTACGTCGGCTCCCAGGTGAAGACGTCGGTCGTCCGGTCGAGGTCGAAGAACGATCCGGCGAGGGCCGGCATCCCGCGCTCCGCGATGGATTCCGGGGTCCAGCCGTCGCTGTTGTGGACGGATCGGATCGGTCGCGGCTGGCTCATCAGGAAGATCTCGTTCTTGCGCACGGCGAAGATCTGGCCGCTGACCTCCTTCGCCCCGTCGCTCAGCAGGTAGACCGCGAGCGGCGCGACCAGTGCCGGCGTCATCTCCTTCATCTTCGCGACCCGCGCGGCCTGCGCCGGGTCGGCGGTCGGGATCGTGCCGATCAACCTTGACCAGGCGAAGGGGGCGATGCAGTTCGAGCGCACCTCGAAGCGCTGCATGTCGAGCGCGAGGGACTTTGAGAGTCCGACGATGCCGAGCTTGGCGGCGGCGTAGTTCGCCTGGCCGAAGTTGCCGATCAGCCCCGACGTCGAGGTCATGTGGACGAAGGCGCCGCCGATCTGCTTGCGGTAGTGGGGCGCGGCGGCCCGGGCTACGTTGAAGCTGCCCTTGAGGTGCACGGCGATCACGGCGTCCCAGTCGCTCTCGTCCATCTTGTGGAAGATGACGTCGCGGAGGATGCCGGCGTTGTTGACGACGCCGTCGATCTGGCCGAACTCGTCGAGCGCCTGCTCCACCATGCGATTGGCGCCATCGAAGTCGGCGACGCTCTCGTAGTTCGCGGCGGCCCGTCCTCCCGCCGCCGCGATCTCGTCGACGACGCTCTGCGCGGGCGTCTGGTCGGTGCCGTCGCCGCGCTCGGAGCCGCCCAGGTCGTTGACGATGACCGCCGCGCCCTGGGCGGCGGCGAGCAGGGCGATGTCGCGGCCGATGCCGCGGCCGGCGCCGGTGACGACGATCACCTTCTCGTGCAACATGCGGGTGTTCATTTCAGGTGCCTCCAGTCTCAGGCCGCGGCGATGGCGGCGATGGTTCGACAACCGTCGAGGTACTCCTGTACGTCGACGTACTCGTCCACGGTGTGAGGGTTGTGCTGGCCGGCGCCCAGGGTCACCGTGGGCAGACCCTTGGCGTTCAGGTAGTTCGCGTCGAGACCGCCGTTGGCGACGAGGTACTCGGCGTCCACGCCGAGAACCGCCTGGACCCGTTCCGCGGCGAGTTGCACGGGCGGTGAGTCCTTGGGCATCTCGAACGCCTCGTAGTCGGTCTCGGCCCGGAAGTCGACGCGGCCGCACTGGCCGTCGGAACTCGTGACGCTCCGGGCGGCCTGCTCGAAGGCGTCGCGGTAGGCGGCCGTGATCCGCGCGAGGAAGGCCCTGTCGTGGCTGCGCGATTCGCCGGACACGAAGACGTGATCCGTGACCTGGTTGCTCGCTTCGCCGCCGGCCATCCGGCCGATGTTCGAGGTGCCCCGGCCGGCCGGAAGTTCGATCTTGCCGAAGAACCCCTGTCCGGCCACGTCGGCCACCGCGCGCGATGCGATCAGCGCCGCGGAGATTCCGTGTTCGGGATGGACTCCCGCGTGCGAGGACTTGCCATGGATGTCGACCTGCCAGCGGTCGGCGCCGGTGGCGCCGATGATGAGCACATGGGGAGCGCCGGAGTCGATGTTGAAGCCCAGTTGGGGACGGCCGAGTCGCTCGAGTTCCACGGTCCGCGCGCCCCAGAGGCCGACCTCCTCGCCGACCGTCATGAGGACCGTGATCGGCGGCCGCGGAACGTCCCGAGCGAGCACGGTCTCGACCATCGTCACCAGGGCGCCGATCGAAGTCCGGTTGTCGCCGCCGAGCGCCGTGTCCCCTTCCGCCTCGATCCGTCCGTTCCGGCGCACCGGCACCGCGCCGCGGCAAAGCGGCACCGTGTCCATGTGGCCCATGAACAGCCGCCGCGGCCCGGGCCGTGTGCCGGGCAGGTCGACGATCAGGTTGCCGACCTCGTAGTCGCCGGGGATCCGCTCGTTCGCGTCGTCGTGGCCAATCCAGGACGGCTCGCAGCCCGCGGCGAGCAGCTTCTCCCTGACGGCGGCCGCGACCTTGCCCTCGCGGCCGCTCAGGCCCTCAATGGCTAGCAGGTCCATCAGGTGGTCGAGGGCGCGGGCTTCGTCGATCGGGGGTGGGGTCATGGGGGTCTCGGGTCGGTTGGGGTAGGCGGAAGTTGGCGATCCTACTGTCTTCAGGTGGTCCCTTACACTCGCGCCATGTCGAGAACAGCCCGTCTTGCTTTCCCGCTGCTCACAGTCCTCGCTGCATGTGCTCAGGAATCCCCGGAGTCGTCGTCGTCAGCACGACCTCCGAACTTCGTCATCGTCTTCGCCGACGACCTGGGCTGGGGAGACCTGGGCAGCTACGGCGCGCCGGTGATCCGGACGCCGCACCTGGACCGGATGGCGGCCGAAGGCCAGCGGTGGACGAACTTCTACGTCACGGCTTCGGTCTGCTCGCCGAGCCGGGCGGGACTGCTCACCGGCCGGCTCGGCGTGCGAAGTGGGCTCTACGGCGATCAGGCGCGGGTCCTGTTCCCAAACTACGTGGGCGGGATCCAGGACGAAGAGATCACGATCGCCGAGGTGCTCCGCGACCTGGGCTACGCCACGGGCATGTTCGGCAAGTGGCACCTGGGCGATGGTCCGGAGTACGTGCCCACCCGACACGGTTTCGACTACTGGTTCGGGATTCCCTACTCGAACGACATGATGTCGACGCTGCCGGGGAGGGAAGAGCGTCGCGCCGCCTTCCTGGATCCGAAGATCGAGTACTGGGACGTGCCGTTGATCCGCTCTGAGCGCGACGAGGGCGGCGAGATCGTCACGGAGACGCTGGAGCAGCCGGCGGATCAGACCACGATCACGAAGCGCTACGCGGAGGAAGCGGTGGACTTCATCCGCGAGCACCGGGACGAGCCCTTCTTCGTCTACGTGCCGCACAGCATGCCCCACGTGCCGCTGTTCAGGGCGCCGGAGTTTGAAGGCCATAGCCGCGCCGGGCTCTACGGCGACGTGATCGAGGAGATCGACTGGAGCGTCGGCCGGATCCTCGACACGCTTGAGGAGGAGGGGATCGCCGGGAACACCCTGGTCTTCTTCAGCAGCGACAACGGTCCGTGGACCGCCTTTCGCACCCAGGGGGGATTGGCCGGCCCGCTGCGCGAGGGCAAGGGGATGACCTGGGACGGCGGCATGCGGGTGCCTGGGCTGTTCTGGTGGCCCGGGACGATCGCCCCCGATGTGGTCACGAACGAGATCGGTTCGACGAGCGACCTGTTCGCAACCTTCCTCGGTCTGGCCGGCGGGGCCATCCCGGATGACAGGCCGATGGACAGCCTCGATCTCGCCCCGGTGCTTCGCGGTGACGGGGAGGGGCCGCGCGAGGAAGTGCCGTTCTACCGCGGCAGCGAGCTCTACGCCTACCGGGCGGGCAACTACAAGGCGCACTTCATCACCGAGGGCGAGTACGGTTTGGCAGGCGCGCGGACGGAACACGACCCGCCGCTGCTCTACGACCTGGCGCTCGATCCGGGCGAGCAATGGGACATCGCAGCCGACCGGCCGGACGTTCTTGCGGACGTCACTTCACGCGCCCTGCAGCACCGGGCCGGCGTCGCCGTGGCGCCGTCGGAGTTCGATCTCCGCACCGGCCGGTGACTACTCACGGGCCGTCCGGACTTCTTCCTTCGTCTCCCGTCGTCTGCTTCAGACCGGCCGCGAGTCTCCTAAGCCGTTCGACGCGTCGCTGCCAGAGCAGGGCTTCTCGTGCAACTTCCCTGGCGGCCCGGATGCTCCGGATCCACCAGCCGAAGATTGCACCGACGAGCGCCGCGGCGACGACCCAGATCCAGATCTCCAGGAGGACGTAGAGCATCGACGTCGGTTCAGGGTCGGTGCAGCGCGCGGAACTCGATGCGGGGAGTCGAAAGCCCGGTGCCGTCCGCCGCGTAGTCGTCCTCGGCGACGGGGTAACGGTCGCTGTCGTAGCCGACCGCCAGAAGCCGATCCGGATGAATGCTGGCCGAGAGGACATCGCGCACGGCCCTTGCCTGCTCAAGAGTGAGCGTCCGGTTGCCTGCGGAATCGCCGTCAGCGTCGGCGTGGGCGAGGATTTCGACCCGGATGTCGGAGATGTCGGCTATTGCGGCGCCGATCTCGTCGACGATGGCCCTGCCTTCCTCGGTGAGGGTCGACGTGCCGGCCTCGAACTGGATCCGCCCGCCTTCCAGCACGCGGCTGATGCGGCTCTCCGCTTCGTGGTTCGTAGCCACCGGCGAAATCCTCATCCGATCGGCGATCTGCCAGCCGGCATTGGCCGCCGCCTCGATCGATGCGATCTCGCGCATCAGGTGGTCCCGCAGTCCCTCGCTGGAAGTGTGACCGGTCAGCGTCAGCACTCGGTCCTCGAGACGTAGTCCCGGAGCGCCGTCGAGTCGGCGTAGAAGCTGGATCAACCTGGGCAGCGCCCCGAGCCAGGACGGTTCGGTTACGGCGCCATCGACCTCGGTTTCGTCGATCACGTTTCCCTGACCGACGATCGCGGCGGCTGCGTCGAACAACTCCTGCCGGCTTTCGGGTGTCGGCATCTTGCCCCTGAGCAACCAGATGTCGCCGTCGGGCGCGAACTCGAAGGAAGGACCCATGGCCATCTCGAGCCGGTTGTCCACGCGGCGCACGCCGGGTGCCGCTGCCGCGCGCCGCGCTGCCTCGATTCCGATCTCGGCGAAGGCGACGGTGCCGGAGAGCGTCACATCGCGGCCGTTCGTCTGCACACTGAGGTTCCGGACGCCGACGTCGGCGAGCGCCGCCGCCGTCCGAGCCTGGATCTCGGCCTGGATGCCTGGCCCCTCGAGAGCGAATCCGGCCAGTCCCAGGGTCAGGACCGACGCCGTACCCACCAGGATGACGCTCGGCTCTTTCATCGTTGGGTAGGGAGGCTACTGGGAGGTGTGGTCGGCGACGATCAGCCACTGCTCGCCGTGCTGCTCCAGCAGCAGGGTGAACAGTCCGGTCGGTTCGTCGGATTCCCGCGTCAACCGGAAGCGGCCGTAGACCATGGCGGCATGCTCGGAGAGCACACGGACATCCAGGTTCTCGAAGGCGAGCGTTCCCATCGCGGCGCGGTCGGGGTACCGCTCGTGGTAGCGCTGGCGCGTCTGCCTCCAGCCGTAGTGGACCTCGTTGCCCGAGGTGAACCGCAGTTCATCGCTGTTCAGATAGCCGGCCATGAAGCCGTCGATGTCGCCGTCGTTCCAGGCTTCCACCTGCAGGTCGAGAACCTCGAGCACCGCCTCCGTGACGGTCTGGGGATCGAACTCCTGGACCGTCTCCTCGATTGCCGGCGGTTCGCAGGATGCGGACAACAGCAGACCCGTGAAGCCGGCGAGGGCGGCAGTGAAGCGCGGCCTCAACTGGCACCGGTCCGTTGGACGTCGATGTCACGGTGTTCGATCTGCGAGACGAGAGGCAGCTCCTCCTCGACGTATGCGGGGTCGATGTCGTCGACGGTCAGGCCGCCGTCGCGTGTGTTCAGCCCGTAATTGACCGCGTCGTAGAACAGAAGCCCGCCGATCCGCCGGTAGTTCGTGAGCACCCGGAAGCGGAGCCCGGTGCCTTCGCTGTAGTCGTAGGCGAACTGCTCGAGGCGGGCCGTCTCGGGATCGAACCAGTAAACGTAGGCGCTGTCCGCGCCGTCGCTGGTGCCGGCTTCGAACGTGACGCGGACGCGGTGCAGTGGCCTTCCGTTCCACTCCTCGAGGCCCTGATCCTCCTTGTAGGTGCCGGGATCGTTCAGCTTGTAGGGCAGGAAGAGGAAGTACATGCGCTGGTTGACGTAACTCTCGGCGCGGGCGCGTTCCGCTTCGTCCATTTCCATCGGCTGACCGCCCTCGGTTACCTCGAGCGCCGTGTTGTCGCGCCGGTACTCGCGTTCGTTACTGCCGTTCGAGCCGCGGATCCGCTGCTCGAAGCGGTCCCCGTCGGCCATCGAGTCGACGTCGAAGCTCCCGGAGCGGGACGCTACCGTCAGCCTCACGCGGGACTGCTCGAAGAGCGCTCCGCCGTGGAACTCGATGGCGCGGTCGACGATGTCGAGCCGCTCGGCGGTGCCGGGTGGCGGTGTGGGGCGCGGTTCGGGCTCTGGATCCGGGCCGGCGCAGGCCGCCAGCAGTGCGGCCGCCGCCAGGACCGGGAACACAGGAACGCTGGTGCGGCCGCCGCCCTCAGTCTGGGTTCGAAGCATGAGGTTCTCCTTCGATGCGCCCGCGCTTGTCTTTGCGGGGTGGGCCGTGGTCATGTTAGCCGCCGACCGCGTTGCGCTACTCTTGCCCGCTCACTCAAACCAGCGGCTGGAGGCCAACGCATGACCGAGTACGAACTGATCAAGTACGACGTGGAGGATCCGATCGCCACGATCACTCTCAACCGGCCGGAGCAGTTGAACGCGATCACCGGCAGCATGATGGCCGAGTTGAAGCACGCGATGGCGGCCGCCGAGACGGACGAGCGAGTGGTCGGCATCGTCCTGACCGGCGCCGGACGGGGCTTCTGCGCCGGCGCCGACATGCAGGGTCTCCAGGCTACCAGCCAGGGCGAGCGCGGCAGCGGCGGCGGAAACGCCTTCGAGGACGCGCAGGCCGGCGCGATCGAGGAGATGGGGGCCGAGAACTTCGGCGTCACCTACAACTACCTGATGGCGGTGCGCAAGCCGATCGTGGCCGCGATCAACGGGCCCTGCGCCGGTCTTGGCTTCGCGGTCGCGATGCTCTGCGACATCCGCATCGCTTCCGACCGCGCCGTCTTCACGTCGGCCTTCGTCAACCGCGGCCTGATCGCCGAGCACGGCCTGAGCTGGATTCTCCCGCGCGTCGCCGGTCCGGCCAATGCCCTCGACATCCTCTGGACCGGCCGCCGTTTCTACGGCCAGGAGGCGGCCCAGATGGGGGTCGTCAACCGCTCCGTCCCGCACGACCAGGTCGTCACGGAGGCCGAGAACTACATCAAGGCCCTGGCCGAGCGCTCAGCGCCGACCTCGCTCAAGGTCATCAAGCAGCAGGTGTACCGCCACCTGATGATGGACGCGGGCGAGGCCATGCGGGAGTCGAACCAGTTGATGGCGGAAAGCCTCCAGCGCGGCGACTTCAAGGAAGGCGTCGCCTCCTTCGTCGAGCGCCGGCCGCCCAACTTCCAGCGCGTCACGAGCTAGCTGCGACGCTGGCCAGGCCTAGCTCAGAATCGCCCGAACCGCCTTGTAGACCTCGGCGTCGGACGGTTGGGGATCGCCTCGGAGTACCCGGGTTGCCGCTTCGAGTGCCCAGTCGAGAATGGCATCGGCGGTTTCGGTGCGCCCTTGGCAAGCGTCAACGACGACAAATGGTCCTTCTGCCATCGCTTCGATCCTCACCGAGTCAGGCGGCCAGTCGATCGAGTCGAGCAACCGCCGCGCCTGAACCAACCAGGCCGCCGCCACATCTTCGGCGGAGTGATCTCGAAGGGGCGGGAGCCTCCGACTACTGGTCGACGCGATCCCGCCTTTCCTTGAGCTCACGGAACGTGGTCAGGACGAGGCCCTCCTCCTCGATCACCTGCTGTACCCGCGGGTCGAGCATCGCCAGCATGTCGCCCTTGCGGCTGGGGCCGGAGCTGGAGATGTACTCGAAGTTCGGGCTCGGGTCGGTGGAGTGCATGATGACCATCGTCACGCCGGGCCGCAGGTCGCGCAGGCCCTGGATGTAGCGCTCCACCTTGTACTCGGTCAGTTCCTCGTCCGTGGCGTCGGCGCCGCTCTCGGGCACCCAGCCGTAGCTCAGGTTGTGGAGGTCGTCGAGGACCGGCAGGCCGCCGTCCCAGATTCGCTGGCCGAGCTCCGTGGCGCGGCCGAGGCCTGGCGGCGTATCGCGTCCCTGGGCTTCGTACTGGGCTTCGAGAATCGTGTTGTGGCCGCCGGGGAACATGAGCGGGATGCCCTCGTCGAGTCCGACCTTGATGTAGCGCTCGAGGAAGTCCATCGTGGCGAAGAGGGTGCCCATGTGCGAGTCGAGATGTGTGGGCTCGAAGCCCATCGTGCGGGCGCGGTGGATCTGCTCGCGCACTTCGGCCTCCACCTCGTCGGGAGTCGCGTTGGCGACGACCTCGGCGACGCTCGACCACATCGCGCCCTCCGGGTCGACCAGGCCGGGCGCGGCCTCGCGACCGACCAGGGGCTCCCAGCGGTAGCCGTCCCACTCGGAGGTCAGAGTCAGGTGGAGGCCGGCGTCGATCTCCGGGTTCTCCTTCAGCCCCCGAACCAGTTCGGGTACCCACGGGCAGGGCATCATGACGCTCATCGAGTTCGCGGCGCCCTCCAGGATCGAACGGAAGGTGCCGACGTTCGAGTCGCGCGACATGCCGGCGTCGTCGACGTGCAGGATGACGGCACGGGTACCGGCGGGGAAGCCGAGTTTCTCAGCGTAGGTCTGCGCCCCTGCCTGGCAGGCGAGCAGCAGGACCGACAGCAGGCACAGGGCGGCCGTAACGGCGGCCGGGAAGCCCGGCGTGTGCTCGACCGTGGTGGTTTGACGTTTCAGCATGTCGGACCTCCGGTTGCCGCGGCGTGTGCTCCTAGAGTCCGGCCAGCCGGTCGACGCCGTCGAAGCCTTCGGCGTCGAGGCCCAGGATCGGCGCCAGGCTAGGGGCGAGATCGATCGTGTTGGCGCGCTCCGGGACGACGCGGCCGGCGCCGTCCTGGCGGCGGATGATCAGCGGCACGTGGGTGTCGTAGGCGTACGGCGAGCCGTGGCTGGCGACGACGGCCGATGCCGGCACGGGTAGCACGTTCGGTTTCGGCACCAGGATCAGGTCTCCGCTGCGCTCGGGGTAGTAGCCGTTCAGGTACAGCTCGTGGAGGGGATTCGCCGGGTCGAGTTCCGCCGGCCGGACGACCTCGGCGATCAGCGCGCAGTCGCTCATCGCCTCGATGATCTCGTCCTCGATCGCGCCCCGGTTAGCCTCTTCGGTCGTGATCGTTTCACCGTCGAGGTAGAAGGTGTCGAGCAGGAACTCGCCGCCGCCGAAGCGGCCTTTCAGACGCGACTGGAGGCGCTGAAGGCAGAGCGTCTGTTCGGTTCCGAAACGGCCGCCGTCACCGCCGTCGCGGACCACGAGTTCGGGGACTTCGCCGACGCCGTGGTCGGAAGACAGGGCGACGACCACGTTCTCCAGGCCGATCCGCTCGTCGACGAAGTCGAGCAGCTCGCCGATCGTGCGGTCGAGCCGGAGGATCACATCAAGGGTCTCGGGGGCGTTCGGGCCATAGCCGTGACCCACCGTGTCGAGGGCGGAGAAGCTGACCGCGAGCAGGTCGGGAAACTCATCGGCGCCCAGGTTCTCCGCCTCGATCAGGGCCTCGGCGAAGTCCTCGAGGTAGCCGTCGACGAAGGGCGACCGGTAGACGTCGGCGTAGAAAGCTCCGCGCTCGACGGTGAAGCCGCCCACCGCATGGGGGAACGTGTCGATGACGGGGCCCCGGTCGAGGGGTTCGATGTCGTACGCGGAGGTGTGCTCGAGCGGGACGAGGGGCGTCCAGGCGTTGGCGAAGTGGGCAGCCAGGCGGTCCTCGTCGTTGAAGGCCTCGACCCACGCCGGCTGGTTCTCCTGGTCCCCGTAGTAGGTCGAGGTGACCCAGGTGCCCCTCGACCGGCCGTACCACCAGGCGCCGTCGGCGTGATGCCCCCCCATCAGGATCGCGGCGCGGTCCTTGGCGCTGGCGGCGTACACCCTGGTTTCGGGGTACGCGGCCTTCAGCAGGTCGCCGAGAGTCGGCACGAGCATGTTGCGCGGCGAGACGCCGTGGTCCGGGTCGCCGCAGCAGTAGACGTCCTCGCCGCGTTCGCGGTCGAACCAGGAGTTGGCGATGATGCCGTGCCGTTTCGGGAACACTCCCGTGGCCAGGGTCGCGTGGCCGGGGGCGGTTTCGGTGGCGGCGTGGAAGTGGTGGGCGTCGGTGAAGACGATGCCTTCCTGGAGCAGCCGGGCCAGCCCGTGGTTCAGAAGGGGGCGGAAGCGCTCCAGGTAGTCGCCGCGCATCTGGTCGACGACGATCAGGAGGACGAGCCGGGGCGTGCCTTCGGAGACGGCGCTGCCGGTGGCTTCTCCGCCGGTCGCTTCGGCTTCCGGAGCGTCGGCCGGTGCACCGCAGCTCAGGGGGAGCGGCAGCGCGGCCAGCGCAAGCAACGGTGCGAGCTTCTTCATCATGGATTGAGCGCCTTCAGGGGATGCCGTCCATCGACGTGGCCCATGAACGGTGGGTGAATGCCGTAGCCGATCAGTTCCTGGACCCTCGTGGACAGCTTGGGCACGTCGCCGGCGGGAACGCTGAGAATGAAGTTCTCCTGCTGGCGCGCCCACGGCGGGCAGTACTGAATGGTCAGACCGAGGCGCGTTCCGGCCGATCGGTTCTCGCCGCCGCCGTGGTAGAGGGTGCCGAGAAAGATGAGCAGCGAGCCGGCCGGCATGATGACCGGCTCCGCCGCTGATTCGTCGGGCTCCTCACCGTCCCAGCGGTGGCTGCCGGGCACGATGCGGGTAGCACCGTTGTCCTCGGTGAAGTCGTCCAGCGCCCAGATCGTGCTCACGCCGAGCGCTTGGCGGGGCCGGGGCAGGGGGTAGAACGAGTCGTCGTGGTGCAGGCTCTGAGCCGCTTCACCCGGATGGATCAGGATGGCGTGCGCCACCGAGAGCAGGAAACCGGGGCCGAGCGTACTCTCGCAGGCGGCCATCACCGCCGGATGCTCGACCAGGGGATCGAACAGGCGGGACTTCTGGAGCAGGCCGTAGACGCGCTGTGTGTCGTGGCCTTCGAAGGGGTTGCGGCCGAACAGGCGACGGTCGAAGTGGGGCTGAAGTTCACGGCGTAGTGTGTCGACCTGCTGCCGGTCCAGGACTCCTTCCAGGATCACGTAGCCGTCGTGTTCAAGCTCTCCTGAGACGTCCATGGCGGATGAGACTATCCTCCGCTACTCGCATGAAGATCTTCGACGCCCCCAAGACCGCCGATCTGCTGCCATGGGGCGCGGTGGTCGAGGCTCTGGAACGGGGCTTCGACCGCGGGTGCGACATGCCGGTGCGCCACCATCATCGGGTCCCGGCGCCGGCCGGCGATCCTGAGGCGACGCTGCTGCTGCTGCCGGCTTGGACCGCCGGCGGCTACCTTGGAGTGAAGGTTGCGACGGTCTTCCCCGGCAACGTGTCGCGCGATCTCGGGACGGTGCAGGCCAGCTACATCCTGTCCTCGGCCGTCACCGGGCGGCCGCTGGCGCTCATCGACGGACTGGAGTTGACGCTACGGCGCACGGCGGCCGCCTCGGCGCTGGCATCGAAGTTCCTCGCGCGCACCGATGCCCGGCGTCTGCTCGTCGTCGGCACCGGCAACCTGGCGCCCCACCTGGCGGCAGCCCACGCGGCGGTGCGGCCGGACCTCGAGATCGAGTTCTGGGGCCGCCGCCCCGAGAAGGCGCTGGAGGCGTCCCGCTCGCCTCTGGTTCACGGGCTCCGGACGGTCGCCGCGCCTGACCTGGAGGCCGCCGTGCGTCGGGCGGACATCGTCAGCACCGCGACCCTGGCGACGGAGGCCCTGGTGCTTGGCTCGTGGCTGCAACCCGGTGTTCATGTGGATCTGGTCGGTGGTTTCACGCCGGCCATGCGCGAGGCGGACGACGAGGCGATCCGCCGATCGACTGTTTTCGTCGATACCCGGGCCGGTGCCCTGGTGGAGGCCGGCGACCTGACCCAGCCGATCGAATCGGGCGCCCTCGCCCCGGACGACGTCGCCGCTGACCTCTACGAGCTGTGCCGGGGCGAGCACGCCGGCCGCAACGCCCAAGGCGAGATCACCCTCTTCAAGTCGGTGGGCGCCGCGCTCGAGGATCTGTTCGCGGCCATTCTGCTGTGGGAGCGAAGTTGATCGCTAGACTTCCGTACCTATGCGAAGGGCACCAGAGACGACGTTCCGACCCGCGGTGCCGGCTGGCGCCGCCATACTGGCGATCACACTCGCCTTGACCTCCTGCAGCGCCCCGGCGCCCCAACCGGGCGAGCCGCCGCTCGCCGAGCCGCGGCCGCATGAACTCGAGATCCACGGCGACGTTCGGGTCGACGAGTACTACTGGCTTCGGGAACGGGAAGATCCGGAAGTCATCGCCTACCTGGAGGCGGAGAACGCGTATCTCGAGGGTGTGATGGCGCATACGGAGGATCTTCAGGAGACCCTGTTCCAGGAGATCCGCGGCCGCATCGTCGAGGACGACTCGTCCGTGCCCTACCGCGACGGCGACTACTGGTACTACACCCGCTACGAGGAGGGGAAGCAGTACCCGATCCACTGCCGCCGCTCGGCGGACGGCGAGGTGTTCGGCGGCGCCGCCGATCCCGCGGCGGAAGAAGTCCTCGTGGACGTGAACGAGATCGCCGAGGGCAAGGAGTACACAGCCGTTCGCACGTCGATCAGCCCGGATCACCGCATCCTGGCGGTTGCCGTCGACGATGTGGGGCGCCGCTTCTACACGGTCCGCTTCAAGGTTTTGGCGACCGGGGAGACGCTGCCTGACGAGATCCCCGACGTCACCGCGAACCTCGTCTGGGCCGCCGATAGCGAGACCGTGTTCTACGTCCGCCAGGACCCCGACACCCTGCGCGCCTATCAGGTGTTTCGGCACCGCCTGGGCTCGGATGCCGCGGATGAACTGGTCTACGAGGAGCCGGACGAGACCTTCAGCGTCTTCCTGCGGCGCAGCCAGTCCCGCGAGTACCTGATGGCGGTCTCCAGCCACACGCTCCGCACCGAGGTGCGCACTCTGCGGGCCGACGATCCCGGCGGCGACTTCGCCGTGTTCGAGCCGCGAAGTGAGCGGCACGAGTACAGCGTCGATCATCTCGGAGAGCGCTTCTTCATCCGCACGAACGACGAGGCCCCGAACTTCCGCCTCATGTCGACCGCCGAGAACGCCACCGGACGTGCTTCCTGGCGGGAGGAGACACCGCACCGCGACGACGTGCTGCTCGAGGGGTTCGAACTGTTCGACCGCTTCCTGGTGCTGGCAGAGCGTCGGGAGGGGCTGCGGCAGCTACGGATCGAAGAAGTGGGTGTCGACGGAATCGAAGATCACGACCTGGACTTCGGCGAGCCGACGTACTCGGCCGGTCTCAGCGTCAACCCGGACCCGTCGTCCCGCACGCTGCGCTACGTCTACCAGTCTCTGACGACGCCCCGGTCCGTGTTCGACTACGACCCGGCGACGCGGGAAAGGACCCTGCGCAAGCAGGACCAGGTGCTGGGCGGGTTCGATTCGGCCGACTATCGGACGGAGCGGCTGTGGGCGGTCGCGACGGACGGCACCGAGGTGCCGGTTTCCGTCGTCTACCGGCCGGATTTGCGTCCGGCCGAGGGCGGCAGTCCGCTGCTTCTCTACGGCTACGGTTCCTACGGCGCCAGCATGGACGCGGGGTTCAGTTCGGAGCGGTTGAGCCTGCTGGATCGCGGTTTCGTCTACGCGATCGCGCACATCCGCGGCGGCGAAGAGATGGGGCGTTCCTGGTACGAGGACGGCAAATTACTCCACAAGAAGAACACGTTCACCGACTTCATCGCCGCTGCCGAACACCTGAAGAACGCCGGGTACGCGGATCCGACGCGGATCTACGCGATGGGTGGCAGCGCCGGCGGTCTCCTGATGGGCGCGGTGTTCAGTATGCGGCCCGACCTTTGGAACGGCGTCGTTGCGCACGTTCCGTTCGTCGACGTCGTGACCACGATGCTCGACGCGACCATCCCGCTGACGACCTTCGAGTGGGACGAGTGGGGCGATCCCAGGGAGCGTGAGTACTACGACTACATGCTCTCGTACTCGCCCTACGACAACGTGGAGGCGAAGGACTACCCCAACATGCTGGTGACGACGGGTTTGCACGACTCCCAGGTCCAGTACTGGGAACCCGCCAAGTGGGTCGCCCGCCTGCGGGCCACGAAGACGGACGACAACCTGCTGCTGCTGAAGACGAACATGAGCGCGGGACACGGCGGCGCCTCCGGTCGCTACGACAGCTACCGCGAGACGGCGCTCGTCTACGCCTTCCTGCTCGACCTGGCCGGGGACTAGCGGCTCGCTCGGGAGCGGAGACCGGGAAGCGAACATGGCGATCGACTTCGGCGACCGGCGCGAGAAGCTCAGGCGGCAGCAGGCGGGCAGCCTGCGCTTCGTGCGCGTCGTGGTGCGGCTCGCGCTCCTCTTTGCAATCGGAGCACTGGCGGTGCTCCAGGGTTTCTCGCCCACCTCCTGGCTGTTGCTGGGACTGCTCCTGGCCTGGGGCGCCAGCCTTCCCTTCCTGCTGCGCGCCGTTCTGCGCCGAGTGCGGGGGCTCGACCACCTCGAAAGGTGGCAGCGGCTGGCCCTGATCTGGACCGCCGCGTTGATCCTGATCGGGGGTTTCGCCGTTCTGGCGCGGTACGTGCTGCTGCCGACTCCGGCTGGCTGAATGGACTTCACGCTTTCCGGACCGCAGCGCGCGCTTTGTGAGGGGATCGCCCGCACCTGTGCGGGTTTCGACGACGAGTACTGGCTCGAGGTCGACAACGAGGTGCGGTTCCCGAACGAGTTCCACCGCGCCATGGCGGAGTGCGGTGCGCTTGGTATCGCGATGCCGGAGGAGTACGGCGGTTCGGGCCTGGGCGTCACCGAAGCCGCCCTGGTCATGCACGAAGTGGCTCGCGCGGGCGGCGGCATGAGCGCGGCTTCGGCAATCCACATCAACATCTTCGGGCCGCACCCGATCGTCGTCTTCGGGACGGAGGAGCAGCGCCGCCGCTTCCTCCCCGAGTTGATCGAAGGTCGGGCGAAGACGTGCTTCGCGGTCACCGAGCCCGATGCTGGGCTCGAAACGACGGCAATCACGACCCGCGCCGAGCGGCAGCCGGATGGCGGCTACATCGTCCATGGCCGCAAGATCTGGACCACGACCGCTCAGGAGGCTGACCGGGTCATGCTTCTGGCGCGGACGACTCCCAGGGCCGAGACCGGGAAGGCGACCAAGGGCCTTTCGTTGTTCTACACGACGCTCGATCGGACCAGGGTCGAGGTCCGGCGCATTCCGAAGATGGGCCGCGCGGCGGTCGACTCGAACGAACTGTTCATCGACGGGCTCGAGGTGCCGGCTGAGGATCGGATCGGCGAAGAGGGACGGGGCTTCGAGTACATTCTGCACAGCCTCAACCCGGAGCGGATTCTGATCGGCATCGAAGCGGTCGGCGTGGGCCGCAACGCGCTGGAGCGGGCGGCGGACTACGCCCGCGAGCGCAGGGTCTTCGGACGGCCGATCGGTCAGAACCAGTCGATCCAGCATCCGCTGGCGGAGTGCTGGATGGAGCTGGAGGCCGCGTTCCTGATGGCGATGCAGGCGGCGTCGCTCTACGACCGCGACGAACCCTGCGGCCATTACGCGAACGCGGCGAAGTATCTCGGCGCCGAGGCCGGCTTCAAAGCCTGCACCCAGGCGGTCATGACGCACGGCGGCATGGGCTACGCGAAGGAGTTCCACGTCGAGCGGCTGATGCGGGAAGTGATGATCCCGCGCCTCGCTCCGGTGAGCCCGCAGCTCATCCTCTGCCACATTGCCGAGAAGGTTCTCGGCCTGCCGAAGAGCTACTAGCCGGGACCAACTCCGCCAGGAGTTCGGCCGCAGTCTTTCGCAGGCCCGGGTGCCACGCGTTCGGGGCGATCTCGACCAGGGGTTCGAGGACGAAGTGGCGCCGGTGCATCCGTGGATGCGGCACGACCAGACCGGGCGCGTCGATGATGCAGTCGCCGAACAGCAGCAGGTCGAGATCGATCGTCCTGGGCCCGGCGGCGCCCGCGGTCCGGTCGCGGCCGAGGGCGGCCTCGATCCCGAGCAGGGCTGCCAGCAGTTCGTGGGCGCCAAGGTCAGTCTCGAGCGCTGCGGCCGCGTTCAGGAACTCGGGGTCCGCCGCGCGGACACCGCGCTCGGCGACCGCCTCGGTTCGGTGGAAGGTCGAGACCGACCTCACCTCCGCGAGCCGGCGCAAGTGACCGAGGGCCGCGCGCAGGTTCGCGCTCCGCGGCCGCAGGTTGGAGCCCAGGGCGATGAACGCGCGGGTCATGGACGCCAGTCGATCTCGGCGCCGACTTCGGCGACGCCGAGCTCGCGGGCTGCTCCAGGCTTCGAAACGCGGACCCGCAGAGACTCGATCCGCTTGCCGTAGGCCGGGCCGTGCGCTGGTCTTGAGTTGGTGCCGGCCACTGCGATCGCGATCTGCTCCGCAAGCGTCTCCACGAGTCGGAATTCGCCGCCTGTTGCCACAGCCTGGGCGAGTTCCGCGATCTCGGCGTAGTCCGTGGTTCCGTCGAGATCGTCCGGCGCGCCCAGGAACGCGGGCGCCATGTTCACCTCCACGTCCACGACGAGATCCTGGAGCGCCGAGCGTTCCCTCGCGGTGACACCGATGCGGCATTGGCAGGGGATCCCCCGCGCAAGAACGCGCCGCCGAGGCGCTGGCGCCCGGCGATGGCGGCGCAGGGCGCCGATGCTCTCCGCCAGTTGCCGGTGCTCCCGCACGTCGTGGACTCGCAGCACGTCGACGACGTCGAGAGCCGTCGCCCAGCCGTTGACCGCCAGGGTTCCGGCCAGCCGCTGGTCGACCGGCACGCCGCCGAGCAGCCGGTCGAGAAAGGACTTTCGGGATACGCCGAGGACGATCGGCGTGTCCAGTTCGCGCAGCTCGCGCAGGTTCGCGAGCAGGTCGAGGTTGTGTTCTAGCGTCTTGCCGAAGCCGATCCCAGGATCTACCAGCACGTCGACCCCGCGTTCGCGCCCGGCCGCCACGCGTTCTGCGAGGTAGTCGCGGATCTCCGCCACGACATCGTCGTACAGGGGTTCTCTCTGCATCGTGCGGGGTTCGCCCTGCATATGCATCGCGATCACCGGCGCTTCGTGCCGCGCCGCGACCTCGAGCATCGCCTCGCCGGCGCCAGAGATGTCATTGATCAGGTGTGCGCCCTGTGCAAGCGCCCGGTCGGCGACTTCGGGCTTCGCCGTGTCCACGCTCAGGGGCACACCGAGATCGAGCGCGGCGATTCCCTCGATCACCGGCAGCAGGCGCGCGAACTCGTCCTTGGCCGTTACGGGATTTGCTTCCGGCCGCGTGCTCTCGGCACCGACGTCGATCAGGTCGGCGCCTTCCGCCGCCATTCGTCGAGCGTGTTCGAGCGCCTTGTCCGGACCGTCGAAGAGACCGCCGTCCGAGAAACTGTCGGGCGTCACGTTCAGGACGCCCATCACGAGGGGGCGATCGCTGAACGCGAGCGTGTGTGCGCCGCAGACCAGTTCCATCGGGGAAGTCTACGGTGCCGGCAGGACTGTTACCGTCGCCGGATGGGTTGGCGAGGCGGTGTCCGGCGGTTGGCCGTCGTCCTTGTCGCCGTCCAGTCATTCGCGTTCCAGCCCTGCCTGGCCGTTGGCCCGGAGGACTGCGGGTTCAGCTTCTCCGAGGTGGCCGCCGAAACGGGGCTTCGTTTCCAGCACGACGCGGGCGCTGCCGGTGGCCTGCACCTGCCCGAGACGATGGGCGCCGGCGTCGCCTGGATCGACTTCGATGGCGACGGCTGGCTCGATCTCTACCTCGTGCAGTCGGGGCCGTTTCCGCCGGACGTCGGCGCGGCGGCGTCTGACCGGCTGTTTCGGAACCTGGGCCCGGACGAAGCGGGGGAGTTCCACTTCGTCCCGGCCGGTGCCGGAGACCTCGCCAGCGGCTACGGCCAGGGCGTCGTGGCGGCCGATGTCGACGGCGACCGGGGCGTCGACCTGCTCGTGTCGCACTACGGGCCGACCGTGCTCCTGCGTAACGACGGCGCCGGCCGCTTCGCAGCGGCGGAGGCGCTCTCGCCGGCGGGCGAGGACGAGCGCCCCTGGGGATCGTCGATGGCGCTCGCCGACGCGGACGGCGACGGGGATCTCGATCTCTACGTCAGCCGCTACCTGGACTACGACCCGGAGCACGGACTGGACTGTCGCCGGGATGGGCCGGATTCCCCGCCGGAGGTGTGCGACCCTTCCCTGTTCTCGGGCCAGCTCGACCGCTACTACGAGAACCGTGGTGACGGCTCATTCGAGGATGCGACCGAAGAGGCAGGTTTCGGTGGGGCCGACGGCAAGGGCCTGGGCGTTCTGTTCACGGATCTGGATGCGGACGGGTGGCCCGACGTCTACGTCGCGAACGACCTGACGCTGAACCTTCTGTTCAGGAACCTGGGCGATGGTGGCTTCGAGGACCTGTCCCTGCTCTCGGGCACCGCGGTCAACCGCAGCGGACGGCCCGAGGCGGGCATGGGCCTGGCCGTGGCCGACTTCGACGTCGACGGCGACCCCGATCTGGCGGTGACCAATTTCGACGTGGAGACGAACACGCTGTATCGCAACGCCGGCCAGGCGTCCGGAATGCTGTTCGAAGACGTTTCGGCGACGACGGGTTTCGGTCAACCGTCGTTCAACCTGCTCGGGTTCGGGATCGTCGCCGAGGACTTCGACGCCGACGGCGCGCTCGACGTCTACGTGGCGAACGGCCACATCTTCGCCTCGCCGCGGCGGGACAACACGGAGCACCGGCAGCGGAACCTCCTGTTACGCGGTCTTGCCGGCGACGGCCGCGGGCGGTTGGGCGAGGCGCGGTGCGCCTGGGCCGAGGAGGAGCCCCTGGTCAGCCGCGGCACGGCAGCCGCGGACTTCGACAACGACGGTGACGCCGACCTGGCGGTGACCGCGAACGACGGTCCGGCGCGGTTGTGGCGGAACGACGCGGCCAGGCCGGCGGGCGCCACGTGGCTGGGCCTCGAACTGCGCGGCCGGTCGCCGAACACGCAGGCGGTGGGCGCCGTGGCGACCCTGTCGGCCGGAAGTGGACCGCCGCCAGCACGGCGGTGGATCGTCCGCGGCGACAGCTACCAGTCCTCGAGCGGACACCGTCTGCGCTGGACGGTTTCGGCGGACGCCAACCCGTTGCGACTCGACCTCCGCTGGCCGTCCGGTGCTCGCACGCGGATCGTCGATCCGCCGCCGGATGCCTACCTCCTCGTCGAGGAACCACCGTGAAGTCGGCGAGATGGCTGGCGGCATTGGGCGCCCTGGCGTTTGCGACGCCGGCCGCTATTGGCCAGGCTCCACCGCCGAAGCTCGAGCCCGCGCACTTCCAACTCGACAACGGGATGACCTTCCTGGTGGTCGAGCGGCCCGGAAGGCGTCTCCTGGCCGCCGTCTGGGCGGTTAGAAGCGGGTCGGCGGCGGACCCGCCGACCGGCCGCGGTCTGGCGCATGTCGTGGAACACCTCCTGTACGCCGGTAGCCGCACGATCGGAACTCGCGACTGGGAGGCCGAGGCGCCCCTCCTGAAGCGGTGGGAGCGGTTGTATGAGCAGTCTGTTCGCCGGGGTGCCGCGGCAGCCGGCCTGGCCGACGTGGAGCAGCGGCTGGCCGAGATTCAGTTGCCGGGCGCCTACGCCGGTCACTACACGCGGGCCGGCGTGGTGGGGATCGAGGCGTTTACCCGGCACGACTCGACCGCCTTTCAGACACTGGTGCCGACGGAGAAACTCGAACTCTGGTTCTGGCTGGAGTCCGACCGGTTGCTCGAGCCCGTGTTTCGCGGCTTTCGTCGCGAGCTGGCGGTAGTCGAGCAGGAGCGCCGCCAGCGCATCGACTCGAGCCCGACGGCGGCCTGGTTCGAACTGTTCGACGCCGCGTACTGGGGTGCGGGACATCCCTACGCTCATTCGCCGGGGGGCGAACGTCTCGAGGTCGAGGGGTTGCTTCCCGAGGACGCGCGGACGCACTTTGAGGCTGCCTACCGCCCCGAACGGATCGTCGCGGTTCTGATCGGCGACCTGTCCGTGCCACGCGTTCGGGAATTCGCGGAGCGCTACTTCGGGCGGCTCGGAGGCGGCAGTCGGATGGCGGGGACCCTGGCCCGGCCGGAAGTGGCGGAGCCGGCGCTCGGCTCCCTGGAAGGTTCCTGCACTTGCCGGAGCCAGGTCGAGATCCGATACCCCACGGTGCCGTTCGCGGCGGCCGGCGACGCGGTCGCACTCGACGTGCTGGCTGGCCTGTTGAACAGCCGCTCGGGACGGCTCTACCGAGAACTCGTGGTGGGAGGGGATCGGGTCGCCTACGCCGCGTCCGCGGAGCATGTGTCCCGGAAGCTCGGAGGCTACTTCGCCGTACGGATCGAGGCCGGTGGTGGAGCGAGTCTCGAGGAGTTGACCACGGCTTGGGACAGGCTGCTCGGCAGGGTGCGCGCCGGCGGCATCGACGACTCGGAACTTGCGCGTGTCCGCCGGCAGCTAGTGACCGATTCGTGGCGTCAACTCGAACAGGACGCCGGCATGGCCCACCGTCTGGCTGTGGCCGAAGTTCTCGGGGGTTACGGGCAGTTGGCCCAATGGCTGGACGCCGCGTCCGCGGCTTCCGGTGACGATCTGGAACGGGTCGTCGACCGCTACCTCGTTTCGGCCGAACGGGCGGTCCTCTCCTTGACCCGGGCCGGGGGGAGCTGACGTGCTCCGGCTGCTCACCCTCGCCGTCGTTGTGGCGTGCCCGCTGACCCCTGCACAGATCCACGCGCAGGCGATTCCGGACCGGCCCGAAGGTCTCCGGTTCGCGCCGTCGCGCTTCGATCCGCCTCCGGTCGCCGGACTCCGCTTCGAACTCAGGAACGGCCTGCCCGTCTATGTCGTGCCCGATCGCACCCTGCCTCTGGTCGACGTCGTGCTGGCCTTACCGGTCGGCGACCGGAACGAGGGGCCGGGAGAGGATGGGCTGGCCTCGATGACGGCGGCGATGGCCCGGCGCGGAGGCGCCGGCGAACTCGGTCCGGAGGAACTCGACGACGAGGTCGACGCGCTGGGCGTCCGGCTCCAGGAGAGCAGCTCCTGGACCCGCACCGTGCTGGCGCTCGACACGGGTTCCGAGGCGCTCGACCGGGGCCTGGAACTCCTCGCGTCGATCCTGTTCGAGCCGCGGTTCGACGAGCAGCGGCTGGCGCAGGCGAAGGACAGCCTCCGCGTCAGCCTGCTCGCGGAAGGAGACGACCCACGCACCGTCCTGGATCGGGAGTGGTCGCGCCTGGTTCACGGGCCGGCCTCGCCGCGGAGCCGGCGCTTGACGGAGGCCTCCCTGGCGGCGTTCCAGCGGGAGGCGCTGATCCGCTTCCACCGCCGGCACTGGCGTCCCGAGGGCGCGGTGATCGCCGTGTCCGGCGACGTGGACGGCGAGGCTCTGGTCGCCCGGCTCGATGAACTCTTCGGCGGCTGGGAGGCGTCTGACGGGACGGCGAGCGAGACGATTGAAGCGTCCGCGGAGCCCGCATCTCCGCGCGCGGCGAAGAGACGTACCCGGCCGGAGATCGCTGCCGCGTATCCGGGTTGGTGGCTCGTGGACCGGCCGGGCACGCAGGCCGCGCTCGCGCTTGGCCACCGAGGCGCCGTCTTCAGCTCCTGGGACAGCCGCGACCGCTGGGCTCTGATGTTGCTGGCGGAGATTCTGGACGGTCCGGGCGCGGTGTCTCGCCTGCGCTCGCGACTGCAGCTCGAGGAGGGCCTCACCTATCGCGTGTTGACCTGGTTCGACCTGGACGTGGTCCCGGCCGGGAGTGTTCGAGGACAACCGCCGGTCCCCGGGGCGGGCGACTTCCGGATCTTCCTGGAGACGGCGCCCGAGTCCGTCGCGGTTGCTGCCGCGGCGGTGCTCGAAGAACTCAGACGGCTGCGACGGGGCGATGTAGCCGATGCGGAAATCGCGACCGCCAGACGGTCTCTCGCGGCTCGGCTGCCGCTGCTTTTCGACCGCGCCGAGGTGATCGCCGGCCGCTACGCGGAGGACGAACTGCTGGGCCGCCCTCACGAGTACTGGTCCCTCTATCGGCAGCGCCTCGCCACGGTGACCGTCACGGACCTCCGGCGCGTGGCGCAGCGCTACATCGACATGGACGGGATCGCGCTGCTCGTGGTCGGCGACTCGGCGGCGGTCCAGGCGGCCCGGGGGGCGGGCGAACTGCGTGGTTTGTTGGGCCCGCCGGCGGGCGTTCAGTAGACGGCCGTGTCCGGGTAGAACGCGTACCAGCCGAACCAGAAGGCGATGTGGCCGGGGACCCGCGGCAGCAGGTCGCCGCCCGCGGCGGGCGCCAGCCCTTCCTCGGCCAGCCGCCAGACCGTGCCGTCTTCCGCGCGGAGTTGGCGGACCGGCGCAATCCCCGGGATCCGGAACCTGCGGTCGCCGCGCTCGTACGCGCGTACGGCGCCGCTCGCGGAGTCGAGGACGATCACGATCGGTACGCCGCCCAGCGTGTCGTGGATCAGGATCTCCTCCCGCAACTTGTCGAGCGGGTAGGCCTTCGCTTCGCCGTGGAGCCGCAGGGCGTAGATCCGCTCGTTCCGCTCCAGTGCGTCGCTCCGCCTCCACACCGGAAACTCGACGCCGGCGCGGGCCTCGTCGGCGGCGCCCTCGATGTACCGGTAGCCGCTTCGCTGGGCCGCCGCCGGATCGGGGCGCATGATCGTCGTGTCGGGGTGGCGTTGCCGCCAGGCATCCCACCGGGTGAGGGTCATCGGCAGCATTTCGAGCCGCGCGCCCTCGGCGGCACGCTGCCCGACGACCGCTTCGCCGGTCAGGTTGCTCCACAGGCTGCGAGTGGCGTGGTCGAACATCAGCTTGTTCGAGCGGTAGAGCAGGCCCGAGGTGCCGAACAGGATGCGGCTGCCGCTCGTGTCCTCCGCGAGGTAGAGAATCCCGGAGCCGCAGAGCGTGCAGAACGAGAGAGCGATCGGCCGGCCGCCGACCGTGTCGTTCAGCAGTTCGTGCCAGCTCAGGACCTTGACCGGGTAGGCGCGGTGCTCGCCGCCCAGACTGACGCCGAAGACGGTGTCCGTGTCGCGCATGAAGCGGGCCGTGTCGGCGGGAACGGACTCGGGATCGTCGATCGTGGGAATCCCGTCCAGGGGAACGCCTCCCCACTGGACTTCGCGCAGTCTCAGACGGACGGTCGTCTCCGGGCTCAGGATGCGCCGGTAAGCCGGGTCGATGCGCGAGAACAGCTCTCCCTTCCAGGCGGTGTACCCCGGGGGCGCGTCGAGGTCTTCGCGGCCTCCCACGTACTCGAACCAGTCGCGGTAGCGGCTGCCGAACTGCTTGCCGGAGAGATCCTCCAGGGCCTGCCTCAGTTCCGGACGTGCTTCGTCCGGCGAGAAGAAGTAGGCGTCGACCAGGGGGATGAGGACGGACTCGTCGGCCCTGGCCAACGCCCTTGCCGCCCGCTTGCGCGCCTTCGGCTTGCCGGACATGAGGCGTCGGACACGGTCGTAGAACGCCGGCTCGGCTGCGCGCTCCGCCGTGGGCAGGTCGCCGAGGCGGAGGGTCGGATCGTCCTCTTCGGTGAGTTGTTCTCCGAACTGGGCGGGAAGATCCGCGGAGCCGGACAGGGCCAGAAACGCAAGCAGCGTCGGCAGTCGGGCCAGGAGGTTCGTGGGCATGGTCGGAGAGTCCCCTTCAGTATTATCCATGGGGTGTCGAACACAGGGGCCGTGGCCGGGGCTTCCGCCGCCAGGATCTCGTCATGGCGTCAGCCGGTGGCGTCATTGGCGGTCATGACGGTGTTGGCTCTCGGCCCGGGGCCGGTCGCCGCGTCATCCGCGGCTGACGAGCCGGAGGTCGTGCTCGGCGGGTTCGAGGTGACGCCGGCGGCGCCCGGACCGGAGACCCTCTGTCGACTGGTCGCGACCATAGACAACAGGGGCAGCCGGGCCGTCTACAGCTTCGGCTTCGACGTCGAACTGAACGGCCGGGCGCTGCCGGTCTACGAGCAGCAGCTCTTCCTCCAGGTGATCGAGCCGGGCGCTTCGGCGGAGGTCGCTCTGTACAACTTCTGGACCTCCGAACAGGGCCGGCCCGCGCCCGCCGACGGCAAGCTCGAAGTCGTCGTGCGACTGCGCGAGGCCCGCTGGGTCGAGGTGACCGAGGTCGAAGACGACGGCGAGACGGTCGAGGTGTGGACGCCGCTCGGCGACGTGACCGGCTTGCCGCAGACCCTCAGCCGGACGCTCGATCTGAAGTGAGCCGCGCGGCGGCCATCGCCGTGGCGTGCGCCGGCGCGCTCGCGGGCTGCGCATCGCCGCCTGCTTCCGACGGAACGTCCGGGGCCGGCATGGAGTCTCCGAACGTCGTCCTCATCTCGATCGACACTCTGCGTTCGGACCGGCTGCCGGCCTACGGCTACACGGGTGTCGAAACACCGGCCATCGATCGGCTGGCTGCCGATGGGGTCCTGTTCGAGCGTGCGTTCACGCACGTCAACGTGACGCTGCCGGCGCACGCGAGCCTGTTCACGGGCCTCCTGCCGCCGCAACACGGCGTCCGGGACAATGCCGGGTACCGGCTGGACGAAGCCGTGCCGACGCTCGCCGAGACGCTTGGGCGGCGCGGGTACGCCACCGGCGGCTTCGTCTCCTCCTACGTGCTGCGCGCGGGAACCGGTATCGGTCGTGGCTTCGATGTGTACGACGATGGCGTCAGGTTCATGACCGGCCGGGACCTGGGCGAGCTGCAGCGCCCGGGTCCCGAAACCCTGGCCGCGGCCGCGGACTGGCTGGGCGACGCGGCGGGTTCCCCGTTCTTTCTGTTCGTCCATCTCTACGAGCCCCACGCTCCCTACAATCCGCCGTCGCCGTTCGCGGAGCGTTACGACGATTCGTACGACGGCGAGATCGCCGCGGCCGACGCGGTCGTCGGGGAACTCCTTCGCCGGCTCGAGGAACTCGGTCTCTACCGAGACGCACTCATCATCCTCCTCTCCGACCACGGCGAGGGCCTGATGGACCACGGCGAGATGGATCACCTGATCCTCATCTACCGCGAGGTGCTGCAGGTGCCCCTGATCGTCAAGCTGCCGGGCGGCGCGCGCGCCGGCGAGCGCGTTGCGACCAACGCGCAGCTAGCCGACGTGGCGCCGACGGTCCACTCGCTGCTGGGGTTGGAGCATGCGCGGGAGCTTCCCGGCGGCAACCTGTTGGAACTTCAGGAACGGTCGCGGGGCGCGGCGCCCCGGCAGATCGTCTCCGAGAGCGTCTACCCCCGCATCCACTTCGGCTGGAGCGACCTCGCCTCGGTCGTGGAGGACGACCTCCACTTCATCGAGTCGCCCGACCCGGAACTCTTCCGGCTCTCCGTGGATCCGGGAGAGCGGAACAACGTGATCCAGGAGGAGCGGGCGGCGGCGCGGCGGATGCGCGCCGCGCTCGCGGAGATCGACCGATCCCTGACCTCGCCGGCCGAGGACGATCCGGAGATTCGGCGGCGGCTCGAGTCGCTCGGTTACCTTTCCGGGGGCGCTCGGGCCGGCGATGGCCCTCTGCCGGATCCGAAGAGCCGGATCGGGATCGTCGAGGAGTTGGCGCGCTCCGCCCGGTTGGCTGCCGGCGGCGAGTTGGCCGAAGCCGAATCGGTGCTCCGGACGGTTCTGGAAACCGAGCCGCAGCTCGTTCTGGCCTGGCACGAGTTGGGAGAGATTCTGGAGCGCCGCGGCCGCCCGGGGGCGGCGCTCGACGCCTACCGGCAAGCCTTCGAGGCGTCCGGCGGCGATGCCGGGGCCTCGGGCGTCAAGGTTGCCGAGATCCTGTTACGCATGGGGCGGGTCGCCGAGGCGCGCGAGCATGCGCTGGCGGTCGCCGACCGTTCGCCCCTGGCGCCGCAGGTCCTGGCCGAGGCGGCTCTGGTCGAGGGAGACCTGGAGGCGGCGGCCGAACACCTGGCGCTGGCGCTGGCCGAACGCGGACCGCGCGTAGCGCCTCTGATCGTCCGGACCCGCCTTCTGAACGCGCAGGGACGGTTCGAAGAGGCGCTCGTCCGGAGCGAGGAGGCGCTCGCCGAGTTCGGCGACCGCGAGGATCAGCCCCTTCTCGCACGCCTCCACCTGCATCGCGGAACGGCCTTCGGGACGCTCGGCAGGGCGGAAGAGGCGGAGCGCGCCTACCGGGAAGCGATCGCCCTCGACCGCGAACTGCTCGGGGCCTACTCGTCGCTCGCGTTCCTGTTCGCGACCCGGGGTCGAGCGGCCGAGGCCGGCAGGACGCTCCAGGAGATGGTCACCGTCAACCCGGCGCCGGCGTCGTATGCCGAGGCGGTCCGCACCCTTCGGGTGATGCGGGACGAGCGGTCCGCCGAAGCCGTGCTCGCGGAGGCGCTGCGGCGATGGCCGGACAGTGACGCCTTGCGGCGGATCGACGGTTCGATGTAGGAGCTTGCGGCCGGAAAAAGCGGGTGCGCCAACGTAAAGCGGTAGGCTCACCGCATGACCATTGCGGACTCCACCGCGATCCGTCGCTGGATCAACCAGCTCGCGGCCGTGCTTTCCGGGCTGGCCGTCGCGCTTCCCGCGGTCTCCCAACCCGGAGAACCGCGATCGCCCTCGGGTGCCGGGTTCGTCGAGGTCGTCAACGTCGAAGTCGTGAACGTCGACGTCTACGTCACCGACTCCGAGGGAAAGCCGGTGCTGGGCCTGGGCCCCGAGGACTTCGAACTCCGGGTGGATGGACGGCCGGTGCCGATCAGCAACTTCTACGCCGTGGAGCAGCAGGGCGATGACCTCCTGGTGCGCCGCGGCGGCGAACTGACGGCGGAGCCCCTGTCGCCACCGCCGCCCGAGGATCCGCTCGCACGGGAGGCGGCGGCGCGGCAGCCGGCGGCCGTGCCGCCGGAGCAGGCGCTCCATGTCGTCATCTACATCGACAACCTGAACCTGACGCCGCCGAACCGCAACCGCGTGATGCGCGAGCTGCGGGCGTTCATCCGCGAGCACCTGAGGCCCGAGGACCGGATCATGCTCGCGAGCTTCGACCGCTACCTGAACCTGCGGATGCCGTTCACGAACGACCGGAACCTGGTGTGGCGGGCGCTGCTCGAACTCGAGGAACTCACCGGCCAGCGCGTGCACCGCAACAGCGAGCGCCGCGATCTGTTCGAGGTGATCAACGACGTGAACACGGAGATCGAGAACCGGACGGACAGCGAGCGCCGGATCGAGGCGGCGCGCCGGGGCGGCTTGATTGGCGGCGGAGCGGCGCTGGCCCGCGAACAGTTGATCAACTACGCGGGCTCGGTGCGGAACGAGACGAACATGGCGATCGACGGCCTGATGCGGCTGGTCGAGAACCTGTCCGCCGCGCCGGGACGCAAGGCGATCGTCTATGTCGCCGACGGCATTCCGATGATCGCGGCGGAGGACATCTTTTACTTTCTCCACGGCGTCTACGAACAGGCGGTTTCGCTGATTGAGATGACCGAGTACGACATGTCGCGCCGTTTCCAGCAGCTCGCCGCGTCGGCGAACGCGAACCGGGCGAGCTTCTACGCGATCGACGCGCGGGGGTTGACCGTCTATTCCCAGGGCACGGTCGACAGCCAGGTCGCCGGACTGCCCGGCCAGATGGCCCAGATCGACACGATCGCCCGGACGAACCTCCAGAGTCCGCTGCAGTTGATGGCGGAAGAAACGGGCGGCCGGGCGATCGTCAACGCGAACCGGGTGATGCCCGAGCTGCTTCGGATCGCCGCCGACTTCCGCAACTACTACGCCCTGGGCTACATGCCGGACCTGGCCGGCGAGGGCGCCTACCACCGGATCGAGGTGATCTGGAAGAACAAGCCCCGGGGGGCGGAGGTTCGCCACCGGAACGGCTACCGGGACAAGACCCTCGAATCGCGGATGATCGAGGGGACGCTGTCCGCGCTCAACCTGAACATGCTGGAGAATCCCCTGGGCGTCCGGCTTCACAACCTGCCGCCGAAGCGTCGGCCCGACGGGAACTACGATGTTCCCCTGGTCATCGAAGTGGCTTGGGAGGACCTGACGCTCATCCCGCGTAACGGCGTTCACCACGGCCGCATCCAGCTCTGGATGGCGGCTCGGGACGACAAGGACCACTCGACCGCACCGCAGCGGACGGAGCTGAACATCGCGGTGCCGGAGGACCGCCTGGCCGAGATCGAGGGCGCGACCTGGCGCTACGGTCTCGAACTCACGATGGAGAGCGGCTACCACGACCTGGGGATCGGTCTGCGGGACGATGTCGGCGGCCGTCAGTCCTTCCTGAGGGGCGGCGTCAACGTTCGTTGAAGCAAGCCACGCGGCGGCCAGACCGGCCGCTATAGTGGTTTCATGACTATTTCTCGTTCGGGCCGGTTCGGGTGCTTCCCGGTCCCGGCCGTTTCCAGGCGGTGGGGTTTGCTGCCGCTTTGTCTCTTCCTGCTGCTACCCGGCGCGAACGTCGAGGCGCAGCGTTTACTGGACCTGGGCCCCGTCATCGTCGACCCGGCGGTGGCGGAACCGGGTGTCGTGCCCTACGCGGTCGACCTCGACATCGACCTCGTTCGTTCCGCTCCGCAGCGCCTGGAAGTACCGGCGCCGGACGGCGGGTTGATGGTTGCCGAGTTGAGCGTCTTCGAGGATCGTGGCGGCGGCGACGCGATGTGGGCCGGCCGGGTCGTCGGCTCGGATTACGAGAGCGTTGTGTTCACGGTCGTGAACGACCACCTGGTGGGCCAGTTCGGCGTTCCGGGCGGCGCGAAGTACCGCATCTCGGCCCGGCCCGACGGACGCGGGCGGATCGAGAACATGTCGACGATGACGCGCAAGCCGAAGGAGGAGTTCTGCCCCGGGGGCGTGACTCCGGGCCGGCCGTTACCGGAAGCCGCGATCGAGGCGCAGCGGACGGGCGATCCGGAGCGGATGGTCCAGGCATCGAACCACAACCATCTCGACATGCTGATCGTCTACAGCGAGGCGGCCCGCCAGCGCTACGAGGCCCGCGACGGCTCGGTGGACGCTCCCGTGCAGGCATCGATCGACTACCTGAACACGGTGTTCCGCAATGGCGATCTGGATGTGGTCGCCCAGTTGGTGCATCACGAACAGGCTCCGGCCTCGCTGACGATCTCGAGTTCGGGTGGTCAGGTACTGGGCAGGCTCCGCAACAATCAGGAAGTGCAGGCGCTGCGCGCCGAGCATCAGGCGGACCTGGTTCACATCTTCGTGACCGCTGAGGTTACCGACGTCTGCGGTATTGCCCACCTTCTTGCGAAGGGCGATACGGCGGCATCCTTCTCGCCGGACGGCTACGGCCTGACGGTGATGCAGGGTTGCGGAGACGAGACCTTCGCCCACGAGGTCGGCCACAACCTGGGCGGGCATCACGATCCACCGAATGCCAGCGGGTGTTTCGAAGATGCGGATTGCCGGAACAACAACTTGGTCGCACCCTACGCCTTCGGGCACACCTGGTTCAGTGGATCGTCTCCGAACCCGCCGGACAAGGACACGATCATGAGCTACGGCAGCGGGGAAGTGGAGCCGTGGTTCTCCACCGTTCGGGTTCAGCCGAGAATCGGCGGCCGGCAGGTGACGCTTGGTGTCGCCGGCGAGCGGGAGAACGAGCGGGCTGTTCGGGGCACGATCGGTCTGGCGGTGCGCTTGAGCGACTCGCTGCCTGGAGGGTCCGGACCCGATCCGGATCCGGATCCCGATCCGGAGCCGCCCCCACCGCCGGGAACCGGACCGACGGCGCCGGGCAACCTGACCGGCACCTCGACCGGACCCACCAGCGTCCGCCTGAGCTGGGTGGACCGGTCGGACGACGAGACCGGCTTCGAGGTCCAGCTCCGGCAGGCCGGCAGCGGCTGGCGGACGGTTTCGACCCTGCCGGCGAACAGCACGAGCGCCGATGTCGCCGGACTGGCCTCCGGCGGGCGCTACGAGTTCCGGGTGCGGTCGTTCAACGACGCCGGCCGTTCCCCGAGCAACGTGGTGACCATCGTGCTGCCTTCGGCGGAGTTCACCGATTGCGTGCCGACGGCTCCGCAGATCGTCTTCGACCACGGGTACAGCGTGAGCATGTGCATCGAGTACGAGAAGGACGGCGAGACGGTGCAGGCCGACGCGGTCGACTACGGCCTCGATTCGGCCGAGTCGGGTCTTCTCTACTTCTTCGACCGGGACAACTCGGAGGTGCTGATCAAGGTGCTCGACGCCTGCAGGATCAATAACCACCGCTGGGTGTTCGTGGCGCCGGTGACGACGCTGGCGTTCAATCTCTACGTGGACGAGACGGCGACGGGGGAGCGGTGGGAACACCGGAACCCGCGCGGCGGCGTCACAGCGACGACGGAAAGCAACATCGAGGCCTTCCCCTGCGGTCCGGCTGCTTCGGCCGCGACGGTTGCGGATGACGGCGATGCCAGCGATGGCACTGCCGGAGTGGACCTCGTCGACGCGGGCTTCCCGCTCTCGCCCGCTCCATCCCCGGCGTCGGCGGTGGTCGACCCTGCGCCGCGGTCTCCGGTCACGGTGTCCCTGCCGATAACCGCCGGGGGAGAGGCGGAGTGCGAGCCGCAGCCGGTGCGGACCCTCCGCGGCGGCTACACGGTCAACATGTGCGTCGAGCACATCAGGAACGGCGAGACGGTGGTGGAGGTGGTCCGGGACTACGAGCTGGACTCGGAGCAGTCGGCCATCCTCTACTTCTTCGACCGCGACAACGCGGAAGTGCTGATCAAGGTGCTGGACGGCTGCAGGATCAACGGCCACCGCTGGGTGTTCGTGGCGCCGGTGACGACCCTGGCGTTCAACCTCTCGATCGAGCCGCCCGGCGGCGGCAAGCCCTGGACGCACGAGAACCGCCTCAACCGGACTGCCGCGGCGAAGAGCGACATCGTGGCGTTCGCCTGCGAGCCGTAACGAGGTCCATGCCGCTGGTCGCTACGCCCGTCTGCATGGTCGGTTCTCCATTGGTCCCGCCCCGGGCTTCCCCGGGCCGGGCCGTGTCTCGACGATGGCGGTTCCTGCCGCTCTGGCTCTTCCTGCTGTCTACGGACGCGAGCGGCCAGGCTCAGCGCCTGCTGGACCTCGGGCCCATGGTCGTCGACCCGGTGGTGGTGGACGAGGGCGTCGTGCCGTATGCGGTCCAACTCGACCTCGACCTCATCCGGTCCGCTCCGGGGCGCCTGGAAGTGGAGGTACCCGACGGCCGCCTGCTGGTGGCCGAACTGAGCGTCTTCGAGGACCGTGGCGGCGGCGATGCGATGTGGGCGGGCAAGGTTGCCGGCTCGGACTACGAGAGCGTCGTCTTCACGATCGTCAACGACCACCTGGCCGGCCACTTCGGCGTGCCGGGCGGCGCGAAGTACCGCATTTCGGCCCGGCCGGACGGTCGTGGCCGGATCGAGGATCGGACCACAATGGCGCGCAGGCCGAAGGAGGAGTACTGCCCTGGAGGAATGTCCCCGGACCGGCCGTTGCCGGTGGCCGCGATCGAGGCGCAGCGCAGCGATGATCCGGAGCGCGTCGTTCAGGCGTCGAGCCACAACCACCTCGACATTCTGATCGTCTACAGCGAGGCGGCCCGCCAGCGCTACGAGGCCCGCGACGGCTCGGTGGACGCCCCCGTGCAGGCATCGATCGACTACCTGAACACGGTGTTCCGAAACGGGCAGTTGGACGTGGTCGCCCAGTTGGTGCATCACGAACAGGCTCCGGCTTCGCTGGCCATCTCACGCGTGGGCAATGCGGTGCTTCGCAGGCTCCGCAACAATCAGGAAGTGCAGGCGCTGCGGGCCGAGCACCGCGCGGACCTGGTTCACATCTTCGTGACCTCTGAGGTCAACGATGTCTGCGGAAACGCTTACTTGCTCGAGAAGCGCCACACGGCGGCGTCCTTCTCGCCGGAAGGCTACGGCCTGACGGTGATGCAGGACTGCGGTGACGGGACCTTCGCTCACGAGGTCGGCCACAACTTGGGCGCGCACCACGATCCTGCGAACGCCGGTGCTTACTTCTCGAATCCGGACCGGCGAAACAACGCGATGATCGCGCCCTACGCGTTCGGGCACACGTGGTTCAGTGGGTCGGCTCCGAACCCGCCTGACAAGGCCACGATCATGAGCTACGGCAGCAGAGAAGTGGAGCCGTGGTTTTCGACCGTGCGGGTTCAGCCGAGAATCAGCGGCCGGCAGGTGACGTTCGGGGTCGCCGGCGAGCGGGAGAACGAGCGGGCTGTTCGGAGCACGATCGGCTTGGCGGTGCGCTTGAGCGACTCGCTGCCTGGAGGATCCGGACCCGATCCGGATCCGGATCCCGATCCGGAACCTCCGCCTCCGCCGGGAACCGGACCGACCGCGCCGGGCAACCTGACCGGAATGACGACGGGACCCACCAGCGTCCGCCTGAGTTGGGTCGACCGGTCCGATGACGAGACGGGCTTCGAGGTCCAGCTCCGCCAAGCCGGCAGCGGCTGGCGGACCGTTTCGACCGTGCCGGCCAACACCGCGACCGCCGACGTGACGGGGTTGACTCCGGGCGGGCGCTACGAGTTCCGGGTGCGGTCGTTCAATGACGCCGGCCGTTCCCCGAGCAACGTGGTGACCATCGTGCTGCCTTCGGCGGAGTTCACGGACTGCGTGCCGAGCGAGCCGCTGATCACGTTCGACCACGGCTACACGGTGAGCATGTGCGTGGAGTACCGGAACGGCGAGGGAGAACTCGTCAAGGAGGACGCCAAGAACTACAACCTCGAGTCCCGGGAGTCGGGCATCCTGTACTTCTTTGACCGGGACAACGCGGAAGTGCTGGTCAAGGTGCTGGACACCTGCAGGATCAGCGACTACATCTGGGTGTACGTCGCTCCGGTCACGACGCTGGCCTTCAATCTGCGGATCGACGAAGTGGGGACCGACAGGTTCTGGGAGCACAGGAATCCGCGCGGCGACGGCAATGCCTCAACTGCGAGTGCGTTGAAGCACTTTCCCTGCGAGCCCGGCGCCGTCACGATGGCGGGTTCCGCGGGCTCGGCGGCGGCGGGCGTTGACCTGGTCGAGGCCGGCTTCCGGCCGGCCTCCGTGCGCCAGGCGCTCGGGACGAACGAGCTTTCGGACTGCGAACCGCAACCGGTCGTCACGCTCAAGGGCGGCTACGAGGTCGCGATGTGCGTCGAGTTCCTCAAGGACGGCGAACCGGAGATCGTTGGAGCAAGGGACTACGGTCTGGACTCCGAGCAGTCGGCGGTGCTCTACTTCTTCGACCGCAACAACGCCGAGGTGCTGATCAAGGTCCTGCAACCGCCCCCCGGAAGATGCGGCCGGTGGGTGTTCGTCGCGCCGGTGACGGACCTGGCGTTCAACATCGAGGTCCGTCCGCCGGATGGCGGGGCGCCGTGGACGAACAGCAACCCCTTCCGCAAGACCGCGGCCGCGGCGAGCGACCTGATGGCGTTCTGCGGTCCGTAGCAGCCGCCAGGCGGAGCCGACCGGAAGGCCAGCTCACTGACACCCGCCTCAGCGCGAAATCCCGGCGGCCTACAGCACCCGGATCGACGTCGAGGACGAGTGCTGTCCGTTCGCCGAGTCGGTCACGGTGACGACCAGCGTGTAGTCGCCCGGGTCGAGCTTCTTCGCGGCGAGGAACTTCCCGTTTAGCCGGGAGAGGGCGCCGCCGTTCGCCTGGTTCGCTTCCAGCACGACCTCACCGCCGCCGGCGATGCTCTCTCCGTTCGCCCCGAAGACCTGCGCGCGGACCGAGACGGCGCCCGCCGCCAGGTTCATCGCGACGAGGCTGATCTGGGCTTCGCCGCCGCGGCTGACTTCGGGTCGGGCGGCCGGGATGAATGGCGCGCCGTCCAGCAGGAAGGGGAAGGCGACGTCCTGCCGTTGCTCGGACGCGTCCTCCCGCAGCAGGAGCCACTTCGTCGGCGGTTCCGGGAAGAGGGGCGGTTGCAGGACGGTGCCATCGCCGGGCACCTCGAGGACGGCGGTCGCCAGCGCCCGTCGCCCGGTGACGTCGTTGCGCAGCAGGACCCGCACCGAGTAGACGCCAGGGTCGATGTCGAAGTGCCCCCAGTACTTGATCCCGCTCTGGCGGATGGCGGCCCCGGCCTGCGCCAGATCGAGGCCCATGCGGGTCGAGAAGAAGTCGCGCACGACGCCGTTCTCGTCCAGCGCATAGGCGTAGATCTCGATCGGCAGCACGTCGTCTTCCAGGCCGGCCAGGAGATCCTGGCCGCGGGCCGTGATCAGGACCGGGGCGTACGGCTTGCCGCTGTCGGCGGGAAACCCTGTGGCCAGAACAGCGGCGTCGATGTCGCCGGTCTCGACGCCCCCCATCACGGCCTGGGCCGAGCCCAGCGCGCGCTCGAACTGGCTCGTCTGCTCGTAGGCCCTGGGCGGGTAGTAGCCGGGACGGTGGACGACCCGCGTACCGCGGGGAGCATCCTTGAGCCGCACCCGCAGACGGCGGAACTTGCCGTCCTGCTTGAGGTCGTCGGGTTGGAAGGCGAGCAGATAGGTGACGCTGGTGCGCTCCAGCATCTCGGCCATCGCGTCTCCCAGGTTCGTGAAGTTCGAGAACATCTCGCCGCCCGTGTCGTTCGCCATCTGAAGCAGGGAAGCGCGCTTGCTCCGTGCCTCGCCGGCGATCTGACCGCTGACGTCGACTGCCTGAATCGTGCAGTTCGCCTCTCGGAACTGTCTGAGCATGCGTTCCATCGAACTCTGGGCGGAGGAATCGCCGAACGTCCTCTGCTGATCCACCTCCTGGGTTCGGCCCTGCAGCACCGCTTCGTTGTCGGCTAGCAGAGCCGCGCGGTCTTCGTCCGTCTGGCCCTGGTTGCCGTACAGCACCCTCGTCGGCATGCCTTCGGAAAGGAACACGACGTGCTTGCGGCCCTCGACCGAGGCCATCCAGTTCGAAAGGGCGCTCATGCCCTCCGTCATGGCGGCGATCCTGCTGGCTTCGTTGCCGCGCTCGGCCTGCTCCTGGAGGTTCTGGAGTTCGCGGCGTGTCTCGGCGAGCACATCGCCGGCGCTGATGCCGGCGGCGGTCTGCGTCGCACCGGCCACCTCGTCGCCCGCCGCCAGAGCGGCGCCGATGTCCGAAATGACGAGACCGAGCGGGTCGCGCACGACCGTTTCGCTGACCTGAACCTGCCCCAGTGACCGGATCGCCTGCCGGAGTTGGCTGCGGTCGGAGGTGAATCCGAGCACCAGCCGCGGCCGCGTGTCGAACACCGCGACGGCGACCAGATCGGTCGGGTGCAGCGATGTCAGGACGAGATCGGCTGCCGCCTGCTGCGCGCGGCCGACCGAGTCGGGGGCCGAGTAGAACAGGTCGAAGAACAGCAGGAAGTGCCGCCTTGCGGCGACCGGAACCTGTTGCTGGGTGGGCTTGCCCTCGACAACCGACAGGTCGACCAGGTCGAAACCGGTGATCTCGACCCTCTTGCGGCCGTCCAGGAGCTCGAAGTCGTTCAGGGTGAGGCCGCGCACGGGGGCGCCGCTGCTGACTACCTGGACCGGCACCTCGACCACCGTTACGGTGGTCGTGTCGCTGAACTGAGCTTGCGCCTGGCGCCGGCGGTTGCGTTGGGCGTCGGCGTCGGCCGCGGCCAGGAGCAGGGCGGCGGCGCAGGTCGCGGCGGCGGCGGTCCTGACGAGTCGGATGCGTGTGAGCGGAGAGACGATACGACGGTGGTCGTTCATGCTCGGACTCCTTAGATCCTGAAGAGATGACGCGCTGCGGAGCGGCGAAGGGGCCACGGGCCGGCCGCTCAGTTGAGGACTCTAAGCGGGATCGAGTTGAACGGTCGAGCCTGGGTCGCCGGATCGGTCACCGTGACCCTCAGAGTGTAGTCGCCCGCCGGCAGGTCGACCGGATCGAAGGCCGCGACCAGCTTGTCGAGGCCCGGTATGCCGGTGACGGTTCGTTCGCGCAGGCTGAGCGCGCCGCCCTCCATGCGTTCTCCGTCCCCGTCGAGCACGGTGCCCTGAAGGAAGAGGTCGCCTTCGCCGAGGTTGTAGCCGACGAGACAGATCTCCGCCTGGCCGCCGCCGCCCTCGAGGAGAAGGGGGACCGCCGACGGCACGTAGGGCTCGCCGTTGACCGTGAACGGGTACACGGTGGTCTTCGAGTACTGGTCCGCGGGTTGTTCGCGGACCAGGAACCAGGCGCCGGGCTCTTCGTGGAAGAACGGGGGAAGCAGGGTCGGTTCGCCGCTCTCGAAGGTCGGGACGTGGAGGGCTATGGTCTCGACGCCGGTGGCCCCGGTCAGTGCATTGCGGGCGAGGACCCGGAGCAGGTAGTCGCCCGGCGGCAGGTCGAGGCTGCCGTAGTACTTGAGGCCGGTGTTCGCGAAGGTGTCCTCCCGACCGGTCAGATCGAGGGTCACGACGCGGCTGAAGAAGTCCCGCATTTCTGACTTGTCGTCGGTGACGTAGGCGTAGATCTCGACCGGGAGCCGGGGCCGACCGTGGTCTTCGAGCAGGCTGTGGCCATCGATCTCGACGATGACCGGCACATAGGCCTGGTTCGGGCCGGCCCGGAACGGCGCGGCCAGGACGTCCATCGTCAGGTCGTCCCGCTCGGCCGCGGCGGCGATCAGGTCGGAGGCGAGCAGACGCTTCTCCATTGGGTGGAGGTCGCCGTAGGGTCTGGGCGTGTAGTAGCCCATGCGGTGGGAGAGCTGAGCGCCCCTGGGCGCCCGGGCCCTTACCTGCAGCCGGTGGTGATCGCCCGCGTCCCCCGGGTCGGAAGGTTGGAACGAGAGCAGGTAGGTGACGGCGGAGGATTCGAGCACTTCCCGCAACTCGGCGCCGAAGTCGTTCGCGTCTTCGTGCGCCTGGCCGCCGGTGTGGTCGGCGAGGTAGAACAGGGCGTCGCGTCCGACCGAGCGGATCCGGTTCTCCTCGAGCGAGTCGGCCCGCAGGCCGGAGATGTCGACCGTGTGGATCACCGTGTTGGCGCGATTGAACTCGCTCAGCATCTGGTGGATCTGGGTCAGGAGCTGGGTGTTGCCGAATCGCTGGTCGGTATCGACCTGGGCGATCTGCCCGCGCTCGATCAGGTCGGTCTCGCGCCGGAACTCCTCGTCGGAGGAGTCCGGTCCGCGACCGAACAGTAACCTGCCGTCGAAGCCCTCGGAGAACAGCACCAGGTGCTTGCGGCCCTCGACCGTGGACAGGATGCGCGCCATCTGGTGCAGGGTGTCGGCCCAGCGTGAAATCTGCCCTCGCGCGTAGTTCCTCTCCGACTTGGCCATTTCCCTTCCGATGACCTGGAGGTAGCTGCTCATGCTGCGCTCCATCTCGGTGATTCCCGCGTTCACGCCGCCGACGTCGAGGGCCGAAGTCAGGTCTGTCGCCCGTCCCGGCGCGTCGATCAGGAAGCCCAGCGGATCCTCGGTCGCCAGTCTGAGGAGTCTGGGATTGCCGAGGGTCGTGATGGCTCGCGCGAGCTGGGCCCGGTCGGGCGTGAAGGTGACCAGGAGTTGCGGCCCGGATTCGACGGAGTGAATGCCGACGGCGGCCAGGTCGGTCGGGTGCAGGTTGTCCACGACGAAGCTCTTTGCCGCGATCTGCGCCTTGGCGATCGAGGTCGGCGCCGAGTAGGAAAGGTCGAACAGGAAGAGGAAGTGTCGCCTCGCTGCGGGTGGTACGCCGTAGTCCGTCTCGATGACCCGCCGGTCGTCGGGGGCGATCTGTTCCAGGTCGATCACGCGAAAACCGGTGGTCTCCTGCGGTTCGCCCTCGTCCAGGATCTGGAAGTCCTCCGCGGTCAGCCCCCGGACGGCGGTGCCGTCGCGCGCGATGACGTTGACAGGCACCTGGACCTCGAAGACGAACTCACGGTCTTCGAACTGGCGGAGGTCGCCGGGAGCAGGTTCCTGGGCGGCCATGGGCGGCGCCGCGAAGGCAAGAACTCCCAAAGTCGCCACGAAGGCGAGCCGGCCGGAGAAGGACGCCCGCGCTGCAGTTTCAGGCTTGGCGGCGTCGGACATGAACAGAATCAAGGCTAGCACCTATCTCCGTTCCCGCGGTCCTCCGTCTACCGAGGTCCGCGCTCGATCATCGCGGCGTACCTCCGTGCCTCCTCGTGGGTCGCGTCCAGCCTCAGGGCCCGCTCGACGTGGTGCTTCGCCTCGCGCATCTGACCGGTCGCCAGGTACACGCGGACCAGCCCGACGTGGACTTCGGGCAGCTCGGAGTCGGCTGCGAGCGCCCGCCGCATGTAGTCGAGCGCGGTCGCCGTGTCGCCTGCGGCGAGGGCCGCGTCGCCGCGGTAGACGTAGAAGAAGGGGCTCGCACGGTTCATCGACTCCAGGGTGTCCAGCAGTTCGCCGGCGCGGCCGTGGCTGCCCTCGATCTGGTAGGCGCGGACCAGGTTGGTCAGCAGGGGCACGTTCTGGGGATGAAGCTCGATGCCCTCTTGGTAGGTCGCGATGGCGTCGCCGACGCGGTCCGTCCGCATCAGGACGAGCCCGTAGTTGTTGATCGCCTTGTCGAAGTCGGGCGCCAGACGAATCGCGATGTCGAGCCAGCGCTCGGCGGACTCCACGTCGTCCGCCATCAGCGCCTCGGCCCCCAGGTTGTTGTAGTAGTGGCTGGCGGCCGCCAGGTCGCTGATCGGCCGGAAGCTGCGGTAGGACTTCGGCCGGTACGGGAGGAAGTCGTAGGTGGCCATGTTGCCGTCGACGTACATGCCGGCGACGATGTGACCCCGGCTGACGACGACGCCGTTCTGGTAGTTCCAGCGCTGGTAGTCCTCGACCTCGACGAAGAACGGGTTGAGGCGACGCTCGCGCCCCGCCGCCACGAACAGGTTGACGAAGGAGAGGCAGTTGCCCCTGGCGGCGCCGAAGGTCTCGGCGGCCGTCCGGGTGGGAGTGAGCTCGTACTCGAGGCCGAGCCAGCCGAAGATGAAGTCGAGGACCTCGTCCCGTCGCCGCGTCTCGCTCCCGGCGGGGCTGATCCGGTCGTCGATCGCGGTGCGCAACTCGTCGCTCATGGCGAACGGCACGACGACCCGTTCCTGCCACCCCGGACCGAGACGCCGTTCGAACTCGGGGACCAGCGTCTGCGAACCGTCGAAGGGCACGTAGGCGGTGCACGCGGCCGCGGAGCTGGCGAGCGCCCAGACCACGGCGGTACCGAGGGGGGATCGAGCCGGAGCTCGGCTTGCAGCAGGTGGATTCATGTCTTGTGGACAACGCCCTCCCGTTACTGTACGATTCCCGCATTCAGCAGGTTGGTCCGGGTCAGGCAACCGTCAGGGCGCCTTATCGGCGGCTGGGCGATTGCCGCCGATCGAGGTCGGATCCAGCGCTTCAACACGGGAGCTTTGCAGAAGCGCTGCCGACAGAGGGCTGTCGAGTGGCCGTTGATCACCGGAAACGGACGTAGGCTTTGAGCCACGAGGGACTTGACAGATCGTTCAAGGGGTTGAATAGTGACCGTTCCTTTGGATGGGTTTGTGGCCCGAGTCGCGCCAATATGGCGCGGCCGTTCAGTCGACTGGCCCGGAAACGCTTGGGAGGCGCGAGTTTTCGCTCGTCCCTCCTCGTGCCTCGGCTTCGGCCGTTCTGGCACGTGCCTTGCGGAAAGTTGTCACGATTGGTCGAGCCGATTCGGCTCGTTCCGAACTGCGGGAGGCGGTCTGGTGTCCGTACAGGACGCCTGAAGCCCTCCGTATAACTCACCTTGGAGGGAGTATTGAACGTATGAGCAGACGCACCGTTTCGACGTTCGGCGTCATCCTTTGTCTGCTCGTCGGAGGGGCGGCCTTCGGCCAGTCCGCGACGGGCAATCTGTACGGCACGGTCACCGACGAGTCCGGTGCTCCGCTGCCGGGCGTGAGCGTCACGGTCAGCGGCATCGGCGCGGACCGGACGCAGTTCACGGATGCCACGGGCGGGTTCCGGTTCCTCGGGCTCGATCCCGGCGGCTACACGGTCATCGCGGAACTCGACGGCTTCGGCGGTATCGAGTATCCGGATGTCGTCATCCGTCTCGGCCAGAACACCGACGTGCCGCTGACTCTCACCGCGGCGCTCGAGGAGACGATCACCGTCACCTCCGAGAGCCCGCTGCTCGACGAGCGGCAGATTTCGGCTGGCACGAACGTTAGCCAGGTCGAGCTCGAGAAGATCCCGACCGCGCGCGATCCGTGGGCGGTCCTGTCGCAGACTCCGGGCGTGATCGTCGACCGGGTCAACGTCGGCGGCAACGAGTCCGGCCAGCAGGCGAACTTCCGCGCGGCTGGCGTGTCCTCGTCGCAGAACGACTTCCAGATGGACGGGGCCGAGATCACGGACATGCGCGCCACCGGCGCGTCGCCGACCTACTACGACTTCGACCAGTTCGCCGAGATGTCGTTCACGACCGGCGGCACCGACGTCACGAAGAATGGCTCGGGCGTCCAGGTGAACCTGGTGACCAAGCGGGGCACGAACGAGTTCCGCGGTTCGGCGCGGTTCTACAACACGGCGGCCACCGGCTACTTCGGCGGCGCTCTCAAGGCGTCGCAGCCGAACATCGACGGCGAGCTTTACAAGAGCAACGGCCAGACCCAGTTGGCTGGCGCTCGCGTCCGCAAGATCGAGGACTTCGGCTTCGAGGCCGGCGGCGCCGCGATCCAGGACCGCCTCTGGTTGTGGGGTAGCTGGGGTCAGAACGACATCGGCCAGAACGCCGCTTCCGGTACGGCCGACGACACGCTGCTCGAGAACACCGTGATCAAGGTGAACGGCCAGATCAGCGACGGGAACTCGATCGTCGGTTCGTACAACAACGGCGACAAGCTGAAGTTCGGGCGCGGCGCCGGCACCACGCGGCCGCCGGCAACGACCTGGAACCAGCGCGGCCCCTCGGCGCAGTATCGCCTCGAGGACCAGCACGTCGCGTCGGCGAACCTGTTCTTCACCGGCACGTACATGCACGGCGACTTCGGCTTCGGCCTCTTCGCCAGGAGCAACCGGGCCGACGAGAACGGTCTCCATCCGGACGCTCCGGATCCGCAACGGGACGACGGTATCTGGGCGAACAACTACCTCTCCGGCTTCGCCGCGTCCCCGAACGACCTGTTCAAGGTCGACGGCACGTACTTCTTCACCAGCGGCGCCAACGCCACGCACGAACTCCGGTTCGGTGGCCGGTACCGCACCTACGAGAACAACTCGATCTTCCGCTGGGGCCCGAACCAGACCTGGCATCGGCTCGATCGGGAGTGGACCTACTACGCGCGGGACGACGTTGGCCAGTTGCTGGCCGAGTACACCGGGCTGTGGGTTCAGGACACGATCTCGCTTGGGCAGATGACGATCAACGCGGGTCTCCGCTACGACGAGCAGGGCGGCGAGAACAAGGCGTACGAGCTTCCGGCGCATCCGACTCGTCCGGAGCTGATTCCGGGCCTTTCGTACCCGGGAGGCGGCGCCGGCTTCACCTGGGAGTCGATCGCTCCGCGGCTCGGCTTCACCTACGCCCTTGGCGAGGACCGCGACACGCTCGTTCGCGCGAGCTACTCGCAGTTCGCCGACCAGTTGCCGACGAACAGCATCAACCGGCTGTCGCCGCTCGGCTACTCGCTCGCCCTCCGCGACTCGGTGACGGACGCGCACATCTGGACGAACGTCGACACCACGGATCCGCTCAGGGTCTGGAGCACGGTCGACTCCGGCATGGATGCGACCACGACCACCGAGATTCTCGCGGGCGTGGAGCACTCCTTCCTGCCGGAGCTGGTGGTCGGCCTTCAGCTCACCGCCCGGAGCGTTGACGACCTGACCTGGGATCCGAGCTACGTCACCGACGGGGCGGGCAACCGCCGCCTGGTGCAGGGCACGGACTTCATGCAGATCGGCACGATCACCGGCAGCCTGCCACGGGGCGCCGGCAGTTACAGCGAGAACGTCTACGACTGGGTTGACGATGTCGAGACTCACTTCGGCAGCCACCTGGAGAACGGGGTCCGCTCGCGCGACTACCTCGGCTACAGCCTGACGCTGACGAAGCGGCTCGCGGACCGCTGGATGGCCCGCGGGTTCTTCCAGTACGGCAAGGCCGAGTGGAACGTGCCGAACTCCTACTTCGACCGCACCAGCCGGAACAACGGCCGCGGTGGTGGCGACGTGGACGGCCAGCTCTACATGACGGGTTCCAGCGGCTCCGGCAAGGGCCAGCGGTACCTCCAGTCGACCTGGTCGTACAACCTGAACGGCATGTACCAGGTCGCTCCGGACCGCGGTTGGGGCTTCAACGTCTCCGCCAACCTGACGGGGCGCGAGGGCTCGCCGATCGGGTACTACCGCAACGTCGCCCTGCGTGACGGCGGCGCGGACATCAACCTGGTTAAGGACTTCAACGACATCCGGCTGGATGATGTCCAGGTCATCGACCTCCGGCTCGAGAAGGAATTCTCGCTGTCAGGGCCGATCAACCTGACCTTCGGTATCGACATCTTCAACCTGACGAACCAGGGTACCGGGCTGTCGTACAACGACCGGGTTGGCATCTCGAACTCGGGCAACCTCGCGGACAACATCGCTCCGCGGATCTACCGCCTGGGCGTTCGCCTGAACTGGCGTTAGGCAACCAGGGCAACGTCGGGGGCGCGCGGGCAAGCACCGTCCGTCCCCGGCCGTAGCCTTCTGCTTCGAATGACCGCCGCCTCCGGGCTACTCCCGGGGGCGGCGGTTTCGTTTTGGGGCGATATCTTTCCGGCGAACCGGGCGACATGGTAGTAGCATGGTCACAGGATCAGCGGTTTCGGGGACGTTGGGGGGAACTCATGAGCTATCGCATCCGAATCGCCGCGGCGACTATCGCCGGACTCCTGCTGGCCACCCTCCTCTCGGCTCAGGGCTGGGCGGGCCGCGGTCGTCTCAGCGGCACCGTCGAGGACTCGGAGGGCAACGCGGTCGAAGGCGCGAGCATCAAGCTGACCCTGAACGGCGCCGGTCCGGAGGAAGAAGTCGTGACGAACCGCCGCGGACGTTGGGTGCGGGCCGGCCTCCGGAGCGGCGAGTGGATCGTGCTGGTTTCCAAACCCGGCTTCGTTCCGACGGAGCACACGGTGACGCTCAACGAGTACGCCACCGGCGCGGACCGTCCAGTGCTGGAGACGGCGCTGCAGCCGGCCCGGGCCGGAGCGGACGGGGCTGCCGCCCTCACCGACGACGCAGCGGCCCAGGCGGCGCGGGGACTCCTGGAGCAGGGCAATGACCTGATCCGTATCGAGGACTTCGAGGGTGCCATCCAGGTCTTCAGCGAGGCTCTGCCGTCGTTGCCGGACGCGGCGAAGGTCTCGGTTCTCGTGATCATCGCGCAGAACCAGGCGCGCCTGGAGCGGGACGACGAGGCGATCGCGAACCTGGAACAGGCGCTTTCCCTGGCGCCCGACAACGTCGACGCGCTACGGCTGATCAGCCGACGCCTGACCGCCCTCGGCCGCTCGGAGGAGGCGCAGCAGTACCTCGCGCGGCTGCCGGAGGACCTGCAGGCCGACCCGGAGATCCTCTTGCGTGAGGGCGTGGATCTCTACAACCAGAACGACTTCGAGGGGGCGGTCGAGAAGTTGACCGCGGCGATCGAGGGCGAGCCCGAGTGGGCCGACGCCTACTACTACCGCGGCCTCGCCAGGATGGCGGCAATGCAGAACGAGGCCGCCCTGGAGGACTTCCGCAAGCTGATCGAACTCGCGCCGGACGATCCGCGGGCCGACGAGGCGAAGCAGTTCGCGGAGTACCTGGAATCGCTCTGAAGGCATGGTACGCCGTTCTGCTGGCGGCGCTAGCGGTCACGGCGTGCGGCCCTTCCGGCGATGAGCACGAGCCTGCGGCGAGCCGGCCAGCAGCCGCCTGGCCGCCGGCGCCCGATCCCGGGTTCGCCCGGGACGTGGTCCTGATCACGATCGACACGCTGCGCGCGGACGCGACGGGCTTCGCGGGTAACGCGGCCGCGCAGACTCCCCACCTCGACCGGCTGGCGGCGGAGGGGTGGGTGTTCGAGCGCACGTACGCCCACAACGTGATGACGCTGCCGTCTCACGTCAACCTGCTGACGAGCCAGTTGCCCTACCAGCACGGCGTGCGCGACAACGCCGGCTTCGTGCTGCCGGAGAGGGTCCCGACCGCCGCCGAGGCGTTCCTGGGCGCCGGGTTCCGGACGGCCGCGGTGGTTGCCGCCTTTCCGCTGGACGCCCGCTACGGGCTCGACCGCGGCTTCGAGCTCTACGACGACTCCTATCCGGAGGGCTCGGCGCCGGGCTTTGCGATCGCGGAGCGCGGAGGGGCCGAGGTGGTGGCCGCGGCTTCGGCCTGGTGGACGCGGAACGAGGGGGAGCGGCGATTCCTCTGGGCCCACTTCTACGAACCGCACGCGCCCTACGAGCCGCCGGAGCCCTTCGCTTCCCGGTTTGCCGGCGATCCCTACCTCGGTGAGGTTGCGGCCGCGGACGACCACGTCGGTCGCCTGCTGGCACGCGTGACGCCGGCCGGCGCGGCGGCGGGCGTCCTGGTCGTCGTGACTTCGGACCACGGCGAGTCGCTGGGAGAGCACGGCGAGAGCACGCACGGCCTCTTCGCCTACGACGCGACCCTCAAGGTGCCCCTGGTGTTCTGGGCCGCGGAACTGGCGCCGGCCCGGCTGGATCAGCCGGTGCGCCACATCGACGTCCTGCCGACGATGCTGGAGGCCGCGGGCATCGACGCTTCGGCACTGCCGGACATGGCGGGCCGGAGCCTGTGGCGGGGGCCCGCGGCTCCAGACGGCGGGCCGGACACCGCCGGCGACGGCTCCACCTACTTCGAGGCGTTGCAGGCGAACCTGCACCGCGGCTGGGCACCGCTTCGGGGCGTCATCGCACGCCAGCCGGAGACGACCGGCGCGGACGGCGGGCGCCTTCTGAAGTACGTCTCGCTACCCGATGCGGAACTCTACGACCTGGAAGCGGATCCGGCCGAAGCGCGGAACCTGCACCGCTCCGAGTCCCGTGTGGCAGCCACGCTCGCGGACCTGCTGCCGGCGGAGTCCGAGTGGCCGCCCGCTGTTGGCGCCGTGAGCGAAGAGGAGCGGCGGGTGCTGGAGAGCCTCGGCTATCTCAGTTCGTCCGGCGGCGCCGCCCTCCCCGAGACCTACGGTCCGGAGGACGATCCGAAGCGGCTGGTCGAGCTCGACCGGGCGATCCAGGCGTACTCGGAGACCTTCCAGGCGGGGGACCTCGAGGAGGCGGAGCGGCTGGCCCGCCGAACGGTCGAGCAGCGACCGCAGATGGGGCTCGGCTACACGATCCTGGCCCAGGCCCTGCTCGAACAGGGGGAGGTTGCGGAGGCGTTGAGGGTCATGATCGACGCCGACCGGCGCCGGCTCGCTTCGGCTTCCCTGCATCGTCAACTGGCGCTCACGTTGACCGAAGTCGGCAGAGCGGCCGACGCGGTGCGGCTGATGGAGCGTTACGCCGAATCGAACGACCCGGAAGCCCTCAACGTGTTCGGGCTGGTGCTCGCCGAAGCCGGGATGACGGATCGAGCCCGGGGGGTTCTCCGCCAGTCGATCGAGACGGACGAGCGGAATCCGGTGGCGCGGCAGAATCTGGCGCTCGCGGCACTTCACGATCGCGACTGGCCGGTTGCCGAGATCGAGGCTCGGGAGGCACTGGCGCTCAACCCGGAACTGGCGTTGGCCTGGAACTACCTGGGCATGTCCCTGTTCAACCAGGCCAGGGTCGACCAGGCCCTCGAGGCCTGGCAGCGATCGGTGGATGTCGGGCCCGGGGACCTGGACGTGCTCTACAACCTGGCCACAACCGCGGCCCGTACGGGACGGCGCGAGATCGCGCGACCGGCTCTCGAGCGGTTCCTGAATGAGGCGTCGGCGCCGGGCCGTCGCGAACGGTACGCGGCGGATCTGGAAGCGGTACGGGCGCTCCTGCGTGGACTCTAGAGCGGCGGCCCACCGGTCTCCGAGGCGCGACCGCGCTCCCGAGTGTCCTGCTGGTCGCGTTCGTAGAGCGTCCGGTACTTCGCCATCTGCTCCGCGGCCTCTTCAGGCCTCCCCAGTTGTCGCAGCACCTGGGCCAGACCGTAAACCGCCTCGCTGTGTTCGGGCGCCATTGCCGTCGCCCGTCGGTAGGCGCTTTCGGCCCGTGTCAGCAGCTCCTCCGACTTCCCGGGCTCGGCCCCGGCGGCGCCTTCCCAGGCCCGCGCGAGTTCCAGGAGCCTCTCGGCATCGGGCTCCGACAACGACACGGAACGCTCCAGCGACTCCGCGGCCCTCAGGTACTCGCCACGCCAGAGCAGGACGCCACCGAGCAGGCGATGCGTGGCCGGAGAAGCGGGCAACAGGGTCGCTGCTTCGCGTGCGTGGAGTTCCGCCTCCTCCGGCCGATTGTTCTCCCACAAGGCGGAGGCCAGGGCAAACCTCGCCTCCGCATTCGACGGTTCGAGGTTTACGGCACGGCGGAGCGGTTCCTCCGCGGCGCGGAAGCTCCGCTCAACGAGCAGCGCGTTGCCGAGCCTGACCCACGCTTCCGCGTTGTCCGGATCGACTTCTGCCGCGTTCCGGAGCGCCTCGACATTCGAGTCCGAGTCTCCGTCGCTCGCCGATGATCCCTGGATCTGGTCGAGATGGCGCCGCGCGAGGGGATCGTCGGGCCGGAGTTCCAGCACCCTCCGCAGGTGCTGGGCGGCTTCGTTCTCGCGGCCCTGGCTCATCAGCAGCACGGCGTAATCCGAGAGCGCAGCGATGTGCCCGGGAGCTGCGGCCAGCGCCTGGCGGAGCATCGACTCGGCCTCGTCGAGTTGCTGCATGGCCATCAGCACCACGCCGCGTTGATACAGCCCATCCGGGTTTCGTGGGGCCGTGACGAGGGCCTGTTCCACGGCCGCGAGCGCTTCCGGGCCGCGGCCCGCATGAAGCAGAACGGAGGAAGCTGCGATGGCCGGTCGGGGGTCGGCGGGAGCCCGTCTCTGCTCACGGGAAAGGGCCTCGAGCGCGCCATCCACATCGCCGGAACCGGCGCGCTGGAGTGCGATTCGGACCTCTCGCCCGGTCGGATCTTCCAGATCGCCTTGCGGCATGTCGAGCGGGTCGGACGCGGCGGCGAGTTCCTGGTAGCGCTGGACGGCCTCCCGGGCTTCGTCGCGCCGCCCCAGCGCCGACAGCACCTGCCCTAGAGCCCGAAACGTCTCAGCCAGCTCCGGCTCCAGGTCGGCTGCGAGACGCAGGAACGGCAGAGCCCGTTCAGTCTCTTCGATCGCGTGAAGGAAGCGCCCGTAGTCGTATGCCAGCTCCCTGGCCAGGTCGGTGGAAGCGTCCGCGGGCGGTTCGACCGTCGTCAAGGGCTCCACGAAAGGAGCCAGCGTGGCGATCGCGTCTCTGGTCCGACCTGCCTGGTAGTAGGCGCGAGCCAGCCGGCCGGCCAACTCGGGATCTTCAGGGGACAGGCTCTCAAGTTGCTCGATGGCGCCGTCCGCTTCGCCGACGAGAAGATAGGCAGTGGCCAGAGCGCTTCGAATGCCTCGTTCGAGGGGCGCCGGAGGCTCTTCTGCCAATGGTTGCAGCTCGGCCAGGGCGCCCCAGGGGTCGTCGCGCAGAAGGAGGATGCGGCCGCGCAGGAGTTGCACCTGCGGTTCCTGCGGATCGAGGCCCTCGATCAGCGCTTCCGCGTCCGGCGGGCGCCCGAGTGCGACGGCACCCCACGCGGCCGCCAGCCTCGCGTCCTGGTCGTTCGGGTTCGTGGCGGTCCACTGGCGCAGATACTCGTAGGCGTCGCCCGCGCGACCCAGGCGTCCGATCATCATCCCCAGGGCTCGAAGGGCTGGCGACCGCGGCTCGAGATCGATCGATCGTTGGTAGAGGGAAGCCGCGTCCTCGAGTCGCCCCAGTGCCTCGGCGGCGCGCCCTGCGTTGAAGAGAACCGCGGGATCGGGTGGGTCGCGCTCGGCGAGCGGAGCCAGGACGTCGAGCGCGCGCCCGGCGTTCCCGGTCTCGAGAAGAAGCGCCCCCAGCGCTGCCGTGGCGATGTCCGGAGCGTTGGGCTCGGCGACCAGTTCCTCCAGGACCGCGACCGCTTCCCCGGCGTCTCCCCGTTCGACCAGGGCCAGTGCCTCCCGCAGCGCGGGCGGCGGCTCCTGCGCCGGGGCAGTGGAGCCGCCGAGCAACGCGAGCAGGGCAACTACTCCGAGTCGCTTGGCTGAGGCATTCATCGTCGGCCGCGATGCTACCGCTGCCGGGCTCCCGCCGCCGGCGAGAACCGTCTAGCGGACCACGCGAATCCGGGAGTCGGCCGGCAGGCCGGGGAGGCGCAGGTTCGCGCCGTCGAGCCAGAGGACATCGAGACGGACGCCGGCGGTTTCCTCCTCCTTCGCGGCCGACCCAACGTCGGAGAAGGGCACGCCGAACGTCTGGATCAGGGAGTTCTGAGACAGGTAGGACGAACCTGCCCGGATCTCCCGCTGTTGCGATCCCGAGCCGGCGCGGAGTCTCAGCACGGCGCCGATGGCCCGCCGGTTCGGGCTGCCACGATCGAGCAGACCGACGCGGAGGCTCGCGCCTTGACGGACACTCTCGTTGGCGTAGACCTCCGCGGGACCGTTGCAGTTCGCGATCACGAGATCCAGGTCGCCGTCCTGGTCCAGGTCGGCGCTGACCAGGCCCCGGCTGACACCGAGTGCGGAAAGCCCGCTCGGCTTCACTTCACGGAAGCGGGCACCGTGGTTTTCCAGGATCTGATTCGGCTGGGCGTGGGCGTCGCTCGGGCGTTGGGCGTGGTCCGAGATGTCGTGCAGGACGTGACCGTTGGCAATCCCCAGGTCGAGGTCACCGTCGAGATCGAAGTCCGCGAGGTCGACGCCGAAGCCGACAAACGGCTGCGAAGGTTCGGCGATTCCGGCCGTGAAGCGCTGATCGAGGAACACGCCGTCGCCGCGGTTCGCGTAGAGGGCGTTCGTTTCGCGGTCGAGGTGGGTCACCACGAGGTCGTCGAAGCCGTTCGAATCGACATCGCCGACGGCGATGCCCATGCCGGCCTCCGGCTGGCCGCGGTGGGAGAGGGCCGTGCCGGCGAGCAGCGCGTCATCGACGAAGCGGAGAACGCCGTTCTCGGACCGGTTCAGCAAGTGGAGATTGGCGTCCATGTCGTTGGCGACATAGATGTCCGGCCGCCGGTCGCCGTCGAGGTCGGTCATGACGACACCGAGACCGGCGCCCAGGACGCCCTCGATCCCGGTGGCGGCCGTGCTGTCGACGAAGGCCGCGCTGCCGCGTTCCACAAGTTCATTTCGGTAGAAGCGATCCTGCAGGTCGCCGTAGACGTCCGGGTGGCAGTAGGAGCGCCGGCCGGCTTCCCTTTCGCCGCACACCTTGTTGTTGTCGTAGCCGAAGTCGACGTAGTTCGTCACGTAGAGGTCCAGGTCGCCATCGACGTCCACATCGCCAAGAGCGGCCGATGCGCTCCAGGACGGGTCTGGGGCGGCTTCTTCGGAGGCTGCCTCGCTGAACGTGCCGTCGCCGTCGTTGAGCCATAGCCGATTCGGGCCGAAGGCAGTCAGGTACAGGTCGGGGTCGCCGTCGCCGTCCACGTCCCCCGCGACCGCCCCCATACCGTAACCGTCGAGATGCAGGCCGGAGGCTTCGGTGACGTCGGTGAAGCGGCCGAGGTCGTTTCGCAGCAGGGTCGTCGTGCCGGGTTCGCCCCCGTAGGGCTCAGGCTGCCCGCTGTCCACGAACAGGAGGTCGTCGTCGCCGTCGCCGTCGTAGTCGAAGGCGACGACGCCGCTTCCCAGCGTCTCGATCATGTAGAAGTCGCCTCTGGCGCCGTTGCGGTGACGGAACTGGACTCCCCAGGCGTCCGCGACCTCGACGAATCGGATCCCCGTGCCGGCTGTCGGTTCCTGGGCCGGCACGCCGAGCGCCGCCAGGGCGATCAGGGAGAGAACCACGGCTCCCGGACCGGTTCGCCGGCCAGATAGGACTCGAGACGTTGTTGTTGGCCATTCGTGGGCCTCGCGCCCTGACGTTCGACTTCGGCGATGAGTTGCCGCTGGAGTTCGGCGGCTCGCTCGAACTCACCGATCTCGGCCAGGGCCATGGCGACCGTCTCGGCGTGCTCGATGCTCGGTCGGTTGGTCATCAGGCGCTGCGCGATGGCGAGCGCTTCGCGGCCGTTCCGGATCTGTGGATCCGGACTGGCCGCGAGGAGGCGCGCCAGCAGAGTGTCGAGATGCTCGGCCGCCACCAGCGGATCGTCGGCGGAGTTCGCGAGCGCGCGCCTGGCGCTGGTCAGGGCCCCCCGCGCGGCCGCGTAGCGCCGGGCGAGGAGGAGGGCCATCGCGCGGTCCCGGTGCCAGTCGGGGTTCGACGGGTTCCGCACGAGGGCGCGGGCGAAGTGCCCCGCCGCTTCCGCGTAGCGTTCCTGCTGTCCGAGGAGGCGTCCGAGCAGGACATGGGCCTCGGCGAAGCCGGCGTCGAGTTCCAGGGCCGCGCGCAGGTGAGACATGGCGTTTGCAGTTGCCTCGGTAGCGGCGGGGTCTCCAGTCGCGCCTGCTTCCCCCTCCAGGAGTGTGGCGAGACGGTAGTGAGCCTCGGCTCGCTCCTGGCGAGCGCCCGGCGCGGCTTCAAGGACCTGGTTCAGGGCGGTCCGGGCCGCTTCCAGGCGGCCCCTGGCCTGGTGGGCCGCCCCGAGCGCGAGCCGGGCCGAGGGCAGGGCACCGTCGGCGGCCAGGACTGCATCAAGTACCTCGATCGCCTCGTCCGCCCTGCCGAGCCGGGTCAAGGTGTCCGCCCACCGCGTTCTGGCGTCCAGGTCGTCCGGGTCGATCTCTGTGGCCCGGCGGAAGTGCTGTTCGGCCCCCGCGAAGTCGTTCCGTTCGGCCAGGATCAGCGCCAGGTTGAAGCGGGGTTCCCGGTAGTCGGGGTCCAGCGCGATCGCCTCCCGTAGCCGCGCCTCGGCGGCGGGCTTGTCGCCGAGGTCGACTAGCGCCATGGCGACATTGAACAGGGTCTCGGGATCGTCAGGCAGGGCCCGGAGCGCCGCTTCGAACGCCACGAGGGCGACTTCCGGATTGCCGGTGCGCATCGCCTCGGCGCCGCGGGCAAAGATGGCCTTGCGGCTCACGTTGAGCGCCTGCATGGCCGAGTAGAGGGGGTCGGCGTAGCTGACCGGAATTTGCTGGTTCCGTGCCAGGTGGTCCGCCGCCTCTTCCCGGCGTCCCAGACGGCGCAGGGCGAGGCCGATTCGGTGATGGATGGCCGAGCCCTCGGGCTGGCCCTCGAGAGCCCTGGCGAAGTGCTCGATCGCCTTTTCGAACCTTCCGGCCTCGAACTCGATCCGGCCGAGGCCGAGGTAGGCGGCTGAGTGACCGGGGTCGAGTTCGAGGATGCGGCGGCACTCCGCCGCCGCATGCTCGAAGCTGCCGAGGTCCAGCAGGGCGTAAGCGCGGCGGGTCCTGGCGGCCAGGTCGTTGGGAACGAGCCCGAGGACGCGGTCGAGCGCCGCCACGGCGCCTTCATCGTTGCCGTCGTAAGTGCTCGCGATGGCCTGGTAGTAGGGCCACCGGGCATCAGTCGGGTCGAGTTTCTCGGCGTTGGCGAGCGCGGTTCGGGCAATCCGCCAGAAGTCGTAGACCAGGTAGAGCTGCCCGATGTGTCCGAAGGCGGCAGTGAGCTGGAGGCGATCCGCGTCGGGATCCTCGAGCAGCCGGTCGAGGACTTCGCGAGCGGTGCGCAGTTGCTCCTGCACCGGTCTTTCGTAGCTGTCGACCCGCGGCCTCTCAACCGGCTCGAGAGGTGGTTGCGCACGGCTCGCCGAAGGTGCGAGAGCGAGGCCGGCCGCCAGGACCGCGGCCACCGCTACCGCGATGGCGGGCTCGCGGCTGGTCACGGCGTCCTCTTGCGCGTCTCGGTTGAGCCCTCGCCTCGTACCAGGGTCACGTACTCGCGGGCGACTTCGACCGGAAAGGTCTCGGTGGCGCCGTCGGGCCAGCGCGCGACCAGCGTCGTCGGCGGGCCGGTCGGGAAGACGACGATCACCCTCGGATCGTTGGCCGACGCATAGGAACCGTCGGTGTGAAAACGGCGCCAGCTCCGGGCTTCATCCGCCTCCACCGTCCCCAGCCAGGCGCCCAGGGCGCGGCGGCCAAGCCGAGCTTCGCCGGCAGGCGCCAGTCGGAGATCGACGCCCAGCCAGTCGCGGTCGTCTGGTGCCCGTTCGTTGATCAGGACCTGGACAGGTCCGCCGTTGTTCACGACGACCAGGTCCGGATCGCCGTCGTTGTCCAGGTCGCCCCTGGCGACGCCCCGGCCGACCTCGGTGACGGCCGGTCGTTCGAAGTCTGGCACCTCTTCGAATCGGCCGCCTCCGAGGCCGCGAAAGAGCTGGTTGGGCTCCCGGAGAGGGTGCGGATCGCCTGTTCGGACCTGCTCCTCAATTCGCTTGACTGCGCCGTTGGCGACGTAGATGTCGAGTTCTCCGTCAAGGTCATAGTCCATCGCGGCGGTGCCGAAACCGGTGTAGACGAAACTCGGCTGCCCGAGGCCGCTACGGCGGGTGCGGTCTTCCCAGAACCCGTCGCCCTCGTTGACGTAGAGCGTGTTCGTCTGGTGCTGGAGATGGGTCATGAAGAGGTCGACCAGGCCGTCGCCGTTGAAGTCCTCGGCGAGCACCCCCATGCTTGCTTCCGGCTGCCCCTCGGCGTCGACCGCGGCCCCTGCCAGCACCGCCTCGTCGACGAGCGCGGTGCCTCCCTGGTTGAGCAGCAGGGTGTTCGGGCTCTGGTCGTTGGCGACGTAGATGTCGATCGTGCCGTCGCCGTTCAGGTCGGTCGCCACCATACCGAGGGTGGGGCGCCGCAGATCGCCGACTCCCAGGCGAAACGTCCAGTCCTCGAAAACGCCGTTGCCCCGGTTCCGCAGGACGCGGTTCGGTTCGTCGCGGTAGGCCTTCGGGCCGCAGTAGTCGAGCAGGCCCTGCGGCGAGCTGCAGGTCTTGTGGATGGCGACCCGGAATTCGACGTAGTTGCCCACGAAGAGGTCGAGCAGCCCATCGCCGTCGAGGTCGAAGAAGCTGGCGCCGGCGCTCCAGCGGGGGTCCGCGGTGTTGCTGCCGGCGGTGATGTTGGTGAAGCGAATCGCGCCGGGTTCGGAGTCGTTGCGCCAGAGTTCGTTGGGTCCGAGGTTCAGGATGTAGAGATCGGAGTCGCCGTCGTTGTCGATATCGCCGACGGCGACTCCCATGCCGTAGCCCCGGGCATCGAGGCCGCTCTCTTCGGTGATGTCGGTGAAGCGAAGTGCGCCTTTCTCCAGGTTGTTGCGGAACAGGCGGTCCCGGGGGCCGGCGGTCCCGGATACGGAAGACGCTGCGGCGTCGTTGCGGGGCGCCAGCCGGTGACCCTGACCGAGATAGAGGTCCAGGTCGCCGTCGCCGTCGGCGTCGAAGAGGGCCGCCCCGCCACCCATGTTCTCGGCGAAGTAGAGCTCGCCGGTCATGCCGTTGTCGTGGGTGAAGTCGACTCCAAGTTCTGCGGCGCGGTCGACGAACACCGGCGACCCTTCCTCCGCGGCCAGAGGGGTCACGACTGCGGCAGTTGCAAGCGCAAGGGCAAGGGCGGCGCATTCCAGGTTCCTGGGCACGGGCACGTTCAGCCGAGCGGCATCGGCGCCGCGGTCCGAGGCGGGTTCTTGCGCCCCGGGCGTCCGTAACCCAGGTTGTGCAGCACGTCCTCGGTCGTGTGGCCCGGAAGGACATCGCAGACGAGGTCTCCATCTCCGTTCCGGTCGATCAGGATCTCGGTGGCCTCCGGAAGGACGCAGTGCTTGCTGCCCCGCACGCCGCCGAGCATCTCCTGGTAGGCGCCCACCGCGAAGAAGCCGACGTGAAGGGGGTCTTCGCGCAGTTCGGCCGTGGTCAGGTCCGGGAGAAAGAGGGGCACGGCGCTGCCGCGAGGCGGGTACACGTCGTCGCGATCGCAGGTGACGCCGCCCAGGCGCACACGGCGGAAAGGGCGGTCGAGATGGTTGAGCGGCAGGCAGATGAAGTGCTCGCCGAGTGCCCAGGTGTCCGGGAAGGACGTCATGATCGAGCCGTTGACCAGGTACCACGGAAGCGCTGCACCGTTCTCCTTGACGGTGATGACCTGGAACAGGTGCGCCGCGTGTTCCGAGACCGTGTAGCGGCCGAACTCGCCGATCAGTTCCGGCGGCCTGGTGCCGTGCGCCGCGCAGCGCTCGACTGCCAACTCAAGCAGTCGCCGGGCGAAGCGGTCGTAGTCGAAGCTGTCGTCGAGAGTGGTGCGTCCCGGTACGCCGCCACCGAAGTCGAAGAAGCGCAGATGCTGGTGTCGGTCGCCGAGCCTTGCGTAGAGATCGAGGGCGGGCTCGAGGGCCGCAGCGAACTCCGCCGGTGTGTCACTGGGCGAACCGAACATCGCGTGCAGGAGAACGAAACGTGCTCCGGACGCCTTGTCGATCTGGGCTGCCAGACGTTCCGCTTCATCAGTGTCGACGCCGAAGCGCGAGTCCCGGTCGCCGGCCCCGCTCGCCTCCCGCGGCCGTTTGATCCGAACACCGAACTCGAACTCCGCGCCCGAGTCGATGAAGCCCTGGAGTTCCGAGGCGTCCTCGAGAATCGGGACCACCCGCGGATGTTCGCGCCCTAGCTCCAGGAGGTTGCGGGCGTAGGCGCTTCCAGGCCCCTTGAATCCGTTCGCGAGCACGAACCGATCCTCGGGCAGCAGCCCGGCCCGGATCATGCGGCGCGCAATCTCGACATCGACGTCGGACGACATCTCGTGGTGTGCGCCGGCAGTCAGCGTCGAACGAACGATCTCCTCCGCCGTGTTCGCCTTCGAGGCGAAGGCGAAGTGGAACGGTACGGGGTAGCCGAGTTCGTCGATGGCGCGCCGGAAGCAGTGATCCATTGCTGCCACCTGGGCACGGATGTTCGGCAGGAAGGCGATCTCCAGCGGACTCGGCATCGCCTCGGCCGGCAGTCCGGTCGCGGCAACTCGATCCGGCTCGAAAAAGGCGGCGAGTTCGAGGCCGTGGGCTTGGAGGCGACCGCCGGTGGCCTTGAGAAAGCGATTGAAGCTGTGACCCTCCGGAACCGGCGTCGGGGACTGCCAGCCAATCCTGCAGGCGGCGGAAGGCGGCGCTTGAGAGAAGTCCATGGCGTCCCCGGCTGGGCGGCCATTCTACCGCCAGCGGTATCCAGACGCCGTATCCTTGGCGTGTGACGGAGGCTCTCAGACAGCGGGCCGCGGAGGCCTTCCTCGCCGGCGTCGCGGCAGCCGATCCGGTTGCCTCGACTTCCCTGGCGCTCGAAGAGTTCGATCTGCCCACCGTGGTCGGACGCCGCGTGGCGGTGCTGGCGGTGGGGAAAGCCGCGTTCGGGATGACCGAAGCTGCGGTCGAGTGGCTGGGGCACCGGGTCCATGCCTCGGACGTCCTGCTCGTGACACACGACGAGGCGGAGCGAGGCCGTGCCCGGTTCCAGGCGCTACGCTCGGGACACCCCTTGCCGGACGAGCGGGGCCTCGCCGCGGCGCGCGAGATCCAGCGGCGTGCGGGAACTCTTGGAGCGAATGATCTGGCGCTGGTTCTCATTTCCGGCGGTGCGTCGGCGTTGCTGCCGGCACCCCCTGCCGGGATCGCCCTGGCGGACAAGTTGGAGGTGACGCGCCAACTGCTCCGAGGTGCAGCCACGATTCATGAACTGAACGCGGTGCGCAAGCACCTGTCGACGACCAAGGGAGGAGGACTGCTGCGCCAGCTGCGCCCAGCCCGCGTAGTGACGCTGGCCCTGTCCGACGTGATTGACGACGATCCGTCCGTCATCGGCAGCGGTCCGACGGCTGCCGATCCGTCGACGTTTGCGGATGCCCTCGCGGTTCTGGAGCGGTGCGACGTGCTGGAGACGTGTCCGTCGTCCGTAAGGGAACGATTCGAGGCCGGCATCCGCGGCGAGTTGGAAGAGACGCCGAAACCGGGCGATCCGATCTTCACCGAGGCGGTCTACCGGATCGTTGGCGGCAACCGAACCAGCGTGGGGGCAATGGCCGCGGTCTGCGGCAAGGGTGTCGAAGTCGAGCCCGAGCCTCTCGAAGGCGAGGCACGAGAAGTCGGTGCGATGCTCGCGGCACGCTTCGCTGCCACGCCGTTCCGCGCCTGGGTCGCCGGCGGCGAAACGACGGTCACCGTCCGCGGCAGCGGCACGGGCGGCCGCAACCAGGAGTTGGCCCTCGCTTTCGCGCTCGAAGCAGAGGAAGGTTCGCTCGCCGATCGCCACGACTGGGTCTTCCTCGCCGCTGGTACGGATGGCCGTGACGGCCCTACCGATGCCGCGGGTGGCGTCGTCGACGCGTCGACGATACGCCGCATCCAACGCGCCGGTGTCGATCCGGTCGCAGCGCTCGAGGACAACAACTCCTACCGCGCGCTGGATGCCGGCGGCGCGTTGCTGCGGACCGGAGCGACGGGAACGAACGTGGCGGATGTGGCGGTGTTTCTGAGCGGCGCCTGACGTCCTGGGACTGGCTACGCCGATCGCCGATGCGGGAACGCGTCGAGGCCGGGATAGACGGCGCGGTCGCCGAGTTGTTCCTCGATCCGGAGGAGCTGGTTGTACTTGGCGACCCGGTCGCTGCGGGCGGGCGCGCCGGTCTTGATCTGTCCGGTGTTCCAGGCGACGGCGAGGTCGGCGATCGTCACGTCCTCCGTCTCGCCGGAGCGGTGGCTCATGACGACGCCCCAGCCGGCCGAGCGGCTTCGCTGGACCGCGGCCCTGCTCTCCGTCAGAGAGCCGATCTGGTTCACCTTGCACAACAAGGCGTTGCAGGCGCGTTCCTCGATCGCGCGGTCGATGCGATCGATGTTCGTGACCAGCAGGTCGTCGCCGACCAGTTGCACGTCGTTTCCGCGACGCCGGCACAGTTCGCTCCAGCCTGTCCAGTCGTCCTCGGCCAGGCCGTCCTCGATGCTGATGATCGGGTACTTTCGGCACCAGTCGGCCCAGAGGTCGACGAGTTCGCCGCTCTCGAGTTCGCGGCCCTCGATCGCCAGGCTGTAGCGCCCTGTCTCGTCGTTGTAGAGCTCGCTGGTCGCCGGGTCGAGCGCGATCCGGATGTCGTCCCCGGGCCGGCGACCGGCCGCTTCGATCGCCTCCAGGATGACTTCGACCGCGCGTTCGTTGCCGCCGAGCGCGGGCGCGAAGCCGCCCTCGTCGCCGACCGCGACGGAGAAGCCGCGGTCGTGGAGGATCGCGCGCAGCCGGTGGTAGATCTCGACGCCCCAGCGCAGGCCCTCGGCGAAGGAGCCGGCGCCGGTGGGCATGACCATGAACTCCTGAAAGTCGGTCGAGCCGGCGGCGTGCTGGCCGCCGTTCAGGATGTTGAGCATCGGCACGGGCAGCGTGCGGGCATCGCTTCCGCCGAGCGAGGCGTAGAGGGGAAGGCCACGCGCCGCGGCTACGGCGTGGGCCGCGGCGAGGCTGACTCCGAGCACCGCGTTGGCGCCCAGACGGCCCTTGTTGGGCGTTCCGTCGAGCTCGGCCAGCAGGTGGTCGAGTTCAGCCTGGTCGGCGGCGTCGAGGCCGCGCACCGCGGCCGCGATCTCGCCGTTCGCGTGCCGAACGGCGGCGGTCGTCCCCTTGCCGCCGTAGCGCGCCGCGTCGCCGTCGCGCAGTTCGACCGCCTCGTGTCGGCCGGTGCTGGCTCCGCTGGGGACGATGGCGCGCCCCCGGGCGCCGCCTTCGAGGGTGATTTCGACTTCGACGGTCGGGTTGCCCCGGCTGTCGAGCACCTCGCGGGCGGTGACGGAGGAGATGGCTGTCGTGTTCGCGGTCATCGGGGTCGGCGGAGCCTACTACCGGATGCCGGCCAGAAGGCCGGCGCACCGACACCCGCCACCGGGTAGGATGCGCCGATCCAAGACACGGGGGTGCGGATGTCGAGTTTCGGTCGGCGGGTTGGCGCGGGTTGCGCCGTTGTTCTGGCGGTGTTCGTCGCCGCGCCGGCGGTCGCCCAGCACGGCGCCCAAGGCGGGGAGTGGCGGCATTTCGGCGGCGACAGCGGCTCCACCCGGTACTCGCCTCTGGACCAGATAGACCGGGACAACTTCTCGCGGTTGGAGGTCGCCTGGCGCTGGGAGTCGGCCGATGTCCTGCTGAACGACGTGTCCGAGAAGACGCCCGGGCCCTACCGGAGCATGCCGCTGATGATCGACGGCGTCGTCTACATCGCGACGAACCTTGGTCAGGTCGCGGCGCTGGACCCAGCGACCGGCGAGTTGCTGTGGCGGCACGATCCGAGGGACTGGGAGATCGAGCAGCGGGGTTCCCTGGTCCAGATCCGCGGCATCGAGTTCTGGACCGACGGCGAGGCGGAGCGGATCCTGATCGCGACCCGCGGCGGGCGGCTGGTGTCGATCGACACGAAGACCGGCCGACCGGATCCGGAGTTCGGCGAGGAGGGCGTCGTCGACCTGATGCAGGGCCTTCTTCCGGGGCGGGCGAACCGGAACATGAACTGGACGGCGCCGGTGGTCGTCGTGGCCGACACGATCGTCGTCGGGGCCACGGTCTTCGATTTTCCGCTCCGCAACAACAACCCGCCCGGAGACGTGCGCGGCTTCGACATCCGCACCGGCAAGCTGAAGTGGACGTTCCACGCCGTGCCGCGAGAGGGCGAGCCCTACCTCGAGACCTGGGAGAACGAGTCCTGGCGGAAGATGGGCAACACGAACGTCTGGTCGATGATGAGCGCCGACCAGGAACTCGGCTACGTCTACCTGCCGTTCGGGACGCCGACAAACGACTACTACGGCGGCGACCGCCACGGCGACAACGTCTACGCCGAGTCGATCGTCTGCCTCGACGCCCGCAACGGCGAGGTCGTCTGGCACTTCCAGACGATCCACCACGGCGTCTGGGACTACGACCTGGCCTCCGCGCCGAACCTGATCGACGTCACGGTCGACGGCAGGGAGATCAAGGCGGTGGCGGTCGTCTCGAAGGTGGCGATGACCTACGTGTTCGACCGGGCGACCGGGGAGCATGTCTGGCCGATCGTCGAGGCGCCGGTCGACTACCACTCGCGGATTCCGGGCGAGAAGTTGTCCCGCACGCAGCCGTTCACGACCAGGCCGCCGCCGTTCGAGACCCTCGGCATCGACTACGACGACCTGATCGACTACACGCCCGAGCTTCGCGCCGAGGCGTTCGAGGTGATCCGGGACTACGTGATCGGTCCCGTCTTCACGCCGCCGATCGTTCACGGCGAGGACGGCAAGCGGGCCTACCTCCAGAATCCGGGCCCAGGCGGGGGCGCGAACTGGACCGGCGCTTCCTTCGACCCGGAGACGAACATCCTCTACGTGCCCTCGCTGACGAGGCCCGGCGCCATCTCGCTTTCGCCCCCCGACCCGGCACGCTCAGACTGGCGGTACTCGATCAATCGCCGGCCGATGCCCAAGGTCCAGGGCCTGCCCCTGCTCAAGCCGCCCTACCGGCGAATCACCGCGTTCGACATGAACCGCGGCGAGATGCTGTGGCAGGTGCCGCTGGGGGAGGGGCCCCGCGACCACCCCGCGATCAGGCACCTGAACCTGGGCCGGCTCGGCACACCGCCCCAGGACGGCGTCGTCACCGAAGGCGGCGTCCTGGTGACGAAGACCCTGGTCATCTCGATCGAACCGATCGTCGACGAACTCGGCGACCGCTCCGCGAACGGCAGCTACCTCGTCGCCTTCGACAAGGCGACCGGCGACCTCCTGGCCCAGCTCGAAGTTGACCGCAGCCTTCACGGCGGCCCGATGACCTACATGCACGAAGGCCGCCAGTACATCCTCATCGCCGGCGGCGGCGAACGCCCCGGCCCCGGCACCCCCGTCGAAGCCGTGGCCGTCGCCGGCGCGACGCGCCCAACACCGCGCCACCCGCCGCGCAAGTCCGAGCTCCTCGCCTTCGCGCTGCCGCAGTAGGCGGAGCGTCGTCCGAACGGGCCTCGGTTGTACCCGCCTGCCTGTTGGGGTCCGAGGGGTCTACCTCCAGGTGCCGTTCGCGCTTGGTCGGACGACCGAGGGGCTTGCGCTCACTGCACTCCACTCGCTCCGGTTGGGCGTAGGTCACTGTCGGGTCGTCGGCCGTCGCTCGTTCCGAGCCACCTGGAGGCAGACCCCTCGGACCCCGGCAGGCTGGGAGGCGTTGCCTTGGCTCGGCTTCGTCATTGGGCCACTGACCAGTCCATGGCCGTGTTGGGAGCCCCCTCCCCTCCGGACCTCCCAGCAGGCGGGTGCCACCGACGCCGTCGCGTCGCGTGCGCTACGCCTTGAGACCGGCGAGGGGGCCGACGAGGGAGATGTGGTCGCCGCGTTGGCCGTAGGCGTGGTGGAGGCCGACGTGGTTGACGTCCAGGCCCATCGCGCGGGCGATGCTGACCAGGAGGTGCTGATGCGGGACGCCGGCGAATCGCGTGAGGCCGCCGGGGGCCACCTGGGCCGGGACCCGCATCTGGGCAGGTGTTTCGTGGGGCCAGTGCAGGTAGCGGCCGGTGTCGAAGGCCCAGGAGCCGCCGATCAGGACGGGGCAGTAGTTGCGGTAGCCGTGCCAGCCGTCGCCGAGTTCGGAGCCCCAGACGATCAGCGTGTTGTCCATCAGCGAACCACCGCCCGCGTCCGGGATCGACTCCAGGGTGCTGACGAGACGGGCGACCTGCTGGCCGTGGTAGGCCGCGTAGTGCGTCATCGCATCGTGCTTGCGGACATCCTCGTGGATGTAGTGGGCGATGCCCTTGTGCACCTTGTCGCTGATGTGGTCGGCGCCGAACTCCGCGGTCGGCATTTCGCCAAGGGAGAACGAGACGACCCGCGTGATGTCGCAACTGAAGGCGGCGGCGATGATGTCGGCGAAGGCGTCGAATTGCAGGTCGTAGCGGTCGAACGATGCGGCGGGCCGGGGAGGCGCGTCGCAGGAGAGGGTCGCCAGGCCCTCGAGCCGGTGGCCGAGCCGGTCGACCAGGCCGAAGTGGGACTCGAGCCGGGCACGGTCGTTGGCGTCGAAGCGAGCGGCGACCGCCCGGTACTCCTGGTACGCGAAGTCGAGCGTGCTGCGCCGGTACGCGCCGACCGTGTCGCCCGAGGACGCCGGTCCGAAGACCCGGTTCCAGGCCCGTAGCGGCGTGTTCTCTGCCGGCAGCCGCACGCCGCCGCTGTTGTAGCTGATCGGCCGGCCCGCTTCGAGCGCGGCGTCGACCGAGACCTCCAGCGACGGCAGGCGGTCCGCCCGGGCCAGGTGCGCGGCGACGAGCTGGTCCAGGGAGGCCGATCTCGAGCGGGTGTCGCGGGCGCCGAAGTCCGCGTTGTTGCCGGTCCAGGCGTGGACCCAGCCGCGGTCGTGCCGGTTGCCGCCGCCGTCGAGCTCCGCGGTGGCCAGGGACAGGCCGTCCAGGGCGAGGATGCGGCGACGGTGCTCGTAGAGCGGAGCCAGGGGCCGGCTGAATGCCGTCTCCGGGATCTGCTCCAGGTCGACAGACCAGGGTTCGCTCTCGGAGACGCCGTCCGGGCGCATCTTCCAGGTGGCGTAGGGCCAGCCGTGGCAGTGGCTGATCAGGATCAGGCGGCGGACCTGGGCCGGGCTCTGGGCCAGCGCGCGCAGGGCGCCGCCCGGCCAGCCGGTGCCGAGCGCGGTGAGCCCTCCGAGTTGCAGCAGGTGGCGTCTCGAGATCATGGGCCGCTTTCGAAGCCTACCCCGGCGGAACGAGCGCGGAAGAGGTCGCTGGTGGCGATGGAGACGAGGAGTTCCTTGACCGAGTCGTTTTCTCGGAAGCGCTCCTGGATCGGTTCGAGCCCGGGTGCGTTTCTCGCCAGGTGGCTGCCGAGTGCGTAGCGCGTCCAGTGGAGTGCGTAGCAGTCCCGCACGCGGCGGCTCGCCGCCAGCTCGTGCGCGAACTCGACGCCGTCGGCGAACGTGAGTTCCTCGGCGCCGGGCAGCCGGAGCGAGCCGCTGGCGTCAACCGGCTGTCCGTTGTCCTCGGCGCGCCAGGCGCCCATCGCGTCGTAGTGCTCGAAGGCGAACCCGGCCGGGTTGATCCGGCGGTGGCAGGAGTTGCACTCGCTCGGCTTGGTGGCGGCGGCCGTGCGTTCGCGATTCGTGCTCTCGACGCCGAGCGCGTCGGGCGGCAGCGCGCTCTCGACGCCTTCGATCGGATCGCCCATTTCCATGCAGGCGACGCGTTCCAGGATGCGCACGCCGCGGGGGATCGGGCCAGGTTGCACGGCGTAGGCGCCGATGGCCAGAACCGACGGCAGGGTCAGCACGCCTGCCCGCTGGCTGGGGTCCAGCACGACCGGATCGAGGGTGAGCGGTTTCTTGCGTCCGATCGATACGGAGACGTACTCGATCTGCCGTGTCACGGCGGCGCGCCCTTCGTCCGCAGTCGTCGTTGCGCCGTAGATCGGCGCGGTGCCGCGCGACATGTAGCCGTGGTTGCCGGTCATGAGTTCCGTGAAAGTGCCCGCGCGGTCGAAGATCGCCTCCTCGACGAACAGCTCGGTTTCGAGCTTCATGGAGTGCCGGATCGGTCCCATGATCGCCGGCCACTTCGTGTCGTCGTCGCGCGCGTTCTTGAGTGTTCGGGAAATGCCGAACCGCGGTCCGAAGGCGCGACGCGCGGGCGCGATCAGGAGGACCTGCTCAGTGCCGAGCCACTGGTGGTGGAAGTGGACGACGGCCGGCCGGGCCTTCGGATCGTCGAGCAGGCGCCGTGCCTGCCGTTCGACGCCCTCCGCCGTCTCGAGTTCACCTGCGGCTGCGGCACGGAACAGCTCCTCGTCCGGTATCGAGTCCCAGAGGAAGTAGGAGAGCCGCGCGGCCAACTGCCATCGATCGAGCTGCGTCGCGTCGGTCGCGCCTGGCGCGAGCTTGAAGTGGAATGCCGGGGCCTGAAGGATGCCGGCGACGGTGAGCGCCACCGCCTCGTTGATCGGTTGAGTGGCGATCTGCGCCTGCCAGAACGCCTCGATCCGACCGCGTTCTCCGTCGCGCAGCGGCCGGCGATACGCCCGCTCGGCGAAGCGGAGAATGCTCCTGGCGGCGCAGGCCTCGCGCTCCGCGGCCGGCAGGTCGGACCACCCTGAGCAGTTGAAGAAGGTCGGCGAGAGCAGGGCGAAGGCCCCGAAGTGCATCCCGGCGAGGTGGAGTTCTTCCACCTGGTAGGAAGATGGACTCTGGCCCTGTGCAATGCCCTCGAAGCCGTCGGCGCCGGGCTCGGCCGGGAACGGCCATGGCCAGGGATCGGGCGGCGGGGGAGGCGAGAACACGCCCTTGCTGGCGGTGCGCCGCGGGCTGATCCGGTCCGCGACGGCCGGTCGCCTTGGCCACTGTTCTCCGTCTCTGGGGAAACCGAGCAGGTCGGCGACCGTGTTGTTGTACTCGGACGGCGTGAGCGCCAGGGGCGCCGCCTCGCTTGTCTCGCCCGACTCTTCAGAGACGCCCGCCACAGGCAGCGCTAGCGCGGCGGCGCTAAGGAGCGCCAGCACCACTCTGAGATCGGGCTTCATGGCGGATGGCACGAGCTAGGCTCCGGTGCGGACGAACTTGTAACACTGTATCAGTCCCGTCGATTCCGGGACGGGAACGGGTGGGCGAGACGCGCCGGTTACTCGGCGTCCCGCGCTCCGCTGCCCGAAGTCCGCAGGACGAAGGCGTCGAGCGTCTCCTTCCACTGGGGCAGCAGGGATTGCTCCACGTACATCATGTGCCCGGCGGCGAAGTCCTCGCGGTGGATGTTCGCCCTGAGTTCCGGCGGCAGACCCATATGGTCCATCGTCCAGACAGCCGCGAAGTAGGGCGTCGCCAGGTCGTACAGGCCATTGATCAGGAGCACTTCGAGCGCCGGATTCCGGCGCATGGCGGCGGCCAGGTCGGGAGCGACGTTCGGTGTGCCGTCGCCGCGCGAGAAGCGGCCCGCGCTCACCCGCCCCCAGTTCCAGTCGCGGACGCCGCCGCTCGGGACGTACTCGCGGTCGCCGTCGTAGCCGAGTTCGCTCCTCAGGTAGCTGTTGAACGCCGACGTGTAGGCCGAGCTGATCGCCGTGGACTGCGGATCGTGGGAAGGCCGGGCGCCCAGCGTGTCTCCGGCGGGGCCGGTGAAGCGGGCGTCCAGCCGGCCGACGACCTTGCCTTCGTCGCGCAGCAACTCTGCCTCGAAGGCCGGAGCGGTCACCCGCAGGTCCGACTTCTCGATGAAGTCGCGCGAGAGCCCGGTGTAGCGGTGCATGCGGTCGACCACTCGGGCGCGCGTGTCCGGGTCGAGCGTGCTGCCCCGGAGCAGCGCGGTGGCGTACTCGGTGAGCGCCCATTCCTCGACTTCGGCCATCAGGGTCTCGAGGTCCGCCGGGGTCTTCTTCGGCAGCGCGTCCAGGTAGCGGGCGGCGACCGTGTAGGACGGCAGGTTGACGATGTAGGGGAGGTCGTCGCCGGGCGCGAACTGGATCGTGTTGAACTGCAGGACCGCCGAGACCAGGACGATGCCGTTCAGGTCGATGTTCGCGCGCTGCAGGTGGCTGGCGAGGACGGCCGATCGAGTGGTGCCGTAACTCTCGCCGAGCAGGTAGCGGGGCGAGTTCCAGCGGTCGTGCGCGCTGAGGAAGCGCCGGATGAACTGGGCAAGCGACTTCGCGTCCTCGTCGATGCCCCAGTAGTCGGAGCCGGGAGTCTCGCCCAGGGTGTGGCTGAAGCCGGTGCCGACGGGATCGACCATGACGATGTCGGCGATATCGAGGATCGTCCAGGCGTTGTCCTCCAGAGGGTAGGGCGGTGCGCCCTGCGGGCCGACATCGGGGGTCACCACGCGACGCGGCCCCATGATCCCCATGTGCAACCAGAAGGACGCCGAGCCGGGGCCCCCGTTGTAGGAGAACACCAGGGGGCGCTCCTGCGGCGACGCGCCGTTCGTCCGGAAGTACGCCGTGTACCAGAGCTGCGCGGCCGGGGCGCCGTCGTCGTTGTCGAGCTGGATGCCGGTGACGACGGCGTCGTACTCCACCGCCTCGCCGCCGACCTCGATCGAGTGGCTGGTTTCCCAGCGGCCGGGCGGAGAGGGCGGCTTGGCGGCCGCGGGTTCGCCGTCGCCCTCCTGAGCGCGCGCGGGCACAGCGGTGGCCAAGGCGGCGATGCAGATCAGGGCGAGGGCCGGTCGGGCCGCGACGGGAGGCCTGAGGAAGGGGAACTTCATGCGGGTATTGTAGACAGCAAGAGGGAGGATCCATGAGACACGCTCTTCGACTGACGATTCGTGCCGCGCTGGCCGTGGTCACGCTGTCCGCGGCGGGTTCGCTGTGGGCCCAGGACTGGACCGCGACGACCGACACCCACCGGTTCATGGAGGTTCGGAACGGTATCTGGCTGACGCAGACGACGGCGCGGGTGTTCAACAGCAACGCGCTCGTGGTCGTCAACGACGAGGACGTCGTCGTCGTGGATTCCCACGTGACGCCGGCCAAGGCGCGGGACCTGATCGCCTCGATTCCGGCGATCACCGACAAGCCGGTGACCGCCGTCATCAACTCCCACTTCCACTGGGACCACGCCCACGGCAACCAGGAGTTCGCTGACGTGCCGATCATCGGCCACGAGTACACGCGGATGAAGATGGCGACCGCGCCGCTGGAGGAGCCGACCTACGTCCAGGGCATCACGGGCAATGACGGGAGGCTGGCGCAACTCGCGGAGCAGATCGAGGCGGCCGAGGACGAGGAAGAGCGCGCGGGACTCGAGGCCTATCGCTCGATGTTCGCCGCCCATGCCGCGGACTTCGACGAGATCGATCCGCTGCCGCCCGATGTGACGATGAACGAGAAGATGACCCTGTTCCGGGGCGACCGGGAGATCCAGATCGTCTTCGTGGGCCGTGCCCACACCGGCGGCGATGTCGTCGTCTACTTCCCGCAGGACAAACTCGTCTTCACCGGCGACATCCTGTTCGGCGGCCCGTCCTTCATGGGCGACGGCTACGTCGACGAGTGGGCCGAGACGTTGGAGAACCTGAAGGCGCTGGACTTCGACCTCGTCGTTCCGGGGCACGGCCTGCCGCTCGACGACCTGAGCGCGATCGACAAGTCGCAGGAGTACTACCGCGTCCTTTGGGAGCGGACGGCCGAGAAGCACGCGGCCGGCGTGCCGGCCGAGGAGGTATCCGGAACGCTGGACCTTTCCGCCACGGCGTTTCCGCAGCGGCAGCCCTCCGAGGTGGAGGTGCGGCGGATGTATCACCGCATGGAGAACCCGGACTAGGCTCCCTGCGCGGCAGAAACGCCGCCGCGATGAACGAACCACGACGCCCCTCCCGCTTCCTGCCGCGCACCCGCGACGGCTGGATCGCCACGATCGCCTTCGGGGCGGTCTTCCTGCTGGCGATGCCGCCGGTCACCCACACGCTGCTGAACCGGGTCGAGCCGAGCGTTCTCGGCGTGCCGTTCCTGTACCTGGCCCTGTTCGGCGTCTACGTGGCCCTGATCGCTGTGCTGATCTGGGCCTACCGCCGCGGCGTATGACGCGGCCTCACTCGGCTACCAAGCCGTTCAGGCAGCGCTGATGGAGACCTGGGTCGTCGCGACGAGCCTGATCAGCGTCTACCTGCTGATCACCCTGGGCGTCGCCGTCGTCGCCAACCGTCACATGACGGTCGACATGGAGGACTTCCTCCTGTGCGGACGGCGCACCGGCTTCATCGTCCTCTACCTGACCGTCGTCGCCACCTATCACTCGGCGTTCGCCTTTCTCGGCTCCGGCGGCTTCTTCTTCACCCACGGCATCGGATTCTGGTCCGCCGGCGCGTGGACCCTGCTGGTCGGGGCCGCCACCTACGTCATCGGGACGCGCATCTGGGCGCTGGGCAAGGCGTTCGGCTACATCACGCCCGCCGATCTGCTGGCCGACTTCTACGAGTCGGAGGCGGTGCGCGTGGCGGTCGCCGTCGTGTCCGTCCTGTTCACGATCCTCTACATCCAGGTCCAGGCGCTCGCCCTCGGCTACATCATGGACGTGGCGACCGACGGCCGCGTGCCGTTCGAGTTGGGCGTGCTCATCATGCTGACGGTCGCCGTCGTCCACCTGATGGTCGGCGGCCTGCGCGCGGTCTACTGGACCGACGTGTTCCAGGGCGCGTGGATGTACGTGGCGATCTGGGCCGGGGCGCTCGTGCTCTCCTTCGAGCTCTTCGGCGGCCCGGTCGAGCTCTGGCAGCGGGTGACGAGCGAGCGGCCGGACATGCTGACCCTGCCCGGTCCCGAGGGTTTCTTCACGCCCGGCATGTGGGTCGGGATGGTCCTCACACTGTCGTTCGGGATCATCTTCCAGCCCCACATGATGATCCGCTACTACACGGCGGTGGACGGCAAGACCCTCAAGCTGCTCGGTGCCACGACGCCGATCTACCTGATGACGCTGTACATCCCGGCCGCGCTGGTCGGCCTCGGCGGGGCGCTCGTCATGCCGGAACTCGAGCAGGCGGACCGGGTCTTCCCGGAGCTTCTCTTCCAGCACGCGCCGGCGTGGCTCACCGGGATCATCCTCGCCGGCGCGGCGGCTGCCGCGATGTCCACTCTGGACTCCATTCTGCACGCGAACATGACCGTCCTGACCCGCGACGTCTACCAGCGCTACATCGCGCGCGGGCGGAGTCAGGCCCACTACGTCTTCGTCGGGCGCGCGATCGTCTTCGCACTCCTCGCCGTGGCCTTCGCGCTCTCGATCACGGAGAGTGACCTGCTGGTGGCGATCGTCACGCTGTCCGGGGCCGGAGCCCTGCAGCTCATGCCGGCGATCGTCGGCGTCTGCTTTCCCGGCCGGCGCTCGCTGAGCCGGGCCGGAGTCCTCGCCGGCCTCGGCGCCGGACTTCTGACCCTGGCCCTGACGCTGCCGCTGAACCTGGGGTTCGCGCTGCCCTGGGGCGCCCATCCGCTGGGCATGCACGGCGGGCTCTGGGGACTGCTCGCGAACACTCTCCTTGCCGTAGGCGTTTCCGCCATCACTCCCGGCCCCTCCCGCGAAACGGTGGCCCGGGTTCACGGTGAGGTCGAGCGCTTCGTCTACGGCGAGGGATAGCTCGGCCAGTAGACGGTAGCCGCCTCGCTGTGCGATTCTCCGCAGTTCGATGAAGCGGATCGGCATCAGCACCGGCGGCGGCGACGCGCCCGGCCTCAACGCGGTGATCCGGGCGGTCACGCTGGCCTCGATCCGGCGCGGCTGGGAGGTCGTGGGCCTGATGCGCGGCTACGGCGCCTTCTTCGATCCGAGCCAGATCCGGATCCTCGATCGCCCCGCCGTGCGCGGCACGACGCATCTCGGCGGCACGATCCTGGGCACGCGCAGCGGCGCCTACCCCTTCGAACGGCGGGTCGAGCAGGACGACGGCTCGGTCGTCGTGGAGGATGTGACCGAAGAGGCCGTGGAGGGATTCCATCGTCTCGGACTCGACGCGCTGGTCGCGGTGGGTGGCGACGGTTCCATGCGCCTCGCGCTCAAGCTCCACAAGCACGGCATACCCGTCGTTGGCGTGCCGAAGACGATCGACAATGATCTCGCCGGCACGAACGTCACCTTCGGCTTCCACACCGCGGTCGACGTCGCGACGGCCGCGATCGAACGGCTGCACTCGACCGCCGAGGCCCACGACCGCATCTTCGTCGTCGAGTTGATGGGCCGCTACGCTGGCTGGATCGCCCTCTTCGCGGGAGTCGCGGCGACGGCCCAGGTCATTCTCATTCCGGAGATCCCGTACGACATCGAGGAAGTCTGCGATCACCTGATGGCGCGCGAGAGGCGGGGGCGGCACTGGGCGGTGGTCGTCGCGGCCGAGGGCGCGCGGCCCGTCGGCGGTGACTTCACCTGGTCGAAGCGGATCGGTGGCCGGACCGAAAGCCTCGGCGGCGTCGCCGAGCGGGTGGCGACGGAGATCCACGAGCGAACCGGCAAGGAGACGCGAACCGTCACCCTCGGCCACCTCCAGCGCGGCGGTCAGCCGATCCCGTACGATCGCCTGATCGCGCTGCGCTTCGGCGCCGCCGCCGTGCGTCAGATCGAGGAGGGAGAGTTCGGCGTCATGGTCTCGCTCGATCCGCCGACCGTGCGTGCCGTGCCGCTTGAACTTGCCGTGAGCCGCATGAAGAGCGTCCCGCTCGAAGCCGACGTCGTTGCCACGGCCCGCGACCTCGGCATCTGCCTCGGTGAGTAAGGGGCATCCATTTGGTACGATAGTCTGTACCAAATGGAGACAAGAGCGGCACAAGCAGAGCCACTGAGCGTTCCGGATCTCAAGCAGATCCGGGGCGGCGCTTCCGCGCACATCCTTGCCGACCTGAAGCGGCTGCTATCGATCTCCGATCTGGAGCTCGTGGCAATCGTCGGGATTCCTCGCCAGACGATGCTCCGCCGGCTCAAGCAGGGGCGTCTCACCCGCCACGAAAGCGACCGGGCGGCGCGGCTGGCCCGGGTGTACAACGCTGCGCTCGAGTTCTTCGACTACAACCACGAGAGCGCCGTCCACTGGCTGAAGCACAGCAATCCCGCACTGGGCGGCGAAACGCCTCTTGAGCATTCCGACACCGAAGTGGGCGCGGAGGAGGTTCTGACCCTCCTCCACCGTCTCGCGCACGGCATTCCCCTGTGAGCCTCGCGTGAAGGTCTGGCGGCTTGCCCGGACGCAGTGGGCGCCGGACGTGGCCACGATCCTTAGCGGCGAAGGTGCTCTGCGCCGTGGCGGCAGGTGGAGTCCGCCTGGAGTGCGGGCCGTCTACTGCAGCGAAACCTCGTCGTTGGCAGTGCTCGAGATTCTGGTCGGCCTGCCCTTCGGTGTGGACCATCCCGCCTACCGGATCGTGGATCTGACGCTACCGGACGACTCGATCGCCCATCTCGAGGTCGAACGGGCGGATCCGGACAGCCAGAGCCTGGGGGCGTCCGCCCTGAGCCGCCACCTGGCGATCGCCGTACCGAGCGTCGTCAACCCGCTTGAGAAGAACGTCGTCATCAACCCGCTGCATCCGCAATACGACCGTGTGAAGCCTGGTGTGCTTCGCCGGTTCCGTCTCGACCCGCGGCTCGGGTAGGACCGAGGGCTACGCGCTCGGAATCTCCTCCCGAATCCGTCTATGTCTGAGGAGGTGTTACCGTGAGTCGCGGTCGTCGAGATTCCCACACCCTCGCTACGCGACTCGAAAGGTCCACCCCGATGGTTCAAACGAAGAGCCAGATCGCCCTCGCTGCAGTTGAGTACCCGTGCTCGGACGGCATCCCCATGGCTGAGACCGAACGTCACGCCATGGCCACGATGGATGCGCGTCAGGCGCTTGGGTGGCACTTCCGGGATCGCCCGGACGTGTACGTCGGCGTGGACATGCTGCTCTACTACGTCGAGGGCGACCCGAAACGAACCGTAGCGCCCGACGTCTTCGTCGTTCTGGGCTCGCCGAAGCTACCGCCGAGGGACAACTGGCTGGTGTGGGCGGAGGGCGGTAGAACGCCCGACTTCGTGCTGGAGATCACGTCGAAGGCAACCCAGGCGGTTGACGAGGGCCGCAAACGCCGGCTGTACCGTGAACTCGGCGTCGGCGAGTACTGGCAGTACGACCCGACGGGTGACTACCTGGACCCGGCGCTCAAGGGTTCGCGGCTGATCGACGGCCGGTATCGGCCGATCAAGGCCGTCACCGAGTTGGACGGCCGCCTCCGCTACCGTAGCGACCTGGGCCTCGAACTTCGGCTCGAACGCGACGAGCTTCGGTTCTTCGACGCCGACAGCGACGCGTATCTGCCGACCTGCGAGGAGGCATTCGAGCGCTCCGCTCAGTTGGAGGAGGCCCGGCGGGAGATCGCGGGTCTCAAAGCGGAACTGGCGGCGAGCAAGCGATAAGGGGCCACGTCTCCGTAGGGATCACGGTAGTGCTGGTTTCCGGGTGGCGTGGGTGTCCCTGAACCAGGAGGACAGGGTTACGACAACGCCTCAACTACCTTCGTCAGCGTGTCCTTCGCGTCCCCGAACGTCAGCACGGTGTTGGGCGCGAAGAACAGTTCGTTCTCGATGCCGGCGAAGCCCGGCCTCATGGAGCGCTTCAGCACGATGCAGGAACGGGCGAGGTCGGCGTTGAGCACCGGCATGCCATAGATCGAACTCGCCGGGTTGTGCTTGGCGGCGGGGTTGACGACGTCGTTGGCGCCGACGACGAGGGCGACGTCGGTGTTCTTGAAGTCCTCGTTGATCTCCTCGAGTTCCATCAGCGAGGTGTAGGGGATCTTCGCTTCGGCGAGGAGCACGTTCATGTGGCCGGGCATGCGGCCGGCGACGGGGTGAATCGCGTAGCGGACCTGCGTGCCGTTCGCTTCGAGGATCTCGGCGAGCTCGCCGACGACGTGCTGGGCCTGGGCCACCGCCATGCCGTAGCCGGGGCAGACGATGACGGAACCGGCGCCGGAGAGGAGCATGGCGGCGTCGCCGACGGAGGCCTCCTGGACGCGTTCGCCACCAGCGGCGGCCATCGCGGCGTCTTCCTCGTCGACTTTGCCGAAGGCGCCGAACAGGACGTTGCGGAACGAACGGTTCATTGCCTTGCTCATCACGACGGAAAGGATGAAGCCCGAGGCGCCGTCGATGGCGCCGGCGATGATCAGGACGTTGTTGTCCAGCGCGAATCCGGTAGCCGAGGCGGCGAGGCCGGCGTAGGAGTTGAGCAGGGTGATGACGACCGGCATGTCGGCGCCGCCGATCGGCGCCACGAACAGGATGCCGAGTAGCAGGGGCATCGCGGCCATGGCGTAGAACAGGACCTGGTTCGACGGATCGATCGTGACCAGGACGAGGAGCACGAACGTGCCCCCGAACATCAGGATGTTGCTCTGGTTCTGCAGCGGCCAGGTGATGTTGCGGCCGGGGATGAGTCCGGAGAGCTTGCCGAAGGCCATCAGCGAGCCGGTGAAGGTCAGACCCCCGAACAGCACCTCAAAGCCGATCGCGGCCATCGTCGTGTGGTCCATGTGCCCGGCGATGACCTGCTCGCGGTAGTACTCCGAGACGCCGACGAGCGCCGCGGCGAGTCCGCCGAAGGCGTGGGAGAGGGCGATCCGCTCGGGCATCCGGGTCATCGGGATGAGCGCCGAAATCGCGATGCCGATGGCGCTGCCGATGAAGAAGGTCAGCAGGATCCACTTGTATGTCTGGAAGAAGCCGGCGATCTCGAGGTGGGCCATGATGTCCGGGTGGATCACGGTGCCCCAGATGGCGAACACCATGCCGAGTTCGGCGAGGATCAGCCCCCGGCGGGCGGTATGGGCCGCGGTCAGGCCCCGCAGCCCGAGGATGAACAGGAACGACGCGATCAGATAGAGCGTCTCGACCTGGTCGACCACGATCAGGCGTCTCCGGCCGCGTCAGCCTTCGGGTCCTGCTTCTTGAACATCCGCAGCATGCGGTCCGTGATCCAGAAGCCGCCGACGACGTTGATCGTCGCGCACAGCACGGCGATCGCGCCGAGCACGGTGCTCACGTTGTTGTAGTGAGCGCCGGCGGCGACGAGGGAGCCGACCAGGGAGATGCCGGAGATCGCGTTCGTGAACGCCATCAGCGGGGTGTGGAGCAGGGCGGGTACACCCTTGATCACGCCGTAGCCGACGAAGGCCGCGAGCATGAAGATGTACAGCCCAAGGAAGATCTCGAGCATTTCGGTTGCTCCTCCTTGCGCGGGTTCGGGCCTGCCGTTGCGGTCAGGCCAGTGCTTCGGCGACCTGTTTGTCGACGATCTCGCCGTCGTGGGTTACCACGCAACCCTTGACGATCTCGTTTTCGAAGTCGAAGCTCAACTCGCCGTCGACGAGCAGGTAGAGCACGAGCTTTTCGGTGTTGCGCGAGAACATGCGGCTGGCGTCGGCGGCGAGGTCGCTGGCCAGGTTGAGCGGGCCCAGGATCGTGACGCCGTTCACGTTGACCTCTTCGCCCGGCTGCGTCAGCTCGCAGTTGCCGCCCTGCTCGGCCGCCAGGTCGACGATCAGCGAGCCGTGCGGCATGCCCTCGACCATTTCGGCCGTGATCAGCCTGGGCGCCGGGCGACCCGGAATCAACGCCGTCGTGATGCAGGCGTCGGTCGAGCGCAGGCGCTCGGCGATCACTTCGTTGGCTCGCCGCTGGCTTTCCTCGGAGACCTCCCGGGCGTAGCCGCCCTCGGTCTCGGCGTCCTCGATCGCCGGCACCTCGACGAAGGAGGCCCCCAGGCTCTCGACCTGCTCCTTGACCACGGCGCGAACGTCGTAGGCCTCGACCACGGCGCCCAGCCGATGGGCGGTGGCGATCGCCTGTAGTCCGGCGACGCCGGCCCCGAGGACCAGGACCCGGGCCGGGTCGATGCGCCCGGCCGCGGTCATCAACAGCGGGAAGAACTGTGGCAGGCGGTAGGCCGCCAGCACGGCGGCCCGGTAGCCGGCTACGGTGCTCTGGGAACTCAGGACGTCCATCGACTGCGCGAGGGTGACGCGGGGAATCCGGTCGAGGGCGATCGCGGTGAGCCGGGCGGAACGGAGCTGTCGCACCATGGCTGCGGCGGTCAGCGGGAAGAGCAGGCCGACGACCGCCGCGCCCGCCTTCGACGCGTCGATCTCTGTTGCATCCGGCGCCTGGACGCGGACCACGAGATCGGCCGCGGCCAGAACCTCGCCGGCCGTCGCGGCGATCTCGGCGCCGGCTTCGCGGTACGCGTCGTCGCTGAAGCCGGCCCGGGCGCCGGCGCCCGCTTCAATCAGGAAGTCGACGCCCTTGGCTTGAATTCGTGCGACGCTCTCGGGGACCAGGGCGACCCGGCGCTCTCCCGGATGCGTTTCGCGTACGACTCCGGCTCTCATGTCCGCGCGCGAAGGTTATGTCCGGGAGGCGTCGCGTGCAAACCGGAGGAAAGCTCGGACGGGCCGGATGACTCAGGGAGTTCCGAAGCCCGCGTCCTGGACGGCCTCGCGCAGCGTCGCGGCGGCGGCCGCGCCCCAGACCGTGGCGGTGCCGCCGGTCAGGTCGACACGCGCTGCCTGGACCCCCGGCGCGGCCAGCAGAGCGGTTTCGACCGCATCCGCGCAGTTGCCGCAGGTCATGCCGGTCACCGCGATTTCCACCGCCCTGCCTCCCGGCTCGCCGGCCGCCACCTGCTCGGTCGACCACCGGTCCGCTCTCACGTTGCGCCGCCAGCGCCGGAACTCCTGCAGGCCGAACCAGCCGAACATCAGCACCAGCAGGATCGCTGACGTGGCGGCCCACCAGGGCACGCCGTGTACGTGTGCGGGCCCCGCCTGGAGCGCGCCGCCGCCGATCAGCGTCTCGAACAGCACGGCGAAGGCGAGGCTGCCAACGATGACCGTGGCCAGATAGACCGCGGTGACCTTGCGGCCGAAGCCGCGGTAGACCGCTCCCACGGTGGCGACGTTGGTCGCGGGGCCGGCCATCAGGAACACGAGGGCGGCGCCGAGGGGCAGCCCGTTGGCGACCAGGGCGGCCGCGATCGGCACGGAGGCCGTGGCGCAGACGTAGAGGGGCAGGGAGATGACGAGCGCCGCCGCGGCCGCGCCGAACGTTCCGAGGGCGGCCAGGTCGAGCCAGGCCTGCTGGGGTAGCAGGACCTCGATCGCGGCGGACACGAGGATGCCGACGGCGACCCAGCGCCAGATGCTCTGCAGGAGTTCGCCGCCGTGATCGATCATCTCGCGGATCTTCGGAACGACCGTCCCGCCGATTCGGTGGCCGCCGCCCGACTCGGCGCCGGCTTCCTCAGCCGGAGCTTCGTCCTCGACCGGAGCGCCGTCGTCCTTCATCGCCTCGACCCACCAGCCGCCGGCGATGCCGGTCACCGCCGCCGCCGCGACCTTGAACAGGGCAAAGGGCCAGCCGAGGAAGGTCGCACTGACCAGGATCGAGTCGACACCGGTTTGCGGCGTGCTGATCAGAAAGCCCATCGCCGAGCCGTTGCTGGCGCCGGTGCGCTTGAGGCCGATGCCGGCCGGGATCACGCCGCAGGAGCAGAGCGGCAGCGGTACGCCCAGGGCCACGGCCTTGACCGCGCCGCCGTAGCCGCTGAGCTGGCGTCGGATCAGGTTGCGGGGCAGCAGGACGTGCAGCAGCGCGGCGAGCAGGGCGCCGACCAGCAGCCAGGGTGCGAGCTCCGCGAGCACACTCCAGGTCGACTGCATGAAGGCCGTCATTGCTGAGTCACTCTATCGTCATCGTCGCGGACCGCTCCCGCGGTCGGGTTCCGAGAATTAGTGTAGACTAAACTTCTGATTCGCACCAGCGAATTTCCTCGTTGACGAGACGCCCGCCACGAGAACATGAACCCTCTTCTCGCCCTCGTTATTCTCGCGGTCGTTGCTGGTCTGGCCGTCCTCGTGGCATGGCCGGATCGGGGCTGGCTGTGGCGCTGGCGCTCCGGCTGGCGTGCCCTGCACCGGACCCGCACCGAGGACGCGCTCAAGCACCTCTTCGACTGCGAGTACCAGGGGCGTCAGGCGACCCACCAGAGCCTGGTCGGCGTCCTGCGCCTCGGGGGCCGGCGGAGCACGGAACTCCTCGCCCGCATGGAGATGCTGGGGTTGATCGTCTCGGCGGAGGGCGGATTCCGGCTGACCGCCGACGGACGCAGCGAGGCGCTACGCGTGATCCGGATTCACCGGCTGTGGGAGCGCTACCTCGCCGACGAGACCGGCCTGGAACCGGAGCGTTGGCACCCCGAGGCCGAGCGCCGGGAGCACCGGACCTCCCCCGAACAGGCGGCGGAACTCTCGGTGCGGCTTGGCCATCCGCCGTTCGACCCGCACGGGGACCCGATCCCGACGGAGGAAGGCGATCTGCCGCCGCGAGCCGGGCGCGCCCTGACGGACTTCGAGGCCGGCGATGAGGTCGAAGTCGTCCATGTCGAGGACGAGCCCGCCGCGGTCTATGCGCAGTTGGTGGCCGAGGGTGTCCATCCTGGCATGAAACTCCGCATCGCGTCCGTGGCGCCCGAGCGCATCTGCTTCGAAGCCGACCTGGACGAGGTCGTGCTGGCGCCGGTCATCGCGGCGAACATCTTCGCCGTACCGGTCGCGGACGAAGCGCGCGACGGCGCTGGCGTGTTCTCCGAGGCCACGGGATCGCTGTCGGCCCTGGCCGTCGGCGAGCAGGCTCTCGTGGTCGGCTTCTCGCGCTTCTGCCGCGGGATGGAGCGCCGCCGGCTGCTCGATCTGGGTTTGCTTCCGGGCACCCTGGTGGAAGCGAAGATGGCCAGCCCGTCGGGTGATCCGATCGCCTACCGGGTGCGTGGGGCCGTGATCGCGCTGCGGCGCTCGCAGGCGGATCAGATCCAGGTTCAGGAGTTGCCTCAGCAGGCCTCGGCATGACGCAACCGGCACTCGCACACGACTGCGCCAACTGCCCCGCGCATCACCTCGGCAACCTGGTCCGGCTGGGTGTCGACATGAGCAACTGGGACTACGTCGTGGCACTGGCCGGCAACCCGAACACCGGCAAGAGCACGGTGTTCAACGCGCTCACCGGCCTGCGCCAGCACACGGGCAATTGGCCCGGCAAGACGGTGACCCGCGCCGAGGGCGGTTTCGAGTACGGCGGCGACCGCTACAAGCTGGTCGATCTCCCGGGAACCTACTCGCTGCTCTCGTCCAGCCTCGACGAGGAGACGGCGCGGGACTTCATCCTCTTCGGACGCCCGGACGTGACCGTGATCGTCGTCGATGCGACCCGGCTGGAGCGAAACCTGAATCTGGCGCTGCAGGTGCTGGAGATCACGGACCGGGCCGTCGTCTGCCTCAATCTGATGGACGAGGCGCGTCGCAAGGGGCTAAGCATCGATCCGCGGCGTCTGGCGCGGGATCTCGGCGTGCCGGTCGTGGCGACGGCGGCTCGTTCAGGCGAGGGGCTGGACGAGCTGAACCGGGTCGTCGCGGAGGTGGCCACGGGTTCCTATCGTTGCCGTCCGCGGCGTGTGGGCGGCCGGTCGCCGGCGCTGAGCGAGGCGACCCGCCGGTTGTCCGGAGCGATTCAGGACGCGTTCCCGATCTTGCCGAATCCGCAGTGGGTTGCGCTCCGGCTACTCGACGGCGACCGCACCCTGGCCGCCGCGGTGGAGAGCGGTTCCTTGGCCGAACTGGTCGATCTGGGCGTGCGCGAGGATGGCGGCGTCCCTGCGGTCGCCGAACCAGAGGCGACCCGCGTCGCGGCCGCCGAGTTGGCGGAACCCGCCATCGCGCCCGAGCCGGGCCGCCGCGCGGCCGTGCTGGAGCTGGCCGGCCAATTGCGCTGGCGGGTGGGCCGGAACTTCCACCAGGCGTTGACCGAGGCGGTCTACGCCGAGGCCGCGCGCATCGCCGACCGCGCCGTTTCGCACGACGGGGAGCGCCGCCGTTTCGACTTCGACGCCCGGCTCGACCGCCTGGTCACCAGCCGCGTGTTCGGTTTCCCGCTCATGCTGCTCATGTTGACGGTCGTCTTCTGGCTGACGATCGCGGGCGCCAACGTGCCGTCGTCGCTGCTCGCGTCGCTCCTGATCGACACCGTGCATCCTCTGCTGAAGGATGTGGCCGCCGCCTTCGGCCTCGTCTGGTGGCTCGACGGGCTCCTGATCGACGGCGTCTATCTCGCCACTGCGTGGGTGGTCAGCGTGATGCTGCCGCCGATGGCGATCTTCTTCCCGCTGTTCACGCTGCTGGAGGACTTCGGCTACCTGCCGCGGGTGGCGTTCAACCTCGACCGCATGTTCCACCGCGTCGGCGCTCACGGCAAGCAGGCGCTGACGATGGCGATGGGCTGGGGTTGCAACGCGGCGGCCGTGGTCTCCACCCGCATCATCGATAGCCCGCGCGAGCGCCTGATCGCGATCATCACGAACAACTTCGCGCTCTGCAACGGACGCTGGCCGACCCAGATCCTGATCGCCTCGATCTTCATCGGCGGACTGGTGCCGGCGCACGTCGCGGGCGCCGTTTCAGCGCTATCGGTGGTTGCCGTCGCGGTGCTCGGCGTGATCCTGACCTTCGCGGTGTCCTGGTTCCTGTCGCGCACCGTGCTTCGCGGCGAGGCGTCGGCGTTCTCACTGGAGCTGCCGCCGTACCGACCGCCGCGGGTGCTACAGACGATCTACACCTCGATCATCGACCGCACGCTGATCGTGCTCTGGCGCGCGGTCATCTTCGCGGCTCCGGCCGGGGCGGTCATCTGGCTGCTCAGCAACATCCGGGCAGGCGACGGGTCCCTGGCCGTGTGGCTGATCGACGCCCTGGATCCGTTCGGTTTCGTGCTCGGCCTGTCCGGGATCATCCTCGTCGCCTACATCATCGCGGTGCCTGCGAACGAGATCGTGATCCCGACCATCCTGATGCTGACGGTGCTGGTGGCCGGCGTGCCGGGAGTCGGCGCCGGCGCCGGCGTGATGTTCGAGCTCGACTCGCAGACGGCGACCGCGGCCGTGCTCGAAGCGGGCGGCTTCACCCTGCTCACCGCCGTCTGCCTGATGCTCTTCTCGCTCGTGCACAACCCGTGCTCGACCACCTTGTACACGATCTGGAAGGAGACGCGCAGCGTCCGCTGGACGGCCGTCTCGGCCCTCCTGCCCGTCGCCATGGGCTTCGTGCTCTGCTTCGCCGTCGCCCAGGTGTGGAGGGCGCTGAGCTAGCGGCGCCGCGCGCTACTTCTTCCCGTAGCGGCGCTGGAACTTCTCGATCTGGCCGGCGCTGTCGACGAAGTGCTGGCGTCCCGTGTAGAAGGGGTGGGACGCGGACGAGATCTCGAGCCGGATCTCGTAGTGCTCGACGCCGTCGATCTCACGGGTCGTGTCGCTGGTCATCGTCGACTGGGAGATGAACTCGGCGTTGGCCGAGGGGTCGATGTACACGACGGGGTGCAGCTTCGGGTGGATGTCGCTCTTCATGGTGGTCTCGCTGGGTTAGGGGCTCGGAGGGCGGACGAACCGAGATAGCTCCGAGGGCGGGCGATGATAACCGAAACTCTCCGACTCACACGACGATGTTGACCAGCCGCCCCGGAACGACGATCACCTTGCGTGGCTCCTTGCCGTCCATGAAGCGCCGGGCCTTCTCGGACCCCAGGGCCAGTTCTTCCAGAGTCGCCCGATCGGCGCCGGCGTCAACCTGGAGGACGTCGCGCTTCTTGCCCATGACCTGGACGACGACGTTGATCGTCTCGTCGACGACCAGGGCCGGGTCGTAGGCGGGCCAGTCCTGGTGGCAGATCAGTCCCTCGGCGCCGAGCCGTGACCACAACTCTTCGGCGAGGTGGGGGGCGAAGGGCGACAGGACCTTCAGGAAGGTCATCAGCGTCTGACGGGGAACCGTGTCGGCGGCGGTCGCCGCGTTGACCCAGATCATCATCTGGGAAATGGCCGTGTTCATGTCGAGCGAGTCGATGTCCTCGCCCACCTTGCGCACCGTCTTGTGCAGCAGGCGGTTCAGTTCGCCGCCGGTCTCCGGTGCGGCGTCGTTTACCTTGGACGAGACGTTTCCCGCCCGTTCGTCGACGACCAGACGCCAGGTCCTGCTCAGGAAACGGTGAACTCCATCGACGTCCTTGGTCTGCCACGGCTTCTGCTGGTGGAGCGGCCCCATGAACAGCTCGTGTAGCCGCAGGGTGTCCGCGCCCCAGCGTTCGATCACGTCGTCGGGATTGGCCACGTTCAGCTTCGACTTGGACATCTTCTCGACCCGGGCCTCCAGCGGCTCGTCCGTGCCGGCGAGGAACACGCGGTCGTCCCGCCAGTCGACCGTGTCCGGGTGGTGGTACTTGCCGCCCCGGTCGCGATAGCTGTAGGCCAGGATCATCCCCTGGTTGAACAGGCGGGCAAATGGTTCCGAGGTCGAGACCAGCCCCGCGTCGTAGAGGACCTTCTGCCAGAAACGCGCGTAGAGCAGGTGGAGCACCGCGTGCTCGACGCCGCCGATGTACAGGTCGACCGGCATCCAGTAGCGCTCCAGTTCGCGTGCCCAGGGCGCCTCCGTGTTCTTCGGATCGATGTAGCGCAGGAAGTACCAGCAGGAGCCGGCCCACTGCGGCATCGTGTTCGTTTCCCGCCTCGCCTTGCGGCCATCGGGCAGGGTGACGATGAGCCAGTCGTCGCCGGCGCGGGCCAGGGGTGGCCGTCCGTCGGCGGTCGGCTTGAACTCGTCGACCGGGGGTAGTTCGACGGGCAGGTCCTCCTGCCGCACGGGCAGGATCTCGCCGGTGGGCTGGCCGTCGTCGTCGAGCACGTGGAGCACCGGGAAGGGCTCGCCCCAGTACCGCTGGCGTGAGAAGAGCCAATCGCGCAGGCGGTACTCGATCCGCCGGGTGCCGTGGCCCTCAGAGGCGAGCCACTCGATCATTCGCTCCTTCGCGTCGTCGACCGGGAGGCCGTCGAGGAAGCCGCTGTTGATCGCGGGGCCGTCATCGAGATAGGCGTCGCCCTCCCATCCGGCGGGCGGTTCGACCGTGCGCACGATCGGCAGGTCGTATTCCACGGCGAAGTCCCAGTCGCGCTGATCCTGGCCCGGGACGCCCATGATCGCGCCCGAGCCGTAGCTCATCAGGACGTAGTCGGCAACCCAGATCGGGATCGGCTGGCTGGTCGCGGGGTTCGTGGCGTAGGCGCCGGTGAACACGCCCGACTTGTCCTTCGCCAGGTCGGTGCGCTGGAGCTCGGTCTTGTTCGTCGCGTCGTCGACGTAGGCCTCGACGGCGGCGCGTTGCCCGGCGGTCGTGATCCGCTCGACGAGCGGATGCTCCGGCGCCAGCACGCAGTAGGTGGCGCCGAACAGGGTGTCGGGCCGGGTCGTAAACACAGGAAAGCTGTCGCCGTGCCTTTCGATGGGCATCCGGATCTCGGCGCCGTGGGACTTGCCGATCCAGTTGCGCTGCATCTCCTTGACGTACTCGGGCCAGTCGACTTGGTCGAGGTCCTCCAGCAGGCGTTCGGCGTAGGCAGTAATCCGGAGCATCCACTGTCGCATCGTCCGCCGTTCGACCGGGTCTCCGGTATCGACGTAGGCGCCGTCCTTGACCTCCTCGTTGGCGAGCACGGTCCCCAGCGCCGGGCACCACCAGACCGGCACGTCCTCGAGATAGGCGAGACCGCGTTTGTGGAGTTCGAGAAAGATCCACTGGGTCCAGCGGTAGTAGTCCACGGCCGACGTGTCGACCTCGCGCTCCCAGTCGTACGAGAAGCCCAGGCGTTCGATCTGGCGGCGGAAGTTGGCGATGTTGCGCTGCGTGATGACCCGGGGGTGCTGGTTCTCGCGGACCGCGGCGCGTTCGGCCGGCAGGCCGAAGGCGTCCCAGCCCATCGGGTGGAGAACGTTGTAGCCCTGCATCCTCTTCCTGCGCGCCACCACGTCGGTTGCGGTGTAACCCTCCGGGTGGCCGATGTGCAGCCCCGCCCCGGAGGGGTAGGGGAACATGTCGAGAACGTAGTACTTCGGCCGGCTCCGAAGGAGTTCCGGGTCATCCGGGGTGCGGAAGGCCTCGTGCTCGCGCCAGATCTGCTGCCACTTCGGCTCGATGACGGCGGCGTCGTACGAGTGCCTGCGGGGCCTGGACTCTGAATCCTGGGTCGTCATCTCGGGCGCTCGAACTGGAGTGGAAGGGCGCACCGGAGGGAGGCGGCGGCCCGGCAGCGGAGTGTACCGTCAGGTTCTTCGTCGACTTCAGTTCTCCGCTACCATCCAAGCTCATGGATCCGCTGCACGAACAGATGCGCACCTGGCGCCGGGACTTCCACCGCCACCCCGAACTCGCGTTCGAGGAGGTGGAAACCAGCGGCAAGGTGGCGGCGCTGCTCGAGTCCTTCGGCGGCCTCGAGGTCCATCGCGGCCTCGCCGGCACCGGGGTCGTCGGCGTGCTCAGGTCCGGCTCGTCCGATCGCAGCATCGCGCTCCGCGCGGACATGGACGCTCTGCCGATCGAGGAGGAGAACGAGTTCGAGCACCGCTCCCGGAACCCCGGCAAGATGCACGCCTGCGGCCACGACGGCCACACCGCGATGCTGCTCGGCGCCGCGAAGCACCTGAGCGAGCACCGGTCCTTCGACGGCACCGTCTATTTCTTCTTCCAGCCAGCGGAGGAGAAGGACGGCGGCGCCCGCGTGATGATCGAGGAGGGACTGTTCGAGCAGTTTCCGGCCGAGGAGGTCTACGGCGTTCACAACTACCCGGGAATGGACGTCGGCAACTTCGGCCTCTGCGCCGGGCCGTTGATGGCCGCGATCGACGTGTTCGAGTTCGCGGTGACCAGCGCCGGGGGACATGCCGCGTTTCCCCACGGCACGGTGGATCCGATCCCGATCGGGGCCGAGATCGTGCTTGCCCTGCAGACGATCGTGGCCCGCAACGTGGATCCGCTCCATAGCGCGGTGATCACGGTGGCCCGGGTCCACGGCGGGCACGCGGACAACGTGATTCCGAGCCGGGTCGTTCACGGCGGCTGCGTCCGTGCCTTCCTGCCCGAGGTGCAGAAGCTGGTCGAGCGCCGAATGCACCAGATCGGTCGCGGCATCTGTACCGCCCACGGCGCCGGCTTCGAGTTCCAGTACCGCCCCTACTACCCGGCCACCGTGAACCACGCCGAGCAGACCGAGAAGGCCGCCAACGCCGCCCGCGAGGTGGGCAGGGAAGTCACCACCAGCCTTGCTCCCGTGATGGGATCCGAAGACTTCGCCTACATGCTCCAGGAGCGCCCGGGCGCGTTCATGTTCCTCGGGAACGGCGAGAGCGCCGGCCTCCACACCCCCCGCTACGACTTCAACGACGACGTCCTTCCCGTCGGCATGCGCTACTGGACCACCCTCGTCGAGACGCAGCTCTCGGCCTGACAGCGGCTCCGAACCGGAGCCACTACGCGCAGTTGCAGAGTTCGATGAGGAAGGCTCGGACGGTGTCGAAGAACTCGGGGTTGAGCAGCGTCGTGAGGTGGTTGGCGCCTTCGATCACGTGCAGACGGTGATCCCCCATGACGCCGACCAGGGCGTCGGCTGAGGGCTTGAGGGGGTCCTCGCTGCCGATGATGTTCAGGATCGGGACCTGGTTGACGCGGAGGAGAGCGGCGCTGACGTCGAGGCCGGCCATGCCGCGGACAACCGCGGCCAGGGCCATCGGGTCGTTCGTGCCGAGCATCATGTTGCCCATGGCCTGGAGTTGCTCCGGCGTGGGCGGCTGCTCGGCGGGCCAGAGCAGTTCGACCAGAGGCCCGACGCCCTTGCCGGTCTCCAGCGATCCGGCGAGATCGTCGAAGAGGTGCTGGTCGCGCAGGTCGGCGTGAGGCCAGCCGGCGCCGGCCACGACGGCCGACATCAACCGGTCCGGCGCCAGGGCCACGAGCTTCATCGTGATGTAGCCGCCCATCGAGTAGCCGATCACGTTCACCTGCTGCAGCTTCATGTGGTTCAACAGCTCGACGACGTCGCGGGCCATCTGCTCGCCGTACATCGCCGGATCGTGGGGCTTGCCGCTTTCGCCGTGTCCTCGCTGGTCGACCGCGATGACCTGGAACTCCTCGGCCAGCCGGTCCATGATGCCGGTGGCGCGCCAGTTCGAGTCGCCCGAGGACGTGATGCCGTGCAGGAGCACGATCGGATCGCCGCGGCCCTGTACCTGGTAGTGGATCGTGGTGCCGTCGCTCGCCTCGAACGTCTTTGCGACGGCCTCGCTCTGGGCGTAGGCGCCGGTGAAGGCGAACAGTGCGACCACCGCCGCCAGAACGGTGGCCAACAACAACCTCGGTTTCTTCGTATAGCTCTTCATTGGCCCAATGTTACGCTGCCGCGCAACGTAATCGGACCACCACTCACAGGAAACCATGGACATCGAGAGAGCAGCACGCCGCGTTCGTGAAGACGGCTACACGGTCGAGCCCGGCTTTCTGAGCGAAGAGATGCTGGAGCGGCTGCGCCGCGATCTTGCCCCCGTCTTCGACGAGATCGGCAGTCGCATGACGGACGACTACGGCCAGCAGACGATCCACACGCACAACCTGCTGGCCAAGACGCGGGCCGTGGACGAACTCCTGATGGACGACCGTCTGCTGGGGCTGGTGGAGGCGGTGCTCGGCCCGGACTACCAGGTCTCGGGCGTCGCCGCGATGCGGCCGGGGCCTGGCGATCGTCCCCAGCGGATGCATCAGGACGATGGCCACTATCCGCTTGCGCGTCCGCACTTCCCCCTGATCGCCAACACGCTGATCGCGCTCGATCCATTCACGGCGGAGAACGGCGCCACGGAGATCGTTCCCGGCAGTCACCGCTCGGCCGATCCGGTCGACCCGGACGTGCCGACCGTGACGGTGGAGATGCCTGCCGGGGCCCTGTTCCTGTGGGACGGCGCCGTCTGGCACCGGGGCGGCGGGAACTCGACAGAGAACGGGTATCGACGCTCCCTCAACTTCAACTTCAACCTGGCGTGGCTCAAGCAGCGGGAGAACCAGTTCGTCGGCGTGCCGTGGGACGTCGTGGTGGAAATGCCCGAGAAGCTGCAGGCGTTGATCGGTTACAAGCTGACCAACCGCGGTCTGGGCACGGTGGACTACCGCAACCCCATCGAGACTGTGAAGCGACGGCTAAGGAGAATCAGATGACAGCAGCATCCGCGACGGAAACCAGGGATAGCGACTCGAAACCGCGGTCGGTGGTCGAGTCCGCCGTTGAAACGGCCCACAAGGTGGCGCTGGCCGGCGCCGGCGTAGCAGGCGAGGCGGCAGATGTGGGCGCCAAGGTCTTCGACCGGCTGGTCGCGCGCGGCGAGAAGGTCGAGAGCCAGGGGCGGGAGTCCCTGGGCAACTGGCGGGACAAGGCCGAGGAGAAGGTTCAGCAGGTGCGATCCGCGGCCGAGAAGGGGATCGAACAGACCCGAGCCAAGGCGCGGACGGGAATCGATGAGCACCTGGAGCGCCGGCTCGAGACCCTCGGCGTCCCCGGCAAGGCGGACCTGGAGGCCGTCGTCGAACGGCTGAGCGCGATCGAGGCGCGGCTCGACGCGCTGGAGAAGCCGAAGCCGCGGCGGCGGGCGGTGAAGAAGAAGGCGCCCGCGAAGACCGGGTAGGCGCGACCGTCAGTACGGATTCCGCCTTCGGCGGATGCCGGCGAGGGCGCCGGCGCACCCAGTCTGGAGCGCGGCTATGTCGTGCTCTTGCGGCGGGCTCGTCGCTCCACCCGCACGGCGTGGAGAATCTCGGGCACAGTGGCCGGTTCGGCGCCGGCGCGGATGCGGTCTTCGGCGAGGTCGAAGGCCAACCTCCACTGCCGCCGCAGGATCGCATGGGCGGCGAAGAAGCCGTAGCGGGGGTCGTACATGTGGGTGGCCTCTGAGGTCACGCCGTTCACTTCCAGCACACGGAGACCTTCGCCGCGGCGGAGGGCCTCGGCGCTCGGGACGCGCACGTCGAAGCGGCCGAAGTCGAAGCCGTCGTAGGCGGCGCAGATCTCGTTCATCGCCTGTTCCAGTGCCGGCGTGCGCAGGTCGTTGGCGTCCAGGAAGATCGTTCCGCGCGAGTGGGCGCCGACCTGGGTCAGTTCGACTCTCTCGGCGGCCGCGGGGACGTGCGTCGCCGCTTCGGGTTGTTCGCGCCGGTAGATGTGCGCGATGGCGACGGCGCGCGGGTCGTCGAGGATCAGCCGTTCGAGGGTCCTGGTTCCGTCGCCGGTCACGGCGGGCCGTACCTTGTGGGTGATCGAGAAGACGTGCCCGTCACGTCGGCCTGGATGGCGGGCCCAGAACACTCCGTACTCCTCGCCCGCCACGTACTCCTGCGCGAGCGCGGGCCCGGGCGTGACTTCGAAGAACGTCGCCGCTTTAGCGTCGGAGCGCGCCACGGCGACGCCGCGTCCGCGCTCGCCGGTGTCCGGCTTGAGCACGACCGGGTAGTCGAGGTTCTCGTCCTCCAGGAACCGGTGTAGAGCCGCGACGCGTTCCTCCCGGCGGCCGGGCGGCAGGCGCCTCCAGGCGGGCAGCGCCTCGCCGATGCCGGCCAGGTCGTCGAGGATGTCGCTCTTCGACTCGCCCAGCAGGCCGCCGAGCGGCATGGCGGGGTTGATCGCGGTGAACGCCGTCAGGCTGCGGCGCCGCAGGCCCTGCCAGAGGATGTAGAGCGCGAGCGGCGGATAGAACGCCCACATCGGCCAGAACTCCCAGTGGCGGATGCGCAGCAGCCGGCCGCGCCAGATGCGGCGCCCGCGCCAGGTGAAGAGCGGTACGACCACGCTGCGGACGGTGAAGATGACGAGGGCCAGAGCCAGCGCGGCGCCGAGAAGGCCCCCCGGCAGGCGGCCGCCGAAGCGTTCGACCGCCTCGCGTCCCAGGAGCGCGTTGACGCCGACGAAGGCGGGGGTCCAGATCGCCACGGCGAGCGCGAAGTAGAAGCAGAAGCGGAGCAGACTCGTGCGCAGGATGCCGGCGGCGAGGCAGGTCGGAAGCCGCGTTCCGGGCAGGAAGCGGCTTACCAGGACGACCGCCAGCGCTCGGCGCCGCAGCCAGGCGGAGGCTTCTGCGAACCTGGCTTCGCTGACCCACCACTTGAAGGGTGGCAGCCTGAGAGCCGGCCGGCCGAGGACACGCGCCAGCCAGGCGATGCCGAGGTCGCTGCTCAGGATGCCGACGTAGCAGGCGGCGACGGCGACCGGGAAGTCGAGCCGACCCTGGGCCACGAGCAGGCCTGCCGTGATGCAGGTCAGGTCCTCGCTGGCGTACGCGGCGAACACGAGGAGCAGGAAGACGATCAGCAGGGCGGGCCCGGTGAAGGGCGGTAGGTCCAGGTCGTCGAACGGCAGCGCCGCTCGCCGCAGCCGTTCCGGTTCGGCATCGGCGCGGGTCGACGCCTCGCCGGCCTCGACCCGGCTGAGGAAGTCCTCGATGCGGTCCGCCAGGTGCTCGCCGCCGCGGAACAGGAAGAAGTGGCTGTCCGGTCGCATCCAAAGCTCGCTGTGCGGCACGATCCGGTGGTGCTCCCGCGCCGCGGCGGCCGGCACCAGCGGATCCTGCGCGCCGTGGATGATGAAGACCGGCGCCTCGAGGGACTCCAGGATGCCGCGCAGCGGCCGCTGATCCGTGTCGTAGAAGTTGCGGGCGTAGGAGCGGGCGACGGCCATGTCCAGGGCGCCGAAGTGGGGAACGAGGTTTCGAACTCCCCAGAACAGGCCTAGCTGCAGACCGTGGAGCCCGTGGTTGACCCGGTAGTCGCCGAGGAGCTCGAGTTCCTGGACGCCGATCGAGGACATCAGGATGAGGGAGGCCACCCGGTCGGGCGCCTGGTCGGAGAGATGGAGCGCGACCGCACCCCCCATGCTGAAGCCGAGGGCGTGGAACCGTTCGACGTCCAGCCGATCGAGCAGCTTGAGCGTGGAGTCGGCGTGACCGCGGGAGGAGTAGTCGGCGACGCGATGGTCGGAGGCGCCGAAGCCTGGCAGGTCGGGCGTAATGGTCCGCCGGCCACGGTCCGGGATTCTGAGGTAGATCCGGACGACGCTTCGTTCCTCGTCGGTGTCGACCTGCGAGTTCGGCGCTGCAAGGTCTGCGTCTCGTTCTGCGGCGTCTTCCACCTCGTTGCTCTGGCCCGTGTTGCGAGCCTGCTCGGCCAGTGCCTTCAGTATCCAGATCGCCTGGAGTTGGCTGAAGTTGTCGGCACTTCCGGGAGAACCGTGGAGTAGCACGAGCGGCAGTCCGGCCTCGTCGCCACCCTGCGTCTCTTTCCAGGCGATCCTTAGCGTGCCTCCGCCGCTCGGCGCGGGAATGTCCATCGCGTTCCGGTGCTCGGGACGCGGAGGTTCGGGCACCGCGACGCGAACGGCGGTCGACGCGAGCAGCGCGGCGGCATAGGCGACGAGCGCGATCCGGAGCCAGGGCCGGCGCCTCCTGGGGGGCGTCATGGGAAGCGGCGGTCGCCGGTCGATGCCGCTGCTTCCTCACTCGAGACCATGGGCCTGAACACAGCCGTCATCCGGCGCCGCAGCCGGCCTGCGAGTTCCTTGCGGTCGGCGCTCCGTAGCGGCTCTGCTCCGAACTCGAGCTCGGCATCGATCCGACGAAGTTTGAGCAGCTCGGGCGCGTGAGGCGTCATCGGCATGTCGCCCCACCAGGCGACACTCAGGTAGGCGGGATCCTCGTCAGGCGGGGTCTCGTAGCGCAGGACGGCCCAGTGGACCGGGAGTTCCTGGACGGCGGCGGGCGCCAGCAGCGAGGGTTTGAGGGTCGCCACCGCGTCGCCGGGGGTCGACGTGCCCTCAGGGAAGAGGATGACCGGATCGCCCGCCTCCAGGGCCCCGGCGATCTGATCGCCGACCCGCGTGACGTCGCGCCGCCGGCCTCGGTCCACGAAGATGATGTCGACCGTCCGGCACACGGTTCCGGCCAGGGGCCAGTCCGCGACCTCGGCCTTGGCGACGAAGCGAGCGGGCGAGTGCGCGGCGAGGACCAGGATGTCGACGTAGGAGATGTGGTTCGAGACCAGCAGGCAGGGCGCGGCGGGAGACGCGCCCCGGGCCGTGACCTTGCAGCCGAGTACGGCCAGGCACGAGTGGCCCCAGTGGCGCATGATGCCTGCGCGCAGGTTGCGCCAGGCCGGGTAACGGCGGGGTGCGAGAAACGGTTTCAGGACGAACAGCGGCAACCACGCGGCCAGGGTGAGCAGGAGCAGGGCCGGGCCCCGCCAGACCAGCCGCCACAGCCGCGCGGTGCGCTTGGGGAAGTGGGGGCTGGGACCGGACACGGGGCCTGGGGCGGGCCTGGCCGTTCTACGTGGCGGCCGGTGTCGCCGAAGCCGGCGGCGGGACTTCGCCGAGTCCGAAGATCAGCCGGATGCGCCGGCTGAGGGTGGCCGTGTCCATCAGGACCAGGTAGTCGATCGTCTTGAAGTCGCGGTCGATGGCCGGCCGGCTGCAGACCAGGGCGCCGTAGCGCAGGTAGGTCGCGAAGAGGGGCGGTATCTCGACCTTCGGACCTTCCTCGACGATCTCGGACGGCGCCTCGCAGCGGGCATGCTCGAGGACCGGTACGTCGAGGTCGGGCCGGACCTTGCCCGCCCCGACGAGCTGCCGGTAGAGCCGGATGCCGGCCGCCTGATCCTGGCTGGTCAGGGAGCAGCAACCGAACAGGTAGCGCAGCCGGTTGTGGACTATGTAGCGGGCCAGGCCCTGCCAGAGCAGGAACAGAACGGTCCGTTTCCGGTGCCGGCGGTGGATGCAGGCGCGGCCGATCTCGACCGACTGGTCGAGTACGCCTCCGGGCAGGGCGTCCAGGTCGTACTCGGTGGCCGAGTAGAAGCCGATGCCGCGAGCCGCCATGGCGGCCGTCTGCATCCGGTACGTGCCGATCATGGTGCCGTCCGTCCGTTCGACCAGCATGTGGTGGCAACTCGAGTCGAAGTCGTCCGTGTCGCGGCCGGTGGCGAAGGAGTCGTCGAGGCCCTCGCCGAGTTCCAGGTTGAAGACCTTGAAGCGCAGCGCCAGCAGCCGGTCGATGTCGGCGGCGGTGCGGGCGAAGCGGAGCCGGTAGCTGCCTGCCTCGATTCGACCCTCAGGCAAGGCTTCGGGGCTGGGGATGGCCGGGGACTCGGCGTCCCCGGAGAGAAGGCTGGCCGTTTCGGTCATGAGCCGGTCCGCGTCGTGGCGCGAATCGCCTCGGCGCCGAAGATCGTGAGGAACAGGCGGTCGTCTTCGCGCCGGAGCAGTCCGGTGATCTCGACAGGGTGGCCCACCCAGTCGAGCACTTCCGGGCCGGCGGGTCGGCCGGAGGCGTGCAGGAGATGAACCAGTTGCCGCTCTCCGCTCATCGTGCGGACCAGCAGTGCCGCGGGTATGCCGCCGCGGATGCAGAGGGAGGCGCAATCGCGGTGAGGCTTGCCGCGACCGGGCTTCATCGCGCCCAGGTAGCACTTCGTGTCGACGATCTCACCGATGAGGGTCTGCGAGTCTCCCGGAGGGTCGGACGCTTCCTCAGCAGCGGCGACGGTGACCTGGTCCGACATCACGAAGGAGTGCACTTCGAGCATCGTCGCCTCCGGGTTCCGTATCAGTGTGCCGGACAGCTCGATGTCCCTGGGCGGCGCGGGCGACCAGGGCCATCTCGACGGTTCGTCCACCTCGAGTTCGCGCTTGCCCACGCCCACCAGCAGGTAGCCGTCCGCTGGTCCGTCCGCCGTGATCAGCCGGGGATGGGGATCGACGACCAGTTCGCCGGAGTAGTCGCGCACGGTGCCGTACTCGAACACTCCCTCGTCGAACCGCTCGAGGAGTAGCGCCAGACCGAGTCCGATCGCCGCGGCCAGGGCGATCAGCCCGACGGCCAGCCGGCGCGCGAACCGGCGGATGCCAGGGGGCGCCTCGTCGAGGTAGCCGACGTAGAGCTCGTCATGGCGGTCGTCGGTCACGCAGGTTCTCCGGCGCCGGCCGCAGCGTCGATCCGGGCCGGTTCGACGCGGGTTCCAGGCGGGTTCGGTCGGGGATCAACCAGCACCCGACCGTCCGCGACACGGACGTTGAAAGTCGGAATCGTCTCGGTGAACGGCGGCGGCGAGCAGCCGTCCTCGGGACGGTACTGGTAGCCGTGCCAGGGGCAGGTGATGCAGCCGTCGATGACCCGGCCTTCGCCCAGCGGGCCGTTCTGGTGCTGGCAGACGTTGGAGACGGCCGCGATCCGCTCGCCGCCGTCGGCGCGATAGCGGAACACGGCTACTCGCTCACCGCTGAGGAGGAAGATCAGCGCCCGGTCGAGTGGAATGTCGGCGATGGCGCAGACGTCGACCGTGGAGCCCTCCGCCGCGGCGGCCGGCGTCGGAGCGCGTTCGCGCCAGCCGGCTACGAGGTGCAACGAGGCGATGCCGACGAAGCCGATTCCCAGCAGAATGGCCAGCACCGGCGGTCGCTCCGGGGCCTGCAGGCTGCCCAGCGCGACGTGCACGAGGATCAGTCCGTACGCGACGTAGACCAGCATGTGGAGCGACTTCCAGACCGGCGCGGTCAGGTTCGCGAGCCAGAAGTCGTGCGAGGTCGCCGCCAGCAGGAACAGGATGACGAGCGCCGCCAGGCCGAGCGCCTGGAACGGGAACTGGGTCAGGCTGTCGTAGTTTCCGTTGCTCGCCAGCACGCTGACCAGTGGATTGAAGACCCCGAGGCCGTGGAACTGGACGATCGAGAACCCGCCGTGGGCGAGAGCCAGCAGGAACGCGCAAACGCCGAGGTGCCGGCGGTTGTAGAGCAGGGGCAGGAACCGCGGGTCGAGCCGGCAAAGCGGTCCGATGGCGAGCACGACGTGAAGCACCAGCAGGGCGCCGGCGCCGAAACCGCGGATCAGGAGGGTCTCGATCGTCGCCTGTGGCCGGATCGAGATGCCGATGCCCACGAAAAGGCCCAGGAAGATCACCACGCCCACGGCGATCGTCAGGTCGTAGAGCTTCTTGTTGCGGTTCCAGAGGACCGCCTGGTACTCCGCGCTCACGGATCTTCGTTCCGCGCTGGTTCGGTTTCATCTTGCGCGTGAGCCTCGACGCCAACCGCCGCCACCTCACGCGGTTCGGAAAGAGCGTCCACGAGCGGCGGCTCGGGACGAAAGAGGACCGCGGCGGCGACGAGGACCGCCAGGATGGGGAACAGCACCGTCCAGATCAGCCGGTGACGCCGCCGCAGGCCGCGGATCACCCGGACTCCTGCCTCGGTCGACCGGTGGCCGCATCGCGATGAGCGTTGCGCTCCGAAGGCGGCAATCGGCCGGCAAGCCACCTCCGCAGCAGGACGGGCCAGAGCACGGCGACGCCTGGGACAATGATGAGCCGGAAGCCGAGTCCGGCCGATCGTGCTGAGGGATCGACGCGGCCGACTCCGCGCCAGGCGAAGAAGGGAGCGAAGACCAGCCCACAGGCGATGTACACGGTGCAAAGCAGCACGACGACCTCGGCGGCGCGCACGATGGACATCGCGGGGAGTATACGCGTGCGATGTGACAAACCTGCCGTAGACTCCGACCGCATCGACCAAGGGCTTGCGCCGTGGAACGCTACGTGTGAGTCGAGGCGCAAGCCCTTGGGAGAGGACGGGATGGGCCGAAACGCCGAGCCTGCGAGGAGTTTCGGGGCGCTAGCAACCAGGAACCCGAGGGAAGAGAACATGCCGGTCACATATCGCTCGAACGCGTCGATTTCGGTCGCTAGTCCGACTTCGTTTCTGCTCGCCTCCCTCTTGCTCGTGGCGGCGCTGCCGGCCGCCGCTCAGGACATGACCGTGGAGGCCTACGAGCCGCGTTCGACGCTCAAGGTGCCGGGCGGTCCGGTGACGCGCGCGAAGTTCCCCTTCGTCGACGCTCACGGCCACCTGCGGGGCGGCGATCCGGCCCGGATCGACCAGATGGTCAAGGAAATGGACAAGATGAACATGGCCGTGTTCGTCAACCTGAGCGGCGGCTCGGGCGAGGGTCTCAAGGCGAACCTCGCCGCGACGAAGGGCCGCTACCCGAACCGGTTCGTCGTCTACGCGAACGTCGACTTCTCCGGCATCGGCGAGCCGGGCTGGGGCGAGGCGGCCGCGGCGCAGCTCGAGGCGGACTTTCATGCCGGCGCGCAGGGGCTCAAGATCTACAAGAACCTCAGCATGTTCCAGACCGACGTCGACGGCAACCGGGTGGCGGCCGACGATCGGCGCATCGACCCGGTGTGGGCGATGGCGGGCGAGCTCGGCATCCCCGTCCTGATCCACGTCGGCGAGCCGTCGCCGTTCTGGGACCCGTGGGACGAGCACAACGAGCGCTGGCTGGAACTCAAGCAGTTCCCGAACCGGCGCCGCGACGACGCGACCCGTTTCGCCCCGTTCGACCAGACGATGGAGGAGCAGCACAACCTGTTCCGCAATCACCCGAACACGACGTTCATCAACGCCCATCTCGGCTGGTTCGGCAACGACCTGGGACGGCTCGGCAAGCTGCTCGACGAACTGCCGAACGTCTACACGGAGCTCGGCGCGGTTCTCGCCGAACTCGGCCGCCAGCCGATAACGGGCGCGGCCTTCATGGAGAAGTACCAGGACCGCGTCCTGATGGGCAAGGACTCTTGGGATCCGATCGACGGGTACCACGTCTACTTCCGCGTGCTGGAGACGCGGGACGAGTACTTCGACTACTACCGCAAGCGCCACGCCCACTGGAAGATGTACGGGCTCGGCCTGTCGGACGAGGTACTCGAGAAGGTCTACTTCCGCAACGCGCTGAAGATCATCCCCGGCCTCGACCGGAGCCTCTTCCCGGACTAGGCCCGCCGCGCTAGGGCCCGGTCGCTTCGCCGGCCTCCATGGCAGCTGGCTCCGGTGAACCGGTGCAGTCGCCGCAGTGGACGTCGTCGACCGCTTCGCCGGCGGCGAGCGACGCGACCCAGTCACGGATCTTCACGCCGTCCGACTCGTACGTGTAGAACTGGGGCCGCAGCATGATCGTGTGCAACTCGCCCGCCGCGATGTAGCTCCGGTAGTTGTCCTGGCCCTCGAGCGCCGCGTCGATGTCGGCCTCGTTCGCGTCGAGCAGCGGCTGCAGACCGCCACTGACATCGGTGCCGGCGATCTCCAGGAACTGAATCTGGACGTCGTCTTCCGCGGTGTCGTAGCGCGTGAACATCGCCTCGGGGTGGGCCTTGGCGGCCTGGATGTACAGCGCCTCGAACGAGAAGCTGTCGCTGTCAACCTCGTTCATGTTCTCGAAGTGGGAGAGAGCGGCCAGGGTTCCCCAGGATTCGTGCGGCCTGCTGTCGGTGAGGTTGCGATAGCCGCCGGCGCCGTCGCCGAGGGCGGTCACGCGGGCGTCGGGATAGTTCTCCGCGAAGTGGCGGGCGTAGACCGGCGAGGGAATCGAACCGGCACTCGAACCGGTGATGAAGACGGTCTCGGGGCCCAGGAAGTGCTCGTAGGTCCAGTCGAGAGCCGCCCGGCCGTTCGTGTAGCCGCGGTGGTGAATCGTCACCTGGCGGGCCGGTTCCTCCTCGGTCGCCGGGACTTCGTAGGCCGTGTCCCGGTCGCCGATGTGGACATCGCCGGTGCAGTAGGGCACGAACACGAAGCTGTGGTCGGCGAACGGATTCTCGGGGTGGTTGAAGGCGGCGATGCCGTGGGCCGCGCCTTCCTCGGGTTCCGTGCCGCTCGGAGAGCGCATCTCCTCGATGGCGGTCATCGTGTAGGTCGGCCGGCCCTGCGGGTCGCAGGTCTGAGCGTTCCAGCAGCCGCCCCCGCCCTGGAGGTAGAACACGAGCTGGGTCGGATCGGCCTTGCGGACGAAGAACCGGAAGGGCGAGCCGTCGGAGCAGGTCGTGCTCCCGCCCGGAGTGATCGTGTTCCAGCCTTCGGCGAGATCGGCGAGGGGCGCCTCGAGGTCGACCGGTTCCGGGGCTTCCTCGGCCGGCGCGCAGGCGATTGCGGCCAGCGCGAGGAGGGCGGCGGTGACGATGGCGGTGGCGGAGGGTCGGTTCTTCACGGTCGTCTCCTTCGTTGAGATCACGAGTCCTAGCGGCCCGGGGCTAGGGTCGCCAGGGCGTCGAGGTCCGCTCCGGGCTTGCCGTCGGGGCGGAAGGCCTGGATGCAGACGTGATCGGCGCCGGCGTCCCAGTGGGCCTGGATGCGTTCACGGATCTGATCTTCCGTGCCCCAGGCGACCAGGGCGTCGACCAGGCGGTCGCTGGCCTGGAACTCCTGCCAGTCGTCCTCGGTGTAGCCCAGTTCGAGCAGGCTGTTCTGGTAGTTCGGGGCTCGCAGGTAGACGTAGAGGTTGGCGCGGCCGATCTTGCGGGCCGCCTCGGCGTCCGTGGTCAGGATCACCTTCTGCTCGGGGCAGAGGAGCGGCCCGTCGCCCATGATCTCGCGGGCCCTTCGCGTGTGCTCGGGCGTCACCAGGTAGGGATGGGCGCCGTCGGCGCCAGTGGCGGCGAGCTTCAGCATCAGCGGCCGCAGCGCGGCGATCACGATCGGCGCTTCCTGTTCGGGTTCGGGGCCGCGGTAGAAGGCCTTGCCGACCGCCTCGAGGTACTCGCGCATCTTCGGCACCGGCGGCTTGTACTCGTGTCCGCGCAGGTGGGTGACCAGGTGCGGGTGGGAGACGCCGAGGCCGAGGACGAAGCGGCCCGGCAGCATCTCGGACAGCGTCTTGTGGACCGCCTTCGTCGTCATCGCGTCACGGGCGTAGATGTTCGCGATGCCCGTCGCGTGGGTGATTCGCTCGGTGCGGGCGCCAAGGTAGGCGACTAGAGCGAACGGGTCGCGGCCGATCGCCTCGGGAGTCCACAGCGCGCCATAACCCTGGGCTTCGATGGCGGCCGCGAACTCGGCCGCTTGGGACGCCGAGAAACCGTCGAGACCGGTCCATACGCCCAGCCTGCCGAGGATGTTTGTGGAATCCGCCATCGTTCGAAGCCCTCCGCCTGGAATCGAGCGCCGACCGTATCAAGGTGTCCGGTGCTAACGTCCCCGCGCGATGACGACCGCGACCTCCAAGCGCGCCTGGGCCTGGGAGCACTGGTTCGGACTCGTCGGTCTGGCCTTGCTCGTGGCGGGCGTCTACCTCGGCCTCTTCGTGGCGCCCAGGGAGCGCTTCATGGGCGACGTCTACCGCATCCTCTACGTTCACGTGCCGCTGCAGTGGAACGCGCTGGTCTGCTTTTGCGGTGCCGGCTTCGTGGGCGCCGCCTGGCTGTGGAAACGCAAGGCCTGGATCGACGGCATGCTCGTCGGCGTGATCGAGGTGGGCGTCGTCCTCGAGACGGCGGGGCTGCTCTCAGGGATCGTCTGGGCCAAGCCGACATGGGGGGTCTACTGGGCCTGGGATCCACGGCTGACCTTCACGTTCGTCATGTGGTTGACCTTCCTCGGCGTACTGGCGTTGCGCCGCTTCGCCGAAGAGCACCGGCGCGCGCCCTGGACGGCGGCGGCGAGCATCGTCGCTTCGGTCAACGCGCCTCTCGTCTACTTCTCGGTCAACTGGTGGCGGAGCATCCACCAGATGCAGTCGTCGCCGGAGACGGTGCATACGACGATGATCCTGCCGCTCAGGCTCAACGCGATCGCCTTATTCCTCGTTTGCGTCTGGTTCGTGGCGCGCCGCGCCCGGCTCTCTCTGGCGCGGCGGCAGGCCGAGGCGACCGCGCCGCCACCACGCATCGAGCCGGTACGGGGCGGAGCCTGAGCGCCCGCCGCGCCCCGCACAGTTTGACCAAGGGCAGATCGGGAGATCATCCATGACCGTGACGAACTACGAGCAAATCCTGGTCGAGGACCGGGGCCGTACCCGCATCCTCACGTTGAACCGGCCGGACAAGCTGAATGCCTGGACCCGGCAGATGAACCTCGAGCTGGTCGACGCGATCGAAGCCGCCAACGACGACCCGGATCTGGCGGCCATCGTCGTCACCGGGGCGGGACGCGGGTTCTGCGCGGGCGCCGACATCGGAGCGCAGTTCAAGGCCCGGCTCGACGGCGGCGAGGCCGGGGCGGAGGCCGACCGCAGGCCGCCCCGCCCCTGGGTGGAACTGGTGCGGGAGTCGAAGCCGATGATCGCCGCGATCAACGGCGTCGCCGTCGGTGTGGGGATCACGCTGGCTCTGCCCTTCGATGTCATCGTGCTCTCGGAGCGCGCCCGCGTCGGCATGTTCTTCGTGCGGATGGGGCTGGTGCCGGAGCTCTGCTCCTCGCATTTCCTGGTGCAGCGGGTCGGCTGGGCGAAGGCGAGCGAGATGTGCCTGACCGGTCGTCTCTACGACGCCTCGGAACTCGAGGCGATGGGTTTCGCGAACGCCGTCGTGCCGCACGACGAGACGCTGGATCGAGCGCTCGAGATGGCCGCCCGGATCGGCGAGAACGCCGACAGCTCGCTGCGCGCCATCAAGCGATTGCTGACGAAGAACGGCTCATCGCATGATCTCGACGAGATCCACCGCCGTGAAATCGAAGAACTCCAGGCGGCCTACCAGAGCGACGCTCACCGCGACGCCGTCGCCGCGTTCATGGCGAGGCGTTAGGCCGAACGACTCGCGTCGGGGGTTGCTGCACCGTCAGGCGACAGAGCAGCGTGTTCTGCGTCTCGAGGTCGGCCGACCAGATCAGGCGCGCGTCGTCCCACCAGTCGATCGCGTCGTAGCCGCCCTTCGGCCTGACCGCCGCCGCGCTGTGCTCGACGGCTGACGGCCATTCGGTGTCGTCGAATCCTGGCTCCCGCCAGCCCTCGGGTTCGGCCATCGCCGTGAACTGGCAAGGGCCGACGCCGGGCGCCGGGTCGGCCTCGTCTTCGCAGGCGCGATCGAGCGGCGCCTCGTGGATCACCAGGCATCGCCAGGCGGAGTCGGTCATCGCGACCGGCTCCCCCGTTTCAGCGTCCGTGAACTGCGCGATGAGTCCGCCGTCTCCCATCTGCTGGTTGCCGCGGCCGATGTACTCCAGGCCCGTGTCGTTCTCCTTGAAGTCCTTGGCGACGAAGTTGAGTTGCAAGGGGTAGTCGGCGTTGAAGACGAAGGCCTCGGCGTTGAACGACCGCTCCGTCGTGATCGGCACGGAATCCTCGACGATCAGCCGGTCGCCCAGGTAGAAGGCGAACCAGTTGTCCGCCCAGACCTCGCCCTTGATGGAGGAGGTTCCCGGACCGTCGACGACCGCGGCCTCGGGCGGCGTGCCGTCGCTGCCGCAGCCGGCCAGGCCGGCGACCAGAATCGTGAAGCTGAGAGCGTTTTTCATAACTGTCAGGACGCTCCGACGGGACGGTGTGTTTCGGGAAGCGTCAAGGCAGCGCGAACGCCATCAGCTCCGGTACGCCGTCCGTCTCGCGCCTGCCGGCGACCGTCAGCGCGATGTACTGCCTGCCCTCCCAGAGGTAGGTCATCGGCGTGCCGAGCCCGCGCGCCGGCAGCGGCACCTCGGCGACCACGTCGCCAGTCCGCTTGTCCCGGGCGACGAGGCGGTTGCCGCCGTCGTCCTCCGGGGCGTGCTGGCCGTGGATCAGCAGCGTCTTCGTCAGCAGCGGTCCGGTGTAGGTGTCGCCGCCGAGCGGGGGCAGGTCGAGGTCCACAAGAAGCGGGTGGTTGCGCAGCGTGTCGTTGTTGCCGAGCGGCTTCATCCACACGTGCTCGCCGGTGAAGAGGTCGATCGCGGTCATCCGCGTGTACGGGGGCTTGAACAGCGGCAGACCTTCCGGCATCGCGGGACGCCGGCCGCGGCCGCCGTGGGTGTAGCGGAGCGTGCCGCCTTCCAGAGGATCGGGCGTGTAGAAGGTGACCATGCTGAACGCGTTCCGCGACGGCACGTAGAGCCAGCCGGTTTCCGGATCGACCGCGGCGCCGTACCAGTTCGCGCCGCCTCCGGCAGACGGCCGGAAGATTGTTCCCCGCTTGCCTCCGGGCTCGGGCAGGGACGGCGGCGTGTAGAGCGGACCGATCCGGTAGTCCTCGATCACGTCGAGAGCCATCTGCCTGATTTCGGGCGTGAAGTCGGCCAGGTCGTCTTCCGTCACGCCCTGGTACTCGAAGGCCGCCGGCTTCGTCGGGAAGGGCTGGGTCGGCGCCGCGGTGTCGCCGGGCATCGTCGCCGGGGGCACGGGGCGGTCCTCGATCTCCCAGACCGGCTGGCCCGTCACGCGGTCGAAGACGTAGAGGAAGCCCTGCTTGCTGACCTGGGCGACGATCTGTCGGGGGCCGGCTCCGTCTCGACCCGGGAGGTCGATGAGCGTCGGTGCGGCCGGGAAGTCGTAGTCCCAGAGGCCGTGGCGGACGGCCTGGAAGTGCCAGAGCTTCTCGCCCGTCTCGACATCGACCGCGACCAGGCTCTCCGAGTAGAGGTTGTCGCCCGGCCGGTGGCCACCGTAGAAGTCGTTCGTGGCGGTGCCGGTCGGCAGGTAGACGATGCCGTTCTCGTTGTCGCCGGAGAGCATCGTCCAGACGTTCGCGTTGCCCGAGTAGCGCCAGGACTCGTCCTCCCAGGTCTCCACGCCTTCGTCGCCCTCCTGGGGCACGGTGCGGAACACCCAGCGGAGTTCGCCGGTGCGCGCGTCCCAGCCACGCACCCAGCCGGGGATCGACTCCTTCGTGATCCGGCGGTCGGCGATCGAGGCGCCGGTGACGACGACGTCCCGGACGACGACCGGCGGCGACTGCATCGAGTAGAGCAAAGCGTTCAGGTAGTCCCGCTCGCCGCGATTCGCGCGTGGCAGGTTCTTCATCAGGTCGACGCGCCCGCCGTCGCCGAAGTCCTCGTTCGGGCGGCCGGTACGGGCGTCGACCGAGAGCAGGTAGCCGTCGCCCGTGCCCCAGTAGACGCGGCTGTCCGCGTCGTCGCCCTCTTCTCCGTTCGTCCAGTAAGCGACGCCGCGCTGGTTCCAGACGACGGTCATCGTCGTCGTGCCGCTCTCGTAGCTCTTTGGGTTGTACGCCCAGACCGTCCGGCCCGTGCCGGGGTCGACCGCGGCGCCGATCGAGATCGGCGTGTTCAGGAACAGCAGCCCCTCCTGCATCAGCGGCGTGGCCTTCAGGTTGCGGATGTACGGAGCGCGGCCTGCGCGCCAGAGCAGCGGATCGTCGTCCTTCAGCCGGCTGAAGATGACGTCGCTGCCGGCGTACCACTCGCCGCCCGCCTCCGACTTGCTGAGGAATCCGTCGACCGACCGCCAGCGCCAGGCGACCTCGAGTTCGCCGAAGTTCGCGGCGTCGATCTGATCGAGCGGCGAGTACTTGGTCGACCCTACGTCACCGCCGTAGCTCGGCCACTCACCGGCCGGGGCGCCGCGTTGGGCGGTCGCGGGCGCGGCGAGCAGCAGGGCTGACAGGCCGCCGGCGGCGATCATCGTTCTGGGCATTTCGGCTGTGCATCGTATCCCTCGCTCAGTCCGCGCCTCGCACCCGGCCGAGTCCGACTCCCGCGGCCGCGCTCACCAGCGCGAGGAGTCCGCCCAGGACGGCGAGCGGCGCAGTCGCGCGGCGGGCGACATCGCTGATTCCTTCGTCGGCGAAGCCAAACCTCGGCACGTTGGCAAGGACGCCGGCGTTCATCTGCTCGTCGGCGAGGACTGCGGGTACGAAGAACTCCCGCCACTGCTCGGCGAACTCTCTCACCTGGGACTGAAAGTGGGCGAAGCGCGCGTCACCCGTCCCCGCGGCGTCGAGGAGGACTTCCTGCGCCAGGAGCGCCGGCGACAGGAAGCGATAGCGGCGCACCAGGGCGATCTGTTCGGCGCGGCGTGCATCGTGTTCCGCCGTGACTTCCTCCAGGCGCCTGTTGACGGCATCTGTGGCGGCCCAGGAGAGCGCGCCCAGGCCGGGCTCGTCGGCGACCACGCCTTCGGCCATCTCCGGATGGTCTTCCAGGTAGCGGGCGAGCAACTCGCTTCGCCGGTTCACGGCGTCGTTCGATGCCTCGCGCTGAGCCGTGATCATCTCGACACGCGACGGCAATGGGTGCAGCAGGCCGGCCGCGGCGTTGATCGCTGCCGGCAGCACCACCACGAGCACCAGCCACGCGCCCACGAGGACCGTCGCGTTCCAGGCCGAGGATCGGCGCAGGGTGTTGACCCACGCCGCGAGCACGAACCAGAAGAGCGAGTAGGTGACGACCGTGAAGCTCCAGAGGAAAATCCGGTCGGGCGAACCGAAGCCTCCGGTAGCCAGGGCGCCGAGCAGCGAGACGCCAAGCACGGTCCCCACGACCAGAAGCGCCCGGAAAGCGAGCTTGACGGTCACGACGTTGCGGGCCGACACGGGTTGCGAGAGGGTCAACGCCAGCGTCCCCTGCTCGCGCTCCTCCGAGAGGACGTTGAAGCTGAGGGCCAGAACGAGCAGCGGCAGCAGGTAAACCACCGCGAAGGCGAGGTCGAACCGTCCGACCATCAGGTTGAGCGGGTTCTCGACCTCGCCGTTCTGGTGAAACGACGATTCGTTGGTGTAGACGTTGACGTCGTAGTAGTAGGGAAGGAGGTCGCTCTGTCCGATCGCAAGGGCCGTCAGAGGGCCCGGCGCCAGCACGGCGGTCTGGCTGCCTGAGGGGCCGCCGAGCACGAGGGGCGAGCGCGGGTCGGCGAAGGGCGAAGACGGCTGGCCGCCGGCTTCGATGGCTTCCAGTTCCTGTTCCAGGGCGCTCGCGCGCTCGACGTTGCCGCTCGTCGTGGCCTCCACGGTGCGTTCCTGGAACCGCAGCCAGACGACCCCGTTCGTCAGCGCGTAGCCGAGCAGGACGACGAAGAGCCCGAGGGCGATCTTGAGCGGCCGATCGGCCATCAGCAGACGCCACTCGTTCCTCAGGACGGTTCGCGCCGTCACCTAGGAGACCTCCGCCCGCCGGACCTGAGCGGACGCGAACAGGACGGCGCCCGCCAGCCACGCGCCGAGCACGGCAAGCGACAGGATCCGGTTGCCCAGCACCCAGCCCAGGGGCGGGGCTTCGTACTCCAGCGGAGGCACGGATTCCCAGAGCTCGGCGCCCGCGGCGTACGAGAAGTCGCCGGTCAGGGAGTTCTCGGTCATGTCGCCGTTCATCTGCCGCATCAGATCGCGGCGGTACGTCTCCGCGGCTTCGGCGAAGTGCCTGTGCTGCTCGACATCCGTTCCGGCCAACCCCATCGAGAGCGTGCGAACCGCGATCGACGGGGCCGCAGCCGCCAGGGCTTCCTGCAGGAGGCCCTGACGCCTGAAGGTGTCCCACAACGCGCCGTAGTTGCGGTCGAAGATCCGATTGCCGAACTCCTCGCTCTCCTGCAGATAAGCGCCGACCGCGTTGATGGGCAGGTCCTCGACCCGTTCCACTCCATACTCGGCGAGCAGACGCTCGGTCGACTCGGCGCGGTCCGGACGGGAGATGGCGTCGGTGCCCGTGGCCATCTCGCTCTCCACGGTACGGGCGAACTCGAAGGCGGAGGGCGTCGGGTAGAGCCACTTCGACAGGTCCACCGCGACGCGCGGCGCCACGAGCCCATTGACCACCCACACGGCCAGCATGAACACCAGCGCGGTTCGCGCCGACTTCGCCCTCGCGGACACGGCGAGAGACAGCGCCAGGAAGGCGACGAAGTAGGCCAGGTAGACGCAGGCCAGGACGACGCCTCTTGCCAGCGGCGATGCCACCGGACCCGGGTTCGCAACGGCCAGGGCCGCCGCCCCTGCAAGGGCCGCCGGCACCAGCAGCAGCGCCAGCGCACCGGAAGTGCCCAGCGCCTTGCCCAGGGCCAGCTCCCTCCAGCCGACGCCGGTGGCCAGCAGTTGGCGCAGCGTTCCCCGTTCGCGCTCGCTGGCGAAGGCGCCGAACGTCAACAGGATGATCAGCAGGGGCACGAGATGCTGCAGCACCTGTGCCGCCGTCAGAGCCCCTATCCTCTGCGCCGCCGTTGCATCCTGGGCCGGACGCAACAGGAAGTCGTTCTGCCGGTGCGCCTCCAGCCACACCGACGTACCGGTGAAGGGGTCCACGCCTTCGTCGACAAAGGACAGCGCCAGGCGGGGCTTGAAGGCATAGACGCCGTAGTGCGCCGCCGAATGAGGGTTCTTCTCGCCCTGCGTCTCCCAGTGCTCGCGAGCCGTGGCCTGCGCGGCCGCATGCTCCTCGTGTGCCTTCCGCGCTTGGACCCACCCATGGGCCAGCGAGACCAGCAGCAGCGACCCCACGAGAATCGCGCACCAGCGGAAGCGGCCGTCCCGGATCGTGTCGGTGAACTCCTTGCGGACGATGTGACGGATCATGGCGATGCTCCGTTGTCGCGTACGTGTTCGAGATAGATGCGCTCGAGGTCGGCATGGCCGATCTCGGCGGTGCTCAGCTCCGTGACCAGGCGTCCGTAGTGCATGATGCCCACTCGCGTGCCGGTGTCCTTTGCGCGAAACAGGTCGTGAGTCGCCATCAGCACGCCGACGCCGCGATTCCTGAGCCGCTCGACCAGCGCCGAAAACTCGCTCGAGGCCGTGGGGTCGAGACCGGACGTCGGTTCGTCCAGCAGCAGCGCGTCGGCTTCCTTGGCGATGGCGATCGCGATGCCGACCTTCTGGCGCATGCCCTTGGAGTAGGTGGAGACCCGTCGCCCGGTCGCTTCCCCGTCCAGGCCGGCTTCGACGAGAATCTCGACCAGTCGCTCCCGACCCAGCGATCCCTGGCCGCCCAACGCGGCGAAGTACTCGAGGTTCTCGATCCCGCTGAGGTTTCGATACAGCATCACCTGCTCCGGGATGTAGGCGACCCGGCGCTTGGACTCGCGGTCGTGAGTGGACACGTTCAGGCCGGACACGAGGGCCTGACCCGCCGAGGGCGCCACGAACCCGAGGAAGAGGTTGATCGTGGTGGTCTTCCCCGCGCCGTTGGGGCCGAGGAGGCAATAGACCTCTCCGGGCGCTATCGCCAGGTCCAGGGAGTCGAGGGCTCGCGTGTCGCCGTAGTCCTTGGACAGTCCGCGGGCTTCGAGAAGGGGCGTGGCCCCCGTGTTCGATTCGTGCGATTCGGTCATTCTCCTCCTCCTTCTCCGCGCCAGACGTTGTCGGTCGGCGAACGCTCGAACGACGGCCAGGCGTCGATGATCGTGAACGGCGCCTCGGGGTCGGCGGCCGTCGGGACCGGTCCGATCCGGTGGCGCTCCTCGCTGCCGTCCTCGTAGCGCTGGGTCACGTGGATGGGCACGGTGAGCGGTTCCCAACCGCCGTCCCGCCACAGCCAGCGTTGACCCTCGATCTCCACCGTTCGCCCGGACTCCGCGACCAGCACGTCGGAGGACGCGGGCGGTCCGAGCAGCGCGCGGGCGTCTTTTTCGCCGACCGCGGCCGCCAGGGCTTCGGGCAGCGCTCCGCCGGCGCGGACCGCGGCGATCACCTCGTCGATGGCCGCGACCGCTTCGGCCGGGCCGATGGACTCGACCCACGCCGCCGTGGCCAGGGGCGTGTAGTGACGAATCCACGGTACGTCGCCCGCGGCCTCGACGCTGATCGCGGGCGCATCGAGCGCGCCGAACGCCTCGATGACCTGACCACTGGCTCGGGAGTGCAGGGCCAGCCAGGCGTCCCTGCCGTCCGCGCGGCGCACGCACTCCATGCCGATCCAGCCCGACACGCCGACACGCAGCCAGTCCTCGCCGGGCTCCTTGCGCAGGCCGGCATCGTCCGCGAGCTGCCGCGCCGCAAGGGCAGCCGCGAGCGTCGCGCGTCGTCGCCAGTGGCCGAAGCCGTCGGCGGCGACGTCCCATCCCTCGTGCTCCGGCAGCCACAACAGCCCGCCGTGGAGCGCTGTCGCTCCCAGCTCACGGGGCGCCTGGAGCACGGCGCCGACGGCCGGAGCCCTTCCGAGCAGGCTGGCCACGCAGCTCCGCATCCCGGTCACGTCGTTCAGGACGACCTCGACATCGTTCGAACGCATCGAACCGTGGTACACGGCCACACCGTCCATGTTCGCTTCCAGGGGCTTTCGCGGCCACCAGGCGGCGGCGAAGTCGAGCGGGCCGCTGACCTGACCCGCGGTCGCCGTCCTCGCCTGTCGCGACGGGTCCGCGTCTTCGGTGGAGGCGAAACGAACCGTCCAGCTCCATTCGCCCGCGGGGGCCACTCCCATGGCGGGCGACAGCGCGTGGGCGTCGACGGCGGCGGGATCGTCCGGCAGCCCGTGTAGCTCGCGATCATGCGGCGCGCGCACCAGCCGGTCGGGATCGTGGCCGAGCGCCGGCAGGACATCGGCCGCGCGCAGCCAGACGCCCGATTCGTGCAGCCACCTGCTCTCGCCGTGGTCCGCCCAGCCCTCGTCGCGAACGGTCAGGTCGAGCTTCACGGTGCAGCCCTCCTCTCCAGTCCGGCCGCAGTCGTCGAGTTCAAGCGAGAACTGGTCGAGGGCGACCGTCACCGCCGCCTGTTCGCCGTCGACGGTCGCGCGCTGAATCTCCGCGCCGTCCGGAAGCGCTCCGTGAAGAAGCCCTGAGGCGGAGCGGACGCCGTCCAGACGCCACCGGGCGGTGGCCGTGCGCCCCGCGGGATCGACGTCGACGATCGCTTCGCCGCCGGCGGTCGAGAACGGGGTCGCCGACGCCCACCACCGCTTCTCCCACTCGGCGTCTTCCGCGGTCTCGCTGGCTTCGGACTGGTAGCCGCCCAGGGTGACGAACTGCTCGTACAGCACGGTGTGGGTGCCGAAGGCCAGGACGACGCCAGCCGCCGCCAGCACTCCCGCTCCACCCGGGACCCGGCCGAGAGCGGTTCGCCAGCGCAGGGGCACGGTCAGCGCGGTGCCTCGCGGCCACGCCAACCACGCCACGGCAAGGAGAACCACCACGATGGCCAGCTTGAACAGGTCGGCCGTCAGAATGTGGTTCATCCAGGGCCCCCAGCCGGCGAACTCGGACACTGTAGCGTGCGCCGGCACCCCGAACTCCGCCGGCGGATAGGTCGTGACGGCCAGTTCGTGGTTGACCACGATGATGAACGCGCAGATGACCGAGACGGCGTGCGCGGCTCCCGCGTGGCGAATCAGCGCATGCGCCAGCAGCACGACCGCGGCGACTTCCAGCAGCGCGGGCGCCAGCAGCAGGGCGAAGAACGGTGCCGGATTGGCGAGGCTGAAGGCGCCGGGAAGCGCCAATCCGGTGACGATCCACACCGCGACGAGGGGAGTCAGGGCGAAGGCGACTGTCAGGCAGAGCGACGCCAGCGCCCGTCCGACGACGCGTGTGCCGACCGGCGCCGAGGTTGCGTCGCTGATCTCGCTCCAGCCGGTGCGGTCGTCGCGGCGCGCCATGACGCCGACGAAGGCGGCCACCATGAAGACGACCACGAGGTAGAAGTACTCGATGATCATCCGCTCGACGAGTCCGGAGCGGGGCTGCAGCGGGCCGTCGGCGTGAAGGACGACGTGAACGAAGGCGCCGCCGACGCCCGTCGCCACCATCATGGCGAGGGCGAGTGGCGTGCCCCAGCCCCGGAACGAGAGTTTCAGGTGCCATGCCGCCTCGGTCCAGGTTGCCCGGAGCCAGGCCGGCGTGGCCGCGGGGCCCGGGGGAAGAGTGGACTCCGGCGGCGCTTTCGCTCGCGCTCCGCTCGCTTGCGACCTTCGCCGGCGCGTCGCCGGCGCCTTCTCGAGCGCTAGGCGTTCCCGGTTGACGCGGCGCAGCACGACCGCCAACAGGAGTAACGGCGGCAGCGTCCAGATCAGGCGGTTGACGAGCAGGGGCGGCGTCAGTTCGATGACGGCGACCGCCTTCTCGCGCGGCGTCATCAGGTTCGTCTGTTCCTCGATCTCGGCGAAGCCGGAGGCGTCGAGCAGGGTCGCGACCGCCGGGCTGGCGTCGCCGCCGCGAACGACGACCATGGCTACCATCCAGACCAGCATCAGCATGGCCGCGACCGCGAAGGGCCCCGCGATGCTACGGGTCCAGATCGCCGCGCACAGGAACAGCGCGCCGACTCCGGCCGCGGTCGGCAGGGTGAACAGCAGAAGCGAATGCGCCATCGCGAACCAGGGGTGCGGACCCACGGCGTCCGGCGGGATGATCCCCAGGGCGCCGAGCGCCGGAACCAGCCAGAAGCCGATGGCCGTCGCGACCGGAAGGAGGGTCGAGAGAGCCAGGGCGCCCAGGTAGCGGCCGAAGAGCAGCGCCGGCAGGGAAACAGGTGTAGACAGGACAACCTCGTGCAGGCTGGCGTTCCGGTCGCGCACCACGTTCAGGCCGAAGAGCCAGGCCCAGACGAAGAAGATCCAGACGGCCTGCCCGGCCATCATCAGGTAGATCACGTGGGGGCTGTTGCGGGGCACCTCGGTGGCGCCCATCTCACGCATGTAGTCCGCGTTGAGAATGACGATCAGCGCGTAGCCGATGAGCCCGGGGAAGACGATCGCCAGCAGCGGCCCGCGGCAGCCGGCCCGGAACTCCTGCCACGCCTGGGCGGCGACGAAACGCAGGGTGTTCACGCGACCCTCGCTTCCCGCCGCCCGCTGCCGTGCGCGATGGCGGCGTGGTACACGTCCTCCAGGCGGGGCGCCTGGGGTTCCCAGCGGTCGTCGGGGCGGGAAGACGCCTCGACGACAACCAGCGAGCCCGTGGGCTTCGCCGAGACGTGCAGGGCGTCCTCCGGCAGAGGCTCGCCGCGGGGAACCACGCGCGACCACAGGCGGCCTTCGAGCTCCGCGGCCAGGGACGCCGGCGTTCCTTCGGCGACGATCCGGCCCTGGTCGAGGATGGACAGCCGTTCGCACAGGCTCTCGACGTCGTCGACGATGTGGGTCGACAGCAGCACGACGTTGTCCGCCGCGATGTCGGCGAGCACCCGGTGAAAGCGGCTCCGTTCCGCCGGATCGAGGCCCGAGGTCGGTTCGTCGACGATCAGCAGGCGCGGATCCCCGGCGAGGGCGATCGCGATGCCGAAGCGGCGCAGCATGCCGCCGGAGTAGGTCGCGACGGCCCGGTCGGCGTCTTGGCTGAGATTCACCTGTTCCAGGAGTCCTGCTACCTCGCGCCGCCGCTCGGCGGCGTTCGTGCGCCCCTTGAGATTGGCGAAACGGTCCAGGAGTTGCCGGCCGGTGACCGTCGGGTAGGTCCCGATCTGCTGTGGCAGGTAGCCGAGGCGTCGCCGCAGGTAGTCCGGGTCCGCCAGGACGTCGACGCCGTCGAGCAGGATCGTGCCGCTGTCCGGCGCCTGCAGCGTGGCCAGAGTCCGCATCAGCGTGCTCTTGCCGGCGCCGTTCGGGCCGAGCAGGCCGTAGAGGCCCGGCTCGACCGTCAGGTCGACGTCTTCCAGCGCCCGGATGCCGCCCGGGTAGGTCTTGTTCAGGCCGGTGACTTCGAGGCCTTCGTTCTTCTGTGGCATGGGTTCTTCCCCGTTGGATGTTGCCGGCGCTCCGCCTCCTTACCAGTTGAAGTCGATGCCGACACCGGCCGACCGTGGCCGACCGAAGATGCCGTAGGCGCCCGGCAGTCCGAACGGAGCGCCGTTGTACAACTGGCGTTCGTACTGGTGGTCGAGCAGGTTCTTGCCCCAGGCGTAGAGCGCCCAGCCGCCGCGCCGGTAGCCGAACCGGCCGTCGAGCAGCGTCCGGGTCTTCAGCCGCGTGATCTCCGGCGCCGCCAGTTCGCTGTAGGCGTCGTCGGCGTAGCTCAGCGTTCCGCCGGCGAACCAGCCCGCCGGCGAGCGCCAGTTCAGACCCGCGGAGGCGCTCCACGAGGGCGCCTGCGGCAACGCCCTGCCGGCGTAGTCCACGCCGTCGAGGACGAAGTGCACGAACTCGGAGTCCGAGATGCCGAGCGACCCGAAGAGGCTCAGCGCGTTGCTGACGAAGACCTCGGTCTCGATCTCGAGGCCCTGAAGAAGCGACTCGCCGGCGTTCGCGACCAATGAGTCGAACTGCGGGAAACCTCCCGGAGGCGTGTACGGAATCTGCTGATCGGTCCAGTCGATCCGGTAGAGGTTCGCGTTCAGGATCATGCGGCCGTTGGCGATGCGGTGCCTCAGGAACAACTCGAAGTTGTCCGTGAACTCTTCGTCGAACGGCTCCGCCAGCCCGAGCAGGAGCCCGAAGGCGAACCCGCCGGCCTTGAAGCCGCGTGCGTACGACGCGCCCAGCGAGGTGTTCTGGGCCACGTCGAAGGTCACCGAGGCGGATGGGAGCACCTGTTCGAAGTCCGTCTCGGCGTCCAGCTCGGTGATGAAGCCGTTGTTGTCCGCGAAGTTGACGTTGGCCCTGGAGTCACGGCTGAGCCGGACGCCCCCGGTCAGGTGCACCCGATCCGTCGCATCCCACTCGATCCGTCCGAAGAAGTCGGTCTGCTCGACGTCCTCGGTCAATCTGGTCGTCCGGTTGAAGGGAACGATGTTGCCCAGTCCGTCGGGGAAGAAGCCGGCGCCTGTGAAGCCGTAGCCGAAGTCGGACCGCGAGTGGAAGGCGCCAAGCAGAACGTTCACGCCGGCGCCGCGGTACGAGGCGCGGATCTCCTGGCTCGCGACGTCGTCCTGGCTCCACGCGTCGACGTTCAGAATGTCCCAGGGCGTGAAGTCGGCGTCGAAGAGCTGCGCGCCGTCGAACTCGCTCGCGCCGACGACGGCGTCGAGGGCCCAGCGCTCGCCGAGGTCGATGTGCGCCTCCAGGTTCAGGAGGTCGATCTTGGAAGGAAACGCGTCCTCGCGGTTCCAGACCTGCTGCCGGTCCTCCATCGTGATCCCCCGTGCCGGGTCTTCCATGTGGTAGCCCCAGGGGATCGAGTCCGAGTCGCTCCGGAGCCAGGTGAGGTCGAACCGGAGGCTCTCGTCGGCCCGCGGTCTCAAGGCCAGCAGAACGCGGGTCGTCTCGACGTCCGTGCGGTGCCGGTCGTCGGCGCCGTTCACGATGTTCGAGACCGCTCCGCGGATGTAGCGGTCCTCGTGGACGACGCGCGCGGAGAGAATCCCGTCGACGAGCTCGACGTTCTGCATCAACTGGATCCGCTCCGTATCGAGACTGCCGCCCTCGACCCGGACGCGTCCGTCGTAGCCGTCGAACGCGGGCCGGTTGTAGTTGATGAGCACCGACCCGATCAGGGAGTTCGGCCCCTGCAGGGTCGACTGGGGTCCACGGAGGATCTCCACCGACTCGGCGTCGAACAGGGACGGGTTCAGATGGTCGCTCGTGCGCGGTGCGAGCGCCAGTTGATTGACGAGGACGGAGGCCAGGGCGGTGCCGTTGGAGTGGTCGGACTCCAGGCCGCTGTTGTTCACCCCGCGGATGGCGTAGCCGCCCTGCTCGGCGGCGCCGACGTAGACGTTCGCGGCCCGGTGGAAGGCGTCCTCGACGTTGACGATCGCGTCGGAGTCGATGCGGTCGGCGCCCAGATGGGCGACGCTGACGCCGAACTCCTGCCTGCCCGTGCCCAGCTTGCTTCCGACGACCGTGACCTCCTGGATGAGACTCTCGATTCGCAGGCGGACATCCAGGTTCGCGCCGCCGGCACCGGAGATCGACACGCCGTCCCGGTTCAGGGTGTCGAAGCCGCTGAGACTGAAGGAGACCGAGTAGTCCCCGGCGGGCAGATTGCCGATGACGAAGGATCCTTCGGCGTCCGTCCTGGCGGAGCGGGGGCCGTCGGCGAGGGCCGGGCTCGCTGCCTCCACGGTCACGCCCGGCAGGGCGGCGCCGGTCTGATCGGTCACGGTGCCCGAGACGTCGCCGTCCCGTGCTAGGGCGGGGAGCGGCAAGAGAAGGAGGAAGGCGAGCAGAAGAGAGTTCCTGGGTCGAAGAGAGTGCATGGCGAGAAGGTCCTGTCGTCGTCGATTCGAGTCGATGGGTGGCGGTCGTTGGCTGGGGCGCAGCGGCCCGGAAGCACACCGCTACGATCGGCGGTGCGCCCCTCTGCGACGCTGCAAGGCCGACCCTAGGGTCGGAGGCGGTGTCGACTCAGCCCTTGGGCGGTCCGCGGGCCGTCCGCTGCCGGTGCTCGCCGCTCTCGAACCTGCCTGGACCCTCCGACCTCAGCGCGGTCGACGGAAGGTCCGGGGGCTTCGTGGCCAGGCGTTTGCCGACCTGGTTGGTCGTGGCTCGGCCGAGCTGGCAGGCGATGCAGGAATGGTCGTGCGCCGCCGCGGCCGTGCCGACGGTGGCGTGGCTCGCGGCTGCCGAAGCCTCGGCGTCGTGATCGACCGTGCAGTGGGTGGCGTTCGTCTCGACGGCGTCGTGGCCGTGATTGTTCGCGTCCCAGGCGCCCGCAAGCAGGATGGCGCACGTCAGCGCGAGGGCGTTGACGGTGGCGAGCGGCGAGCCGGGCCGGTCCAGCATCGGTTGCGGAGGGTAGCAGAGGCCGGTGCGGCGGCTATGCTCCCGCGAGTCGATGGGGGAGTCGCGGCAGTTGCGAGTTGGGATCGTCGGCGCCGGGTTCCTCGCCGAAACCAGGGCGCGCTGCTGGAAGCAGGTCGTCTCGGCGAGCGTCGGCGGCGTCGTCTCGCGCCGCCGCGAACACGCCGAGGACTACGCACAGCGCTTCGACGTGCCGGCCGTCTTCGACGACCTCGACGACATGCTCTCGGATCCTTCGATCGACGTCGTCGATCTCTGCGTCCCCAACCGCCTGCACCGCGACATGACCGAAGCTGCCGCCGCGGCCGGCAAGCACGTCATCTGCACGAAGCCCCTGACCGCCTACACCGGCCAGGATCTGCCGGAGGACGCGAGCGACGCCGACGTTGCCGCTCGCGACCGTTGCGAGATGCTGCAAGCCGCCGAAGCGGACGCGCGTGCCATGGTCGAGGCGGCGAAGCGCGCCGGCGTGCAGCTTCTCTACGGCGAGAACTGGATCTACGCTCCCGCGTTCCGCCGCGCGCTCGGCCTGCTGGAAAAGGCGGACGCGGTTCTGCTCGAGATGCGGGGCGGCGAGTGCCACAGCGGCTCTCACTCTCCCTACTCGCGGGTCTGGCGGCACACAGGCGGCGGCGCCCTGATCCGGCTCGCTGCCCATCCGGTCGGCGCCATGCTCCACCTGAAGCGGGTGGAAGGGTTACGGCGGTCGGGTAAGCCGGTACGACCCGCCTGGGTCAGCGCCGAGACCGCGGATCTGAGCGCGGTCGCCGGCGTGTCGGCGGACGAACTCCGCGTCGCCGGCGGTTGGGGCGAGGTCGAGAACTGGGGCTGCGCCACCATCGGCTTCGACGACGGTTCACGCGCCGTCGCCTGGGGCGGGGATCACGTCCTCGGTGGAATGGAAAGCGGCCTCGATCTGTTTGCCAGCAACTGTCGGTTGAGGCTCAGTCTGAGCCCGAACGACATGCTCCGCGCGTACACGCCGGACGGGAACGTCTTCGACGACGCCTACATCATGGAGAAGATCGACTCCGGCGCCGGCTGGACGACGCCGATGCCGGACGAGGACTGGACATCGGGCCAGCTCGGCATGTGCCAGGCGTTCGCCGCCAACCTGCTGGACGGCGTGGCCGCCGAGTCGGACGGCGAGCTTGGCCTGGAGGTCGTGCGGGTGCTGTACTCGGCGTACGTGTCGGCGGCGGAAGGGCGACGGGTAGGGTGCGCGTGAGTCACTGGAGGGACCGAGAATGAGATGTAGTAGTTGGATCGGGACGGTCGTGTGCCTGCTGCCGCCACTCCTGGGCACCGCTTCCACGGGGATCGCCGAGGCACAGAACGGTCCCTACCTTGGGTTGGAGTTGGGCATCGGCAGCGGCGCGTCCATGACCCTGGACGGCACGGACAACGACGTCGCGACCACCTGTGACGGCTGGATCGTGCCGATCGACGGCACGAACGCGGGCTGCGATCCTCCGCCCTCGGCATGGTCTTCGGACATGGGCGGCAGCGACTCCGGGATGATGGGCGGCCTCGCGGTCGGCTATCGCTTCGGCAACATCCGCGCCGAACTCGAGTACACCCACTCGGCACTGACCTACGACGCGGTGGCCGATCTGGCGGCGACCGACGATGTGACGGTGGACAAGGCGCAACAGGAACTCGAGATCGCGGAAACCCGGATCGAGACCGTGCAGTACGAGAGCTTCTTCGCCAACGCCTACTGGGACTTCACGCCGGGCGCGAGAGTCTCGCCGTACGTCGGCCTCGGCCTCGGCACCGCGGATGCTTCGATCGACTACTTCAACCGGTGGAAGCGGAACGGCAATCCCGACGCCATCACGACGTTCGCCGGCCATCCGGACGAGGAGAGCCTGCGGCGGATCGTCGCGGGGACGACGACCATTGCGAACACGAAGCTCCAGGACAGCGTGTCCGCCTACCAGTTGCTGGCGGGAGTCGACTTCTCGGTGAACGACTCGGTAAGGCTCGGCATCAAGGCGCGTCTGGTCGAGTACGGCGACTTCGAGACCGGCAGGCTGCCCTGGGACCAGCTCCGGAGCCACCACTCGAGCCGAAGCCCCGGCGGGACCGACGTCACCTACGTGATGTCTACCGGCGACCTCAGCATGTGGGGTGTCAGCTTCGGGATGAAGTACAGCTTCTGACTCGAGGATGCGCGGTAGGGTACGCGCCCTCACCGCTCACGTGACCGCACGGAGTCCCGCGAATGCGATTCAGCTACTGGCCCGCCCCGACGATGCCCTGGTCCGACTTGCTGGAGATGTCCCGGCACGTCGAGGCGACCGGCTGGGACGGCATCTGGTACGCCGACCACTTCATGCCGAACGGCGAGGACACATCGGCGCCGTGGGCGGAGAGCTGGACGACAATCGCTGCTCTGGCGGCGGCGGTGCCACGCGTGCGTCTCGGTCCGCTGGTCACGGGCAACACCTACCGGCATCCGGCGGTGCTGGCGAAGATGGCGGCGACGATCGACCACATCTCGGGCGGCCGGGTGGTGCTCGGCCTCGGCGCTGGCTGGCAGGAGAACGAGCACCTCGCCTACGGCATCCCGTTCTACACGATGGGCGAGCGGCTCCGCCGCCTGGACGAGGCCTGCCGGACGATCAAGGCGCTCTACGGCTCGCAGAGGGCGAGCTACGTTGGCGAGGCCTACCAACTCGTCGATGCGCCGCTCGAGCCCAAGCCGGTCCAGGACCCGCTGCCGCTGATGATCGGCGGCGGCGGCGAGAAGGTGACCCTGCGAATCACCGCCCAGCACGCCGACGAGTGGAACGTTTGGGGTACGGCGGACATCCTCAAGCACAAGATGACGGTGCTCGACGCCCACTGCGAGAACGTGGGACGGGACCCGGCGGAGATCGAGCGCTCCGCCGTGGCGCTGCTCTTCCTGAGCGACGACGAGGCGTTTCTGGCCAAGGTGCGGGCACGCGGCACGGGAATGCCGTCGAACATCGGCGGCGTATCGGAGATCGTCGACGCGGTCGGTGCCTACGGCGACGCCGGAGTCCACGAGTTCATCGTGCCGGCGTTCAACCTGGGCGCGAAGGAACGCCAGAAGGAGGTCCTCGACCGGTTCATCGAGGAGGTCGCACCCCCCTTTCGGTAGGTGACTAGAATGGTCGGGCATGGGACCACGCCGCTCCGACCTCCGGATGTCGCAGGAAGACATGCTGGCTCTGGCCGGAAAGGCCGCGGAACTCGCGGTGGCCCGGATCGAGAGCTTGCCTGACGAGAGCGCTTGGGACGGCGAGTTCAAGGAAGGGCTCGAGCGGCTATTGCTCGAGGGTCCGCCGGAGGAGGGGCACCCGGCCGAGGGGGTCCTGCAGCGGGTCGTGGAGGACATCCTGCCGATGACGACCCGGCTGGACCACCCCCGCTGCTTCGGTTTCGTTCCGTCGGAGCCGACGTGGCCCGGCGTGGTAGCGGATTTTCTGGCCTCCGCCTGGAACGTGAACGCCTGCACCTGGCTGGTTGCCAGCGGTCCGAGCCAGGTCGAACTCGTCGTCCTGGACTGGTTCCGGCGCTGGCTGGGCTATCCGGACAGCTCGGGCGGGTTGCTGACGAGCGGCGGTTCCGCCGCCAGCGTCGACGCCTTCGTGGCGGCCAGGGAAGCGGCGGGCAATCCCGAGCGCCCAACGGTGTACATGAGCGACCAGAGCCACAGCGCACAGGCGCGTGCCGCGGTGATCGTCGGCGTCAGGCCGGAGGGCATTCGCGAGATCCCGACGGACAGTGCGTTCCGCCTGGATGTGGAGGCCCTCGCGCGTGCGGTTGCGGAGGATCGTGCCGCGGGCTTCACGCCCCTGGCAATCTGCGCCAATGCCGGGGCGCCCAGCACGGGAGCGATCGATCCCCTCCAGGCGATGGCGGACCTTTGCCAGGCGGAGGACATCTGGCTTCACGTGGATGCCGCCTACGGCGGCTTCGCGGCGATCACGGAGAAGGGCGGGGAGCTTCTCACCGGAATCGAGCGAGCCGACTCGATCGGGCTCGACCCCCACAAGTGGCTGTTCCAGCCGTACGAGGTGGGCTGCCTCCTGGTGAAGGACGTCCGGACGCTGGAGAGAGTCTTCGCCTTCAGCACGACGGTTCTCCAGGACACGGTCTGGGGAGCGCACCATCCGAACCTCGACGACCGCGGCCTGCAACTGAGCCGGTCGTTCCGCGCCCTGAAGATCTGGATGTCGATTCAGACGTTCGGCATGTCCGCGTTCAGACGGGCCGTCTCGAAGGGGATGGAGCTTTCGAAGCGGGCCGAGGAGTACGTTCGGGAGAGCCGGACCCTGGAGCTGCAGGCGCCCGCGACGCTAGGCATCGTCTGCATGCGCGTCAACCCTGAAGGCGCCGGTCTGGACGACGGGACGCTCGAGAACGTCAACCGGGAGGTACTCGCGCGTCTCTTCTGGGATGACCGCGCGTTCGTTTCGTCGACAAGTCTGCACGGGACGTTCGCGTTGCGGCTCTGCATCATCAACCACTCGACGGGTTGGGACGACGTGCGGGAGACGCTGGAGGCGATGGAACGGTTCGGCGAGGACGCGCTGGCGGTGTAGGGCCCTGCCAGGCCGCTTTTAGGGGTAGTACCCCGCCATCGTCCGCACGTCGGCGCCGCGGCGGTCCACTTCGACCCGCACCACGCGGAACTCGCTGTCCGGCTTCGTGCTCGTCGACTGGTAGGTGAGCAGGTAGCGGTTCCTGAGTTCCCGTTCGATCTGCCGGTAGATCGCGTCGAGTTCGCTGACCTGATCGATGAAGAACGCCTGGCCACCGGTCTCTCCCGCGATGCGCTCGAGGACTCGACGGGTGGTTCTGTCCGTCGCCGCCTTCTTGAGTCCGATGGCGTAGATCGTCACGCCGGATCGGTGCGCGGTCTCGAGGGCGCTCTCGAACGTGAACGAGCTGTTCTCGTCCCGGCCGTCGGACAGGAGGAGCAGCGCCTTCTGGCCGCTGATGCCGTCGAAGTAGCTGAGTGCGTAGACCAGACTGTCGTAGAGCGAGGTCGTGCCGGTCGCCTTGAGGCCCGAGAGCGCCCGTGCGAGCTGGCCCGTGTTCTTCGTGAACCGGCTCTCGACCTGGGTGCGGTTGGCGAACGTGAGGATCGCCATTCGATCCTTGGGTTGAAGAGCCGTGTCCACGAACCGGCGCGCGGCGGTGCGGACCTCTTCGATCGATTCCTCCATCGAAGCGGAGGTGTCGATCAGGAGGCCCGCGTGGAAGGGCGTGTCGTCGACCCATTCGAAGCGTCGGACTGTCTGCGGAACACCGTCTTCGGTGACCGCGAAGTGATCCTGCTCCAGTCCGGGGACCGGTCGTCCGCTTTCGTCGACGACGCTGGCGAAAAGCTCGATGTACTGCACGTCGATCCGCTCGATCGGGTTCGGGCTGTTGATGAAGACGACGTCCTCCGTGCTGCTGCCGTCGGCGAGAAAAGCGGCCGCTCGAAGGTAGGTCAGGTTTGGCCCGTCGAGCACGACCGGCTGGACCCAGGGCGGCTGGTAGAGCGTGGCGATCCGCTCCTCGCCCAGGAACAGTTCAAGTCGCTCGATCTCCTCGCCGTCCGGCACCGCGATCTCGACGACGGCGCGGGTGCTTTGCAGATACTGTTCGCCGGAGCGCGGCTCGATGAACCGGGCGCGGAAGCGCTGGCCGCCGCGATTGACGGACATCTCGTCCGAGGCGACGACCTCGCCGTCCTTGAGGCCTTCCACCCGGATCCGGTGCTCGGTCGGATGGGAACCGAGGTTCAGTTCCACACCATAGGGGGGCCGGCGTTTGCGCAGGATCTCGCGGCCGTCGAGCGAGAAGGCGACGGCGTCGAAGTCGCCGATCGCGTGCGTGGAGAATCGGACCATGCCGACTCGCAGGCGTTCGTCTCGCGGCGGCACCAGCCGCAGCAGGCGTTCGCCGCGGGACGCGGCCTCGTTCGCCTCGGCGAGGGCCGGGAACGTCTCCAGGATCGTTTTGCGCAGCGATTGCGCCTGCTCGAGGTTCGGCACGTCGACCGTCTCATTGACGACCGCGAACTGCTGGCCGAAGACGTCCTCGATCTTGAGCCGGACCTGGACCTCGCCCGGACGCAGGTAGCGGGTGAAGACGAGCGGGATCCGCGCCTCCTCGCCTTTGCTGCCCGCGGGAAGCTCGAAGCGGTAGCGGAAGGTCTCGAACAGGTGATCGTCCCTGATCACTTCGCCGGTCATGTGAAAGCTGTGGTACTCGCGCTCCTGGAAGGTCCTGCGGCCCGCGCTGGCGTTCGGAACCAGCACGAGTCCGTGCGTCACCGTCCGCGTCTGGTTGCGGCCCGGGAAGTCCCACTCGAGGTCGACGTCGAAGCGAGGGGCACCTGCCGGGACGTCGGTGTTGAAGGCGGCGAAGGTGGCCAGCCACTCCGCGGGAGGCTCGGGAGGCGTCGAGACTTCTTCCAGGACTCCGGTGCTGGCGAGGTCGCGCTGCAGCGCCTGGGCGGCCCAGCCGAACCACTCGTCCGCGCAGAGCACCCTGATGTTCGTCGTCGGCAGGCCGCGACGGGCCGTTGGACGCCGTACCGCGCTCTTGTGCCAGAACTGGTAAGGCCGGTTCCTGCTCGTGCGCACGAAGATGACGACGAAGTGGCGCGGTGTGCGGTCGCTGCCGCCGTAGAACCAGATCTCCAGCTCGCTGCCGCGCGAGAGGCAGTATGACGCGGTGCGTCCGTCGGGCAGGACGAACCGTCCCGGCGGGCCGTTCAGCAGGTAGAAGAGGGCCCGGGCATCCTCGAGCGTGCCCCACTGGCTGAGCGCCGCGTCCACGCGATCCTCCCAGAGCACGCGCAGTTCGTTCAGCGGTGTCCGTGGATCCGGGTCGCGGGCCTTCCAGAAGGCCTGGATGAACGCCTCGCGCCGGTAGTCCTCGGGGAGGCCGATGAAGAACGCCCGCTCCTCTTCACTGATCAGTGGCCCGACGCGCTCCAGCCAGCGGACGAACTGGACGTCGAGAGGCTCGGGCGGGGCGGAGTCGCCGGTCTCGTCGGCCAACGGCGCGCCGCCAGCGACGACCAGCAGGAGCGCGGTGAGGGCGGCGACTCTGAGACAGACGGTCATCGGCGTTACGGTCATGTACGTCAACGGATTCCGGCCGTCATTGCTTCCATCGGCTGGACGCCGGTTGCCCGAAGGGATCAGTGCCCGGAGCGCCCCCGCTTGCGGATCCGCCGCATGACGGCGACGACGACCGCAAGCGCCAGCACCGAGGCGGTGAGGGGAAGATCCTGCCTGAACCAGACGCCGGCGGCCAGTTCGCGGACGATCACCTGGTCTACCCAGCGCAGGAACACGAGGATCGCGGCGATCAGCAGGAACGAGTTGTACTCGCGCAGTAGAACCGTCCGCCAGCTGAAGTGTGTCTCCGGCGGCCGCCACAGGTGGGGCCGGGGCCAAAACGTCGGCGTGCGCTCGGCCCAGCGGCGGTGGGCGACGCCGAAACGCTGGACCAGGAATCGCTCCTCGGCGGCGATGACGCGCTCGTAGAGCAGCCAGTAGACCAGCGCGGCGGTGAGCACGAACCACCACGACCTGACCGCGAGCGCGAACCCGAGCAGCACGAACAGGTTGCCGAGGTAGACGGGATGCCGGCTGAGAGAGTACATGCCGGATGTGTTGAGGCGGCTGGCGCTCGGGGCTCTGAGGCTGCGGGTGGAGGCGCCGGGTGGAGCCGATCCGACAGCGGCTGCTCGCACGGCCATGCCGACCAGGGAGACCGCAAGGCAGGCCGCGAGCCAACCGAGGCCAGGATCCTGGGGAAGGGCTGCGGATCGCCGTTCCAATACCGCGAGCAGCGCCGGCGGCAGGAGAAAGACAACGAACAAGCCCCGGTGCCGAAACAGGAACAGGCCCTGGTCTGCGAGCCGGCGGCTGAGTGGGCCGAAGCGGCGGCGCGGTTCGGGCCGCGGCGGAGCGATGGCCTGTGCCTCGGCGCCGCTGCCCTGGACCAACCGCGGCACCGTGGTATCCGTGGCCAGGTCGGGAGCCAGACCCAGGCTGTCCGTGTCGTTCATGGTTGCGCTTTCGAGTCCGCCAGGCGGGCGGCGGCTTCCGGAGTTGTTAGCAGGATGTGGCCCTGACGTGGATCGTGGTCCCGGCTCACCTCTACCAGCCCGAGCGGCGGATCCAGGGCGTCCAGGTTGTCCCGTTCGATGAGTAGCCAGACGTTCTTGTCGGTGCGGGCCACGAACCGTCGTAGAGCTTCTTCGTCCCCCTGGTCATGGACCTGGGTGCCGCCGTGCAGATCAACGGCGAAACGCTGGGTGTAGAAGAGGAACGCGGCATCGGGAACAGGGTAGATCGCGTAAGGCTCGTCGGGTTCCGCCCACTGGACGAGGTCGCGCGAGAGTGCGCGCGCCGACTTGAAGGCGTCGCCCAGAGGCAGCAACCGCACCGCGGTGACCGACATGGCGAGTCCGAGGCCAGTTGCAAGGCAGGGTATCAGCAGATCGGGACGGCGACGCGCCGCGAACCAGAGGCCGGCCGCGCCGGCAACCAGGGGCAGGGCGGCCATCACTTGCAGCTCCGTGATCGTGCCCGCCGAGATCGTGCCTTCGGGCAGGTCGCCGGCCGCCGTCGGCACGGCCGCGACCAGGACGGCGAAGAGCACGAGCACTGCTGCCGCCGACGTCAGGAACGCCGCCCGGTAGCGGGGCCAGCGGTCGCGGATGAGGAGCACGCCGTGGGCGGTCAGCATCGCCAGGGGCGCTGAAAGGGCCAGCAGGTACACGGTTCGCTTGCCGCCCGAGAGGCTGAAGAACACGAACGTGCCGGCGATCCAGATCAGCAGGAAACGGACCGCCTGACCCTGGCGACTCCCGGGCTCCTCGCGGGATTGGCGGAAGGCGGCGTAGATCGCGACCGGAGCCAGCAGCGTCCAGGGCGCGAACGTGCCGGGAAGGGTCTGGAAGTAGTAGTGCCAGGGTTTCGGATGGTAGGTCGCGCCAGCGTAGCGCGACAGGGTCTGGTCGAGCACGAGGGCGTCGAAGTAGGAGCGCCCTGCCAGCCACACCGCGGGGCCGAACCAGGCCAGGACGATGACCGCCCAGAGCAGCAGTCCGCGGCCGAGCCGAAGCTCGGCGATGCCGGCGCGGTCGCGCTCGAAGGCGAGAAACAGGATGACGGCGAGCAGGGGTACGACCAGCCCCACGGGGCCCTTCGCCAGTGTGGCCAGACCGGTGCACGCGAAGAAGGGAAGGTACGCCTGGGAGCTGCGGCCTGGGGCGGCCCCGCCGGAAGAACCGAAGCGTGTGCGCGCCCAGCACAGGATCGCCAGCAGTTCGAGGAACGTGAGCGTCATGTCGATCTGGCCGACCCGGCTGTTCCACATGACCAGGCCCGAGGTGAGGAAAACCGGCGCCGCGAGCCAGGCCGTCGCCCGATCGAAGAGGCGCGCGGCGAGCGCGAAGACGACCAGAACGGCGCCGACTCCGGCGAAGAGAGACGGAAGGCGCGCCGCGACCTCGTCGACGCCACCCCTGAGAGCGCCGAAGAGCGCGATGTTCCAGAAGTGGAGCGGCGGCTTGTGGGTGTAGGTCTCGCCGTTCAGGCGCGGTACCAGGAAGTGCTCCAGTGCGAGTGGCGGCTCGAGCATCTCCCGGGCGACTTCCGCGTAGCGCGGCTCGTCGGGATTCCAGAGGTCGCGGCTGCCGATGCCGGGCAGCAGTACCGCGATTGCGGCGGCGGCGAGGATCAGGTAGGCAAGCCGGTTTCCTCGCACGGGGAGGATCCTGACACAGCAATTCCTGTTGCCGACGCGCCTTCCACGGGCCGGGGATAAGGTAACTGCTTCCCGTTCCACGAAGTGCCGGTCTCGAAACAGGCGGAGGTGCCAGCCGATGAGTCAGTTGCCGAAGTCCGTGACCATCACGGACGACACGATGAGGGAGGGTCTGCAGATCGAGAGCGCGGACATTCCGGTGGAGGACAAGCTGCGGTTGCTCGATGCGCTGGGCGAGACCGGTGCCAAGGTGATCTCGATCGGCTCCTACGCCCATCCCAAGTGGACCCCCCAGATGGCCTGCATCGACGAGATCGCCGAACGCTTCGTGCCCAGGCCGGGTGTTCGGTACACGGCGGCGATCTTCAACAAGTACGGGTTCGAGCGCGCGGACCGCTGGTATCCGAAGCTCGATGTCAGGCAGCGCCGGATCGGCACCCACGTCGAGTTGTGCGACACGTTCGCCCGCCGCAACTACAACGTCACCCAGGCGCAGCAGATCGAGCGGATTCCGGCGATGATCGAACAGGCGCGTGCGCGCGGCTTCGAAACCGGCGCGGTGGCGATCGGCAATCCGTTCGGATCGAACTTCGAGGGCGCCTTCTCGCTCGAGCAGCGGCTCGACCTGCTGGCGCTGATGATCGACCGCTGGCATCAGGCGGGCTTCCGGGTCACGCGCTGCTCGATTATCGAGGCGATGGGCTGGAACATGCCGCACACCGTGCGCGAGACGCTGGTCGCCATCCGCGAGCGCTGGCCAGAGATCACGGACTTCCACTGCCACCTGCACAACACGCGTGGGGCGTCGATGGTCAGCTACTACGAGGCGCTGAAGCTCGGTGTGCGTGAGTTCGACACCTCGATCGGCGGTATGGGCGGTTGCCCGTACTGCGGCAACGGCCGTGCCGCCGGGCACGTGCCGACGGAGGACTTCGTCGACTTCTGCCACGAACTGGGCATCGAGACCGGCTACAGGCTCGACAAGCTGATCGAGGCCGCCTGGATCGCGGAGGAAGTCGTCGGCCATTCTCTCTGGGGCCACGTCTCCAAGGCGGGGCCCCGGCCGCGCGGCGACGGCGATCTCTACCCGCGGCAGATGCCCTTCGTCGAGACGCTCGACGAGGCTTCGCACTTCCGCAACGGCCCGCCGGTCTACACCGGCCAGCGGTCCCCGTGGAGGTCCGACGCGGCGCTGTACCAGTCATGAGCGCGGCGGCCAAGGCTCCGGGAGCGGGGGTTCGCTACGAGGCGGACGAGCGGACGCCGACGCCACTCGCCGCGACGATGGGCCTCCAGTACGCCACGCTCTGTGTCGCGGGGATCGTGCTGACCCCGGCGATCATCGTCCGCGCCGCGGGCGGCAGCGATGAGTACCTGGCTTGGGCGGTCTTCGCGGCCATCTTCGTGAGCGGCATCGCCACGATCCTGCAGGCCGTGCGTCTGTGGCGGATCGGCGCCGGCTACATCCTGCTCATGGGCACGTCCGGCGCCTTCATTGCGGTCAGCATCGCCGCCCTGAGCCAGGGCGGTCCCATGCTCCTCGCCAAGCTGGTCATCGTCTCGTCGCTGTTCCAGTTCCTACTGTCCGCTCGGCTTCTGCTGCTGCGCCGGCTGTTCACGACGACCGTCACGGGCACGGTCATCATGCTGATCTCGGTCAGCGTGATGCCGATCATGTTCAACCAGTTGACCCTGGTTCCCGACGATGCGCCCCGTGCCGCCGCTCCGGTCACGTTCGTCGTGGCCATCGCGGTCATGGCGGCGTTCGGCCTTCGGGCCAGGGGGATCGGGCGGCTGTGGGCGCCGGTCGCGGGCGTCGTGGCTGGCTCGATCGTTGCCGTGCCTCTTGGGCTCTACGACTTCGAGCAGGTGGCCGCGGCTGCGTGGATCGGTGCCCCGGCCGGCGGCTGGCCCGGGTTCGACCTGTCCTTCGGGCCGGCTTTCTGGGCGTTGCTGCCCGGCTTCGTCATCGTGACGTTGATCGGCGCGGTCGAGACGATCGGTGATGCCGTGGGTATCCAGCGCGTCTCGTGGCGGACGCCGCGGGCGCCTGACTACCGGGCCGTGCAGGGCGCCGTCGCCGCCGATGGACTTGGCAACCTGCTCTCGGGCATCGCCGGCACCGTGCCGAACACGACGTACTCGAGCAGCATCTCGGTCACGGAACTCACCGGTGTGGCCTCACGCCGGGTAGGGATGTGGATCGGGATCATCTTCCTCGGTCTGGCTTTCCTGCCCAAGGCACTCTCCCTGGTCCTCGCGATTCCCGGTCCGGTCGTCGGCGCCTACGGGCTGGTGCTGATCGCGATCCTCTTCGTGCTCGGCGCCAGGATCGCCGGTCACGGAGGGATCGACTACCGCAAGGCGCTCGTGATCGGCGTGTCCTTCTGGATCGGCGTCGGCTTCGAGAACGACCTCATCTTCGCCGATCAGCTCGGCGGCTGGGCCGCGTCCATACTGGGCAACGGCATGACGGCGGGTGGACTCACGGCGATCTGCCTGACCGCGTTCCTCGAATCGACCAGGCCGCGTCGCAGGCGCCTGGAGGCCGAGGTCAGCACGGCAGCCGCCGCCAGGATCGGCGGTTTCCTGCGCGCGCAGGCAGCGCGTGCCAAGTGGGGCGAGGAGGCGGCGGAGCGCCTCTTGTCGGCGGGCGAGGAGGCCCTGCTCAGTCTGGTGGGCGGAGACGAGGAAGCGGAGCGGGGTGCGAAGCGCCGCCTGCTCCTCCTGGCGCGCGTCGACCGTCAGGCGGCCGAACTCGAGTTCGTCGCGGCCCCGGGCGGGAGGAACATCGAGGATCGGATGGTGCTCATGACTCCCGAGGCGCCCGCTCCGATCGAGAACGAGCTGTCGCTGCGGCTGCTCCGTCACTTCGCGTCATCGGTTCAGCACCAGCAGTATCACGACACGGATGTGCTCACGGTCGCCGTGAGCAGCGACAGCAGGGAACCGAGCGGGCACGTGGAACCGGCGGGAATCTGAGGGGACGCGGGAGCATTGTAGGATGCACGGCAGCGGTCGGGCGCCTGGGAGCCTGACCGCGGAACGGTACGAGCCAATTGACTGAGAGCCCCCATCTGACGTTCGTCGAGGAGATCCTCCTCCTTCTCCTCGACGATGACACCGGCGCGATGAAGCGGGTCGCGCCGAACGTGATGGAACTGCTCATCGCCGGCGCCATCCTGATGGACCTCGCGCTACGCGGCCGAGTCGACTGCGACCTGCAGAAAATGGTCGTTGTCGATCCGACGCCGGTCGGCGAGGAGATCCTCGACGGTCCATTGGAGGAGATCGCCGGTTCCGACGATGAGGCCGATCCACGCACCTGGGTCGTCAGGCTCTCGGCCCGGAGCAAGGAAATCCAGGAAGCGGCGCTCAAGCGCCTGGTCGAGCGTCAGATCCTCCGCGTCGAAGACCGGAGTTTCCTGTGGGTGTTCGGTCGCAGGCGTTACCCGATGGTCGATGACCGGGAAGAGCGGGAAGTGAAACTGCGAATTCTGGATGTCCTGTTGAGCGACCGGATACCGGCGCCGAGGGACGTGGCCCTGATCTGCCTGGCCGACGCCTCGAACGCCTTCCAGGTCATTCTCAGCCCGCAGGAGCTGCGGCACGCGGCCGCGAGGATCGAGTTGGTCCGCGGCTTCGATCTGATCGGCCAGGCAATGAGCCGGGCGATCCAGAAGTCGGTTCAGGACATCGCCGCCGCCACGGCGACGGCCCACCACCCCTTCTATTGAGACCGGGAGAGCATTTGGCGTGATCGAGAGCACGAAGATCGGGGACGCGGTCGTCTGGGCCCCTGAAGGGCGCGTCGACGCCTCCAGTGCGCCTGACCTGGAGCAGGCCATGACGGAGAAGATCGGGGAAGGGGGCGTGCACGTCGTCCTGGACTTGAGCCGCACCCGCTACATGAGCAGCGCCGGCCTTCGTGTGGTGCTGGTCGTTGCCAGGGCTCTCCAGGCGAAGGACGGACGTTTCGCCGTCTGCGGCCTGAACGACGAGGTGAAGGAGCTGTTCGAAGTCAGCGGCTTCAGCCTGATCGTCAACATCGTGGCCGATCGTGACGCCGCGGTGGCCGCGGTGCAGCAGGCCGGCTGACGCTCGCGGCTAGCGCGCCGCTACTACAGCGCCCAGCCGTCCCGATACGCGGGCTGGATGTACTCCCGCGGCACGTCGACGCCGTTCGTCACCTTCAGCTTCTTCGGGTTCCAGACGATCTCCTGCTGGGAGCGGACCGCCAGGTTGCCCAGCAGGGCGGTCTCGGTCATCGGACCCGCGTGATCGGGGAAGTTGGAGCCGTCCGGGTTCGTGGTGCCCGACTTGATCGCTGCGAGCCACTGCTTGTAGTGGCCCTCGGTCCGCTCGTACTTCTCGGGCCGCGGGTTCTTCTCGATCTTCTCGTGCAGCTTCGCGGGGTGGAGCTGGGGCTTGCTGGCGTACATGTTGTCGACGATGACGCCCTTCGTGCCTACGAACAACTGGCCGCTGTTGCCGGGGGGCCACTTGCCTTCGTAGAACTTCGGCTTGGCCGGCCTCAGGTTGCCGTCGCGCCAGACGACGGTCATCTTCGGGCGGTTGCCGCGCGCCGGGTACTCGAACGTGATCCGGGTCGCGGCGGGAGCGGTCTCCCTGAACAACTGCGTCGACTCCGCGTAGATCGACGACGGATCTCTCAGATCGAAGATCCAGAAGGCCGCGTCCATGGCGTGACAGGCGATGTCGCCGATGGCGCCGGTACCGAAGTCCCACCAGCCGCGCCAGGCGAACGGGTGGTAGTAGTCGGAGTGGTAGGGCCTTTCGGCTGCGGGGCCGAGCCAGAGATCCCACTTCACGTGTTCGGGCACCTCGTGGACTTCCTTGGGGCGCTGCATCGCCTGTGGCCAGATCGGCCGGTTCGTCCAGTACTCCACCCGGTTCACTTCGCCGATCACGCCGGCCTCGATCCACTCCCGGATCAGCCGCGTTCCGTCGCCCGCGTGGCCCTGGTTGCCCATCTGGGTGGCGGTTCCCGCCTTGCGTGCCAACTCGCCGAGCATCCGGGCTTCCCAGATCGTTCGCGTCAGCGGCTTCTGGGTGAAGACGTGGAGACCGCGCTTGAGCGCCTCCGCCGTGATCACGGCGTGCGTGTGATCCGCGGTCGACACCAGAACGGCGTCGAGCTCGTCGCCATGCCGGTCGAACATCTCGCGGTAGTCGTGATAGCGCGGCGCATCGGGATGCGCGTTCATCGCCTGCTCGGCGCGCTTCCAGTCGATGTCGCAGAGGGCGACGATGTTCTCGCTCGCGACGCCTTCGATATCGCTGCGGCCCTTGCCGCCAGCTCCGACGGCGGCGATGTTCAGCTTGTCGCTCGGCGCTTCCTGACCGCGGCCGAGCACGTGGCGGGGAACGATCATCAGGCCCGCGCCTGCGGCCGTGGCGCCCAGCATGCTGCGGCGGGTCATCTCTTGCTCGGGCATAGCAAACTGCCTTTCTGTCAGGTTCGTTGTGCGCTAGGTTAGCGCATCCGATGAACCTGCTTCGCATCGCTGGACTGGGCGTCGTCTGGTCGATCGGGCTCACGTCCGTGCCCGTCGTGGCAGAGACCCGGGAGCAGGGCCGGTCCCTGTCCGGAGAGTGGCAGCACCACGGCGGCGACCACACGTCCAGCCGCTATTCGCCGCTCACCCAGATCGACGGCTCGAACTTCGGCCGGCTCGAGATCGCCTGGCGTTGGCGCACGGCGGACCAGGACGTGCCGCTGGACGTGCTGCCGGGCTACGACACGGGGTTCTACCGTTCCGTTCCGCTGATGATCGCCGGCCGCCTGTTCGCACCGACCAGCCTGGGCCAGGTGGCGCTGCTCGACCCGGTGACGGGTGAGCAGAAGTGGGTCTACAACCCGAAGACCTGGGAGCGTGGCGGCACGACGATGCGGCCGGTGGGCGCTCGCGGCATCGAGTACTGGACCGACGGCGAGAAGGAGCGCCTGTTCGTCGCCACGATCGGCCGCCAGCTCGTCTCGATCGATGCCGCCACGGGCCTGGCCGACCGTGCGTTCGGTGAGGACGGCGTGGTCGACCTGGCGCAGGATCTCGGCCCGGGCGAGTACGCGATCAGACACGTCACGCACGGCGCGCCGCCGATCGTGGTGGGCAACAGCGTGATCGTCGGCTCGAAGATCTTCGACTACTCGATCAGGAGCGACGCGCCGCCCGGCCATGTGCGTGCCTACGATGTCCACACGGGCGAGTTCAAGTGGCGCTTCAACACGATCCCGCGCGACGACGAGTACGGGGTCGAGACGTGGGAGAACGAGTCCTGGCGGACGGCCGGCAACGCGAACGTGTGGACGTCGATGAGCGCGGATCACGAACTGGGATACGTCTACCTGCCGACCAGCACGCCGTCGAACGACTACTACGGGGCCGACCGGCCGGGTGACAACCTGTTCGCCGAGAGCCTGGTCTGCGTCGACGCGGACACCGGCGAGCGCATCTGGCACTTCCAGACCGTCCGCCACGGCATCTGGGACTACGACATCGCCTCGGCCCCGAACCTGCTCGACATCGTCGTCGACGGCAAGCTGATCAAGGCGGTCGCCCAGGTCTCGAAGACGGGCTTCACCTACGTCTTCGACCGGGCCACCGGCGAGCCGGTCTGGCCGATCGAGGACCGGCCGGTAAACCACGAGTCGACGGTGCCGGGCGAGAAGCTGGCGGAGACCCAGCCCTTCCCGACGAAGCCGCCGGCCTTCGAGCGGCAGGGCGTGAGCGAGGACGACCTGATCGACTGGACGCCGGAACTGCGGGAGGAGGCGCTCGAGATCGCCGAGAAGCTGGTGCTGGCGCCGATGTTCCCGCCCCTGATCGTCAAGGGCGAGGGGGGGAAGGAGGGCGTGATGGTTGTGCCGGGGGCGGCCGGCGGCGCGAACCACCCCGGAGCGTCCGTCGATCCGATGACCGGCGTGCTCTTCGTCGAGTCGCAGTACCGCCCCACGGGCATGTCCCTGATCGAGCCGGATCGGGCCCGCGGCCCCGACTGGCGCTACGTGATCGCCTACGTCAATACGGGTGGTCCCCAGGGCCTGCCCCTGACCAAGCCGCCCTACCGGACGATCACCGCGATCGACCTGAATCGTGGCGAGCACCTCTGGCAGGTCCCCGTCGGTCCCGGCCCCAAGAACCACCCGGCGATCGCCCACCTGAACCTGCCGGATATGGGCACCTCCTATATCGGCATGCCGGCGGACGGCGGCCTGCTCGTCACCCGCACGCTGCTGATCGGCTTCCTGGCGCTGCGGGACGAAGAGGATCCCCGAACCAGCAGCGGCGGTTTACTGCGCGCCTACGACAAGGCGACCGGCGAGGTGCTTGCGGAAGTGGCGACCGATGTGTGGCTGCACGGTCCGCCGATGACCTACATGCACGAAGGCCGGCAGTACATCGTCATCGCTGGCGGCGGCGCCCGCAACCGCCGGATTCCTGATGAGTTGGTCGCCTTTGCGTTGCCGGAATCCGAGATCGGAGGTTGATGTGAGACGCTGCAGACTGTTCCTTGGCTTCGTGGCGCTTGCCGCTTTGCCCGCCACCGCCGTTGCCGAATGCGAGCCCCTGGAAGCCGAAGGCCCGGTGACAGTCGAATCCTGTCCGATCGAGAACGCCGGCTACCCTCTCGTGCGGGCCGAGATGACGGTTCCCGGCTCCATGTCGGCGGTCATCGCTCTGCTGGACGATGCGGCGGCGTGCCCCGATTGGCAGGCCATGTGCACCGAAGAAACCGCTGAGCCACTCGACGCCCCATTCCAGACCCTTCGCCAGCGCGTCTCCGGCAAGGGCATGACCCGGCGGATCTCGATGAACAGCGCGGCGTGGTGGCGGACCGCCGACGGCCGCGCAATCGGCGACATGATCGGCGCGGACGATCAGGCGCCTGCCTTCAAGGGTAAGCGCGTGCTCTGCATGCGCACCCGCTGGCTCCTGACCCCGGGCGAGGAAGATGGAACGGTCCACGTCGTCCAGGAAACCGTCAGCGACCCCCAACCTCCCTTCGGCATGGGCGCCCGGGTCGTGACGCCGCGCACCGCGAAGACGCTGCTCGAGACGTTCACGAACATGAGCACCCGACTCGCCAGCGGCCAGCACGGCGCCGGCCCGGAGATCGGGTCGTTGCCGTTGCTGGAGGCGGAGTTCCCGGACGTCGGCGCCGAGTTCGCCGCCTGCCAGGCGGCGCGTCGGTAGCAGCTCGCAAGCGCGCGGGGAGAGACCGCGCGCGGAGAGACAAATCAGTAATAGAGATTCGCGCCAAAGTCGGGGATCCGGCCGGCCGCAGCCAGCACGCCCCATTTGTCCAGTTTGTCCTTCGCTCGATCTGAGTCCCAGAATCTTGAGCAAAGCCTGAAGTAGTCCAAGACAACCTCTCGTTCACCGATCTCAAGGAGCTCCTTGGCGAGTGACATATTCGGTCCGAATGAATTGAGCTGGGGGGAACCCGTTGTGTTCCCGGCGGCAACCAACCGAGATCTCGCTTCTTCGATGTTGCCCGCTCGTAGTGCAATTCGACCCAGGACGAGGTTGCCGTGGTGGACACGGTTGCCAGAGTTCCATCCCGCTTCGGTGTTTTGCAGCATGAGCTCAGCATAGTGATGGGCCTGGTCGAGCTGATCCGCCGAGAACGCTGCTTTCGCCAAGTCTTCTAGAAGGGAATCTCGAAGCGGTCCGTCTGCAAGCCCGTACGCCTTTTGAAAGTGCTCAAGCGCCTTCTCGGAAGTCCTCAGATCGCCTCCCTCCGGTCCCAGCGCTCCCAAGCTGTTAAGGTGCCCGAGTTTTCTCGGCCATTCCGGGTTGGACGGATCGAGCGATTGGGCCCGCTCTAGCATTCTGATGGAGGTCCTACGGTCACCAAACTTAAAGAACTCGGCCGCGTGTCCCAACAGCTTGGCGTTCTCAGGTTCACGGTCGATCTGACTCATCCAGGCTTTCTTGGCCTCCGAATAGCCCTCCGAGTCAAGGATGTGGTGTATCTGTGAAGGAGGCGTTCCCAGGATTTCCGAGTCGGGCGAGTTGCGGATGAACCACAGCGCGTGTTCGCGTTTCGCTTCCTTCGCTGACTGATCGCGAAACGAACGCGACCCTCCGTAGTAGGCGAGAAGCTGCGTCCGCACAGCTACATCACTCGGATCCATGGCCAGTTTCGCTTCGAGCGATGCGACCTGTTCAGGCGTGAGGTTCCGGCCTTCCACGATGGCATTGCGGACACTCGTGTCGCTGGAGGACCGCTCGGGACTTTCTTGAGGCAGGTTAGTGGATTGAGCGGCAAGAATCGCCGGACAGAGACCGATGACAAGAACGGCGACCATGTTAGCCATCAGGGGTGTTGGGGTCTTCATCATGGTTCCTCCCATCTCGTTGGAGTTCGTGGCATTCGACGCGTCGTGGAACCTCGTCTCTTAGCCCAGCACGATCTCCGCGGCCTGCCGCAGCTCGTCCTTGCTCGCGGCGCCGACCATCAGTGTCGTCACGTCGCTGTCTTCGAAGGCCTGGAGGCGGTCCCTGATCCGTTCGGCTGAGCCGACGAGGGAGATCTCGTCGGCGAACTCGTCGGGGACGGCGGCGACTGCTTCTTCGCGCTTGCCGGTCATGAAGAGTTCCTGGATGCGCAGGGAGTCTTCCTCCCAGCCCATGCGGGCCATCAGTTCGCGGTGGAAGTTGCGTTTCTTGGCGCCCATGCCCCCGACGTAAAGGGCCAGAGACTGCTTGATCGGCAGTAGGGCCTCGGCGATGTCGTCATGAACGCGGAGGCGGGCGCCGTAGGGGATTTCGAAGCCGTCGCGCTTGCCGGCCAGGGACTCGGCATAGACCTCGGGCCGGTAAGGCGAGTAGTAGAGGGGCAGCCAGCCGCTGCAGAGTTCGGCGGCGAGAGCCACGTTCTTCGGCCCTTCGGCGCCGAGGAAGATGGGGAGATCGGAACGCAGCGGATGGACGATCGATCGGAGCGGCTTGCCGAGTCCCCAGGAGCCTTCGCCGGTGTAGGGGAGCGGGTAGTGCTCGCTGTGCTGGGTCACGGGTTCCTCGCGGGCGAGGATCTTCTGGATGATCTCGACGTAGGCGCGGGTGCGGGACAGCGGCTTGCCGAAGGGCTGTCCGTACCAGCCCTCGACGACCTGCGGACCGGAAACGCCGAGACCGAGGATGACCCGGCCCTTCGACAGGTGGTCGAGTGTCATCGCATGCATGGCCGTCGAGGCCGGCGTGCGCGCCGAGATCTGGGCGATGCCGGTGCCCAGGCGGATCTTCGACGTGTGGGCGCCGATCCAGGCCAGCGGCGTGAACACGTCGGAGCCCCACGCCTCCGCGGTGAAGACACAGTCGTAGCCGAGCGCCTCGGCCTCGATGGCGATGTCGAGGAAGTCCGGACGCGGTCCCGCTCCCCAGTAGCCGAGTTGAAGTCCGAGTTTCAGCGCCATGGGGCCGCACCCTAGCGCAGCAGGATCGTCGCCGCTACGCGGCGCAGCTTGCTGGAAGCCGGCGAGGACGCCGGCGCACCCAGTTCCTGCCGCGCCAGTTCCTGGCAGCGCTTGATAGCTTGCGCCCGTGTCGGTGAAGGACCAGTTCGACGGCCTCCGGATCGGGGACCTGGAGGCCCGCACCGGGTTCAAGTGGAGCCGTTACACCGCGAACGGGAGCGGCATTCTGCCGGCCTGGGTGGCGGACATGGACTACCCCATCGCGGAGCCGATCCAGCGTGTCGTGCGGCGTCTCGTCGAGACGTCCGACCTCGGCTACTGCGAACCGCCCGAGATCGGCAACCTGCCGGAGATCTTCGGCCAGCGCATGGAGGAGCAGCTCGGTTGGACGATTGAGCCGGAGCGGATTCGCTTCCTCGTCAACGCGCTCCAGGGGCTCGACCTCTCGGTCATGCTGGGCGCCGGGAAGGGCGAGGGGGTCGTGATCCAGACTCCGATCTACCCGCCCTTCCTCGAGGCGGTCTCCGGCACCGGCCGGCGGCTCGTGGAGTCACCGCTCCGTCGGGGGGCGGAACGGTTCGAGATGGACCTGGACCAGTTGCGGGCGACGATCGACGAGGACACCCGCCTGTTCATGCTCTGCAACCCGCATAACCCGAGCGGCCGGTCGTGGACGCGGAGCGAACTGGAGGCGGTGGCCGAACTGGCGATCGAGCACGACCTGATCGTCCTCGCCGACGAGATCCACAACGAGCTCGTGTTCCCCGGGCACGAGCACACGGTGTTCGAGACCCTGGGCCCCGAGGTCAGGGAGCGGACGGTCACGATCACGTCGGCGACCAAGTCGTTCAACCTGGCCGGCCTGGAACTCGCGCTGCTCGTCTTCGGGAGCGAGAAGCTCAAGAAGCGGTTCGACGAGCTGCCGCATTTCGTTCTCGCGCATCCCGGCATCCTCGGCGTCGAGGCGGCGAGAGCGGCCTGGCGCGACGGCGGGCCGTGGCTCGAGGAAGCCGTCGCCTACCTGGACGCGAACCGCGCCTTCCTGACGGAGTTCCTGAACCGCCGCCTGCCAGGGATCGTCCACGGTCCGCAGGAGGCGACCTACCTGTACTGGCTCGATTGCAGCGGACTCGACCTGCCGATGCCGGCGTCCCGGTTCTTCCTGAAACGGGCGAAGGTGGCGCTCAACGACGGCGCGGAGTTCGGCCCACCGGGTTCGCCGCTCGGATTCGAGCGCTGCACGCGGCTCAACTTCGCCACCTCGCGGGCCATCCTCGAGGAGATCGTGGAGCGGATGGCCGCGGCGGTCGAGACGGCCTGACGAAGTGATCGCCGGGGGCAGGGCCGGCAGCCGAAGGCGCGCGAGCCGCGTCGCGCGCAGCGCGCTCCTCCTTCCCCTGCTGGCCGGAACGCCGGCCATGTCGCCGGCCCAGCCTCCTGCCGACCCGTCCGGCGAAATGCCGGATGTCCAGTGCCTCCGCCTGCTGCGCAGTGCCCGGATCGCGGAACTCAAGTCGCAGCCGGACGTCGAGGCGGCGTGGCTGAGGAGAGCCCGCAACGAGTGCAACCAGCCGACCACCGCACTGCTCGCCCTGCTTCGGGCGCATCTTCGAAATCCGCTCCCCGAAGGGGAGATCCAGGAGGTTCGCAAGGACCTGATCGCTGCCTTCGATGACCCCGCCTCGGCACCGCCGCCGGGGGTACTGGAGTTCATCGCCCGTGAAGACGAGTCGGACGAGACGGTGCTGCTCGCCTCCCGCCGGCTCGTTGAACGGCGGTTGTCGTCGCCCGACGTCGACCGTGCGCGCTTCCTGCGCTTGAAGGCGCTTCTCTCCCAGCGCCTCGGGGATCGTGCGGAAGCGACGGAGGCCCTGGGAGAGCTCCGGGCGATGGAACCGAAGAACGAGGAGATCGCCTGGGCGCTGCTGCGCCTTCTCAGCATTCAGGAGCACTGGGACAGAGCCGCCGAGCTTCTTGCCGAAATGGCGGAGAACGGAGGGCCGACCGTCCGCTCCCTCTACGCTCGGACCCTCGCTCGCGCGGGTCGCGTCGAGGACGCAAGCGAGCAGCTCGAGGTCCTCGCCGGAGAGATCGACCGCGAGGATGCCCTCGCGCTCAACAACTATGCCGCCGAGGTTCTTGCCGCGGCCTGGAGCCTGCGCGACTCCGGCCGCCTCGAGGAGGCGGAGCGCCTCTTCCGCCTCGCGGAGGAACATGCGCCGTCCCAGGGGTGGCCCAGCGTGGAAGCCGGGGGCGCGCTCGTTCACCTCTACGGCACGGTGGAGGAGCGGACCGCGCATCAGACCGCGGTCGCGGACAGATGGCAATCCGTCAGCGACCCGCAGTCGCTGCTGAACGAGGGTGCCAACCAGTTGGCCTCGGGCAACTTCGACGAGGCGATCGAGTTATTGAAACGGGCGGTCGGGGAACTGGGACACCTGGAGGCCGTCTGGTACAACCTGGGTTTCGCGGCCTACCGGGCGGAGCGCTGGGAAGAGGCCTGGCAGGCGCTCGACCGGGCTTCGGAGCTGAACGATCAGCGGGCCGATACGTTCTTCTTCAGCGGCATGGCGATGGTCAGCCTGGAACGATGGGAGGAGGCCATCCCGCGGCTTCTGCGGGCTCTCGAACTGGACCCGGAGCGTCGCCACGCCCACTACCAACTCTGGGTTTGCTACAGGTCGCTCGGACTCGAGGCCGAAGCCAGCAGGCACAAGGAGGCGTACGACGCGCTGGGCGACGGGTGAACGGGGCGTCAGAACCTGCGGACGTAGCGCTCGAACTCGGCCTGAACTTCCTCGGAAGTGAACCCGAACGCGGCCGCCATCGCGTCGCGTCCCGAGTAGCCCTCGGTGAGGTAGAGCAGCATGCTGGCGAACGGCTTCTCCGTTTCCCACTCCTCCCTGCCGTGCTGCAGGAAGTGCGTGAACAACCACGAGAATCCGTAGTACTGCCGGTAGCGCTCGCCATAGAACGTGTCCCGGCCCGCTTCCATGAGCTCGGTCACGGTCGGCGCGTCGCCGCTTCGGAGGTCCGAGCGGGCCTCCCGCAGACTCCAGTTTGCCCTGCTTCGCAGGCGCCGGACAGGGGCGGCGTGGAAGATGACGTACTTGCCATGGCTGATCTCGCCGGGAATCAGGCGGCCCTTCTCGATCTTCGAGTTGCCGAAGTACTCGGCCAGCCCCTCCTCGGCCCATCGGGGCAGCTCCTTTCCGGGCGCGGTCAGGTGGCTGTCCCGGAATGCGTGGAAGGCCTCATGGAGCATCGTGTGCAGCAGGTAGTCGGAATCTTCGACCTCCTGGTGGAAGGCCAGGAACCCGGGCGAACGGTAGAAGCCGGTACCGAAGCCGGAACCGCCCAGTTGCGTTTGCAGACGCTCCAGGTTCTCCTGCCGGCTGTAGAGATAGACGACGGTCTTGAAGTTCTCGGCGAACGGCTCGAGGTGCGGATCGAAGAGCCGGTGGAAGACCTCGAAGACGGCCTCCATGTTGCCTGCCAGGATCTCGATCTGCGATTCGTCCTCGGCGTCGCTGATCACGATGAAGCGCGGCGTCTCGCGGCGCCGCCGGTGTTCCCGGTCGATGTACTTCTCGGCTGCCTCGACGGCCCGGGTCAGTGCGCGTCCGCGTTGTTCGCGGGTCAGCGGCCGGGTGGAAAGGGGCAGGCTGCCGAGCCGCACCAGGACTCCGAGTTCCGGGTCGGGCCGTCCGCGCTCGTCGGCGACCCGGTTCCCGCGGGAATCGGGGCTCTGGAACTTCATGCGCCAGGAAAGGGTCGAGGCCACGGGGTTGTCGTTCGCATCCCGAGCCGGTCCATAGCGCCATCCGCCGACCCGGGTCTCGACGTGCGATCGGAGCAGGTCGTCGAACTCGGACGGCGGGTCGATCGCGAGCACGTGAACGTCGGAGACCTTCCCGGTCGCGTCGATCTCGACCCGAACCTCGACCTCCGGGTCGATGCCGCTGCCTGCCATCTCGTACGGTGTCGTGAGTTGGAAGCTGCGAATCGCTACTGGACCGGTGGCGATCTCAGTTGCCGGTTCCTGTGCCGCGACCGTCGCGGAGCTGGCCGCGAACCAGCACAGGATCAGACGAGCGGCGGCGCCCTGAAACCTCGAACTGTGGGCGGCGTTCCCCGCCGCCGCCTCGGTCAGTCGCCGGAGACCGGCCACTCCAGGATCCGGCGCTTGCCGGGTGCCTCGGGGCCACCATCGACGACTGCCTGCGGCCCGCGCGTCGAAGCGTCGGGGAGGAAGGAACGAAGCCAGGCAGTGGCGACGACTTCGGCGATGCCGAGGATCTCGCCGCGGCTGCTGCGCGGGTGCGTTGCGGCTGTTTCCACCAACTCGACGAGTCCACGTTCGGCGGCGCCGGCAGGGAAGCCGAAGACTCCGCAGAGACGTCCCGTTGTCTCGTCGTCCAGGGCCACGACCCGTGTGCCCACGAGGTCGCCGTCTCCCAGGGGCTCCATCGCCGGATGTGGTTCGACCAGGACCTCCTGGCGGCTGGTCACCTCCTCCAGTGCGATCAGGCCGTTCTCCGAACCGATGCGGTAGAGCTGCAACCGGCTTCCGACCAGTGCCTCCAGCCAGCGACGCTCCGTCACCTCCAGCAATAGACCGCCCGCTCCCAGCAGTTTGTCGGCGAAGCTGAAGGAGCGGCAATCGCCCTCTTCGGCGTCCGGCTCGAAGCGCCCCTGGGCGAGAAGGCAACTCATCGCGTTGGCGAAGAAGGTGGTTTGATCGCGGCCGCTGCGGGTCTGTAGCTGCTCTTCGAGGTCGATCCGTTCCTGGTCGTCCAGGCCGATCAGGAACTGGTCCTCGATCGCCCATTCGACCTCCTCGCCGTACCGTTCCAGCAGCCAGCCGCTAGCCCGTTCCACCGCGCGGTCGAGCGCGGAAACGCCTACGGAGAGGGGAGCAACTTGCTGCTGTTCCATGCCAGGATGCTAACGGTGTTTCGTTGTAAATACCACAAAATGCGGAACTTAGCGAAATCGGCACGTGTTCCCCGAGTCCTGCCGCCCTATGCGGAATCGCTGTTTTCGGGGTCTCCGTCGGCGTCCATCCTGCTGTAAGCCGTCTGGACGCAGTGGATCTTCAGGGCGTCCGGCGCGGTAGCCAGGAACCCCTGCCACTCGATCTCGGCGATCGCTTCCTCGGGACTCAGACCCTGTTCGTGGGCGGCGGACGCCTGGTTCCAGAAGTCGGACAGGAACTGCCTGAGGGCATCGACCTGGGCCATGTCGCTGAAGGTCGGGCCGTGGCCGGGAAGGATGAGATCGAACTCGAGCTCCTCGAAGCGGTCGAGGGTGTCGAGCCACTCGTCAACGTAGGCGTCGCCGATGTACGCGGCACCGGCGAGGACGAGGTCGCCGGTGAAAACGACCCGCTCGTTCGGCAGCAGGACGACGACGTCGCCGCCGGTGTGGCCGCGACCGAGGTGGAGCAGCTCGATCGGCCGGTCCCGGCCCTCGAAGGTGCGGTGGATCGTCATGCGGCTCGTCAGGGTGACGTTGGGCGGCGTCGGGTCCGTTTCGCCGATCGCCACGTAGTGGGCCTCCTGGGCCCGAATCTCGTTGAGCTTCTGGTCCTTCTCCTCGCCGTCCTTCATCGCGTCCGCCTCCTCCTTCCAGGCGGCGATCTGGTTCGGAATGTTCCCGGTGAAGATCGAGGCGGTCGGCTGGCTCATCACGTCCGTCATCAGCATCGCACGGGTGAACTCGTGGCCGACGATCGCGGTGTCTTCGGGGAACGCCTGGTTCCCGTGGGCGTGGTCGAAGTGGTAGTGCGTGTTGACGAGATGCGTGACCGGCTTGTCCGTGACTTCGGCGATCGAGGTGAGCAGGGCGCGCGCCGCGGCCGGCGTGACGTGGGAGTCGACGACCAGGGCGTCCTCGTCGCTCAGGACCAGCATCGCGTTGCTCTGCACGAAGATGGACCCCGTACCGACGATGAAGTAGACGCCGGGGGCCACCTCTTCGAAGGTGTGTGTTGGCGGCGGGCCGGGGTCACCGGCACAGCCGGTGAGGCCGGCTGTCAACGCGAGGACGCAGATGCTGGCGAGTGCGATTCTTGCGATTCGGTAGTTCGGGCACATGGGAGTTGCTCCTCTCCGTTCGGTTCCCAGAATCATAGATCCCCGGGTGGCGCGGACCGCGTCACCCGCGAGCCAGTCCATGCGCCCGTCATCGGGCGCATTGAAGATGCCTGCGCGGCCGGATCTGACGCCTTCTTCCGGCACGTCACAGTTCCAGGCGGCGCATCTGTCGCACCGCGTAGTCGCAGGCGCGGGCGGTGAGCGCCATGTAGGTCAGGCTCGGGTTCTGGCAGGCGGACGACGCCATCGCCGCGCCGTCGGTGACGAACAGGTTCGGCACGTCCCAGGACTGGCACCAGCCGTTCAGTACGGAGGTCGCGGGATCCCGGCCCATCCGCGCCGTGCCCATCTCGTGGATCGCGAAGCCGGGCAGGGAGTTGCGGTTGAAGGTGCGGATGTTCCTGGCGCCGAGCGCTTCGAGCATCTCGGCGGCGCGGGTCTGGATGCTCTCGCGCATCGCCTCTTCGTTCTCGCCGTAGCTCATCGTGATCCGCGCCGCGGGGATGCCCCAGCGGTCCTCGAGCTCAGGGTCGATTGTCACGCGGTTGTCGGGGTTCGGCAGGTTTTCGCCGAAGCCGCTGAAGTTCAGACGCCAGGGCGCGAGCCCGCGCAGGCTCGCCTTGTAGTCGGCGCCGAAGCCGGGCTGGCCGATGCCGCCCTGCCACAGTGTTCCGCGGCGGGCGCCGCACTGATAGCCGAAGCCGCGCAGGAAGCTCTTCTCACGGGTGGCTTCGGCCCGGTCGCCGTCCAGGTTGACGAAGCGCGGCAGATAGCAGGAGTTGGGCCGGCGGCCGAAGGTCGTCTTGTCTTCCAGGCCGTCCAGGTTCCCGTTCGCGCCGACCTGGAAGATGTGGTCCATCAGGTTGCGGCCGACCTGGCCGCTGGAGTTCGCCAGGCCTTCGGAGAAGCGGGGAGTCTTCGAGTTCAGGAGGATGCGGGCCGACTCGATCGTCGACGCGCACAGGAAGACGATGCGGCCGCGCACCTCGATCGACTCCATGGACTCGGCGTCGATCAGGTGAACGCCACTGACGCGATCCGTCTGCTCGTCGTAGACCAGGTTGCGGACGACGCTGTTGGGGCGCACGGTCAGCCGGCCGGTCTCCTCGGCCGCCGGCAGCGTGGCGTTCAGGCTGGAGAAGTACGACCTGCTGATGCAGCCGCGGCGGCAGATGCCGCAGTAGTGGCAGGCGCGGCGGCCAAGGTGATGTCTGGTGAGTACAGCAACCCGCGCCGGCGTGAACCGGCGCGTGCCGCCGAAGGCGCGGTCGAGGCCCTCGCGGACGCGCTCCTCCATGCAGGTCTGGGCGATCGGCGGCAGGAACTTCCCGTCCGGAAGCTGCGGCATGTTCTCGGGCTGGCCGGCGATGCCGACGAACGACTCCACGTGGTCGTACCACGGTGCGAGGTCGCGGTAGCGGATGGGCCAGTCCGTGCCGTAGCCGTCGCGCGCGTTCGCTTCGAAGTCCAGGTCGCTCCAGCGGTAGCTCTGGCGTCCCCAAAGCAGGGACCGCCCGCCGACGATGCGGGCGCGGATCCACAGGAACTCCTGGCCGCCCTCGCCGATCGAGTACGGGTTGTCGATGTCGTCGACGAAGAACTTCCCCGACCACTCGTCGCAGGCGGCGGCGCGGCTCTGGACCGGTTGACGCTCGGCCTGGTGCTTGCGGTCCCGGAGCCCCCGGTAGGGCATCTGCCAGGGCGGCGTGTGCTCGCTGTAGTCGCGCTCGGGAATGACCGGCGGGCCGGCCTCGAGCACCAGCGTCTCCAGGCCCTTCTCGGTCAGCTCCTTCGCCGCCCAGCCGCCGGTGATGCCGGAACCGATGACGATCGCATCCCAGGTCTTACGTTCGATGATCTGGACCATTGCTTCGTGTATCCGCAGGGCTTCAGGCGTCCTCGATGTCGACGCAGGGGTCCCAGCGTCCGGGAACGATGCGATAGCCGAGTTCGGACTTCATGCCGGCCTCGGAGGTGTAGTAGCCGAACAGTGTGAGCCACTTGACCAGGTCGAAGAAGGGCTGCTCGTGGAGCCGGTTCACACTACGCGAGAAGGCGCGGCCGTCTCGTTGGGCGATCGCTTCGTCCTGGGCCTCGGTCAGAAGATCGTCCTGCGCCGGGCCTTCAAGGTCGACGAAGCCGGCAGCCTCGGGGTAATGCTCGCGGGCGCGGTTGTCGAAGCGGTCGAGCTCGGCGAGCAGGTGATCCCGTGCCGCGTCCGGCAGCCAGCCCTCCAGCAGCCGGTCGACGAAGGCCGGGATCCCGGCGTCGCCGGCGCCCGGAGTGTCGGTGGCCGGCAGGATACGTTCCGCGATTGCGTCGAGAGTGCGCGCCTGATGTTCCGAGAGGACGGTCAGCGTAGGCGGCTCGCCGGCCGTCTCCTGTTGCGGGTGCAGGTGGAGATGCGCGATGTGTGGATTCGCGAACAGCTCCGCCGGCAGGAACGGCAGTGCCGCGGCGCCGCCGATCACCTGCAGGGCCCGGCGCCGGCCCAGGGTCTCGTTTGCTCGGCTCGTGGCCATCGGGCCGGATGTTAGCGCCGCCGGAGGCCGCTAGACCTGCTTCAGCTTCTTCTCGAAGCAGAGGCTGTGCGGGTCGTAGGCGTACTCGTTGTAGCAGGGGATCTGGGCGTAGCCGAAGGAGCGGTAGAGGCCGATCGCGGCCGGCTGCCGCTCTCCCGTCTCGAGGCGCAGCGACTCGTAGCCGAAAGCCGCTGCCCGGGCTTCGAGCTCCTCCAGGATGCGGCGTCCGAGCGCCTTCCCACGGTACTCCGGGACGACGTACATCCGCTTGATCTCGGCCCGCTCGGCGCTCAGGCGGCGCAGGGCGCCGCAAGCCACGGCCTCGCCGTCGCCGGTGCGGCCGAGGAGCAGGCAGCAGCCAGGGGCGTCGAGCTTGTCCGGCTCGACGCTGTAGATGCTGTCCGCGGGATAGAGCTCGCCGAGTTCGCGGTCGAGCGCTTCGTGCAGGCGGGCGAAGGCCGGGTCGGCGGGATCTCCGGGTTCGATCCGGATGATGTCCGCGGTCACTGAAACTCCGGAGCCTCGCGCAGCATCTGGTCGCGCAGGGTCCGCTTGTGGATCTTCTCGGTGGCGCCGCGGGGCAACTGCTCGTCCTGCAGCCAGACGTAGCGCGGCACCTTGAAGCGGGCGAGATGCTCGCCGACGTGGACTCGCACATCCGCTGCGTCGAGTTGCGTTCCGTCCTTGGGCACGACGACCACGGCGAGTTCCTCGCCCAGCCGGTCGTCGGGGACGCCGAAGGCTGCGGCCTCGTAGACTGCGGGATGCTGGTAGACGACCCGCTCGATCTCGGCGCAGTAGATGTTCTCGCCGCCGCGGAGCACCATGTCCTTCTTGCGGTCGCGGATGTAGAGGAAGCCGTCCTCGTCGATCTCGGCGATGTCGCCGGTGCGCAGCCAGCCGTCCTGGATCGTCTCGGCCGTGGCCTCGGGGCGGTTCCAGTAGCCGCGGATGTTCATCGACGACTTCATGATCAGCTCGCCCTGCTCGCCGGACGGCAGTTCGTTGCCGTCGTCGTCGATGATCTTCAACTCGACGATGGGGCAGGGCTTGCCGCAACTGTCGGGCTTCTCGACCAGGCCCTCGTCCGTGTTGCCGGCGCCGCCGGCGTTCGTCTCCGTCATCCCCCAGCCGAAGGACCAGTGCTTGTCCGGCATCAGGACCTGCAGCCGGTCGACCATGCCCCCGGGGATCGGCGCGCCGCCGCCGGAGACGGCGATCAGGCTGCGCAGGTCGCGCTCCTGGAGCGACGGCGACTGAAGCATCTCCCAGGTCATCGTCGGCACGCCGTTGAAGGAGGTGACCCGCTCGCGCTCGATCAGTTCCAGGCCGATCTCCGGATTCCACTTGTACATCATCACGATCTTGCGGCCGACCCCGAAGGAGGCGAGGAGACCGGCGTGGCTGCCGCTGACGTGGAACAGGGGCAGAGGCATCAGGATCGAGGGCTGGAACTCGGGGTTCTCCTCCGGTTCCTCGAGCAGGCCCATGGCGATCCGCTGGGCGCCGTAGAAGCCCCAACTGCCGATGCCGCTGAGGACGCCCCGGTGGGTGGAGACGGCCCCCTTCGGGAACCCGGTCGTACCGGAAGTGAAGAGGATCGTCACGTCGTCGTGGGGGCCCAGGTCGATGTCGGGCATCGGCTGACCGGTCGCTTCACGCCAGACTTCCTCGAAGTCGTCGACGCCCTCGGGGAGCTCCTCTTCCCAGCGCACGCCGATGCTCTTGACGCCGAGGCCCGGCAGCTTGCTCGCCACCCGTTCGTAGCGCTGCTGGTCGAAGAAGGCGAGCCTGGCGCCGGAGTCCCTGAAGCCGTACTCGAGCTCTTCGCCCGACCACCAGCCGTTCAGCGAGACGGAGATCGCGCCGGACGACGTGATCGCCATGAAGGCGATCACCCATTCCGGGAAGTTCCGCATGCCGATCGCCACCCGGTCGCCCTTCTTCACGCCGTATCGGTGGATCAGCTGGTGGGCGATGGCGGCTGCTCGCTCGTAGGCCTCGGCGTAGGTCAGCCGGGTGTCCTGGAACACCAGGAAGTCCTTGTCGCCGTGGTCCTCGCGCGCCTGGTCGTAGACCTGGCGGAGCGTCGGGGGCAGGTTCTTGAACACCTGGTAGTCGACGCCGCGCACCGTTTCGGTCACCAGCTCCCAGTCCGCGCCCGGGGCGGTCAGGTGGGCGACCGACTCGTCGTAGGTCATCTCGCCGTGGATCGGCTCCGTCTTCGTGTCACGCATGTCGTTCATGCCATCGCCGCCCGTTCTTCGTCGTAACCCTTGAAGGAGTGCTTGAGGGTTGCGTGGTTGAGAATCATCTCGGCGACGGGCTCTCTCGACTCCGCGTCCAGGTAGGTCGTCCTGACCCAGTACGACTCGGTGCGCCGGCTCTCGCTCAGGGCGACGATTTCGCGGTCGAGCAGGTAGTCGTGACCGACGAACAGGGGGCCGTTGATCATCCGGATCTGCTGGCCCGCGAAGAGCCCAAGGGCCGGGCCGCGGGTGAGGAAGCCGGATTTACGATTCGAGTAGCCGGCCAGCACGCTGAGCATCTCGCGCGGGATGATGGCCCGTCCCCAGGGCGATTCGCCCCCCTGGTCTTCGGTGTACCAGGGTGAGGGCTCCGTGATCGCGCCCAGTTTCTGGTTGAGGCTGAACGGATAGAGCTTCCCCATGTGCTGGTCGAAGTCCATCCTCACTTCTTCCAGGCCCTTGCCCTTCATCCCGACTTCGAGGTCGCGCATGATGACGAGAGGCCCGGGCGGCCGCAGCCGGGCCATCCGGGTCGCGATCTCGGAGGATTCGACATCGCCGCCGATCGAGGCGGTGCCGATCAGCACTTCCGTGCCGTCGGCCTTCTCAGCCCGGATGCGGACCTGGGTCTGGCCGCCTTTCGGCTGTTCGACGTAGGCGCGCACGTGCTCGCCCTCAATGACCATGTTGCGGTAGTGAGCGCTGAGGCAGCCGGTCTCGAACCACTCCTTGCCCCACAGGCCGTAGAGGAGGGGATCGAACTGGCTGAAGTGGGTCGGTCCTTCGATGGGGCCGCCGGCCTGGAAGCCCATCCGTTCCGCGGTCGAGTCGTCGTGGATCGACAGGTGCCCGCCGTACTCCTGCTCGGCGAGCATCTGTTTGGGGGAGCGTAGCGGTCCGCAGATGGTTGTCGGCGTGTCGAAGGCTGATGCCATGGAGACCTCCTGTTCGGGAAGGCGCTAAGTCTAGAGGCATTGGCGGTTCGCCGTGAGATGATGAGGCGTGGCGAAGATTCCTGGCGAGGACGTCGTCATCCGGAGCGTCGAGTCGGCGCTGGAGGGGAAGGCAGCTGAGATCGAGGTCTGCCCGAACTGCGGCTCCGACCAGGTCGACAGCTACTGCGCCGCCTGCGGCCAGCGCGCCGGCGACCTGCATACATCGGTGGGGCAGTTCATCCGCGACGCCATGGACGGCCTGTTCTCGTTCGACTCGCGAGTTTGGCGTACGTTGATCGCTCTCGTTTTCCGTCCGGGGTTGCTGACCGTCGAGTACTGGCAGGGGCGGCGTGTCCGCTACGTGGCGCCGCTGCGCCTCTACCTGTTCGTCAGTTTCTTCACCTTCCTTCTGCTCGCGGTTGTGGCCCGAGGCAACATCGTCGACACCGAGGGCGACAGCCCGGGCGCTCCCGTCCGGTTCTCCATCACGGAGTCGGAAGACGCGGATGAGGAAGCCGGATGGCTCGTTGATCGCGTGTTGCGGCCGATCATGGAGGACACGGAGGGCTTCGAGGCCCTCTTCGTGCGGCGGCTGCCTTGGATGTTCTTCGCCCTGGTACCACTCTTCGCTGCTCTCCTGCGGTTGATGTATCGCCGTCGCGAGCGGTTCTATGTTCCGCACCTCGTCTTCGCGCTCCACTTCCACGCCGCCGCCTTCCTTGTGTTCATCGCCGGGAGGGCAGGGGAACTCCTGTGGCCACCGCTGTCCAGCTTCGCTTTCCTCGCGATTCTCGTCGCGCTCTTCCTGTCGCTTCGGCGGGCGTACGAAGAGGGGTGGTTCAGGACCACAGTCAAGGAGTTTGTACTTCTCCTCGTGCACGGGTTCGCCATCTCCATGGGCACCCTTGTCCTGATGATCGTCACAGGGCTTTCGCTGTAAGCAGGGAGAGTTCGTAGGGCGGGCTATCCGCCGCCGGCGATGCCCTGCGCGATCGCGCCGCGCACGGCGGCGCCGGCTCGCTTCCCGGAGACGGCGTCGACGGCGTGGAAGTCGACATGGCGGCCGTGTTCCACGTACTCGACCCAGTACGGGTAGCAGCACGGTTCGGAGCGGAGCAGGCGGCCGCGTTTCCGGCGGCGCTTGCCTCGGGCGGCCATCAGCAGGACGCGGCCGGCAAAATCGGCCGCCCGCTCTTCCGCTTTGACGGGCTCGAGCTCGGGTGGCAGGGGCTCGGGTCCCGGCGCAACGTTGACGTCCTGTAACCGGATGTGTGCCGCCTGGCCGCTCAACCGGCAGACGAGAATCGCGAGTTGCTCGTCAGAGTTCACGCGTCCGGCCGCATCGGCTTCCAGCGCCTCATAGACGACGAGCCAGTGGGGCAGGTACACGAGTTCCAGGGCCAGGGGCCGGCCGCCCCTGAGTCGGCGCCGCCGAGCGCGCTCAAGCAGGCGGCCCGCCTCCTCCAGCGCGATCTTCGGCGTGATCGCCGGGACCGACTGAGGCGGCTCGGTCAGCGCTTCCGCGCTTTCCTGGAGCGGTCGCGACTACCGTAGAGCATCAGCACGGCGGCCGCCAGCAACAGGGCGGCGCCGGCGGCGGTGCCGAGCGCGAGGTCGATCGTTTGGGCGGCGGAGAAACCTCCAACGAGAACGGGGATCGACAGCACCGCGAGGAACACCCCGAGGATGCGGGCAGTGGAGCGGTCGCGGCTGGTGTGATCGGTGGTCATGGTGTTCTCAGGAGCGGTCGGTCTAAGCCAGCAGGAGGTAGATCACGAGGTAGGGCACGATGAACAGCGCCGCCCAGACTCGGAGGTCCCGCCACTTCGCGCGGTCGGGCGCTCCGCGGAGCACCCAGTCGGGGCGGAGCCGCCACACGGCGACCGCCGGCAGGATGAGCAGCAGCGCCACGGCGATGCGGGCGCTCCACAGCGGCAGCGCACCCATCGCGGCGTCGATCGGTCCGAGGACGAACTCGAGGATCGTTCTCATCGGGTCGCACCCTCGTCCTGAAGCCGGGCGACCCGGCTTCGCAACGCTGCCTGGACAGCCTCGTCATTCCGCACCTCGCCCCAGACCAGACCGCGCAGGCGTTCCGGCGGTTCGGGCGGCGTCAGCCGGCTGACGAGCCAGGTGACGGCGAGGGTGAACACGAAGGACCACCAGGCGACGAACAGGAACGGCTCCTCGGACGGGAACAGCCCGTCCATGGCCGGGCTGTTCAGCAGCAGACATAGCCCGACGCCCGAGACCAGACCCGCAGCGCCGCCGTAACGGTTCGCTCCGCGCCACAGGATGCCGAGCAGGAGCACGGCCAGCGTCGGCCCCTGGATCAGGGAGAAGACGGTCTGGATCGCGTTGTAGATGTTGCTGAAGCGTTGCTCGATCTCGGGCGCGATGAAGGCGGCGACGAGAAGCAGTACAGCGGACAGGATGCGACCGAAGCGGAGTTCCGCCGCTGTACCGAGCTCCGCCCGGCCCAGGCGCCGCCGGAGTCGCCCCAGCAGGTCGCGGCTCCAGAGGGTCGCCGCCGAGTTCAGGTGGGAGTCGACACTCGACATCAGCGCCGCCAGGAAGGCGGCGAACATCAGGCCGCGCAGGCCCGGCGGCAGCAACTGGGCGATGAGGCTCGGCACCGCCTCGTCGGCGTTCTGGAGGTCGGGGACGATCAGGATCGCGGCCAGTCCCGGCAGGGCGACGAGCAACGGGATGAACAGCTTGAGGAAGCCGGCGAGAAGCACGCCGGCCTTCGCGTCCCACTCGCTGCGCGCGCCGAGCGCTCTCTGCACGATCGTCTGGTTGCCGGTGTAGTAGGCGATGGAGAGGACGATGCCGAGACCGAGCACGATCCCGGTCCAGGGGAAGGGAGTCGTCGTGTCGTGCGGCAGGTAGAGCGAGAAGTGGTCCGCGTACTGGGTGCCCTGGTTGAGCACCCCGTCCCGAAGGGCCGCCAGTCCGCCGACTTCGTAGAGAGCGCGCGCGACCAGGGCGGCGCCGCCCACGAACATGATGATGAGCTGGAGCACGTCGGTCATCACGACCGCGGCCAGGCCGCCGCTGATCGTGTAGATGCCGACGATCGCGGTCGTGATCCAGATCGAAAGCTGTGGATCCCAACCGAGCACCGTCCGCATGAGCAGCGCCGTGGCGTGAATCATGATCCCGAGGTTCAGCACCAGGATGACGCCCCAGGCCAGAGCGAGGAAGCTGCGCACGCCGCTGCCGTAGCGCCGGCCCAGGAACTCCGGCACGGTGTAGACGCCGCTACGCCAGTAGAAGGGAACGATCAGGAACGCGGCGATCAGGAGCGCCGGCATCGAGCCGAGCCAGTCGAAGTTCGCCTGGGCGAGGCCGTAACGGTAGGTGCCCCCGGCGACGGCGATGAAGTCCGTGGCCCCGATGTCGCTGACGACGATCGACATGCCGATCGCCCAGAACGGCAGGGCGCGGCCGGCCAAGAGGAAGTCGCCGCTGGTCTTGACGTAGCGGCTGAAGGTCGTGCCGATGACCAGGATCCCGGCCAGGTAGACGAGGACGATCGCGGTGTCGAGCCCGGAGAGGCCCCAGGTCATCGCGCGTCGGCTTCCAGCGTCGCCGCGCCGATTGCGGTCGCGGTCCGGAGGTACCTGAGACTCACCTCGATGTCGCGCTCTGGTGCTCCGCCGGCTTCCGCGGTCTCGTCCTGCTCGACGACGAACAGGCGCACGCCGCACTCAAGCGCCGCCTCGACGCAACCGGCGATGTCGACGTTGCCTTCGCCCAGCGGCCGGAACCAGCGCTCGGACGTTGCCTGTCCGGCCGTCCGCTCCTCGGGTCGTCCGGGGAGCAGGCCGTCCTTCAGGTGGAGGAGTTGCACCCGATCGCCGAGTTCCCTGATCAGAGCCACCGGGTCCGAGCCGGCGAAGGCGGCCCAGTAGGTGTCCAGCTCCAGACCCCATCCGTCGTGGGAGCGCCGCGAAACGAGGGTGTGCAGACCGTCGCGGCCAAGGCGGTCCGGCCTGCCGTCATCGAAGGGCAGGAGTTCGAACTCGTGGTTGTGGTACGCGAAACGGAAACCGCCGGCACGGAACCGGTAGCTCAGCAGGTCCAGGCGGCGGCCGAGTTCCAGGTAGTGCGCGCGGCTCCCGTCTCCGCGCTGGGCTTCGTCAAGCCATGGACAGACGAGCACCTCGCAGTGGAGTTCGCGGTAGGTCTCCATCACCGCGGCGGCCTCCTCCTCGAGTTCGGCCAGCGGTACATGGGCGGCCGCCAGGGTCAGGCCTCGCTCGGCGAAGAGTTCGTTCAGTTCACGGGTCGTGCGGCCCCAGAGCCCGCCGAACCACTCGACCTGTCGGTAACCGGCTTCGGCTGCCTGATCCAGAGCGGTCTCGAGGTCTTCCCGCGCCTGCCGCCGGAGCGTGTAGAGCTGGAGTGCAACGAGCGGTCCACCCGGTTCGGGGGCCCTCACTCCGCGGCCCCGCCTGCCGTTTCTTCGATCAGGCCGTGGTAGAGGCCGAGGTAGTACGGAAGCAGGAAGCTCGCCCCGTCCGCCAGGTAGCGGCCCTGGCCGCCGTGGTCGAGGCGCCACGGGTCGTGGTTCCAGTGGTTGACGAAGCGCTCGTCGATCGGCAGGACGCGGCCGTCGATCAGGTGACCCCGCAGGCCGCGGCGTTCCTCTTGCTGGGGCAGCAGGACGACGTCGAGCCGGTGACTGTTGGAGAGTGCCCAGTCGAAGCGGTCGACCGGGTAGAGGATCAGGCTCTCTACCGCGTCGTCCAGGGGAAAGTCGTCGCGACGGTAGGCCTCGTCGTCGAAGGCGTCGCGGTAACCGTTGCCGTCGATCGCGGCGGCGTGGATGAAGTCGAACAGGGGGTTCCGTTCAGGCCGCAGGACCTTCCAGTACTGGCGCAGCGAGTGAGCGACGACGCTGCGCACCGCCGCGTCCCGTTCGTACCTCAGGAGGTGGTAGAAGTTCATGAACGCCATCTCGTCGTCCGACTGGTTGCCGGTACCTGGGCCGCTCTGGACCTTGGGGTTGCGCAGGTTCGCCAGGTAGGCGTGGTCCTCGATCAGGGTGCGGGCGGCCAGGGCGAGGCGTTCCCGGCTGGCGTCGTCCTCGGCCATGTGCTCGGCGATCCGCAGGTAGGTCAGGTAGGAAAGCGAGTTCAGCCCGCGCTCCTCCCACCAGTCCTGGTCGTCGTTCAGTTGCGCCGGGCCGAACACCGCCCAACGGGTCCGTCTGCCGTCGTGGTCGACCAGCGAGCCGCCGTGGTCCATCAGGTGGTCGACGATCGCGAGCACGGTTTCGCGGACCTCCGCGCGCTCGGCATTGCCGTCGGCAACGAGGTCGTAGTACAGGGCATAGAAGAAGAAGTGGCCGTCGAGCTCGTCGGAGCTCGTGTCGCTCTTCCAGTACCACTTGCCGTCGGCGCTCGTGGGCCAACGGGGATCGATCACCTTCCAAAGGCCGTCCCGCTCCTCGCGGAACCGGCGGTCGCTCTCCACGCGGCCGGCATTGGGGTCCGGGCCGTCCGTCGGCAGGATCGTGCGGGCGACGAAGCCGGGCTCGGCGGGAGGCGTGCCGCCCTGGGTCACGAGTTGGAGGAAGCGAAGCGCCTCGAACGCCTGGCGTGCGTTCTCGCGCGCCTCCGGCTCGCCGGTGACCGCCCAGCGGAAGCACTCGGCGGCGCCGTACATCGAGGTCCACAGGCCGTCGTTGTCGCTGTCGGACTGGCGGAACGTCGACGTGTCGCCGGGGTTCTCCAGCGCCACGCCCAGGACGTAGCCGTACGACGTGCGACGGTGGAAGCGGTCGATCGCCTGGTGGAAGCCCTGCGCCTTCTGCCGCAACGTCATCGGACGCAGGTGGATCCTGCCGGGCCCGGCGGCGGTCTCCACCCGTACCGTGCCGTCCCGGTCGACGTCGACCCACAGCACGTGGTCGTGGGGCAGCCAGCGCCGTCCCTGCCGGTACTGCCAGCGGGGCGGCTCGTCAGGGGAAGCGCCGGGGATCAGACGGACGAGACCGCGGGTGGTGCCCGCCCAGATCGAGCCGTCCGGTGCCGCGGCGAGGCTCGTGAAATCGTTCCAGGGCAAGCCGTCGTGGCGGTCGTAGAGCCGCCAGGCTCCCGTGACTTCGTCGAGAGCGCCCAGACCCTGCGGCGAGGCGAACCACAGCCTGCCGTCGTAGTCGAACTCGACCGCCCGCACGTCGACGGGCGCCCAGCTTCGGTCGCCGTCGCGCGGGAACAGGCGCCGCCAGACGGTCTCGGAGCCGTCCCGCAGGTAGACGCCGGCGGACGTGGCGGCCGCGACCCGGATCGCGGCATCCGTGATGACCTCGCGGACTTCGCCGGGGGCGTGGAGTGTGCGGGCTGGAGTCGGCGCTGCGGTAGGCGGGCCGTTCACTTCGACGGCGGGTGGCAAGTACTCCGCGACCTGTTGCAGGAACGGCTCGACGTGGACTGGCAGGTCCGTCTGGGCCGCTAGGGCGTGCGGCGACAGAAGGAAGGTAAGGAGCAACGCTGCGCGCAGGTTCACGCCGGGAAGACTAGCCTGCGTCGGCTCGGCTCAGGCGCGAATGGTCCGTACTCCGTACAGCGGGAAGTGCGTGTCGCGTGTGACAACCGTGAGTCCCTCGGCCTGAGCCTGGGCGATCAGGAACCGGTCGAAGGGGTCCTTGTGATGCCGGGGCAACCGTGCGGCCAGCTCCGCGTGATGGAAGGTCAGCGGCAGATGGGAGAGTCCCTTTTCGTCGACCATCGCGGCGAGGTTGTCCGGGGCCTCCATCTTCCCTTTCAGCCGCTTGACCGTGACTTCCCATGCCGTGACGGCGCTGACGAAGATCTCGTTGCGAGGTTCGGCTATCGCTGCGTGGGCGCCCCTCCGGAGCATCGACTCGTCCGAGATCCACCACAGGAACGCATGCGTATCGAGCAGCAGACGCTCCACCTTCAGGTTTCGTCCGGGAAGATCTTCGAGTTCATGAGTTCCTCGAACAGTTCCTCGTCCGGCTCGTCGAAGTCCGGCGCCATCCAGATCTTCCCTTCCAGACCGCCCGGCTTGCGGGGTTCCAGCTTCTTCTCGCGGTAAGGCTCGAGCCGCAGGTACGGCTCTCCCGCCTTGGCAATGACGACCTCCTCGCCTTCCCAGGCCAGCTTGCCCAGACGCGAGAGTTGTGATTTCGCTTCGTGCATGTTCACCTTCATCCGTTCTCCCCTCCAGGATCGGCCTGGCTAAGTCTGGCTAAGTCCGGTAGCGACGTCAAGAGGGAGAGCTTCTCGCGTGGCAGAGTCGCCGCCATGGTGGGCGCGCGACTTCGAACCCTCCGCGCCGGCGAGATCGAGGCTCTGCTCGACCTGCTGGACGGCTGGCCGTTTCCGGACGGCCAGCGGGGTTGGGACTTCTTCCGGCGCTACGTGGAGCTCGATCCGGCGTTCGAGCCGCGGAACGTGTGGGTGGCGGAGCGGGGCGGCGAGCTGGTTTCGTCCGTTCAAATCTTCCCCCGACGGGTGCGGATCGGGGGCCAGGTTCTGCCCATGGGTGGAATCGGCAGTGTGTTCACGCGGCCCGACTCGCGGCGACAGGGAGTAGCAGGCGCCCTGCTGGAACGGGCGATCGAGGCGATGCGGGACCGCGGCATGGTGCTGTCCTATCTCTACGCCGAACGGCTCAAGTGGTACGGGCAGTACGGCTACCGGCCGTGGTCGAGAGGTCTACGAACGCTACATTGGCCGGTGAAGGTGGAAGCTCCTCCGACGACCGTCCGCCCCTACGATGCCGAGCGTGACCGAGGCGAGCTTGAGAGACTCTGGCGCCTCTACGCTGAAGTAGCCGACGATTCGCCGCTGGACGGCATCGTCGACCGCGGCTCCGCGGAGGATTGGCAGGGCAGCTTCCGGCTTGCCGGCACTCCAGAGGAGGACATCTGGATCGCGGACCGCGGATCTCACCGAGCGGCCTACCTGCGCGTCGCCGACTTTGACGGCCTGCTCCGGGTACTGGAGTGGGGCCGAGAGGCCGATGCGGCCCTTGCCTTGTGCGAGCTGCTGGCCGCGGCGATGACCGGGCGTAAGGTCGAGTCGATCCGGATGCCCCTGATCCGGGACGAAGCTCTGGAAGGCTTGCTGGCGGCCGCCGGCGCCCGGACCGACACCCGGCTGGCATGGAACGAAGTACCGCCCGACGCGAGGCCTCCAGCCACCTGGATGGTCCGTAGCCTGGACGATGATGCACTCGCCGCGCGGCTGGACACGGCGAACGCTGGCGATCTCCTGGCCCGCTTCCTGCCGCCTGAGCGGTTCGCCTTCTGGGAGGCAGATCGCTTCTAGCTGGGAGGCGGCGCTAGCTAGGCCCGCTCCACGGAGTAGACCAGATCGACCGTCCCCGTCTCCTTGTAGACGTTCTGTGCCTCTAGTTCGAGCTTGATCCGCGGCACCGGCTCGGCGATCAGCGGAACTCCACCGCCGAGAATCGTTGGAATCACCGCGACCTCCACCGTGTCGACGAGGCCCGCCTCGGCGAGGCTGCGGAACAGCGACCCACCGCCGAACAGCCAGATGTCCTTCTTGCTGTCCTCCTCGCGCAGGGACTTGACGACCTCCTTCCAGTCGTCGCCGACGATCGTGAGGTTCCTGTAGTCGCTCTGCTTCAGGGTCCGCGAGAACACGTAGGTCCGCGCGCCGGGCATCGAGCCCTGGTCCTGGCCCCCGGTGCTCTCGAAGGTCTTCCGGCCGATCAGGTAGGTGTCGAACTCGCCGTACAGTTCGGCGAAGTCGTAGTCGGGATCGATGACGATCCAGTCCGCTTCGCCGTTGGGGCCGGCGATGTAGCCGTCCAGGCTCATGGCGACGCAGTAGCGAACTCTCCTCATGGTTCCTCGTTCCTTCCCGCGAGTGTCCTCATGCCAGCAGTTCGGCAGGACGTCGCAGAGCCTAGTCTGTAGCCGTCCGGGGCTACACTCCGAACCATGCAAGTTCTCGATCCGTCCTGGGAGGGCTCTTCGCCGCAGCTCTCACCGGCACCCCGGCTGAAAACCCTGGCAGGGGTCGATGCTGCCCTGCTCTCGAACGGCAAGGCCGGTGTGGTTCCGCTGTTCGACCATGTGGAGTCGCTGCTGCGCCAACGCTGGCAGGTGACCGCGGTCGAGCGGGCGACGAAGGGGAACTACAGCGCTCCGGCCGAGCCGGAACTCGTGCGCCGTCTGGCAAGGCGCCGCCTGGTCATCACCGGCGTCGGCGACTGAGGGAGCTGCTCGTCGTGCAGTCTGCACGACGCCGTCACGTTCGAGCGGGAGGGTGTGCCGGCCGTCGGGGTGATGACGTCGGCGTTCGTCGACGGCGCCGAGCTGATGGCGCAGGCCTGCGGTGCGCCGGGCTACCCGTTCGCTGTGATCGAGCATCCGATCAGCAGCGCGACCGATGCGGAGCTGCTGGAACGGGCGCGCGAGATCATTCGTCAGGCTGAAGGGCTGCTTCTTTCCGCTGCGCCACAGGACGCGCCGTGATGAGCCCGCGACAACGGACAGGCGCCGTGGCCGCAGCGCTTGCCGCAATGCTCACGGCACCGGCGGCAGCCGAGAATGGCGTCGTGCTGGCCGAGTTCATCTTCAACGATGCGCCGCATCCGGAATGCCACGCCTCGACGATCGCCGAGACGGCGTCTGGCGCTCTGGTCGCTGCCTGGTTCGGCGGGACCGCCGAGCGGAACGCGGATGTCGGCATCTGGTTCAGCGGGCACGGCGTCGACGGCTGGACGGCCCCTGTCGAAGTGGCCAACGGCGTTCAGGCGGACGGCGTTCGCTACCCGACCTGGAACCCGGTGCTCTACCAGTCGCCCCGGAACGGCGTACCCCTGCTGCTCTTCTTCAAGGTGGGGCCGAGTCCGCCGGAGTGGTGGGGCATGGTCATGGAGTCGGACGACGATGGCCGCACCTGGAGCGAGCCGCGGCGGCTTCCGGACGGCATCCTGGGTCCGATCAAGAACAAGCCGATCACCCTAGCCGACGGCTCGCTGCTGGCGGGTTCGAGTATCGAGGATGCGCCGGACCCTCCAGCCTGGCGGGCTCACTTCGAGCGGTCGACCGACCTCGGACGGAACTGGACCCGTACGGACCGGTTGGCCGGCAAGACGGCGACCGGCGAGGACTTCTGGATCATCCAGCCGACGATCTTCACCCTCGGTGGCGGCGAGCTCCTGGCGATGTTCCGCTCCAAGCAGAGCCGCATCGCCGCTTCCCGTTCCGCTGACGACGGTAGGACGTGGGGGCCGATCTATGCCACCGGTCTGCTCAACCCCGACGCCGGTGTCGACGGTCTGACCCTGGCGGACGGCAGGCATCTGCTCGTCTACAACCACAAGGTGCGGATAGACGGCGCCTGGGCCGGTTCCCGCTCGCGCCTGAACGTCGCGTTGTCGGACGATGGAGACACCTGGGACGCGGCGCTGATGCTGGAGGACCAGGACGGCGAGTACTCCTATCCGGCGGTGATCCAGACTGGCGACGGCCAAGTCCATGTGACCTACACGCACCGGCGCACTCGCATCCGGCACTTCGTGCTCGATCCCGCGGCGCTTCCTAGGTACCCCATGCCGGGCATCGAGTGGCCGAGCGAAGCGCCGGTCCTGTCTCCCGAGTGACGGCCGGCCTAGACCTCTTCGTATTCGCCGCCTACGTTCTGGCGGTCATCGCCCTCGGGATCTCGCTTGCCCGGCGGAGCCGGACCGCGCGCGGCTTCATGATCGCCGGCGGCGCGCTGCCAGGCTGGGCGGTGGGCCTGTCGATGTTCGGCACCTTCCTGTCCAGCAACACGTTCATCGGGGTTCCCGGGCAGGCGTTTGGCGGCAACTGGAACGCCTTCGTGTTTTCGCTGTCGCTGCCGGTGGCGGCATTCCTGGCGGCGCGGTGGTGGATCCCGTTCTACCGGCGGGGTGGCGCGGTATCGGCCTACGACCATCTGGAAGGCCGTTTCGGCCGCTGGGCGCGCACCTACGCCGTGGCCTGCTACCTGCTGACCCAGTTCGCGCGGGTGGGGTCCATCCTCTTCGGGGTGGCGCTGGCGCTGAACGCCCTGACGGGCTGGCCGGTGCCGTGGATCATCCTGTGCACCGGCATCGTCGTCACGATCTACACGCTCGTTGGCGGCATCGAGGCGGTCATCTGGACCGACGTGATCCAGAGTGTCGTGCTGACCGTCGGCGCGCTGATCGTCGTCGGCCTCCTGATCCTCGATGCGCCGGGGGGCTGGAGCGGACTGCTCGAGACGGCGCAGGCAGAAGGGAAGTTCTCCCTCGGCAGCTTCGCCTTCGACTTCACGACTTCGACGTTCTGGGTCGTGCTGATCTACGGGCTGTTCATCAACTTCAACAACTTCGGCATCGACCAGAGCTACGTCCAGCGCTACCACGTGGCCAGCAGCGACCGAGCGGCGCAGCAATCCGTGTGGCTGGCGGCCGGCCTCTACCTGCCGGTGTCGGCGGTCTTCTTCTTCATCGGCACCGGGCTCTTCGTGGTTCTCCAGGGGCAGCCCGAGGCCGCCGGAGTCGCCGCCGATCAGGCGTTCCCGCACTACATCTCGACCCGGTTGCCGGGCGGGGCCGCGGGTCTTCTGATCGCGGCGCTGTTCGCGGCTGCGATGAGCAGCATCGACACCTCCTTCAACAGTTCGGCCACGGTGTTCCTGTCGGACATCTACCGCACGTACGTACGGCCCGAACCGGGTCCCGCGGGCGTGGAGGTCGAGGACCTCCGCGTGCTCCGACGCGCCACGGTAGGCATTGGAGTGCTCGGCACGGGCGCGGCGCTGCTCATGATCGGCGCCGCCAGCCTGCTCGACGTCTGGTGGACCGTGTCCGGCATCTTTGCCGGTGGATTGCTGGGACTGTTCGCGCTCGACCGGCTGGCGCCGCGCGCGGGCCGCGCCGCGGCGCAGGCGGGGGTGGCGGTTGGCGTGCTGGTCATCGTCTGGATGACCGTTTCGCCACAGCTCGAAGGGGGTTTGGCCGTGCTGCGGATTCCGCTCCACAGTTACATGATCACGGTCATCGGTACGTTGACGATCTTCGTGGTGGGTCTTCTGATGTCGCGGTCGCGTCGGACGAAGGGCGCTGCGATAGGGTGACCTTCTCCCATGTCCGTGCGAGACCTACCGCCAGCGAGGCCTCCCCACAGTTCAGGCCGCCGTAGCGTGATCGTGCTGGCCGCTTCGCTGCTCGTTCTCCTGCTCGGGGGTTGCGATAACCGGGGCGACCTTCTGGGCGTCGAGCTGGTCGTCTTCTCGGTCGGCGAATGGTCGGGCACCGGCGATCAGGGAGAGGTGCTGCGTTTCCTTCTCGAGCGTGACAACGACGAAGCGGTCCTGACCGCGTTCCTCGTCGAACTGCCGGGGCTCGCCGACCTGCTGGAAGGCCAGTCGGAGGCGTGCGGCGCGGTGGTCGACGCCTTCAGCCGGTTCGGGAACGTGGACGTGCGGGTGCCGGTCCGCAACGCCGGTTTCAGCTTCCGCACGCCGAACGACTTCCGTGTCGACAACGACGGTTACATCAGGGCGCGGGTCGTCGGCCGCTTCGAGGCGCCGGACAGCGCGGTTGTCGATGCCGAGGTTGAAATCGACGTGACCCGGCAGATCCCGTGCCGCGGCGAGTTCATGCTCAGTTGGCAGATGGAGCCGGTGGGCTCCTGAGTCGCGGGCGAAGCGATTCCGGAGCAGGCCGCGTCGATGTATCCCGGCAGGTACGCGCGCGAGACACCCGACAAGCCGGCGGTCATCATGGCCGCAACCGGGGAGTCGGTTACCTACTTCGAACTCGATCGAAGGTCGAACCGGCTGGCTCAGCTCTGGTACGCGCAGGGCCTGCGGCCGCGCGACCATGTGGCGATCTTCATGGAGAACGACCCGCGGTACTTCGACGTCTACTGGGCGGCGATCCGGTCGGGCCTCTACCTGACGACGGTGAACCGCTACCTGACCGCGGAGGAGGCGGCGTACATCGTCAAGGACTGCGGCGCGGAGAGCATCGTCGGTTCGGCGAAGCTGGCCGAAGCGTGTGCCGAACTGACCGACATGATCCCGAGCTGTCCGATCCGGCTGATCGTTGGCGACGACCGAACGGGAACTCCGCCGGGCTGGGACGACTATGGCGAGGCGACAGCCGCGTTTCCGGCCGAGCCGCTCGCCGATCAACCGCGGGGCAGCACGATGCTCTACAGCTCCGGCACGACCGGGCGGCCCAAGGGCATCCTGCGACCGCTGACCGGCCTGTCGGTGGAGGAGATGCCGGACCAGCGGTTCGAGGTGCTGACCACGATCTACGGCATCGACGCCGATTCGATCTACCTGTCGCCGGCTCCCCTTTACCACGCGGCGCCGCTCGGCTTCACGGCCGGCACGCAGACTCTCGGTGGCACGGCGGTCGTCATGGAGCGGTTCGACCCGGAACTCTCGCTCAAGGCGATCGAGGACTACGGAATCACCGTTAGCCAGTGGGTGCCGACGATGTTCAACCGGATGCTCAAGCTCCCTCAGGAGGCGCGCACACGTTACGACCTGTCGAGCCACAAGCGGGCGATTCACGCCGCCGCTCCCTGTCCGGTCGACGTCAAACGCCGGATGATCGAGTGGTGGGGGCCGATCATCCTGGAGTACTACGCCGGCTCCGAGGGCAACGGCATGTGCGCGGTCGAAACGGAGGAGTGGCTGAGAAAACCAGGAACGGTCGGCCAGTGCCTGACCGCGACGGTGCACATCTGTGACGACGAGGGCGAGGAGTTGCCGGCGGGCGAGCCGGGGACGATCTTCTTCGAACCGCCCGAGGACGCGGACCTGTTCGAGTACCACGGCGACCGGGAGAAGACCCTCGGCTCGCGGCACCCGCGCCATCCCCGCTGGAGCACTCTCGGCGATGTCGGCTACCTGGACGAGGACGGCTACGTCTTCCTGACCGACCGCAAGGCGTTCATGATCATCTCGGGCGGCGTCAACATCTATCCCCAGGAGATCGAGGACGCTCTGATCCTCCACCCGAAGGTGGCCGACGTGGCGGTGATCGGCGTGCCGAACGAGGACCTGGGAGAAGAGGTCAAGGCGGTCGTCCAGTTGATGCCGGGGTTCGAGGAGAGTCCGGATCTTGCCGAAGAGCTCCGCGCCTATGCGCGGGAGCGCGTCGCGCACTACAAGGCGCCGAAGTCGATCGACTTCGAGGAGCAGCTCCCGCGGCTTCCCACCGGCAAGCTCTACAAGCGCCTGCTGCGCGACCGCTACTGGACGGGCCGCACCTCGCGGATCGTCTGAGGCCGGACGGCGACTGGCTTGCTGACCAGGATCGCGGACGAACTCGCTTCGGCGGTCGACGACCTTCGTTTCGGCCCGCCAGTCGCTCACGTCTACAACCCGCTGATCTACGCCCGGGTGGCGCACCACGCGTACCTGAATCTGGCCGGCGCCGGACCAGGCAGGGTGATTCTCGTGGGGATGAACCCCGGACCGTGGGGCATGACCCAGACCGGCGTGCCGTTTGGCGAGGTGGCGTACGTGCGGGAGTGGCTGGGCATCGAAGCGGGAGTGGAGCCGCCCGCGGAGCAACACCCGAAACGCCCGATTCTCGGCTTCGACTGCCGGCGGAGCGAGGTCAGCGGCCGGCGGGTCTGGGGCTGGGCGAAGCAGCGTTTCGGGAACCCGGAGGCGTTCTTCAAGCGGTTCCTGATCTGGAACTACTGCCCGCTGGCGTTTCTCCTGGAGAGCGGCGCCAACCTGACTCCGGACCGGCTGCCGGCACGCGAGAAGGCGCCTCTGTTTCAGGCCTGCGATCGAGCGCTTCGGCAGGCGGTCGAAGCGCTGGAACCCCGACTGGTGGTCGGCATCGGCGTGTTCGCGGAGGGCCGGGCGCGCCGGGCGCTCGGGGACCTGGGCGTGCCGGTCGGCCGGATGCTCCATCCGAGCCCGGCCAGTCCGGCCGCGAACCGTGGCTGGCAGGAGCAGGCGGAACGTGATCTGCGCGCCCTGGGCGTGAAGTTCCAGAGCTAGCGCTGGCCAGCGCCCCGGAGCTCGACCTCCGCGTCGTCGATGGCCAGAACCACTGCGTCGTGGATCGCCGGCCGGAGCCTGCGGATCGCGATGTTCTCGCGGGTCGGGTGAACCCGGTTGGTCAGCAGGACGACGATCAGCTCGAGTTCCGGATCGATCCAGAGCGAGGTGCCGGTGAAGCCGGTGTGGCCGAAGGAGCGGGCGGAGAAGTAACGTCCCGCGGAACTGGGATCAGACGGTGTGTCCCAGCCGAGCGCACGGCTGCTGCCGGGCACGAGCTCGGCCCGGCGGGTGAAGAGGGCGACGGCGCCGTCGCCCGCGATCCGACGATCGCCGTAGGCGCCGCCGTTCAGCATCATCTGGGCGAACGCGGCGACGTCGCGCGCGGTACCGAACAGGCCGGCGTGGGGCGCTAAGCCGCCCAGGGCATGGGTGTTCTCGTCGTGGACTTCGCCATGCGGCAGTCGGCCGCGCCAGGAATCGAACTCGGTCGGAGCGATCCGGTTGCGTAGGGAATCCGCGGGCAGGTAGCCGGTGGCGGCCAGCCCCAGCGGATCGAGAATCTCCTCCTGGACCTGTTCCATGAGGCTGTTGCCCGATTCGCGCTCCAGGATCTCTCCGAGCAGCAGCACTCCGAGGTCCGAGTAGATCGACCGTTCGCGGGGCGCGACCTCCGGTTCGGTGGCGGCGATGTGCTCCAGGTAGCGGGTCCGGGCCTCGTCGCGGTCGAGACCTTCCCCGAGCTCCCGGAACAGCTCGGTGCAGCAGGGCAGCCCGCTCGAATGGGCCAGGAGATCCCGCAGCGTTGCCTCGCCCACCGGCGACCCCTCGAGCTCTGGCAGGCGGGAGGCCGCGGTGTCGTCCAGATCGAGGGCGCCGGCCTCGACCCGGCGCATCATCAGGGTCGTCGTTGCGATGACCTTGGTCAGCGAGGCCAGGTCGTAGATCGTCGATGGCGTGACGGCGGCGGCGCCGTCATCGTAGGTCAGGCGGCCGGCCGCCCGTTCGAGCGCGACCGCGCTGCGCCGGGCGACCAGCAGGACGCCGCCCGGAGTGACCCCCTCGGCCACGGCGTTCTCCAGCAGAGCGGCCGCCTGCTGAAGCCGCTCGGTGTCAAAGCCGGCCGATGACGGCGCGGCGTCATGGAGGGTGGTGGCGGTCGCAGGCGGCTCGGCCGATCTCGGTGAGGACACGTTTGCCGCGGGTCTTGTCGACTGACAGGCTAGGTAGGCGGCGAAGGGCAGAAGAATCGCTGCTAGCTGAACCGCCGGCGCGTTGGTGAGTCCTCGCACGGCGTCCATGGCGGGCGAAGAAGGCAACGCCGCGAGGATACCGGTTGCTATTCTGACTCGCACCGTCCGGAATCAGCAGTTGGACATGAGGAGATAGACGATGAAGACGACGCTGGCGGTCGTGACTGTGCTGGTGGCCGTGGGTTGCGGCTACGGCGATAGCGAGGAAGCCGAAACGATGACGGAGGAGGCATCGGAAGAGATGACGAGCGACGGCACGGTGCAGCGCAACGATCCGGCGATGGACGATCTGGTGCCCGCCGATGCCGTTGTCGAGAAGGTGGCGGACGGCTTCACGTTCACCGAGGGCCCGGTGTGGGTTCCCGGTGACCCCGACCGTCTCTACTTCAGCGACATCCCTGAGAACAAGGTCTACCGCTGGTCCGAAGGTGAGGGTGCGGTCGTGTTCCTTGATCCCGTCCTGCCGGACGACGCAGGCACCGGCGGCATCGGCGGATCGAACGGACTGGCGCTTCACCCGGACGGCCGGCTCGTCCTCTGCGAGCACGGCAACCGCGTGGTGTCCGCGATGGCGCTTGACGGTGAGCGGGTCACCCTGGCCGACCGTTTCGACGGCAAGCGCCTGAACAGCCCGAACGACATCGTCTTCCACTCGAGCGGCGCCGCCTTCTTCACCGATCCGCCCTATGGCCTGCCGAACCAGTCGGAGAACAAGGAGCAGGACCACAACGGCATCTACCGGCTGGATCCCGACGGCACGGTGACCCTGCTCGAGACCGGTCAGACCCGTCCGAACGGCCTCGGCCTCTCGCCGGACGAGAAGACGCTCTACGTCGCGAACTCCGACGCGCCGCCCAACCGGTACTGGAAGAAGTACGCGGTGAACGACGACCTCACCCTGGGCGAGGGCGAGATGTTCTTCGACGCCAGCGGCATGGAGGCGCCCGGTGCGCCGGACGGTCTGGCCGTCGACACGGAAGGCAACGTGTTCGCGACCGGGCCGGGCGGCGTGATGGTCTTCGCGCCCGACGGCCGTCACCTGGGCACGATCGCGCCGGCCGAACTGCCGGCGAACACCGCCTTCGGCGGCGACGGCAGCACGCTGTACATGACGGCGCGCTCCGGGCTCTACCGGGTCAGCACGAGCACCCGGGGTCTCGTGTACCGGGGCGAGTGAACCACTCGTAGGCCGGCATGGGCCTTGGCGGCAGCTTCGGCCTTGCTGACTGGCTGATCCTGCTGGCGCTGTTCGCCGCCATCACCGTGATGGCGCGCTCGCTGTCGCGACGGCAGAAGACCGAGCGCGACTACTTCGGCGGCGCCCGGAACCTCCCCTGGTACGCGGTGGCGGCCTCCCTGGTCGCGACCGAGATCAGCGCGGTCACCTACATCAGTCTGCCCTCGATCGTCCATCGGCCGGGGGGCGACCTGACCTACCTGCAGATCGGGTTGTTCGGCTATCTCGCTGCCCGGCTGCTGGTGGCGTGGCTGCTCGTTCCGGCCTACTACCGCTACGACGTGATGAGTCCCTACGACCTGATCGAGCGGAGGCTGGGCGCCGCGGGAGCCTCCGTGCGACGGACGGCGACCGGAATGTTCTGGCTGGGGGGCGTTCTGGCCCAGTCGGCCCGGGTCTACCTGTCGGCGGTCGTCCTGGGCGTCCTGCTCCACCGGGAACTGGGATGGGTGGAACGGGCGACGGGCGTGCCGCCCCACGTGGCGGCGGTGACGGCGGTGGTCGTCATCGCCGTGGTCTGGACCTGGCTTGGCGGCATCGCCGCGGTGGTCTGGACCGACGTCGTCCTCTTCCTGCTGTTCGTGGCCGGGGTCGCGGTCAGTCTGGGCGTCGTGGCGTGGGAACTCGAGGCCGGCATGGCGCCCGCCCTCGCCGAAGCGTGGAACGAGGGGAAGTTCACCTTGTTCGACCTGTCGGCGTCCCTTGCCGCGCCCTACACGCTCTGGGCCGCGCTGATCGGCGCCACGGTCGGCGGCGTCGCCGCTTTCGGTACGGACCAGTTGATGGCGCAACGCCTCTTCTGCTGCCGCAGCGCGCGGGACGCTCAACTGGCGGTCGTGGCCAGCGGCGCCTCCGTGCTCGTTTCCCTCTCGTTCGCTTTCGTCGGGATCGGTTTGTGGGCCTACTACGAGCAGGCGCCGCTTACAGGCGTGGCGGCCGAGATCGTGGCCGAGCAGCCCGACCGGGTTTTCGCCGTCTTCGCGGTCGAGGCGGTGGCCGTTGGCCTGAAGGCGCTCGTCGTCGCCGGCGCGCTGGCGGCGGCGGTGTCCAGCCTGGACTCGATCCTCGCAGCGCTCGCGCAGACGACATCCGCGCTCCTGCGCCCCCGCACGCGCTCCGGCAACGGTGTGCGCCTACCGCGGCTGCTCGTGCTCGGCTGGGGGTTCGTGCTCGCTCTGACCTCGCTCGCGATGGACACGGTGGCGGCCCGCTACGACGCGCTGCTCGATCTCGCCCTGGCGATGGCCGGGTACACGGGGGGCGCTCTGCTGGCGGCCGTGGCTCTGGCTCTGGCGCCGTTCGGCCGCGACGGGCGCGGCTTCCTCTGGTCCGGGCCGCTTTCGGCGCTCGCCGTCTTCGCCGCGGTCTGGCATCAGCCGGCGGCGGGTTGGATCTGCCTGCTCGGCGTCGTCGTGCTGCTCGCGGCCTGGCTGCGCATGGACGGCCGCGGCCGGGTGGGCGGCAGCCTCTTCCTGGCCCTGGGCGCCGGCGGTGTGCTGGCTCTGTGGCGCTGGGCACAGGGACCGGGCGGTGAGGTCCTGGCCTGGCCGTGGTACGTGCCGCTGGGTGCTCTGGTGGCGTGGGTGTGGGGGCTGGGCTTGAGTGCTAGCGTCGAACGGTGCCGGACCCTGACGGAGCGACCCGCCGCGACGTGATGGCTGCCGTGGGCGCTCTCGGCGCTGCTGCCGTGGCCGGCTCGGCCTGCGCTCGCCCTGGCCGCGATCGGGACGGGCAGCGGGGAGCCGCGCCGACGCCAGTGGTGGGCGGCTTCGAACTCGAAGAGGTGACCATCGCGGAGCTGGGGCGCCAGATGGCCGAGGGCGAGCGGACGAGCCGGGAGATCACAGAACTCTACCTCGACCGGATCGAGGCCCTCGATCGTCAGGGTCCGACGCTGCGGTCGGTCATCGAGACGAACCCGGATGCCCTCGGGATCGCCGGAGAACTCGACCGCGAGCGGGCCGCCGGCAACGTGCGCGGCCCGCTCCATGGCGTCCCGATTCTGCTCAAGGACAACGTCGCGACGGCCGACCGCACGACGACCACCGCCGGTTCCCTGGCGCTCGAGGGGTCGATCCCGAAGCAGGATGCCTTCGTCGCGGCCCGACTCCGGCAGGCCGGGGCGGTGCTGCTCGGCAAGGCGAACCTGAGCGAGTGGGCGAACTTCCGCTCAAACCGGTCGAGTTCGGGTTGGAGCGCCCGCGGCGGGCAGTGCCGCAATCCCTACGTCCTCAACCGCAATCCCTGCGGTTCCAGCTCCGGTTCGGGCGCTGCCGCCTCCGCGAACCTCTGCGCGGCGGCGGTCGGCACCGAGACCGACGGTTCGATCATCTGCCCCTCGTCGGCGAACGGCCTGGTAGGAATCAAGCCGACCGTCGGGCTGGTGAGTCGAAGCGGCATCGTGCCCATCTCGGCTGTTCAGGACACGGCCGGTCCGATGGCGCGAACGGTCGCCGACGCCGCTGCACTGCTCAGCGGCATGACCGGGCGGGATCCGCGGGACGAAGCGACCGCGGCCTCGCCCGTTCCAACCGATCTGACCCGCCACCTGGGTGAGCCCGGCGCTTCGGACCTGAGCGGGCTCCGCGTCGGCGTCGGCAGGCAGTTCTTCGAGCGCGACGTCCGCGTCGACGAGGTGATGGAGGAGGCGGTAGAGGTGCTCGCCGGCCTGGGCGTCGAGATCGTCGATCCCGCCACGATCCCGCATCGCGGGGAGGTCGGGCGGCACGAGTACGAGGCCATGCTCTACGAGTTCAAGGCCGGACTGAACGCCTACCTCGCTGAACTGGGTGACAACGCTGCGGTCGCTTCACTCGCCGAAGTGATTGCGTTCAACGAAGCGAACGCCGAGCAGGAGATGCCCTTCTTCGGCCAGGAGATCCTGATCGAGGCGGACGCCAAGGGTCCTCTCACCGAGACCGCCTACCGGACGGCGCGCGACACGGCGAACCGCCTGTCCCGAGAGGAGGGACTCGACGCGGCGCTCGCCGAGCACCGTCTCGACGCCATTCTGGGGCCGAGCGGCGGTCCGGCCTGGGTGACCGACCTCGTCTACGGCGACCGCTTCTCGGTCAGCAGCTCCGGCCCGCCGGCTGTCGCGGGTTATCCGAACGTCAGCGTGCCCGCCGGCCACATCGAGGGCCTGCCGGTTGGGGTCTCCTTCTTCGGCGCTGCCTGGAGCGAGCCGACACTGATCCGCATCGCCTGGGCCTTTGAGCAGGCGGCGCCGCACCGGAGGCCGCCCCGCTTCCGTGCCCGCGTCGATGAAGCGTGATGCGCTAGGGGTTTGGCGGTTCTAGGCCTTCATTTCGTGGAAGCACTTCCGCAGCTCGCCGACGAAGACGTCCGGTACTTCGAACGCGGCGAAGTGCCCTCCCTTCTCCAGCCGGTTCCAGTACACGAGTTGGCGATAGCGCTTCTCGGCCCAGCGCCTGGAGGCGCGGAAGATCTCCTTGGGGAAGATGCTGCAGCCGACCGGGATCTCGACCGGGTCGTTGCGACCCTTTCCGAAGCTCTCCCAATAGATGCGTCCTGAGGACGCGCCGCAGGCCGGCAGCCAGTACATCATCACGTTGTCGAGCAACTGGTCGCGGCTCAACACGTTCTCCGGGTGGCCGTCGCAGTCCATCCAGGACCAGAACTTCTCGACGATCCACGCCGCCTGCCCGGCCGGGGAGTCGACCAGGCCGTAGCCCAGGGTTTGCGGCCGCGTCGACTGCTGCTTCGAGTAGCCCGAGTCCCAGTCGCGGTAGTACTGGATGCCGGCGAGCGCGTCCTTCTCGTTGTCCGTCAGGTCGTCCATCGTGCTCTGATCGACGCCGACCGTTGGCATGTTCACGTGGATGCCGTGGCAGTGCTCGTGGTCCTGAATCGCGATCGCCGTGCTGACGGCGGCCCCCCAGTCTCCTCCCTGGGCGAAGTACCACTCGTAGCCGAGGCGCGCCATCAACTGGGCCCAGGCATCGGCGATCTTTTCGACGCTCCAGCCGGGCGAGGTCGGCTTGTCGGAGAAGCCGAAGCCGGGGAGGGTCGGGACCACCAGGTGGAAGGCGTCCTCTGCCGAACCGCCGTGCGCGGTGGGGTCAAGCAGCGGGTCGAGGACCTCGAGGAATTCGACGATCGAGCCCGGCCAGCCGTGCGTGAGCACCAGGGGCGCCGCGCCGGTGTGTCTTGAACGAAGATGGAGGAAGTGGATTCCCAGCCCGTCGATGTCGGTCTTGAACTGGTCCAGGTCGTTCAGGCGGCTTTCCAGCCGGCGCCAGTCGTAGGAGGACGCCCAGTACGCGCACAACTCCTGGGTGTAGGCCAGGGGAATGCCCTGGTTCCAGTCGTCGACCGTCTCGCGTTCCGGCCAGCGCGTAGCGTCTAGTCGTCGTTGCAGATCGGTCAGTTGTTGTTCGTCGATCTGGATGCGGTAGGGCGTGATTTCGGTCATGGACCGACGGTAGCACTCCCGCGTCCGGAGCGGGTTCGCCCGGAAGCCCTCAAAACCCCAGGCGAACTCCGGCGGAGAAGATCTCGATGTCGCCGCCGATCGACTCGATGCGGCCCACGGCCCTCAGCCTCCCGAGAAGCTGGATCTCGACGCCCACGCCGTAGATCAGGTCGTCTTCGTCGATGTCGTCGAGCGTGAGCTCGAGCTCTTCGGCCGCGTCCTCGATGTCGGCGCCCCAGGCCACCAGGCCGACCTTCGCGAACACGCTGATGCGGCCCGTGACTTCGTACTGCGGCACGATCGCGACGGACAGGGCGTTGATCTTGCCCCGGACCTCGAGGTCCGTGCAGGGAACGCCCTCCGCGCAGGGCCGGATCGTCCCGTCGACCTTGGAGAAGTCGTAGTAGGAGGCCTCGACCGCGAAGTACCGGCTGAACCTGAACCCGGCTTCGTAGTTCCGCGAGTTCGCGTCGCCGTCGAGAACGTGATCGAAGGCGTCCTCCACCTCGACGTCGACTCCTGCGTGGCCCAGGTGGAAGCCGACGTAGAGTTCGCGCTCGGAGGCCTCCGCGGGCACGGCGAGCGCACTCGCCAGCAGCGCCGCGGCAGATGCCGACAGCAGCGATCGGGGCATCCAAGAGCGGCGTCTGGTCATCATCGTCTCCCGGGCAAGCGACCGTCAGTTGGTTGCCGAAGCATACAGGAACGTCTATATGTTCTGATGCTGTAACGTCCGCGCCGATGAGCGATCCGGTCTGCCTGATCTCCGGCGTCGGCCCCGGCACCGGGGCCGCTCTTGCCAGGCGCTTCGCCTCCGGCGGCTACCGGGTGGCGATGCTGGCCCGCAACCAGGAGCGCCTGAGAACCCTGGAAGCGGAGATCGAGGGTTCGCGCGGCTACGCCTGCGATGTCTCCGACGGGGAGGCGGTGCGGACGACCGTGACGCGGGTGCGAGGCGATCTCGGCGCGCCCGGGGTGCTCGTCCACAACGCCGTCGGCGGGGCCTTCGGCGACTTCCTGGAGATTGAGCCGGACCAGTTGCGCGGGAACTTCGAGGTCAATGTGATGGGCCTCCTCTACCTGGCGCGCGCTGTCGCGCCGGCGATGATCGAGGCCGGGCGCGGGGCGATCATGGTGACCGGCAACACCGCGGCTCGCCGCGGCATGCCGCGCTTTGCCGGGTTCGCGCCGACCAAGGCGGGGCAGCGCATCCTCGCCGAGTCGATGGCTCGAACGCTGGGGCCTCAGGGAATCCACGTCGCATACTTCGTGATCGACGCGGTGATCGACCTGGAATGGACCCGGCGCCGGATGCCAGACCAGCCGGACGACTTCTTCATTCGGCCGGACGCGATCGCCGAGAATGTCTGGTACGTGGCCCACCAGGACCCGTCGGCGTGGAGCTTCGAGGTGGAGTTGAGACCGTACGGCGAGACCTGGTAGCGGTTCGTCGGGGGCCGCCGATCGGTGGTGCACCGTGGTAACTTCGCAGGGCGATGAGGCGTCCCCTTCTGGTGCTTCCGGCGGTCCTGCTGATCGCTCTTGGCACTCTGGCCTGTGGCGGCGATGCGGCTCCACCGGCGGCCGGAGATGCGGCGGGGGCGGATCCCGCGCCTGCCGAGCCCGAGAGCGCTGACCTGAACGACCCGGTCGCGCAGCGCGTGGAGCCGTTCCAGATCTTCGACAACCTCTTCTACGTCGGAATCGAATGGGTCTCGTGCTACCTGCTGGTGACGACGGACGGTCTCATCCTGATCGACGCGCTCTACGGGGACCACATCGATACCGCGATCGACGGCATCCGGAGCATGGGATACGACCCGGCCGACCTGAAGTACGTGCTGGTCACTCACGGCCACTTCGACCATGTCGGTGGCGCTGCCCGCTTCCAGGAGACGTACGGGGCGCGCGTTGGCATGACTGCGGCGGACTGGGAGTTGGCGGAAACGCCCCCGGACAACCCGGACTGGGAGATCGACGTGCCGGTTCACGACATGGTGATCGCCGACGGTGACACACTGGAACTGGGCGACACGCAACTCCGCTTCTACGTCACGCCCGGGCACACCGAGGGCGTTCTGTCGATGGAGTTTCCGGTGCGCGAGGCCGGTGAGGAACACCGCGCCTTCCTGTTCGGGGGCGTGGGGCTCAACTTCGAGGGGGTGCATCGCACGAACCTCTACCTGGACAGCGTCGCACGAATCCAGAGGCTTGCCGCCGAGGAGGGAAACCCAATCGACGTGAACCTCTCGAACCACGCCTCGATGGGCAGGATCTTCGAGCGTGCGGAGCAGTTGGCGTCGCGGGGCGAGGGCGACCCCAACCCCTTCGTCGATCCGCAGGGCTTTGTCGACTGGCTGGCGGAGCTCCAGAGGAACGCCGAGGGGAAGCTGGTCGTCGAACGCGAGTTGGCGGGCGAGTAGCTTCTGTTTCCCGGGCTGGTCTTCTGGGCGTGAAGAGTTTCCAGTTGATGCCGCGTTTCGAGAACGCGGTGGCCGGTTTCGATCTGTTTCACCGGGAGGATCCGGCAACGGAAACCGTGGACGGCGAGGAGCTGCCGCGGGAGTTGGTGTACTCGCGCCGTATGGCCGCCTGGGTGGAGCGCCTCGATCCGGAGGCCGGCGAGATTCTCCTCCTGGCCGCACACTGCCAGCACCTGCGCCGGTTCGCCCTGCCGCGGAACGACTATCCGGCCGGGCGCAAGGGCTATCTGGCGTGGCGTCGCGCCGCGGCACTCGAACATGCGCGGCTGGCGGGTGCCGTGCTGCGCGACGCCGGCTACCGGCGGGAGAAGATCGAGCGGGTGCAGAACCTCGTGCTGAAGCGGGCGGGCCGTAGTTCACCGGCCGAGGCGCAGACGTTGGAAGACGCGGCCTGCCTCGTGTTCCTGGAACACGACCTGGAAGCGTTGGCGAAACGCCTGGGCCCCGACAAGACCGTGGACGTTCTGGCCAGGACGTGGCCCAAGATGTCCGATGCCGGCCGCGAAGCGGCCGCGGCGCTGGAGCTGAAGCCGGAACTGCGCGAGTTCGTGGTGCGGGCGCAGGCGCCGGACGCGGTCAGGCGGTCCTGAACGTCAGGCGCTCGCGCGCCTCGCCGATTCGCTCAAGCCTCAGCGGCCCGTCGCCGTTACCGACGTCCCCGGCGGCCAGCGCCCGCGAGAAGGCGGACTCGAGGGCGGCGACCGTGTCGTCGTCGCGGGCGAAGAGCCGGTCGTTCACGCGCAACTCGATCCGGCGGCGATCAAACGTCACCCGCCCCGCCAGTTGGGGCTCGACTTCGATCTGATCGCAGGCCCGGAAAGCACAGCGAAGCAGCGAGTCGAGCCGCTGGTCCAGGGTGGCGATGCCCGCGCTCTCCGGGGCAGTCTCGCGGCGGCGGCTGTAGAGCAGGCCCGGTTCACCGCGACTCTGGTCGTAGGCATAGATCGCGTCGTGGCCCACGAGGAGAACACCCGGGCCTTCGTGGACGTGGCTGTAGTCGGCGACATCGATCAGCAGCTCGGGCAGGACCCGCTCCGTGATCCAGCGGTGGAAGACCGGGATGAACTCTTCGGCCGCCGCCGCCGACTCGTCCTTGGCCAGGACCTTCAACTCCAGTTTGACCAGGTCGTCCAGCCCCGGTCCGGATGTGGAGGCGGCGCTCATACCGCTCGCCTCAGGGGATCCGCGACCTGGGCCTGGGAGATCCGCTGGTTGCAGGCGTGCGCCGCCTCGATGAACAACTGGGCCTCCTCGATCCGCCGGTGAGCCTCCTCGCCCGATGCAGTTTCGGGGTCGCCGTGGACGCGGAACAGGTAGTTGGCGAACTTGGCGCCAGCGTACGGGTCGAAGAACAGTTCGCTGTCGTAGAAGCGCGTGCGGAACTCGTCGACGATCTCTTGCGGCGCGGTTCCGATGTCGATGTTCTCGGTCGTGATCAGCGCGCGCGCCGCCTGCAGCATGGCCGTGTAGGCCTTCGCGGCTGCTCCTTCAGCTTCACCGCGGTCCAGTTCGAGCAGGCCCTGGAAGACCTCGCGCTCGGCGGCCGAAAGGCCGAACTCGACCGCGGTCACGACTTCGCCGGCGCACTCGCCCACGCCGAGGTCGCCGATCGTGTACTCGCGGGGGTCGCCCCAGTCGGAGTAGAGGTTGCGGTCCTCGAGGTACGTCGGCAACTTCGTGAGATCGTCGAGCAGTTGCCGGACGCGGGCCTTGCCGACCCGGGCGATGAAGCTCTGGAACGTCTCGCCCTTCTCCCGTTCGGCGACGTACAGGCCGGCAATCCGTTCGACCGCTTCCGGAATGCGCTTGGCCGGCACGGCGACCACTGCCAGCCCGTACGAGCCCGCGTTCTCGGTCCACTGGCCACCAAGGATGACCTGGAAGTGCGGCACGGTGCGGCCGTCGCTCTTGCGGCTGACGCCGTAGAAGCCGATGTCCGCGACGTGGTGCTGCCCGCACGAGTTGAAACAGCCGGACACCTTGATCCGGAGATCCTTGACGGCCTCGTCAGCGAGCACGCCGGTGGTCCTGATGGAGGTGGCGATGCGCTTGCGCAGTTCGCCGGCGAGTCCTCGTGACGCCGAGATCCCGAGCTTGCACGTGTCGGTGCCGGGGCAGGCGGTGACGTCGACGAGGGAGGAAGCGCCCGGGGCTCCGAGGCCGGCGGCGCGGAGTTCCACGTAGAGCGCGGGCAGGTCGGCTTCGCTGATGTTGCGGAGCACGATGTTCTGCTCGACCGTGTTGCGGACCAGACCGCCGTTGTAACGGCGCGCCGTGTCAGCGAGATCCCGCAACTGGGTTGAGGTGAGGTCGCCGAGGGGCAGATTCACTGCGACGGTGACGTAGCCCGGCTGCCTCTGCCGCTGAACGTTCGAACCGAGCCACTCCGCGAAGCCCTCCGGCCGCGGCCCCGGTTCCAGTGTTGCCGCCGGTCGCGTTGGCGCCTGGTCCGTGATCGAGAGGTCGTCCAGGTACGCGGTCCAGCGATCGTCGGCAGGCAAAACCGCGAGTTCCTCGTCGACCAGACGGGTGAACTCCTCGATGCCCAGCTTGGCGACGAGGAACTTGACCCGGGCCCGCGCCCGGTTCCGCTTCTCGCCGAGTCGCCCGAAGACGCGGCAGACGGCCTGGGCCAGAGGCAGAAGTTCGTCCTCGCGCACGAACTCGCGCAGCACCTTCGCCTGGTGCGGCACGGCTCCCAGGCCTCCGCCGACGTAGACCCGGAAGCCGCGTTCCGCGTCGCTGCTCGTACCGTTGCCCGCCTTTCGGACCTGGGCGACGACGCCGAGGTCGTGCATGTTGGCGAGTCCGCAGGCGTGCTGCTCGCAGCCGGAGAAGGCGATCTTGAACTTGCGGCCGAAGTCCTGCGCGTCCTTGTGCCCGAGCAGAAAGTGGGTCAGCGCATGGGCGTAGGGCGAGACGTCGAACGGCTCGTCCCGGCAGACGCCGGCCATCGGGCAGGCCGTCACGTTGCGCACCGAGTTGCCGCAGGCCTCCTGGGACGTGATGTCGACCGCGGCGAGACGCCGCATGATGTCCGGCGTGTCGTCGATGTGAATGAAATGGAGCTGGATGTCCTGGCGTGTCGTCACGTGCGCGATCCCGTCCGAGTACTCCTCGGCGAGGTCGGCGAGGACCTCCATCTGCTCCCCGTTCATCGCGCCGAACGGGATCTTGATCCGCAGCATCCCGGGGGCGTCCCAGACCGTGTTGGGGCCCTTCGTCAGGTCGCCGCATGGATACTCGAGAGCCCGGCTGGCCGTGCCGTCGTGGCGCTGGCCGTTGTCGTAGCGCTGGCCGTAGACGCCGCGGCGGAGGCGCGTTTCGGCGAACACCTTGTCGTCGATCTTGCCCTGGCGCTTCTGCTCGAGCTGGGTTTCGTAGATCTCGATCTGTTCGTCGAGGTGGGGTGGAATCCACCGCTCGAGTCGGGCCTTCCAGGAGGCGGTTCCATTCGCGGTTTGCTGGCTCATGGCATGTTCTCGTCAGGTCCTGCGAGCGAGGCGTTCAGCTCGGTGGCCGTGCTGCTCGTGGTATTCGTGACCATAACAGTCACATTAGTCAACATTCTACGCAAAACCGGCAGCGAACGTTGCGCGCCGGGACAAAGGTCCGAGGACGACCGCCTGTTCGGCGGACGGTCTGGCTACATCAGATCGCTGAAGTGGATCGGCTTGGGGAAGCTGGCGGATGCGGCGCGGATCTTCTCGCCGATCGCGGCGACGTCCCAGGGATCCTGGTCGTTCGGCCGGCTGGCGATCTCGAGCGATTGCCAGGCAAGGAGTGACACCTTGTTGCCGCCGACGGCGAAGATCCGGCCGGTGATGTCCGTCGCGTCGTCACTGCATAGCCAGACGACGGCCGGCGACACCTTCTCGGGTGCCAGCGGCTCGGCGGTCGTCTCCGGCATGATGTCCTCGGTCAGCCGGGACCAGGCGGCGGGAGCGAGCAGGTTCACCGTGACGCCGTACTTCGTTCCCTCGAGGGCCAGGCAGCGCATGAACCCGGCCATCCCCGCCTTGGCGGCGCCGTAGTTCGTCTGGCCGAAGTTGCCGAGCAGGCCCGAAGTCGAACTCGTCATGATGATGCGGCCGCCGGACTCCTGCTCGATCATCTGGTCGTACGCGGCCTTGGTCACGAGATACGTGCCGCGGAGGTGGACGTCGAGAACGATGTCCCACATCTCGTCGGTCATGTTCTTGAACGACTTGTCGCGCAGGATGCCGGCGTTGTTGATCGCGATGTCGAGCTTGCCGAACTCGTCCACGGCGCGCTGGACCATCGCCCGGGCGGCATCGCCGTCCGAGACCGAGCCGTAGTCGGCGACCGCCTGACCGCCCGCTTCGCGGATCTCCTGGGCGACCTGGTCGGCCATCGCGGTGCCGGCGCCGGTGCCGTCGCGCGCGCCGCCGAGATCGTTAACCACGACCGCGGCGCCTTCCTGCGCCAGGAGCAACGCGTGAGTGCGGCCGAGGCCGCCCCCAGCGCCTGTAACGAGTGCAACCTTGCCGTCGAGCAGACCCATGGTGGATTCCCTTCCCTATCGTCGTCCTGTCTTGATGTGGCGATGGCCGAAACGCGCGAAGTGTAGCCCGAAACACTGGGTGCGCCGGCGTGCTCGCCGGCATCCGGGCTGGTGCCGCGAAGCGGCGAGGCGATGCCGCGCTTGGGACATCGCCCCAGTAGAGTCCCGTTGATGACGATCCCGGCTGCGCGGTTCATCGCTGGAGCTTTGGCCGCGCTGTGCCTCAGCGCTGCTACGAACACCAGTTCAGCGCGACAGGCACAGCAAGACCGGGACGAACCCAGCGCCGCGATGCTGCTGCGGCAGGCAAGCCTTCACGAGTCCCGCGGTGACTACGAGGCGGCCATCGCCGGCTACGACCGCGCGATCGAGGTCGATCCGGGCGACTGGCAGCTCTATCTGCTGCGCGGATCGGCACGGTTTAAGGACGGCCGGATCGACGACTCGATCGAGGACTTCGACCGCGTCGTCGCGCTCGATCCGTCCCAGGATCCGTACCTGTGGCAGCGCGGTATCTCGTACTACTACGCCGGTCGTTTCGCCGATTGCCGCGGCCAGTTCGAGCGCCACCGTCTGGTCAACCCGAACGACGTGGAGAACGCCGTGTGGCACCTGCTTTGCGCCGCAGCCGAGGACGGCCTGGAGGCCGCGCGGGAGGGGATGCTGCCGGTCGGCCCGGATGCTCGCCGGCCGATGAAGGAGATCGACGCCCTGTTCCGGGGCAAGGGGAGCGTCGAGGAGGTCGAGGCCGCCGTGCGAGAAGAGGGTCCCGGCGCGCGCTTCTACGCCGATCTGTACCTGGGGCTCTACTACGAACTCGTGGGTGAGGCAGAGAAAGCCGCAACCTCGATCGAGCGCGCCGCGTCGCTACCGAACCGCGGCTACATGGTCGAGGTGGCCCGAGTGCACCGCGGGCTGAGTCCCTAGCCTGGTTCGCCAGCGATCGCCCAGAGGTGTCCGTCGGTGCGGATGTACCAGACGCCGCCGACGAGGGCGGGCGAGGCGATCGTCCGTTCGCCGATCCGGTTGACGTGGAGAAGCTCGAAGTCCGGACCTTCCCTGATGACGAAGGTCTCGCCGTTGTCGTTGGTAAAGAAGATCTTGCCTCCGGTGGCGACGGGCGCGGCGGAGAAGCCCTCGCGCATCCGCTCGCCCAGGCGTTCCTGCCACACGACTTCGCCGCTCTTCGCCTCGTAGACCGTGATCACGCTGACCATGTCGTTGACCATGTAGAGGTACTCGCCGACCAGCATCGGCGCGACGACGAAGGGTGATCCCTTCGCCGCGGTCCAGACGATGCGGCTGTCCGTCACGTCGCCGTTGCCGCCAGGACGGATCGCCAGGGTGGGGCCGGCGCGGCCGGAGGTGCTGAACAGCAGGTCGTGGCCGACTACGGGGCTGGGGATGACCTCGAAGGTCGTGCCGCTGGCGCGCCACAGTTCGCGGCCGTCTTCCGGCGCGTAGGCGATGACGTGGTGCTGGCTGTTGACGATGATCTCGTCGCGCTCCTCGCCTTCGTCGGTAGTGACCGAGATTGCGGCCGGCGAACTCCAGCCGACCCGGGTGTCCCGTTCGGTGCGCCAGAGTTCCTCGCCGGTGCGGCGGTCGAACGCAGAGATGAAGGACGGGGAGCGCTGCTGTTCTTGCACGACGATCAGCCGCTCGCCGAGCAGAAGCGGCGACGAGGCAGTGCCGTGGAAGGCGTTCAACTCGCCGAAGGACTTGTGCCAGACGATCTCGCCGTCCATATCGAGCGCCAGCAGGCCGTGGTTGCCGAGGTAGGCATAGACACGCTCGCCGTCGGCGGTGGGGGTCGACGAGGCGTGGCCGTTCTTCGGGTAGGCGCGCTCGGGATTGGCTTCGGGTGCCGCGGTGGTCCAGAGCCGCTTTCCCGTTTCCCGGTCGAAGGCGAGCACGGAGCGTCTGGCGCCGGCCGCCTCGGCCGTCGTCAGAAACAGCGCATCGCCCCATACGATCGGCGAGGAGTTGCCCTTGCCGGGGACGGCGACCTTCCAGCGCACGTTCTCCTCCGGGCCCCAACGGTCGACGTAGCCGCCGCCCGCAACTTCGCCCTGCCCGCTGGGACCGCGCCACTGTGGCCAGGTGGTGGCCGGGTCCGCGTCCGCCGGCGTCATTCGCGCCCGTTCGTTCGCGGCGGCGGGGTCGGCGGCAAGTGCCGTGAGGAGGAAGGCGAAGGCGAACAGGCGAAGTGGCGTCGTGTGGCTCATACCGCAATGATAGAACCTGCCGCGAATCGGAACCCACTGGGAGCAGCATGGAATGAGCCAGACCTTTCGAGCGGTCGTCGTCGACAAGGTCGACGATGAGCACACCGCCGGCCTGCGTGATCTGACGCTGAGCGACCTGCCCGGGCACGACGTGCTGGTCGATGTCGAGTACTCCACGTTGAACTACAAGGACGGTCTGGCGATCACCGGCGCGGCGCCGATCTGCCGTTCGGTGCCGATGGTCTGCGGCGTCGACCTGGCCGGGACGGTGGCGGAGTCCGCTTCGGACTCGTTCTCCCCCGGCGACCGCGTGCTGGTCAACGGCTACGGGCTGAGCGAGAGCCACTGGGGCGGTTACTCGCAGAAGGCGCGGATGAAGCCGGAGTGGCTCGTTCCGGTGCCGGACGCCTTCACCAACCTGCACGCGATGGCGATCGGCACTGCCGGGTACACGGCGATGTTGTGCGTGATGGCGCTGCAGGATCACGGTGTGACGCCGGAGAGCGGCGACGTCGTCGTGACCGGCGCCGCCGGGGGCGTGGGCTCGGTGGCGGTGGCGCTGCTGGCGCGGGCCGGCTACCGGGTGATCGCCTCCACCGGACGCGAGGCGGAACATGACTACCTGAGCCGTCTGGGCGCCGCCGACTTCATCGCCCGCGACACGCTGGCGGCGAAGCCGCGGCCGATCGGTCGGGAGAGCTGGGCCGGCGCGGTCGACGTCGTCGGCTCGACGACGCTGGCGAACCTGATCGCCCAGACCCGCTACGGCGGCTGCGTGGCCGCCTGCGGACTGGCCGGCGGCATGGACCTGCCGTCGAGCGTCTATCCCTTCATCCTGCGCGGCGTGGTGCTCGCGGGCGTCGATTCCGTGATGGCACCAATGGAGCGGCGCCGGGAGGCCTGGCGCCGCCTGGCCGCGGAGCTTCCGGTCGACCTGCTGTCCGAGATGACGTCGGTCGAGCCGATGAGCCGGATCGAGGAACTGGCGGCGTCGATCCTGGCGGGCCAGACGCGTGGCAGGGTGGTCATCGACGTCAACGCGTGATCGACCGGGCGGGAGAATGCGAGTGAACTCGGGAACGCGGCTAGGAGTCCTGGCGGCGACCCTCTGCCTTGTTGCGCCCGCTTCGGGCGCCGCTCAGGATAGCGAGTGGCCGGTGACCACCGGCGACAAGGGCGCGCAGCGCTACTCGCCGCTCGACCAGATCGACGCGGGCAACGTCGGCGAGCTCGAGATCGCCTGGCGCTGGTCGTCGCCCGACAACGATCGCGTGGCAGAGGATCGACGGCTGCGCAGCCGGCGGATGCAACCCGGTGGCCACCAGGTGACGCCGATCAAGATCGGTGACCGCCTATACGCGACGACCGGCCTGAGCCAGATCGCCGCGCTCGATCCGGCGACCGGCGAGACGGAGTGGGTCTACGATCCGGAGGCCTACGACGCCGGCCGCCCCACGAACCTCGGTTTCGTCCACCGGGGCGCCAGCCACTGGCCCGGGAGGCCAGCCGGCGACGGGGCCGAGGCGGTGCCCGCACGGCTCTTCTACGGCACCGGCGACGCCCGGCTCCTGGCGGTCGACCCGTTCACCGGCGAGCCGGTCGGCAGCTTCGGCGACGGCGGAGTGGTCGACCTGACGGAGGGTCTGCGCCGCGAGGTCAGACGTCGCCGCGCCTACGCCGTCAGTTCGCCGGTCATGGTGTGCCGCGACACGGTGATCGTGGGCGCTTCGATATCGGACGCCCCGAACCACCCCGACGCGCCGCCCGGCGACATCCGCAGCTTCGATCCGGTGACCGGCGAGCTGCGCTGGACCTTCCACTCGATTCCGCAGCCGGGCGAGTTCGGGCACGACACCTGGGAGAACGACTCCTGGCAGTACACGGGCAACGCCAACGTGTGGACGCTGATCACCGCGGACGAGGATCTCGGGCTCGTCTATCTGCCGTTCGGCACGCCGACCAACGACTGGTACGGCGGCCACCGGCTGGGCGACAATCTGTTCGCGGAGAGCCTGGTGGCGCTCGACTGCGAGACCGGCGAGCGCAAGTGGCACTTCCAGGCGATTCGTCACGGGCTGTGGGACTACGACCTGGTGACGCCGCCCATCCTCGGCGAGATCGAGGTCGACGGCCGGGAACTCAAGGTCGCGGCGCAGCTCAGCAAGCAGGGTTTCGTCTACGTCTTCGATGCGGACAGCGGCGAGCCAGTGTGGCCGATCGAGAACCGGCCGGTGCCGCGGAGCACCGTCCCCGGCGAACGCTCGGCGCCGACCCAGCCGTTTCCGAGCAAGCCGCCCGCGTACGAGCGCCAGGGCATGCACGAGGACCAGTTACTTGACCTCACTCCGGAGATCCTCGAGCGGGCGAAGGAGATCCTGGAGCAGTACGACTACGGTCCGCTCTACACGCCGCCCTCGTTGCGCGGTACCTGGCAGGTGCCCGGATGGGGCGGCGGAGCGAGCTGGCCTGGCGGCGCCTTCGATCCGGAGACCGGCTGGCTGTACGTGCCGTCCTTCAACCGGCCGGTGGTGCTGACGATCAAGAAGCCGGATCCGAACCGGTCGTCCTTCGACTACATCGGTTCCATCCAGATCAGCCCGCCCGGTCCCTTCGGGCTGCCGATCGTCAAGCCGCCTTACAGCCGGATGACGGCCTACGACCTGAACCGGGGCGAGATCGAGTGGATGCGGCCACTGGGACAGGGGCCGACCGGACATCCAGCGATCCGCGATCTGGACCTGGAGCCGATGGGCTCGGGCTCGCGCGCCCACGTGCTGCTGACGCCCGAGCTGCTGTTCGTGGGACTGGAGGCCGCGGTTCACCCGGATGCCGAGATGGAGACCGAATCAATGGACCTCGAATCGTCGGCGCTCGAGGAACTGGCCGTGGCGGACGAGGAGCAGGCGGCCGCTCTCGCCCAGATCGCGGCGAGCCGCGACTGGCGCTTCGAACCGTCGACCTTCTCGGCTCTGGACAAGACGACCGGCGAGACGATCTGGTCGGTGGAGATCGAAGCCGGCGTCGGCGGGTCGCCCATGACCTACCTGCATGGGGGTCGCCAGTACGTGGTCCTCGCCGTGGGCGGCAGCGGCGTACCGTCGCAGTTGATCGCGTTCGCGCTGCCTGGAGAAACAGGCTGAGTTTCCGCGCGTACAATCCCTCGGGCACCTTTCCGCACCGAGCAACGAAGGAGAACGAAGATGTGGCGAGCTGGCGAACGGACGAACCGACGGCGTTTGGCGGCTGTTGCCGCCTCCGCTTTCCTGCTGGCATCGGTAGGGGGAGCGGCGATGGGCAGTGATCTGATGGATCGCGTGGAGCACGGCTACGCCGACTCGAACGGCGTCAAGATCCACTACGCCTCGATCGGCGAGGGTCCCCTGGTCGTGATGATCCACGGCTTCCCGGACTTCTGGTACTCGTGGCGGCACCAGATGGAGGTTCTGTCGAGCGACTTCCAGGTTGTCGCGATCGACCAGCGCGGCTACAACAAGAGCGACCAGCCCGACGGCGACGAGAACTACGACATGCGCTATCTGGTCGGCGACGTGGCGGCCGTGATCCGTCACCTCGGTCGGGACAAGGCGACGATCGTCGGGCATGACTGGGGCGGAGCGGTCGCCTGGCAGTTCGCGTTCCATGTGCCGCAGATGACGGAGCGGCTGATCATCCTGAACCTGCCGCACCCGAACGGCATGGGCCGGGAACTCGCGAACAATCCGGAGCAGCAGCAGAACAGCGGTTACGCCCGCAAGTTCCAGGAAGGCAGCCCCAGCGATCCGGACATCTTCTTCGGCATGCCGATGACGCCGCAGACGCTCTCCGGCTGGGTGCGGGACGAGGACGCGAGGAAGCACTACCAGGCGGCGTTCGAACGCTCCGACTTCGACGCGATGCTGGCCTACTACAAGCGGAACTATCCGCGCGAAGGCGGTGGCGGCATCGGCCAGGCGGAGGGCCAGGAAACGCCCCGTTTGGCCATGCCGGTGCTCCAGTTCCACGGCCTGGACGACACGGCGCTGCACTCCGACGGCCTGAACAACACCTGGGACTGGCTGGACAGCGACCTGACCCTCGTCACCGTGCCGGGCGCGAACCACTTCGTGCAGGAGGACGCGGCCGACCTCGTCTCGACGACGATGAAGTGGTGGTTGTTGTCGCGGGTGGAGTAGGTCCGCCAGCGATTGCCACCGGTACTACCAGCGCGGTCGCGTGCTGACGTAGGCCGGGTCGTCCGTCAGTTGAACGACCTCGCCTGTCTCGATCTCGATCTTCCAGATCTCCCAGTTCCCGGAGCGATCCGACTCGAAGACGATCCAGCGGCCGTCGCGGGAGAACCAGGGGTGGCCGTCGTTCGCGTCGGACGTGGTCAGCCGGCGCTGGTTCGAGCCGTCGATGTCGGCCAGGAAGATGTCGTCCGTCGGGCCGGTCTGGTTCGTCTGCCAGGCGATCGTCCGCCCGTCGGGTGAGACGGCGGGCCGGCGATGCCGATGATCCCGGTCGGTGAGCGCGGTGTACGTACCCTGGCCGTAGCCGTCGAAGCGGATGATCGCGATCTCCATTCGCCGTTCGCCGTTCTCGGGCTCGTCTTCGGCCTGGAACAGGACGGCCCGTCCGAGGCCGACACCGTTGCCAACCGCGAGCGTCGTCGTGTTCGAGGCGTCGATCTGGCGGCGGTCGCTCAGCTCGAGGATCAGGCCCTTGTTGAAGCCATCGCCCTCAGGACAGTTCCGGGCGTAGACGAGCTGCCGGGTGATCGGCGAGATGCTGGCGTGGTGAACGGCGCAGCCCTCGACTTCGCGCAGCACTTCGCGTTCGCCGGTCGCGAGGTCTTCGCGGAAGATCCGGGCGCCGGCCGTAACACCTGCTTCGGCGTCGGTGAACTCGGCGTAGACCACGCTCCTGAGGTCGAAGGTCAGGGAGGGGTGGTCCAGGTGCTGGGGAACGCCCTTGCGCACCAGGCGCACACCGCTGCCGTCCCCCTCCATGATCCAGATGTCGGCGCCGCCGTAAAAGCCGGGGATCGTGGGCGTGGCGCCTGTGTTGGCGAAGCGCTGAAAGACGATCGGCGCCGTGAACTCGGGCTCCGCCGCCGCCGGCGAAGCAGCGGCATCCTCGCCTGATGGCGACTCCCCGTTGCCGGCGCAGCCGAGCGCCATCGCCGCGAAGATCAGAGGCGCTCGGACCGTGACGCTGGTGACGCGCGGACGCGCCACCAGGGTTCACTGGCCGGCGGGACCCGCCGGGGTCGCCGCCTTGGCTGCGCCGCTGTCGGCGGCGACGTAGTCGATGAAGCCGATCAGCATCTCGTCTGTCGACTCGGCGCCCCAGGTGACGTCGACCGTCGGGTCCGGGTTGTGCGGGTTGTCGGCCGAGTTGTCGAACGAGGCCGAGACTTCGATCCGGGTCCCGGCCGGCAAGCGGAGCGGCTCGACCAGGTCGTAGGACGTCTGCCAGTTGAAGTCGTAGCGGCTGACGCTCAGCAACTCCCGCTGCTCGCCGTCGGGCAGGAAGGCGGTATAGGTCATCGACTTGCCGCGGTAATGCATGTGGGGCGTGAACGAGCGGACAACGACGTCCTGATCGAAGACGTGGGTCGCCTGCGCCCGGTAGTCGGCTTCACCGGCGGGGATGTGGAACGCCGTGTTCAGGATCCAGAGGTTGACCAGCTCCCTCTCGACCTCCTCGGGCTCGGCGAACCAGAGGGCGACGCGGGTCCGGTCGGTCGCCGCCTCGCCGTTCGGGTGGTAGTGGAAGTCGCCGAGCAGGTTCTGCCCCTTCGGCAGCAGGCGGCCGGTGCCCGGCGGGAAGTGCTGGGGCGCGAAGCCGGCGGCCCAGGCACCGACCCAGCCTTCCTGGTCGGGGTCGTCGTCGTCACCCCGCCACAGGATGAAGTGATGCAGCACCGAGCGATCGCCGGCCTGGACCTCGATTGCGCGAATCCAGCGATCCTCCTCGAACCCGGTCTTGATCGGGATGTCGAGGAACTCGTCCGGTCCGTCGGCGGCGACTTCGTGGGGATCGAACTCGTACACCCAGTCCGGCTCGCCGAAGGTCCACTCGCTGGCCTTCTCCGGCTTCTCGTAGACGGGCTCGTCACCGTCGCCGCGGGGCGCGCCGTTGGCCGCCCAACGGGTGATCGCCGCGATCTCGTCGTCGCTGAGGCTGATGTCGTTCGCCCACGGTCCGTAGCCCGGATCGGCGTCCCAGGGCGGCATGTCCCGGTTCTCGACCGCCCTCGCGATCGACCGCGCCCACGGGCGCGCTTCGCGGTAGGTGCGCAGCGACATCGGCGCGATCTCGTCGGGCTGATGGCAGGAGGCGCAGTTCTCGTGGAGGATCGGCGCGACGTCGTCGACGAAGGTGGGCTGGTCGACGTTCACGCCGGCGGCGATGGCCGGCGCGAGGAGGAGCACGGTAGCGGCGCCAGCCAGGGGACGGATCAGGCGGAGGGCTCGGGACATGGGGATTCTCCCGGACTGGTGGAGGAAGGGGGAACTCGCGGGAAGTGTACGTTACGCGGCCGTCTTGCATGAACCGGCCGCCAGGTTGGCGCCGGCCTGAACGGCCGGCACGTTCACCTGGCCGCCTTCGGCGGCAGCCGGCGAGGACGCCGACGCACCCAGTGTGGCTAGCCCGTCGGCAGGGTGGCAGGCGTCTCGTTCTCGGCCGGCGTGCCGACCAACTCGCCTGGACCCATGTCCATCCGCAGCGTGCCGTCCTCCTGGATGGAACCCTTGAGTTGCATCGTGTTTCCGGGCGTCTCCGCGGTGGCTGTCACGTCGTTGCCGTCCCAGACGATGTCGACGATCGGTGCCGGCAGCACGAGGGTGCCGAACTGGACGAACCAGCCGCCCGGGACGCCGCCGCGGGGCAGGAGCATGGCGGTCGGCTCGGGTCCCTTGCCCGGCTGGCGTTGTACGTCGAAACGCCACGCCTGGCCGGGATGAGTCTGGGCCAGTTCCGCCAGCTTGGCGAGCACCGGGCTCGCCGGCTTGGGACTGACGCCCTCGGCGGCCACGAAGTCGACGAATCCGATCAGCATTTCGTCGGTCGAGTCCGTGCCCCAGGTGACGTCGATCGTCGGATCGGGGTTGTGGGGGTTGTCGGCCGAGTTGTCCCAGTGCGCGGTGACTTCGACCCGGGTACCGGCCGGCAGGGCGACCGGCTCGACGAAGTTGTAGCCGGTCTGCCAGTTGAAGTCGTAGCGGCTGACGCTGAGCAGCTCCATCTCGCCGCCGTCGGGCAAGTGCGCGGTGTACTTCATGTCCTTGCCGCGGTAGTGCATGTGGGGAGCGAGCGAGCGGATGACGACGTCCTCGGTGAACACGTGGTTCGCGCGTGCCTCGTAGTCCGGATCGCCGGCGGGGATCCTGAACGTGGAGTTCATGACCCAGAGGTTGATCAGTTCCTTCTCGACCTCCTCGGGCTCGGCGAACCAGATGCCGATGCGGGTCTTGTCGGTCGTGGCCGTGCCGTTCGGGTGATAGTGGAAGTCGCCGAGCAGGTTCTGGCCCTTGGGTACCAGGCGTGCTGTGCCTGCCGGAAACTCGTTGGCCTTGGCGCCGGCGGCCCAGGCGTCGAGCCAGGCGTCCTGGACCTCGCTGTCGGGAGCGGCGCGCCAGAGGATGAAGTGGTGGACGACCTCGCGGTCGCCGGGCTGGACCTCGACCGCCCGGATCCAGCGGTCCTGGTCCCAGCCGGTCTCGACCGGGATCACGGCGAACTCGTCGGGGCCGTCGGCCGCAACCTCGAACGGATCGAACTCGTAGACCCAGTCCGGTTCGCCGAACGTCCAGCCGGCCTCTCGCGCTGGCGCCTCGTAGACGGGTTCGTCGCCGTCGCCGCGGGGAGCGCCGCTGCTTGCCCAGCGGGTGATGGCCTCGATCTCAAGGTCGCTCAGGGAGATGTCGTTCGAGAAGGGGCCGTAGCCCGGGTCGGCGTCCCAGGGCGGCATGTCGCGGTTCTCGACCGCCCGGGCGATCGAACGCGCCCAGGGGCGCACCTCGCGGTAGGTGCGGAGCGACATCGGCGCGATTTCCTCCGGCTGGTGGCAGGAGGCGCAGTTCTCGTGGAGGATCGGCGCGATGTCGTCGACGAAGGTGGGCTGGTCCAGGTTCAAGGCGTGGCTCGCGACGGGAACGGCGAGCGCAGCGACGGCGGCGACCGTGATCGCGTCGCGGAGCAGGGGAATCCGGTTCATATCCAAGTCCTTGAGAGCGGGTTGAAGCGAGTTCATGGAAACACGACGGCCGCCGGATGCGTTTACAACTCAGGGTGTTGCACTCTGTGACCGCGGTGGTTTCGACAGTACCCGACTATACGGCGCTCGTGGCTTCGGGTTGCGGCTTCTGGCCAGATCGCAGTGCTACGCTCGACGGCATGTTTCCGGTCGAATCGGCGCGCAGGCGAGGCTTCCTTCCGGCGGCGGTCCTCCTCGTGTCGAGTCTCTTGTTGGCCGACGGCCTGGCCGCCCAGAACGTGCTTTCGAGAGCGCTCCAGGAGCGCATTCAGGAGAACCCGCACACGACCGAAGCGGACGTCGAGGCCGGCGCCAAGGTGTTCCGCCGCAGTTGCTCGCTCTGCCACGGCGCCGACGGCACCGGCGGCGACGGCCCCGACCTGACCCGTGGCGTGTTCCGCCACGGCAGCAGCGATGCCGCGCTGTTCCGGAACATCCTGACCGGCATTCCGAACACGGGGATGGGCGGCATCTACCAGCCGGACAAGTCGATCTGGCAGGTCGTGGCCTACGTTCGCTCGCTCAGCCGAGCCGGCGGGGCGGAAGAGTTGCCGGGCGACGCGAGACGTGGCCGGATGCTGTACATGAGCCGCGGCTCCTGCTCCGATTGCCACCGCCTGAACGGTTCGGGCGGCCGCATCGGGCCCGATCTGAGCGACCTGGGTTGGCGGCGCGCTCCGGTTCACATCCGCGCTTCCATCGTCGACCCCTCGGAGGAGATGGCCGCCGACTACCGCACGGTCGAGGTCAGGACCAGTGACGGCGGTGTCGTCCGGGGCGTGTTGCGCAACGAGGACCGCTACTCGATCCAGCTCCTCGACGAGTTCGAGAACCTGCGGTCCTTCCAGAAGACGGATCTTTCAGCGGTGGCCAAGCCTGAAGAGTCCCTGATGCCGCCACTCAGCAGTTTCTTCCGCGGCCGTGACCTGGACGATTTGGTCGCCTACCTCTACTCGCTGCGGCCGGAGTGAACATGAAAAACACTGGGTGCGCCGGCGCTCCCGCCGGCATCCGGCTCGCAGCGCCGGCTCTGAAGAGGCCGCTCGGCGCTGTCGCTTTCCTGGCCCTCCTGCTCGCGGCGGCGGGCGTGTCCGCCCAGAGCGGCGTTTCCTACGAACGACTGCGGGCGGCGGCCGACGAGCCGGGCAACTGGCTCATGTACTCCGGCCAGTACGACAGCCAGCGTTTCAGCCGCCTGGACGCGATCAATCGCTCGAATGCGGCGGATCTTCAGCTCCGCTGGGTTCATCAACTGCCGACGCTTGGACGTGTTGAAACCACGCCGCTGGTCGTCGACGAGGTGATGTACGCGACGACACCGGACAACGTCGTGATCGCGCTCGATGCACGCACTGGCCGGCGGTACTGGTCCCACGCTCACGAGCTGCCGGATCAACTCGCACTCTGCTGCGGCAAGCAGAACCGGGGCGTGGCCATTCGCGGCGACCGGCTCTACATGGGCACCGTTGACGCGCACTTGCTTGCCCTGGACGCCAAGACCGGCGGGGTGATCTGGGACACCGAAGTGGGTTCCCCGCGAACGGGGCACTCGATCACGGCCGCGCCCATGATCATCGGCGACCTCGTCATCACGGGAATCGGCGGCGGCGAGTACGGCATCCGGGGTTTCCTGGACGCGTACGACGCGGGCACCGGCGAACTCCGCTGGCGTACCTACACGATTCCGGGACCGGGCGAACCAGGCAACGAAACCTGGGAGGGCGACTCCTGGGAGACGGGCGGTGCGCCGACCTGGATGACGGGCTCCTACGATCCCCAACTCGATCTCCTCTACTGGGGTACGGGCAATCCGGGGCCGGACTGGAACGGCGAGGTGCGCGAGGGCGACAACCTTCACTCGGACTCGGTGCTGGCGATCCGTCCGGAGACCGGCGAGATCGTCTGGGCCTTCCAATTCACGCCCCACGACGTCCACGACTGGGACGCCTGTCAGGTGCCGATTCTGTTCGACGCGGAGTACCAGGGCGAGCAGCGCAAGCTGATGGCCTTTGCCAACCGGAACGCGTTCTTCTACCTGCTGGACCGCGAGACCGGCGAGTTCCTGTTCGCGCGCGAGTTCGCGCGGCAGACCTGGGCCGAGGGGATCGACCAGGACACCGGCCGCCCGATCCGGGTCCCGAACATGCTCCCCAGCGAGGAGGGCACCCTCGTCTCGCCGACGATCGGCGGCGCCGCGAACTGGTTCTCGCCCACGTACAGCCCCGACACCGGCCTGTTCTACATCCAGGCCTACGACGCCGAGATGCTCTACTACATGGCCGAGGCGGAGTACGAGGAGGGTGAGCTCTTCGTCGGCGGATACGGCAAGCCGGCCGGGCCCGCCGACCAGTACGTCAGCGCGGTGCGCGCGCTCGATCCGCTGACGGGCGACCGCGTCTGGGAGTACCGGGTGCAACCCCGGTCCAGATCCGGGCTGCTCGCCACGAAGGGCGGACTGGTCTTCGGGGGCAGCGTGGCCGGCATCTTCTACGCTCTCGACGCCGAGACCGGCGACGAGCTCTGGCACCGTCGGCTTGGCGGCGACGTCCACGCGGCCCCGATCAGCTACGAGGCAGGCGGACAGCAGCACGTGACTCTCGCCGCCGGCCGGGCGCTGTTCACGTTCGCGTTGCCTGCGGAGTAGGGACCCCGTCCAGCCGGCGATGAAGGTCTTCCCGGAACTGCTGATCGAGGATCTGCGCGCGGAGATCGAGCCGGAACGGCTGGGACGTCAGGCGGGAGAGCGGGGGATGCCGCCGCTGAACGCGACGGACGACCCCGGGCAGACAGAGATCGAGGAGTTCATCGAGGCGAAGAAGAACGACGCGGTGAGGATCCGCGACGAGCAGCTCGAACAGGTCGACAATCACCTGGACCAGCTCGACCAGGCGGTGCTCGCCGGCGACCTGGAATCGTCGGCGCGCAAGGCCGCGACCGAGTTCAGGGAGGTGGAACAGAGTGAACTCCAGGCGCTCAAGGCGAGCCTGCACGAGTTCGAGCGGAAACGGCGGGACTTCTTCGACTTCAAGCACCGCAATGGACTGGACCGCGAGCCGGACTACGTGAGCCAGCGGACGACGCTGTTGCTGGTGGGTCTGATCGTCCTGCTGTTCGTGATCGAAAGTGGCTTGAACGGCGCCTTCCTGGCCGTCGGCAGCGAGGGCGGGCTGGTGGGCGGATGGGGTCTGGCGCTGGGCTTCAGCGTCGTGAACCTCGTGCTGCCGGCCCTGTTCTTCGGCCCTGTGAGCCGCTACGTGAGCCACATCCACGTGCTCCTGAAGGCGGTGGGAGTGCTGGCGATCCTGGGGTGGCTTGCGACCGCCCTCGTGCTCAACCTGGGGCTCGCGCACTTCCGGGACGCCTCGGCCGATCTGATCGAGAACGTCGGCGCCGAGGCGCTGAGCCGCTTTCAGGCTTCGCCGCTCGGGCTGCAGGACGCGGAATCGTGGCTTCTCTTCGTGCTCGGCTTCTTCTTCTCGGGCGTTGCCTTCTTCGACGGCCGGAAGCTGTTCGGCGATTCCTATCCCGGCTACTCCCGGAAGCACCGCAAGATGGAGGAGGCGCGGGCCGACTACGACGACCTCTGGCAGGACGTGGTGGACCAGTTGCGCAGCATCCGGGAAGACGGCCTGGACGCGATCCGGCGCACGGCGCACCAGGCGAAGAGCCAGCCGGTCGAACGGCGGCGCGCGCTCGAGAGCGAGACGAAACTGCTGGCCGGGTTCGACGGCCACGTCGAGCAGTTGCAGCGCTTCGGGACGATGCTGATCGAGGAGTACCGGGAGGCGAACCGCTCGGTCCGTTTCGACCGCGGTACGCCCGAGGCGTACAGCAGGTCCTGGAGGATGGATCCGCCGGCGCCGCACCGGCGGCGCCGCGAGCCGGTTGCGGTCGAAGACGTGGATCTGGACGGATTGAACGAACAGTACGAGTCCGCGCTGGGCCGCGTACACGGGGAGTGGGAACAGACCCGGGCGCGGTTGGACCTCGAGGGCTCGATGTCCGATCCGGCGGAGGCCGTTTCCGCGAATGGCGGCGGCTCGTAGACGGCGGGGCCGCCGTTCGCGGCGGGGCGATCTCTCGCCGCGCGATCTGGCGATCGGCGGGGCCATCGGTGTCGTCGCGCTCGTGCTGCTTGTCGTTGCCGCGCGCTTCACGGTGTTCGCCCCGAAGCCGCCGGATCGTGACCCCGAGACGGGTTGTCCAGAGGCCGGGCCCGCGGCCCTGACCGCGATCCTGGTCGATGTCACGGACCAGGTCGGCGCGATCAGCCGCGCCGACGTGCTCGCGCATTTGGACGAGTACGTCGCGGACAGCCGGGAGGACGAGATGGTCCTTGCCTATGAGGCGAAGCCGGTGGGAGACGAAATCGGGGCCCCGCTGCTCTCGGTCTGCCATCCCGGCGATCCCGACGAGGCCAGCGAGTGGACGGAGAACCCGCGGTTGATCCGGCGACGCCTGGAGGAACGGTTCGAGCGCCCGCTCGAGCAGCTCTTCGCCGAGTTGCTCGGCCGGGATGCGGCGCCGACCTCGCCGCTGATGGAGAGCGTGCAGAGCGTGGCGGTATCCGTCCTTGGCCGGCACGAGTACGCGGACCTTCCGAAGCGTCTGATCCTGGTTTCCGACCTGATGCAGAACACGCGCAACCTCTCCTTCTTCCGCCAGGCGGTCGACTACGACGCCTTCGCGGCGACGAACGGCGCCGGCGCGCTGCGCACCGACCTTCGGGGAACCGCGGTCGAGGTCCTGTTCGTGCAGCGCACGGCCCACCAGCGTCTGGACGGCACCCGCGGCCTGATCGACTTCTGGCAGCAGTGGATCGAGGACCAGGGAGGCACCCTGAATCGGGTCATGCGCGTCGACGGCATGAACTGATGCCCGTCGTATCGCGGCAACGGTCGATGGATGCCGAGCCGCGGAGCGGCCGTGGGCTGTTCCTGGCGTTCTTCCTTGGCGGGGGCGTCCTCATCCTGCTGATGAAGTCGTTGACGGCCAGCCCGCTTCTGGCCGTTGTGCTGCCGGTCGTCCTGATGGGCAGCTACGCCTGCCTGCTCGTGGAGTGGCCGGACCTGCGGCCGAGGTACGACTTCGCGGGCGACAACTTCTACTACCTGGGCTTTCTCTACACGCTGATCTCGCTGGCCATCTCGCTGTACCAGTTCAACACCGAGGGGGCGACGAGCGCCATCATCACGAACTTCGGTCTGGCGCTGACCAGCACGATCCTCGGTCTGGCCGGACGCATCCTCCTGAACCAGCCGCGGGACGAGGAAGAGGCGGAAGCGCGGGCGCGCGAAGACCTGGCCCGGGCGAACCGCCGACTGCGGGCCGAGATGGAGTACTCGATCGACGAGTTCCAGCAGTTTCGGGCGGAGGCGAGGCGGGTGTTCGAGCAGCTCGATCAGGGCGTCACCGGCGCGGGCGCCGCGCTCGAACGGCAGCTCGAACACCTGGAGAGCGGCGCGGCCCGGTTCGGAGCACTCCGGCAGCGCGTCGGCGAGGTCGATGAAGCCGCCGCCGCGGCGGTCCGCGACATCCAGGCGCAGCGGGAGCGCTTCGTTTCCGAGTCGCAGGCTGTGAGCGACTCCGTTCAGCAACTGCTCGCGAACTTCCGTTCCGTCGACTTCCGGCGGGAGTTCATCGAGGAGTTGATCGAACCGACGTCGGAGCAGTTCCGTGGCCTGGCGCGGGAGTTCCTGTCCGTCGCGGAGGGTCTTCGGCGCATCGAGACGAGCCAGCTGCGGGTCTTGGAGCAGAACCAGAGCGCGGTGGCGCGCTTGACGGAAATCCTCGATGAGAACCGCCGCTTCTCCCAGGCGAACGCCCGGGCGGCGAACGGCTTCCGGAACGCGACCGACGCCCTGGTTTCCCTGCGGGCGCAGATCGATCGCTACAGCGAGGGCACGCGGGCGGTCGTTAGCGAACTGGCGGCGGCGCGGCGGCAGTTGCACGACGCGCCGGAGCGGATGGAGGCGATGAACAGGTCGCTGCTGCGCATGGCGGACAGACTCGACAGCGTCGCCGAAGAGGGCGGCCGGCGGCGCGAGTTGCAGCGCTGGGGTCTCTGATGACGGAGCGCGGCCGGACGTTCCCGCGCGGCCTGGTCCTGGGCTTGACGATGGCCGAGATCGCGATTCTGATCATCTTCGTCCTGCTGCTCGCCCTGGCCGCCCTGCTCGCGCGCGAGGCGGACAGGCGGCAGGCCGCCGAGCGGGAACTCGTCCGCTTCGAGCAGATCGCCGCTCTGTTCGAGGCGGAGGCGCTGCCGGAGGATCCGGTGGCGCTCGGGGCCGTGTTGCGTGAGCGGGTGGATGATCACCGGGACGCGGACAATTGGCGGGAACTCGTGCGCGAGATCGAGACGACGCCGGACGTACTGCGCGAGATGGCCGATGCGATGAGCGCCGCCGCGCGCGCGGGCATGTCGCCGGCGGAGGTTCGCGACGCGATCGAGAGCCGGCAGGTGGGTGGCGGCTCGGACTATCCGAGCTGCTGGTACGACCGCGACGGCACGGTCGCCTACCTCTTCGATGTGGCTCTCGTGGGCCGGGGCTTCGTGGTGGACCTGGCGAGAGCTCCCCAACATGAGGCCGAGCGCGCTCTGTTGCCCCTGGACCTCGTGCAGACCCGAAGCGTGGTCTCCCAGGCCCAGTTCCTCCGGCAGACTCGACCGGTGTACGAGTGGAGCATCGAGCGGGGGTGCCGTTTCTTTGTTCGCGCCTTCGACGTGACGGCCGCCGATCAGAAGGACCTCTACAAGCGCCGGATGCGCGTCCTCGAGTCCCGGTTCTACAAAAACGCGAACCCGACCGGCGGCCTGCCGGCGGGTCTTCGCGCCGCGCGCTGAGAACGGGTTCCGCGCCCCGCGTGGCGGCGCTATTCCGGGTACTCGGCGAAGCAGGGAACGCTCTCGTCGAGAGCGCTCCACGGCGCCCTGGAGCCGACGAAGATGTTCACGGCCGGCTTGGCGCCCGGGTCGGCGTCCAGCGAGCCGGCCGGAATCTGCATCCCGCCGGGATCCCGGAGCCGGGGCACCAGGCTGCCGCAGTGGCGGCAGAACGCGGTGCCCTTGATGTCCGCTTCCGGCATCTTGTAGTCGACGACCGCGTCGCGGCCGCCGAGCCAGCAGAAGGCATCCTCCGCGACGAAGATGAACGTGCCGTAGGCGGCGCTCGTCTGGCGGCGGCACCGGGAGCAGTGGCAGTTCACCATGCGTTCCGGCGGGCCATCGAACTCGTAGGTCACGACGCCGCAGAGGCAGCTTCCCGGTGTGGCGCCGCGCGTCTGGGCTTCCCGAACCGGCCGCTCGATCCCGGCCGGAGCGCCCCAGTCGGGCGGGTACTCCTCGTGCTGGGGCAGATCGTCGACGATCGTGTGCCACGGCGCCTTCGAGCCGGCGAAGATGTGCAGCGTGGGCCGGATGCCCGGATCCTCGGCAACGCTGCCCATCGTGACGAGGGAGACGGAGCCGCCCTCGGGGTTGGCCGGCACGCCGGAACCGCAACGCGGGCAGAAATGCCGGACTCCGTGCGGCGAGGACTGGTAGTGGACGATCTTCTCCTCGCCACGCGTCCAGCGGAAGAACTTCGGGTCGACCGCGCTGAAGGTGGCGTAGGCGGAGCCGTGAAACTTCCTGCACACCGAGCAGTGGCAGTGCGCGATCTCGATCAGATCGCCGTCGACCTCGAATGTGACGTCTCCGCAGAGACAGGTGCCCGTGAGCATGACTCAGCAATCCGTGCCGTGAGGTCGGTTTCCGGTGAGCAGATTGTGGAGGTGCGTATGTTGCCTGGTCGCGAAAGTCGGGGTCGGAGCCTGCGAGCGTACTCCGTTCACCAGCGTGGTGACCCGACTCCGCTACCGAGGCGGTGGCGCACCTTCCCCGGGCAGACACGAGGGCTGCCCGCAAGGGGCACATGGAAGCTGCGCCGCCTGGAAAGTTAGCACGCTACGGTAGGTTCCCTCCATGCGGCGTGGAGTTCTAGTGGCGGCCCTGGCCGCGGCCTGTCTGCTGCCGCTGCCGCTTGCAGCCGAGGATGGAGACGCTGCGGCCGACGCCCACGTCACGGTCGCGTTCGCCGCCGAGCCGACCCAGATCGACCCCACGCGGACCTCGGCCGGCGTCGACCAGTACTTCATGGCGCTGTTCTACGAGCAGTTGCTGACGGCCGGGCCGGACCTCAAGCAGCGGAACTGGCTGGCCGAGTCCTGGCGGTTGTTCGAGCGCGACGGAGTGTGGCTGATTGGCGTCGAGTTGCGGCGGGGTGTGCGGTTTCACAACGGCGACGAACTGACGGCGCACGATCTCCGCTACTGCTACCTCCGCCAGCGGGATCCGGGCCTGTCGCGCCAGGCGGGACGTTGGCGACACGTGGCCGACGTCCGGGTGCTTGGCGACCACGAACTGGAGATCGTCTTCAAGGGGCTGCCGGACTCGGCGCTGCTGCCGCTCAACCTCGACCTCTGGGCGATCCCGCGCCGGTACTACGAGGAGGTCGGGAACGAGGGGGTACAGGCGCACCCGATCGGCACCGGGCCCTGGAAGTTCGTGTCGCGCAGCGTGCGGGAGGAGATCGTCGTCGAGCGGTTCGACGACTACTGGGATCCCGACTCGCTGCCGGGAATCCGCCGGCTGACGATCAAGATCATCCCGGAGGACACGACCCGGGTCGCCGCCTTCAAGACCGGCGCCGTCGACTGGATCGACGCGGTGCCGCCGGCCCAGGTCGCCGACTTCGAGCGCACGCCCGGCGTCAAGGTCGCGTCGCTTCCGACGAGCAACAACCTGTTCCTCGCCTTGAACGCTCTCGACCCGAGGAGTCCACTGGGAGATGTCCGCGTGCGTCGGGCAGTGGCGCACGCGATCGATTTCGACGCGATCATCGAGTACATCCTGCATGGGCAGGGCATCCGGACGATTCAGGTGACGCCGGGGGCGCCCGGCCATGACCCCGCGCTGAAGCCGTACGCCTTCGACCCGGACCGCTCCCGCGAGCTGCTGCGGCAGGCCGGCTATGGCCGCGGCATCAACGTGAACTGCTACAACCTGACCACGCCCCGCGAGCCGTATCTCAAGGAAGTCGGCGAGGCGATGTTCGCCTACCTGACAGCGGCGGGCATCCGCTGCCGGATCGTGCAGCTTGAGTACGGCGCGTGGATCAACCTCGGCCGCCGCGATGCCCGCCCCGAGATGGACGGCATCGCGAGCTGGATGTGGGGGCACGGCGCTTTCGGCGATCCGACCGACCCGTGGGGTGGCCACCTTCATTCCTGGCGCGACGGTTGGGGCTGGTACTCGTACCACGACGACCCGGAACTGGACGAGATGGTCGAGACCCTGCGCGTGACGGTCGAGCCGGACGCGAAGGAGGCGCTGATCCGAGAGATCGCCCGGCTCAAGCACGAGCGGGTGGCCGGCGGCGTGCCGACTTACCGGCCTCTCGTGACGCTGGCCTGGCGTGACACGCTGCGTTTCGAGCCCTGGCCGCAGGCGAATTGGCGCATGATGCGGGACATCGGCCCGGCGGACTAGCCGGTCCCTTGAATCCGACGAGGCCATGCGCGCCTACCTGATCCGCCGGCTCTGGCAGGGCGCGGTGGCGGTTCTCGGCGCGCTCCTGATCGTCTTCGTGGCGCAACGTCTGGCCGGAGACCCGGTCGCTCTGCTGCTGCCGATGGACGCTTCGGAAGAGGACTTCGCGGCGATGCGCGAAGCCCTGGGGCTCGATCGGCCGCTGCCGATCCAGTTCCTCGTCTTCCTGCGTGACGCGTTCACCGGCGACTTCGGTGAGTCGTACCAGTGGCAGGCGCCGGCGATGGCGCTGCTGCTCGAGCGCCTGCCGGCGACCCTGGAACTGGCGCTGGCCGGGCTCGCCTTCGCGTTGCTCCTCGCCGTGCCGCTGGGGGTGATGTCCGCCGTCTACCGTGGCCGGTGGGTCGACCGTCTGGCGAAGGTGCTGGCGCTTCTGGGCCAGGCCATGCCGGGATTCTGGGTAGGCCTCCTGCTCATCCTGTTCCTGGCCGTGAGGCTCCAATGGCTGCCGGCCTTCGGCCGCGAGGGACCGCTTCATCTCGTGCTGCCGGCGGTGGCCCTCGGCTGGTATCCGGTTGCCGCGATGACGCGCACCCTGCGCTCCTCGATGCTCGACATCCTGGACAGCGACTACATCCGCACCGGTCGGGTGATGGGGCTGCCCGAACGCACCGTCATCTGGCGCTACGCGCTGCGCAATGCCGCCGTGCCCCTGGCGACGATGATCGGCGTCTACTTCGCGAACATGCTCGGCGGCGCGTTCGTCATCGAGGTCGTGTTCGCCTGGCCGGGGGTCGGTCGGGCGGTGGTCGACGCCGTTTTCGCGCGGGACTTTCCGGTCGTGCAGGCCGGGGTCGTACTGTCGGCGGTCATCTTCGTCGTCGTGAACCTCCTCGTCGACCTGAGCTACGGGCTGATCGATCCGAGGATCCGCCATGGCTGAGCGACCGATCGCGAACCCGGGAGGGGCACGGCCGGTCCACGAGCGGCGGATGCCCGTCGTCTCCTGCGTGGTTCTGGGCCTGGTCCTGCTGTGCGCCGTCGCCGGACCGTGGTTCGCGCCTCACGAGGCCTCGGAGATCGCGCTTGCCGAGTCAATGACGCCCCCTTTCTGGCGGTCCGGCGGCAGCCTCGACTATCCGCTCGGAACGGACATGCTGGGGCGTGACATCCTGAGCCGGATCATCGCCGGTGCCCGCGTCTCGGTGACGGTGGCGGTCTACGCCATCGCCCTCTCCGGCGGCATCGGCGCCGCGCTGGGCATCTCGGCGGGCTACTTCGGTGGGATCGTCGACGCCGTGATCTCGCGGCTGATCGACATCCAGATGTCGATCCCGGCGATTCCACTCGCGATGCTGTTCGCCGCCGTGTTGCCGCCCGGCGAAGGGATGGTGATCACGATCATCGTCCTGACCTACTGGACCTGGTATGCGCGGATCGTCCGCGGCGAGGTGCTCAGCCTGCGCGAGCGGGACTTCATCACGGTCGCCAAGGTCGCGGGCGTCTCGAGTCCCATGATCCTGATCCGGCATTTGACCCCGAACGTCCTGAACACGCTGCTCGTGCTGGCGACGCTCCAGTTCGGCAGCGTGATCGTCTTCGAGGCGGGGCTGAGCTTCCTGGGGCTTGGCATCCAGCCGCCTCAGGTGTCGTGGGGCGGCATGCTCGCCGACGGCCGCAACTTCATCGAGGTCGCCTGGTGGCTGATCACGATGCCGGGGATCGCGATCATGGCTTCGTGTCTGGCGTCGAACCTTCTGGGTGACTGGCTGCGTGACACGTTCGATCCGAAACGGCGGATCACCTAGTGGCCGGCGTGAACGAAGGCGGGCTGGAAGCCTGGGGTTGGGCGCCTGACTTCGCCGAGTCCTGCGGCCGGTTTCTGGAGTCCGCTGCTTCGCCCGAGCACCTGTTCCCGGCGCGCGTGGTCTCGATATCGCGAGGCGTCTTCCACGTTGCCGCCGCGGAGGGTGAGATCGACGCCAGGGTCCTGAAGCGTGTTCGGACCTCGGTCAGCGGGCCGCCGGCAGTCGGCGACTGGGTGGTCGTTGAGTCGTTCTCGGTTCCCGGCGTCGATCCGAGGATCGTCCACGTGCTCGATCGCCGGAGCCGCCTGTCACGCAAGGCGGCGGGCGCGCGAACGGAAGAGCAGGTCGTGGCCGCCAACGTCGACGCCGTGTTCCTGGTGATGGGCCTCGACGGCGACTTCAACCCCCGGCGCCTCGAGCGCTTCGTCGCCATGGTCCGGGAGAGCGGCGCCGAGCCCGTGGCGGTGCTGACCAAGGCGGACCTCTGCGCCGACCCGGAGGCTAGGCGCGCACAGGCCGAGCAGGCGGCGCCGGCAACGATGGTCGTTGCGGTCAATGCCCTGGCGGGCGAGAACCTGGAACCGCTCGCGGAGCATCTGGCGGCTGGCAGGACGGTGGCCATGGTCGGCTCCTCGGGTGCGGGAAAGTCGACCCTGCTCAACGCGCTCTGCGGCGAAGTGGTCATGCGCACGGCCCCGGTGCGGGAGGGCGACGACCGCGGCCGCCACACGACGACTCACCGGCGGCTGGTCCAGTTACCGGGCGGCGGTCTCCTGATCGACAACCCGGGGATCCGCGAACTCCAGCTCTGGGCCGACGACGAGGGCAGCCTGGAGGAGACGTTCGACGACATCGAGGAACTCGCCGTCGGCTGCCGCTTCCGTGACTGCGGCCACGGACGCGAGCCCGGCTGCGCGGTCCAGGCGGCGATTCGGGACGGCTCGCTGGACTCGGCCCGGCTACGCAACTACAACGACCTCCGGGAAGAGCAGCGCCGGCTCGAGCAGCGCCGCGACGAGGCGTCCCGTCGCGCCGGGGAGCGAAAGCTGGGCGCCTTCTACAAGTCCGTCCAGCAGGCCAAGAAGAACCGGCGCTGGTAGCGCTTGCCGCAGCGGCTTCGGCCCATGCCCGGAGGTCGGCGCATGAGCCGAACGGACCGTAGCTGAGGTAGGTCCAGATCCGACCGTCGACATCGGCCGCGGTCGCCTCGTACAGGTCTTCGGCGTGGCGTCCGGGATCGAGGGGCTCAACGCGACAATGGTGCCCAACAAGCGACCGGCACGGCGGGAGCGGCGGGGCGCTCCAGTCGTCGAGCGCGCGACCGACCTGCTGGCCGAGAGGATTCAGGGTCGATTGGCGCATCGGAAGTCAGCGGCATACGGCGACACCCTCGGACTCTGCGGCCCGTTGAAGTGCCGTGTCCAGGGTCGCGAGCTCTCGTTTCTGACGGATTGCCAGTTCCAGGTAGAGCGCGTCGTACACCGATAGCCTGTGGTCGCGGGCGAGACGCAACGTGGTCTCCTCATCGGGCGCATGGTCCAGTTCAACGTCGAGGTGCTCGATTTCGGTCAGCGCTTCCGTCGTCTGGGTCGGAGTGAGTCGACCTCGGCGTTCCGCCATGACAAGGGCGTTCCGCAGTTCCGCCCAGAACAGGCCCGGCGCCGATGCCCCATGCGTTCCCGCCTGTCCGAGGACCCGGTCGGCACCGGGCACGCGCTCGTCCTCGAGCAGCCAGGCGCAAGCGACCGAACAGTCAAGGACCGGAGCGTTCATCGGCGCCCGGCGTCACGCAGAGCCAGGATCTCCTCGACGGTGCCGGACCAACCGATCTCTCGGCGAAGCGCTCGGATGTTCCGCACGGCTCGTACGGCCCGTTCTCGATCGGCCGGCGCGGGAGGCATCAGTCGTGCGACGGGCCGTCCCCGCTTGGTGATCGTGAACACTTCACCCTTCTCCGCCTCGTCGAGCAGGCGAGAAAGGTGGGTCTTGGCTTCAAAGGCGCCGATGTACTGCATGACGGGTCCTCTAGAGCGAACAAACTGGTTAGACCAGTCTATACGTAGAGCACGCCATGTGTCGCCTCCCTCCAGTCAACCCGGCCGGAAACAGGTTCGGGGGAGTCGCTACCCGAACAACCCCTTCGCCGCCTTGGCCTCCGGCGCCAGCCAGGCCGCGGCGCAATAGGCGGCAAAGGAGATGGCCATCGCCGGGAACACCGCGTGCATGCTCTGGATGTCGAGCAGCATCCACAGGCCCAGCGTCACGCCGCCGGCGGTGAAGGACCACAGCGCGGCCGCGCCGTTGCCGCGGCGCCAGGTCAGGCCGAGGGCGAGCGACGGAAGGAAGCAGGCCGCGTAGAGGGCTCCGGAGAAGGAGGTCAGTTCGACAATGCCGCCCGGCGGGTCGATCGCGAGAATCGCGGTGATGGCCGCGAACAGCACGACGCAGACGCGAGTGTTGCGGACGGCGTGGCGGTCGTCGGCCGGAACCAGCAGGCCGAGCAGGTCGCGCTGGAAGGTCGACGCCATCACCAGGAGGACGCTGTCGAGTGAGGACATGGCGGCGGAGACCAGGGCGAGGAACAGCAGCGCCTGTACGACCGGCGGGAAGATCGCCGGGTCGCTGAGCATCATCGGGATGACCTGGTCGGTGTCGGCGATGCCCTGACCGACCACGAAGTGGGCGTAGAGCCCGAGCGGCGCCAGCAGGCTGAAGACGATGAGGAAGCTCAGGGTCGACACGACCAGACCGCTCCTGGCGGCGGTCTCGGTCTCCAGGGCGTAGAAGCGCGAGAGCTGGCGCGGTTCCACGATCAGCTTGACGGTGGAAGCGAAGACGACGCCGATCAGCATCCCGAGTGGCTGCGCCGTGTCCCAGTGGACGAGAGAGCCGTCGCCGATCTGTGCCAGGTCGGCGAGGCGGCCGATGCCGCCGGCGGCGCGAGTGATCAGGAAGAACATCAGCACCGCCGCCATCGTCATCAGCATGCCCTGGACGAAGTCGGTCCGCGCCACGGAGTGAAAGCCGCCGATCATCGTGTAGAGACAGACGATCAGCACGACCACGAACAGCGACACGCCGTAGCTCAGGTCGAGGAGTTCGACCAGCAGCGAGCCGATGCCCTTGAACACCGCGGTCATGTACAGGAAGCTCGAGAAGATGACGATCATGGCGGCGGCGAAGCGGGCCGGCCGGCTGTTGAAGCGGAAGCCGATGTAGTCCGGGATGGTCACCGAGCCGAGGGTCTCGGTCACGCCGCGCAGGCGCGGCGCCAGCCACGCCCAGGCGACGAAGGAGAGGACGACCGCCGTCGGAATGATCAGGAGCCAGGCGATGCCCGAGGCGTAGGCCCGGCCGGCGAAGCCGATGAAGCTGTTCGTGCTGGCGTAAGTGGCGAAGAAGGAGACGCCGAGGATGATGCCGCCGAGCGAGCGGCCGCCGACGAGGAAATCGGCGAGATCGCGGGTTCGGCGCTGGCCGAGCAGTGCATGGTGGACCAGAACGCCCGTGTAGAGGGCGAACAGGACGAGGATCAGCGAGTGTTCCCGGAGCCACATGGGCGTTCTTCAGCCTCGATGCTCGCGCGGCGGAGTGCACCGCGGCCGGGGTCGCCGGCTCACAGGCCCATCTGGTCCAGGTACCAGCCGTCGAAAACCTGGATGCAGGCTTCGCTCTCTTCGAAGGCGGTGGGGCGGTAGCCGCGCGACGAGACGCCCAACTGCGTGCGCGCGCAGATCTCCCAGTCCTGGCTGTTGACGAGGTGCCAGAAGTCCACGGCGTCGCTGGGGTCGAAGCCGGGGGCCGCGACCGCGTCGGGGTCGAACAGCCACTCGCAGACGACCCGCGTGCGATCGGCGGCGATCGGCCAGAGCGTGTGGGTCACAACGTAGTCCCGGTGCAGGCTGATCAGCAGGTTGGGGTACACGTTGTAGTACTGAACCGAGGTCCGGTCTGCCACTTCGATCTCGGGAAGGTCGGGCCGGTCGCTGCGGCCTGTCGCCGTCATCGAGTTGCAGCCGTCGTTGAGTGTCATCGGACCGCCGACGAAGAAGCGGCCGGTTTCCAGGTTGCCGCCGTTGCGGTAGTCCGACACCCGGTTCAACTCCGGGTGGACGACGGCGCAGTGGTAGCACTCGTTGTAGTTCTCGCAGAGGATCTTCCAGTTCGCCTGCGCTTCGTACTCGTGGCGGTCGCCCCGGACCAACCGGCCCAGGGTGAACCGGGACAGGTCCGGCAGGTCGGCGGCGACCTCCGCGAGCGGCGGCCCGTCGGCCGCGAGCGACAGGTAGAAGAAGCCGTGCAGCGCGCCGATCCGCACGGGCACGAGGCCGGCGCTGTTCGGGTCAAAGTCCTGACCCATGTGCGGCGCGCCGATCAGCCGTCCGTCGAGACCGTAGGTCCAGGCGTGGTAGGGGCACTGGAAGACGTTGGCCTGGCCGGCGCACTCGTCGACGACGCGCGAACCCCGGTGGCGGCAGACGTTGAAGAAGGCGGCCAGTTCCTGCGTAGTCCCCTCTGCCGTACCGTTGCCGTTCGATCCGACTCCGGCGTCGGAGGCTGCGGTCCGCACCGCGATCACCGATTCGCCGCCGATCTCGCGGGTCACGAACCGCCCCGGTTCGTCCAGTTCCTCGAGTCGTCCTCCGCACACCCACATGCGCGAGAAGATGCGCTCCATCTCCTCGCTGAAGACGGCGGGGTCGGTGTAGAGACGGCCGTCCAGCGGTCGGGGTGCTTTGCGCGGCGTCATGGACGAATCCTAGCGCTGTTGATGTGCCATCATCCCGCCGTGCCGCGTCTCTTCCTGCTTGGCATCCTGCTCGGCGCGTTCGCCGCCCCCGATGCGGTCCACGCCCAGGAGGCCGAGGAGACGGCGCCGCCCGAGGGGGAACTGGTCGCGGAGTTCGACGAAGAGCTGGTGGTGGTCGGAAGCCGCGCGCGGCCTCGGTCGGTGACCGAGTCGTCCGTTCCGATCGATGCCATCGCGGTCGAGGATGTCATCAGCCAGGGCGCCAGCACGCTGGACTACCAGTTGCGAAACCTGGTGCCCTCGTTCAATGTCGCGACGCATCCGATCAGCGGCGCCGCGTCGCTGGTGCGGCCGGCGAGCTTGCGCAACCTCGCCCACGACCACACGCTGGTGCTCGTGAACGGCAAGCGCAGGCACCGTTCCGCGATCCTGGTCTGGTTCGGGGGCGTGACTGACGGCACTCAGGGGCCTGACATCTCGACGATCCCGGCGACCGCGCTGCGCCAGGTCGAGGTGCTGCGCGACGGCGCCTCGGCGCAGTACGGCTCCGATGCGATCGCCGGCGTCATGAACTTCCTCCTCAAGGACGCTCCGTCGGGTGGCAGCCTGGAGGTGAAGAGCGGCGTCTACGGCGCCGGCGACGGGCAGTCGTACGCGATCGCCGGCGACGTCGGACTGCCGCTGGGGGAGAACGGCTTCGCCCACCTGAGCATGGAGTACGGCAACGCCGATCCGACCAGCCGCAGCGTGCAGCGCGCCGACGCGGCGGCGCTGATCGCCGCCGGCAACACCCACGTCCGCGACCCGGCGCAGATCTGGGGCGACTCGGAGTACGAGGACGACCTGAAGCTGTTCGGCAACTTCGGCAAGCTGCTCGGGAACGGCGCGCAGGTCTACGGGCACGCCAACTACGCCGAGAAGACGGCGACACAGGGCTTCTACTACCGCAATCCCAACACGCGCGCGAACATCTTCAGCCTGGACGGCGGCCGCACGCTGCTCATCGGCGACGTGCTCGACGCGCAGGACGGTGTCCGTGACGGATCGGCGGGCTGTCCTACGGTCACGATCACAGACAACCGGCCGGATCAGGACGCGCTGGCGCAGGTGTTCGCCGATCCGAACTGCTTCTCCTTCCAGGAGATCGCTCCGGGCGGCTTCACCCCCTACTTCAGCGGCGTGATGACCGACATGTCCGCCGTCGCCGGGGTGCGCCGGAGCACGAAGAGCGGCTTCACCTGGGACGCCAGCGCCAGCTACGGCTCTCACGAAGCGGACTTCTTTCTGTTCAACACGGTCAACGCCTCGCTGGGTCCGGAGAGCCCGCGCGATTTCGATCCGGGCGTGTACCGGCAGGCCGAACTGAACCTGAACTTCGACGTCTCCTACGCGGTTTCCGAACTCGTTCACGTGGCCGGGGGCGCCGAGTGGCGCGACGAGCGCTTCACCATCCGTTCCGGGGAACTGCCGTCGTGGCAGGTCGGACCGTACGCGGCGCAGGGTTTCGTTTCCGGCTCCAACGGTTTCCCCGGGTTCCCCGACTACACGGCCGGGACCTGGAGCCGCGCCAACACGGCGGTGTACGGCGACCTGGAACTGCGCGATCCGGACGGCCGCTGGACCCTCGGCGGCGCGCTGCGGTTCGAGCACTTCGACGTCTTCGGCGACACGACGAACGGCAAGCTCTCGGCCCGTTACGCCCTGACGGACGCGGTCTCCGTGCGCGGCGGCGTCAGCACCGGCTTCCGGGCCCCGACGCCGGGTCAGCAGAACGTGTTCAACGTGCAGTCGACGATCAACCCGGAGACGCTCGATCTGGTCGACAGCGCCACGGTGCCGTCTACCTTCCGGGCCGCGCAGTTCCGGGGCGGCCAGCCCCTCGAGCCCGAAACCTCGACCAACGCGACGGCGGGTCTGGTGGTCGACACCGGGCCGTTCACCCTGACGGCGGACACCTACCACATCGACGTCGACCGGCGGCTCGCCCTGTCCCAGTTCTTCACGCTGGCCGACGAAGAGCGCGCCCTGCTGCTTTCGGAAGGCATCACGTCGGCGCGCACGCTGTCCTCGTTCCGGTTCTTCATCAACGACTTCTCGTCGCGGACCCAGGGGATCGACATCGTCTCGACCTGGACGCCACCGGCCCTGGGTGGCGACACGGTGTTCAGCCTGGCGCTGAACCACACGGAGACGGAGATCACGAAGGACTCCGAGCTGCTCGGTCCCGGCGACGTGCTCGCCCTGGAACGGGGCGTGCCGGAGACGCGGTGGAACCTGGCCGTTAGTCATGGCATAGGGCGGGTCGGCCTGCTCGGACGCCTCCACTACTTCGGATCGTGGGTCGACCACCTCGACGCCCGCTCCGTGCGGCGGGCCGACGCGCCGGTCCTGGGCGGCCGGTACATCCTTGACCTGGAAGTCAGCGTCCCGCTGGTGCCCGACACCACGCTTTCGATCGGCGGCCAGAACGTCTTCGACACGTTCTCGGATCGGATGGACCTGTTCGCCGCGCAGTTCGGCCTCCCGTACAGCCAGTTCACACCCTGGGGCTTGGGCGGCGGGTACTACTACGCGCGCCTGCACTACCGCTGGGGCCGGTAGTGGCGCGCCGGGCTCCGCAGGGAACGCAGGCCATTCAGCGGGCGCTGTCGCTCTACCGTTCGTTTAGCGCGGAGCAGCCGGAACATCGGCTGACGGATCTGGCCACGGCGCACGGGCTCCATCCGTCGACGGCGCATCGGTTGCTCGGCGTACTGGAAGCGGAGGGGCTGGTTGGTCGCAACCCGGATACGCAAGGCTATCGATGGCTGCCCGACAGCGGCTTCAGCGGCGGCGAGCGGCCGGTTCGCCGCAACGGCCTGCGACCGCTGGAGCCGCTCCGAACACCGTTTCATCGCCGCACCGAGGCTCTGTGCGAGAGCGACGCCTGGCGGGACTGGTCGGGTTACACCTGCCCCCTGAGCTACGAGCCGCTGCCGGATCACGAGTACTGGGCGATCCGCAACACGGCGGCCTTGATCGACGTCTCGCCGCTGTTCAAGTACGAGATCGTCGGCCCTCACGCGGAGCGCCTGCTCAACCGGGTGATGACCCGGGACTTCACGAAGTCCCGGGCCGGTCGGGTCATGTACACGTCGTGGTGCAACGAGGAAGGCCATCTGCTGCAGGACGGCAACGTGCAGCGCCTGGCGCGCGAGCGGTTCCTGGTCAGCGCCGCGGAACCATGCCTGCGCTGGTTCGAGGACTGCGGCCTCGGCTTGGAGGTCGAAGTACGGGACGTCTCCACCGACCTGGGGGTGCTGGCACTCCAGGGGCCGCGGGCACGGGCGATCGCCGAGGCGGCGTTCCAGGATGTCGACTTCGCCGCGATGCGCTACTTCGACCTCGCCAGCGGCGAACTCGGCGACCTGGCCGGCGAGGACCGAGGTGTCCCCGTGACAGTGACCCGCACCGGCTACACCGGCGACCTCGGCTACGAGTGCTGGGTCGCGGCGGAGGATGCGGAGGCCCTCTGGGATGCACTCGCTGCCGCCGGAGCGGACCACGGCCTGCGGCCGGCCGGTCTTCTCGCGCTCGACATGGTGCGAGTCGAAGCGGGCCTCGTGCTGATCGATGTCGACTACGTCTCGGCGTCGCATGCCGAGATCGAAGTGCTCAAGGTGACTCCGGCCGAGGCAGGCCTCGGCTTCACGGTCAAGCTCGACAAGGAGGCCGACTTCGTGGGTCGCCGGGCGCTCGAACTCGAGCGCGAGCGGGGGCCGGCCTGGGCCTTGGTCGGGCTCGAAGTCGACTGGTTCGAACTGGAACGGCTGTGGGCAGAGATCGACCTGCGCCCGCAGGTGGTCGGCGAGCCGGCGTCGCGGGAACCGACGCCCGTGTTCGCGCCCGGAGGGTTGCAGGTGGGGCAGTGCACGACGCGGTTCTTTTCGCCGCTCCTCAAGAAGTACATCGGCCTCGCTACAGTCCACGCCGACGTGGCCGCGCTCGGCACGGCCCTGGAGTTCGAGGTCGCGGTCGGCTACGGACGGCGCCGGGCTCGGGCGCGGGTCGCAAAGCGGCCGTTCTTCCATCCGGCCCGCAAGACCGCCGTCGGTTCAGTTACGGACGGCGACGGGTGACCGAAGGCGCCGTGGGAGCCGCGGGGACCGCAAGCGGCGCCCCCGACCGGCGGGGCGGCCGCTTCGATGCGATCGTCGTCGGCGCCGGTCACAACGGCCTGGTCGCCGCGGCCTACCTCGCTCGCGCCGGGCTTGACGTCGTGGTGCTGGAGCGGGCCCCGACGATCGGCGGCGCCACCCGCAGCGAGGAGACCTTCCCGGGCTTCCGCTTCAGCGTGTTCTCCTATCTCGTTTCGCTGTTGCGGCCGGAGGTCATCCACGAACTCGACCTGGTGCGCCATGGCCTGTTCCTGGTTCCCACCGCGAGCACTCTGAACCCGCTTCCAGGTGGCGACTGCCTGTTCCGCGAGGCGGACCCCCAGCGGACCTATCACCACATCGCGCGTCACTCGCGGCGGGACGCCGAGGCGCTGCCGGAGTACAAGCTCGAGATGCGCCGCATGGGCCATCTGATGTTCAGGTTGCAGCGGGCGGCGCCGGACGAATTGGCGGCAGCGATCGGCGACCACGTCGGTGAGGGTGCGGAGTCCCTGCAGATCGATGTAGCGGCGGAAGTGGCCGACATCGCGCGCTACTTCCTTGACCTGCCGGCGGCCCGGCTCCGTACCTTCGTGCAGATGCTGACGATGAGCTCGGCCGACTTCCTGGGCCAATGGTTCGAATGCGATGTGCTCAAGGCTGCGCTCTCGAGCTCCAGCATCATCGGGTCGATGCTCTCGCCGCGCACGCCGGGCTCGGCGTACGTGTTGCTGCACCACTACATGGGCGAGGTAGACGGTGTCTACAGGGAATGGGGCTTCCAGAAGGGAGGCACCGGGGCGGTGGCGGCCACGATTGCCTCGGCCGCCGGTAGCTACGGCGCGGAGATCCGTACGGACTGTCCGGTCGCTCGGGTGCTGACCCGAGACGGCCGCGCCACCGGCGTGGCGCTCGCGAACGGCGACGAACTGGCGGCCGACGTCGTCGTCTCGTCGGCGGCGCCCCAGATCAGTCTCGGCGGCCTGCTCGACCCGGAGGACATTCCCGGCAAGGCCGGCGCGGAACTCGTCGACCGGGCGACCCGCTGGCAGAGCCGCGGCTGCGCCGGCAAGGTGAACCTGGCGCTCGACGGCCCGCCGCGCTTCGAGTGCATGCCGGAACCCGGCCCCCACCTTGCGGGTGGGATCACGATCGCTCCGGGCCTCGACTACGTGGACCGTGCCTACGACGACGCGAAGTACGGCGGTTTCTCCAAGCGTCCTTTCATCGACACGATCATTCCCTCGGTTCTCGATCCCAACATGGCGCCGCCGGGCAAGCACGTCCTGTCCTGCTTCGTCCAGTACGCGCCCTACGAACTGGCCGAAGGCGCCTGGGACGACCAGCGGCGCGAGGCCTTCGGCGATGCCGTCGTGCGCACCTTGTCAGAGTACGCCCCGGGCATCGAGAACCAGGTGCTGCACCGGCAGGTGCTCGTGCCGCCGGACATCGAGGCGATCGCCGGCATCCCGGGGGGCAACATCTTCCACGGTGAGTTGCGCTTGTCGCAGCTCTTCCTGCTGCGTCCGGACCCCGCGGCGGCGGCTTTCCGCACGCCGCTCCCGGGCTACTACCTCTGCGGCTCGTCGACCCAGTTCGGCGGCGGCATCTCCGGCGGTCCGGCGCGGCTCGCGGCGCTCCGGGTTCTGGATGACCTGCGCCGGTCCAGGGCAGGCGGCAGCGGTGGGATGGAGGCGCGTTGAGCGAACGGATCGCGATCGTCGGCGGCGGCCACAACGGCCTCGTGGCGGCGGCTGTCCTGGCGCGCGCCGGGCGGGAGGTCGTCCTGCTCGAGGCGCGCGCCGGACTCGGCGGCCTGGCGTCGACCAGGGAGCTGATCCCCGGTCACCGGGTGGACGTAGGACACAACGACCTGGGCATGCTCCGCCGTTCCGTGATCGAGGAACTCGAGCTGGCGCGCCACGGGTTGGAACTGATCGAGGCGCCAGTGGCAGCCGCGGTGCCGGCAGCGGCCGATTCGGACCCCGTCGTTCTCTGGCCCGAAGTCGAGCGAACGGCGGAGGGACTTGCCCGGGCCAGCGCCGATGACGCGGCCGCGTGGCCCGGTTTCGTGGCCGAACTGGCCACCTGTGCCGCGACGCTCCAACCGCTGCTCAGTCGTCCTCCGGAGTTGGCCGACATGGGGCGTCTCCTGATCTCCCCCGAGTTACTGCGCTTCCTGTCCGCGCCGCTCGACGAGTTGCTGCGCGAGTGGTTCAAGGGCCCGGCGCTCCGGGCCGGTCTGTGCGGTCTGGCGCTTCCGGCCACTGGGCTCGGGCCGCGCGCGAATGGCACGGGCTGGCCACTCCTGTACCGCAGCGTCCTGGGCGCCTCCGACCGTCTCGCGCCGGTGACGCGGGCCCGGGGAGGCGTCGGCGCCCTGGCCGCGGCACTTGCCGCGTCGGCGTCGGCGTCCGGCGCGCAGATCCGGACCCGCACTCCCGTCTCGCGGATCCTCGTCGAATCGCGCCGCGTGGCCGGAGTGGAGCTTGAGGCCGGCGAGCGGATCGAGGCCGGAGCCGTCGTCTCGACGGCGACGCCGGCCGTCACCTTCCTTGACCTGATCGGTGCTTCCCGGCTCGAGCCCGCCTTCGTGCGCCGGTTGCTGAACGTGAAGTACCGGGGCACCGCGGCCCGGTTGGCCCTCTCGATCGACGGTCTGCCGTCGTTCCCGGGTCTGGATCGACCGGCGCTCACCGGGCGGATCGTGCTGGCGGAGCGAGCCTCGGACATCGAGCGGGCGGCGGACGCGGCGAAGTACCGGCGGCTGCCGACGCGGCCCTGGATCGAGGCGGCGCTGCCGACGGCCCTCGACCCGTCCCTTGCGCCGGCCGGACGCCACGTGTTGCTGGCTACGGCCCACCACCTGCCTTTCGATCTCGAGGGCGGTTGGTCGAACGGCGGCGAGGAACTCCGGCGGCGGATGATGGTGGAACTCGAGCGCTGGGCCCCCGGCATCGGCGGTCTGGTCCGGGAGCAGGTCCTCCTGCTCCCGACGGACTACGAGGACGAGATCGGCGCCACGAACGGAGGGCTTCACCACGGTGAGATGAACCCCAGCCAGAGCCTGTGGCTCCGGCCGACGGCGTCGGCCTGGGCTGGAGAGCCGTTGCCCGTGGAGGGCCTGTGGCTGGGCGGCGCGGGTTGCCACCCGGGCGGTGGCGTTACCGGATTGCCGGGGATAACGGCTGCGGTGTCGCTCCTCAGGGGATAACCTCGCGCGACCTGACCTGGAGACCATCGATGAAGAACTTCCTCCCCTTCGTTTTCGCTCTTGGAACGGCGCTGTGCTGGGGCCTCTACGGTCCGGTTCTGGGCCGGGCGCGCCTGGTGGACGAGACGATGTCGCCGTTCAAGCCCTATGTCGGCATCGGCATCGCCTATCTCGTCATCGCGATCGTCGGTGGCCTGATCGGCATGCGGGTGATGGGCGACAGCTTCGAACCGACCGGACCGTCGGGAATCTGGGGTCTCTACGCCGGTACCCTCGGCGCGCTGGGAGCGCTCTCGCTGACGCTCGCCATGTTCAGCGGCGGCGCGCGGATTCCCTACGCCGTCATGCCGGTCGTGTTCGGCGGCGCGGTCACGGTCACGGCGCTCTACACGCTGTACCGCGGCCGAGGCCAGCTCGAGGTGAGTCCCCTGCTCTGGGTCGGAATCGGCGGCATGCTGATCTCGGTCATCCTGATCACGATGAACACGCCGCATCCCGGGCCGCCGGGCGGCGGCCACGGCGAGCAGGCAGCAGTGAGCGAGGGGGAAGGCGAGACGCGACGATGAGACGAGGGCCGGAACGCGCATGGGCGTGGTTCGCGGCACTCGGAGTCGCGTGCACCTTTGCGGCAGGAGGCGTCGCGGCGGAGGAGCGGAAGGGCTTCTATCTGAGCAGCGGCATGGGAATCCACGCCGCGCCGGGGGTCTTTCTCGTCGGCCACAGCGACGATCGAGCGAGCCGCTGCGACGAGTTCATCAATCCGCGTTACGCCGAGGTGGAAGGCTGCACGACGCCCGATCGCGGCTCCGGCGCCGGTTGGCGGACGTCGTTCGACAGCGCCCGCGGTCTGTTCGCGGGCGCCGCGCTGGGCTACGACTTCGGCGGCCGGCTGCGCCTGGAAGCGGAGTACTTCCACCGCGATTCCAAGTACGACCAGTCGGCGCCGGTTGCCAGCGCCACCGGCGCCACGTTCGCCAAGCTGGGCGGCGAGATCCAGGTCGCGGAGGAACGGATCAACAGCGTCACGTCGGACAGCGTCTTCGCGAATCTCTACGTCGACTTCGGCGGTGATGGGCGCTGGAATCCCTACGTCGGCGTGGGCGTCGGACTCGGCGCGACCGAGATCGACTACGGCACCTTGTGGGCGCGGAACACGGATCCCGACTCGATCACGACCGCGGCCGGCTTGCCCAATGAGGAGGAAGTGCGCCGCAACCTGGCGGGAACGGTTACCAGCGAGACGACGACGCTCGACGACGAGCTCACCGGCTACCAGGTCATCGCGGGCCTGAACTACGCGCTCGGCGATCACGTCAGTCTCGACTTCGAGGCGCGCTGGACCGACTTCGACGGCTTCTACTCGCTCGACGGGGACGGCTGGCGCCGGCTTCGCAGCCACCCGTCCCAGCTCCGGCTCGACGGTAGCGAGCCCGTGTCCTACTGGATGGAGACCGACGACACGGATATCCGGGTTGTGAGCGTCAGCCTGCGCTACGACTTCTAGGAACTGGCGCAGGAGTACGGCCGAAGGCGGTCCCGAACGGCTTCACCATGTGGGCGCCGTAGCCAAGGAGGAACAGCCCCGACGCGACCAAGTGAACGGCGATCCAGGTCTGCCGCCAGAGCTCGCCGACGGCCGTCTGGATCAGGTAACCGGAGACGATCATTGGCGCACAGCCCAGCAGCAGGGCCAGGCCGCTCCGGCGGCGGTCGCGGACGCGGCGCCGGTAGTGCCGCCAGACGTGATCCCGCCAGATCAGGCCGAAGGCGAAGACGAGCAGGGGCGCCGTCCAGAGGTGCAGGTGCTGGACGTGTGGCTGCCACGGATGGCCGACGATCGCGAACTCGTCGGCCGGCGCGGTGAAGTAGCGCATCCACGCGTAGACGAGCCCCGTACCACCGACCAACAGAGTCGACGTGTGGACGGTCCAGGCGGTGAGGCGGTTCACGGCACGAGCACTGCGCCCTCGACCGTGGCCTCCCTCAACACTTGGTCGAGGGCCAGGATCCTGCGGACGGCCTCGGTTGTGGCGCGCGCGGTGAGCGTGGCGCCGGTCACCGCGTGAATCGACCGCTTGAGCCGCAGGCGGTCGTCGAGGCGTCGCTCGAGGAACTGCTCGTACCAGTTGCGGCGTGGGATGTACTCCTCGGGTTCGAGGAAGGACATGACTTCGAGCCGCACGACCCTGCCCTCGGCGTCGACGACCACCATCAGCGTTTCGGCGAGTGTGCGAACGCGGTGAATGTCGAAGTAGGCGGTGCCGGCCGGCTCGTTCTCGCAGTGCGCGGCGTACTGCACGACGAGTCGCGAGTCGACCTCGACTCCCGCCATTTCGGTTGCCCGGCGGCGCTGATCCGCCGTGAGATAGCGGGTCTGGCGGTCGACCTTGCAATCCGGGAAGGCGAGTTCGAGTGCTTCGCTTCGGGTCAGGAAGACCTTGGCGCCAGCCGGTTGCGGTGCGATCGACGCGGCCGCGAACAGCCCCGTCAGCGCCGCGCTCAGCGCGGCGGTGCGCCTGCCACCGGACACGCTCCCGACTCGCTAGAAGAGGTAGCCCATGGCCAGGTTCCACTCGTCGAACCCGGTGCCGCCTGGGTTGGTCCAGTCCTGATAGCCGATCTTGAAGACCAGCGGGTCAATGGGTTGAAAGGCGGCGCCCCAGGTCAGGATCTCGCGGTCGAAGATCGGGTTCTTCGCGAATCCCGCAGGTACCCGAACCTGGGTGTCGATCGACTCGACGCGAACGAAGGGCAACAGCGAAGCGCGTCCGCCGCGGTGTGCCAGAACGTCGTAGGCCACTTCGACGTAGTGACCCTCGAGTCGTTCTCCGATCGAGTCGCTGCCGGTGATGCCGAGGGCCGCGTTCAATCGCGCGACGTCACCGATGTCGGCCTGGGTCCACAGTCCGCGCAAGCGGAAACCGCGGTGGCTCCAGTCAACGTGGAAGTCGAGGATCTCGGTGCGGGCGTCGATCGTGCGACCTGTGGGTTCCAGCAACCCCTGACCAGAGTTTCCGACGTAGGCTGAAACGCCGACGATCAGGCCGGGGGTAGCCGTGTAGTCGAACCGCCCGGTCCAGGCGAAGTCTTCGGCCTGCGCCTGCGCGCCCTTTTGCCGTCCCCCGCGGAGACCGTTTGAACTGAAGCCGGAGCCCTTCAGGCCGTTGACCACGTAGCTCCGGTAGGAGAAGGGACCCACATCGCCGAAAATGCCGGCGCCGTTCTCGCGCCAGGTGCTTGGGATGAGCACCTGCTCGACGTAGGGGCGCTCCGCGCTCGGGAACAGGGTCGGCTCGTGCAGTTCGTTCAGCCAGCCCATCGGAAGGAGCAGGATTCCGGTGCGGAAGTTGAGCTGCGGCTTCCAGAGGTAGTCGACGTAGGCGAACTCGACCGAGGCGCTACCCGACTTGCTGGTCGAGGCGTGCTCGAACTCGATTTCGGAGTTGAAGACCCATCGGTCGTCGAACTTGTAGCCGACGTACACGATGGCCCGCAGGAAGTCGAACACGTCGCCGAAGCCGGTCGGCTCCCCGCGTTCGCGCTTGCTGGCGTAACTCTCGAAGACCATCTCTCCGTAGCCGCCGATCGACAGGCCCTGCTCGACCCGGTAGACCTTTGAAGCCGCGATGCCCAGGCCGTAGAGGCCTTCGGCGTCCTGCGCGCTCCCGGTGGCTGCTTCGCCCAGGGTGAGTTCCTCGATCTCCTCGGCCAGGATCTCGATCCGTCTTTCCAGCTCGGCGATGCGCTCGTCCCCTGTCTCGGCCGCCAGTTCCGTGATGGCCTGACGCAGCTCGGCGATCTCCCGTTCCAGAGCGTCGAGGCGGTCCTGCGTCGACTCCTGGCCGATTGCCGCAGTCGCGAGAGCCATCGCCAGAGCTGCAACGAGAGTGCACCGCGGTTTCATCGCCGGGGATAGTGGATCGGATTGGTCCTGTTTGTCAAGAGCCTGTCAGCCGGCGTCGCGGACACAGCGCAAACGAGGTCGGAGCCGTCTCCGGCCCTGACCCGGATCAGCTGAGCCGGCTGGATCAGCCGGCTTGCGCGACTGGGTTTCGGTTAGTCGACGGCGCGGGTCGCGGTCGCTTCCATGTCGCCGAAGTCGGTAGCGAACGTGCCGGTCAGCGAGTCGCCGTCGACCATGCCGGAGAAGACCAGGGTGAGGTCCTGCCCACCGGCGGGGACGACGACGGTGAAGCCCAGGGAGCCGTCCTCGCCGAACGTGACGTCGGTGGCTTCCACCGAGCCGTCCGGAGAGGCCATCGCCACCATCAGGCCGCTGGCGTCGCCGGTCACGTCGATGGTCGGTGTCTGGGTGCCGAGAGGCGTCTCGATCGACATGTTCCAGGATCCGACGGCGGCGGGCATGGCCGGCGCGCCGTAGGCGCTGCAGCCGAGGGCGAGCAGGGCGGCGGCGAGCGCGAGCAGGAGGTAGTTGCGGAGTTTCCCAGTTTCGGGGGTCATGGTGGCCTTTCCGGTCCCGTCGGGACCCGTGTCGTTCGGAGCGTGCAGAGAGCTTCCGGATTCAAAGCATGTGTAGGCGGCGGATGATAGCCGAGCGTGGTCTCACGCGAGGCGCTAGTCGTTCTCCAATTGGCGCCGCATCTCGTCGAACATGGCCAGATCGGCGAGCGAGGGTTCCGGGTTGTGGAGGTCGAGCCGGGCCAGGGCGTCGCGCACGATGTCCGCCACCACCCACCGCATGTACGGCTTGCTGTCGGCGGGAATTGCGTACCACGGCGCCCAGCTCTTGCTGGTCGCACGGATCGCTTCGCCGTAGGCGCTCATGTACTCGTTCCAGAACCCGCGTTCGCGGACATCGCTGATCGCGAACTTCCAGTGCTTGTCGGGGCGGTTGAGGCGCCGCAGGAAACGCGCCTTCTGCTCGTCGCGGGAGATGTTCAGGAAGAACTTCAGAATGACGGTGCCGTTGCGCGCGAGGTGGCGTTCGTGCTCGACGATCGACTCCATGCGCTGTTGCCACAGCCCGTTGGGGTCCAGGTGGGGCAGGTTCTGTTTCTGCAGCAGTTCGGGATGGACGCGGACAACCAGGACCTCTTCGTAGTAGCTGCGGTTGAAGACGCCGATCCGACCGCGTTCGGGCAGGCTGCGGGCGGTGCGCCACAGGAAGTCGTGATCGAGCTCTTCACTCGAAGGCTGCTTGAAGTTGAACACCTGGCACCCGGCCGGGTTGACGCCGGTGAGCAGGGCGTTGATCGTGCTGTCCTTGCCGGCGGCGTCCATCGCCTGAAAGAGGAGAAGCAGCGCGTGGCGGTTCTCGGCGTAGAGAAGCCGCTGCTGGCGGCTGATATCGCGCACGGCGCGCCGGCGCAACTTGCGCAGTTCGTTGTGGCGGGGTGCGTCCTGCGGCGGTTCCGTGGCCCAGCGCCGGGGATCGAAGCGCTTCACTCCCTCGGGTACGAGGTAGCGCTGGGCCGGCCTCGCCGCTTGGTCGAGAACGCCTTCGGGGCCTTCAGGGGGCATGAAGGGCCGATGATGCCACAGGGCTCCGGAAGCCCGGCGCTATCTGGCGTTCGTCTTGGGAAGGAACCCCGCGAGTTCTTCGACCACCGAGGCGTACTCCGCCAGCGGCGCCAGGTTGGTCCACTCGTGCGGGTCGGCGTCATGGTCGTAGAGTTCCCGGCCGCCGTCGTGGTACTCGATGTAGCGCCACCGGTCGGTGCGGACGGAGTGGTTCCGGTAGCCGTAGGTCGTCAGCACGGGTCGGGGCCAGTCCTGCCGGGGATTCTCGAGAAGGGGCGCCAGGCTCTGGCCGTCCAGTCCGCTGCGACCGGGGAGTCCGGAGAGCTCCACCAGGGTCGGGTAGAGATCGATCAGGCTCACCGGGCGCGGGCAGAGGGTGCCGCGCTCTACTCCGGCGGGAGCCGAGATGATCAGCGTTGTGCGGGTGGCCACCTCCCAGAGCGCGTGCTTGCGCCAGTGCTGCTTCTGGCCGAGGTGCCAGCCGTGGTCGCCCCAGAGCACGACGATCGTGTTGCCGGCGTGCTCGCTCTCGTCCAGGGCGTCCAGCAGCCGACCGACGTGCGTGTCGACGAAGGTGATCGTGGCCAGATAGCTCTGCACCGCCCGGTGCCACTGGTCGTGCTTCAGCACCATCGCGTGGTCCTCGCCGTGGGTGCTGTGGTTGCGGGAGTTCGAGACCGCGTACACCTCCGCGGCGAGTTTCTTTCCGAACGCGGGGAGGTCGTCCCGGTCGTCGTCCAGCGTTTCCGGCAACTCGATGCCTTCGAGCGGGTGCATGTCGAAGTACTTCCTCGGCACGTACCAGGGCAGGTGGGGCTTGGTGAAGCCGCAGGCCAGGAAGAAGGGCCTGTCGTGCTGCTGCCGCAGCTCGCCGATCGCCCAGTCGACGACCTGGACGTCGAACATCTCGGAGTCGTCCACGTCGAGCGGTCCCCAGGGCGCCCACGCGGACTCCGGCACGCCTTCCTGTCTCTCGCCGATGTGCCGAAGGCCCGTCGGCCGCGGCGGCGTGTAGTAGTCGTCCCAGGATGCCGGATCACCGGCGCTCCTTCCGTGGAAGATCTTGCCGCCGCCCTGCGCCGAGTAGCCGTGCGCCTTCAGGTGCTGCATCAGGGTTACCGCGTCGGGAAGCTTCTCGCGGAACCGCTCGCCGTTGCCGTAGACGCCGGAGTTCGACGGCAGCACGCCCGACAGCAGACTGACGCGAGAGGGATTGCAGAGGGGCGCGGGGGTGTAGGCCCTCGTGAACGAGACGCCCCGGCGGGCCAGCCGGTCGATGTTCGGCGTACTGGCCTGCGGGTGACCGCCGAGGTGGCCAACCCAGTCGTTCAGGTCGTCGACGGCGATGAAGAGGATGTTGGGAGGCCGGTCCTGCGCTAGCGCCGGCGTCGCGACGAGCACCGACAGGGCGATGAGCGGTGCAGCGAATGGGAACCTGAGCATGCTGCCTCCCGGGGTTCGAGGACCGCCCTACTATAGGGCTGGCTCGCTAGAGTCGTCGTGTGAAGCAGACCCGCCGTACCTTCCTGGCTTCCTCCGCCGCGATGCTGAGCGCGGCGGCGCTGCCCGCCGGGCGACCTCAGGTGGGCGGAGCGCCCAACATCCTGCTCTGCATCTCGGACGACCAGTCCTGGCTCCACACCGGAGCTGGAGGCGATCCCGTGGTCTCGACCCCGGGCTTCGACCGGGTCGCAGGTGAAGGGGTTCTCTTCCCGCACGCCTTCTGCGACGCACCGACCTGCGGGCCTTCGCGGAGCGCGCTGGTAACTGGTCAGCCGATCTGGCGCCTCGAGGAGGCCGGGAACATCCACAGCACCCTGCCGGCGAAGTTCGCCACCTACACGGAGATGCTGGAGCAGGTCGGCTACGCCATCGGCCACACCCTGAAGGGCTGGGGACCGGGACGGCTGGAACCGGGCGGTAGGACGCGGAACCCCGCCGGGGACCGGTTCGGGAGTTTCGAGGAGTTCCTCGATTCGCGGGACGAGGGCCGGCCGTTCTGCTTCTGGCTGGGCAGCTACGACCCGCACCGGCCCTACACGGCGGGATCGGGGCAGGAGTCGGGCAAGGATCCGGCGAAGGTCGATGTTCCTCCGCACCTGCCCGATCATCCGATCGTTCGTGACGACATCCTCGACTACTACGTGGAGGTGGAGCGGTTCGATACAAGAGTGGAAGCCGCACTCGAGCTCCTTGAACAGGCGGGCGAGCTTGAGAACACCCTGGTCGTCGTGACCAGCGATCACGGCATGCCGTTTCCGCGCGCCAAGGCCAGCCTGTACGACTACGGCTCCCGGGTCCCGTTCGCCGTGCGCTGGGGGGATCGCATTCCCGGGGGACGGGTCGTGGACGATTTCATCAGCCTGAGCGACCTGGCGCCCACCTTCCTCGAGGCCGCCGGCCTCGAGGCGCCGGCCGAGATGACGGCGAGCAGCCTTCTGCCGCTCCTTGAGTCTTCGGCGAGCGGCCGCGTGGAGCCGGGGCGCGACGCCGCCTTCATTGCGATGGAACGGCACGATGGCTGCCGCCGTGGCGGCAAGGGCTATCCCTGCCGGGCGATCCGCACCAACAGCCACCTGTACATCCGCAACTTCGAGCCCACCCGGTGGCCGTCCGGTTCGCCGAACGCGAAGGACTGCGCCCGGGGCATCCCCTATGGCGAGATCGATTCCTCGCCGACGAAGACCCTGATGATGGACTCGCGGGGCGAGCCCGGGATCGACCATCTGGCCGAGCTGTCCTTCGGTACTCGGCCGGAGCACGAGCTCTACGACCTGGCGAGCGATCCGGGGCAGTTGAACAACCAGGCGGGCGAGCCCGCCGCGCAGCAGCTTGTCGGACAGTTGCGCGATCGGCTCATGGATCACCTGGCCGAGACCGGCGATCCGCGGGCCCTGGGCCTCCCCGCGCCCTGGGACTACTACCCCTACTATGGCCGGCGGGTGAACGAGGACTGGGAAGTCGACGAGCCGCCGGCATGAGCGTCCCGGCGCGCTAGAGTTGCTCACCCCCCCTTCAAGGAGAAAACGCATGGGCAAAGTTGACTGGTACTACCACCGCAACGGGTGAACGAGCTGCAAGAGAGCGTCCAAGTTGATGGACGCACGCGGCGCGGAGATCGCTGACAGGACGCCGGCGAGTCGCAAGCTGGGCCGGGAGGACGCGGAGGCGCTGCTCGCCGATGCGGAGACCCTCTACGTCGCCAAGGGGCGAAAGCAGACGGAACTGCACGCGTCGGAACCGGGTGCGGCCGATCTGATGCTTGGACCGACGGGCAACCTGCGTGCGCCGGTGGTCCGGGTGGGCCGCACCCTCATCGTGGGCTACCACGAGGAGGCGCTGAGCAGGGCCTTGGGCTGAGCGCCCAAGGCTGACGACTCGGGCTCGCCGCTTCGCGGCATCGCCTGCATCGCGGGCCAGAAGGCCCGCGCACCCAGTGATTAGTTGTAGGAGAGGCGCCGGACCTGTTCCGGGTCGTCACCCTCGAAGAGGAGCCGGCCGTCGACGAAGCGGGCGTCGGGCAGCGCCACCGCCAGCACTTCGCCCAACTCCTCGACGGCGTACACGGTCAGCAATTCCCTCACGTCGTCGGGCAGATCCTCCAGATCGGCCTCGTTCTGCTTCGGCAGCACGATGTCCCGGATACCGGCGCGAACGGCGCCCAGCACCTTCTCCTTGACTCCGCCGATCGGCAGGACGCGGCCGGACAGCGTGATCTCCCCGGTCATCGCAAGACCTGCCTTCGCCGGCCGGCCGGAGAGCGCGGAGACCAGGGCTGCCGCCATCGTCACGCCCGCGGACGGGCCGTCCTTGGGGATGGCGCCGGCGGGGACGTGGATGTGCACGTCCGTTTCGAAGGCAGCGGCCGGGATCTGGAGCGCCGCGGCGCGCGACTTCGCGTAGGTCCAGGCGGCGCTCGCCGATTCCTTCATCACGTCGCCGAGCTGGCCCGTGAGTTCCAGCCGGCCCTTGCCCTTCGTCGTCTCGACCTCGACGAACATGATGTCGCCGCCCATGGGCGTGTAGTACATGCCGGTAGCGACTCCGACGGCGTCGCGTTGCAGCGCGCGTTCGGGCCGCACCCGCGGGCGGCCCAGGAACTCCCGGACTTCGCTGGCGCCGACCCGGGTGGTCGCGTCGCCCTCTCGAGGCTCGGCGTCCTCGGGCGTCGACGCGAGCCGGCGGGCCACCTTGCGCACCATGCGGCCGAGCTCCCGTTCGAGTTGCCGGACGCCGGCTTCGTGGGTGTAGTGCGAGATCACCTCGCGGAGGGCGTCGTCGCCGACCTCGATCTCCTCCGGCAGCAGGCCGCCGGAACGAACGGCCCGCGGCAGCAGGAACTGCCGGGCGATGTTCTCCTTCTCGTGCTCCGTGTAGCCCGAGAACTCGACCGTCTCCATCCGGTCGCGCAGCGGCGCCGGGATGTTCTGGATGAAGTTCGCGGTCGCGATGAACAGCACCTGGCTGAGGTCGTAGGGGACCCCCAGGTAGTGGTCGATGAAGGCGCCATTCTGTGCCGGGTCCAGGACCTCGAGCAGCGCGGCGGACGGATCGCCCTGGAGCGAAGCGCCCAGCTTGTCGACTTCGTCGAGCAGGAACACGGGGTTCTTGACGCCGGCCTGCTTCATGCCGTGCAGGATGCGCCCCGGCATCGCCCCGACGTAGGTGCGCCTGTGTCCGCGGATGTCCGCCTCGTCCCGGGCGCCGCCCAGGGAGACCCTCACGTACTCGCGGCCCATGGCCCGGGCGATCGACTTGGCGATCGAGGTCTTGCCGACGCCGGGAGGCCCCACGAACAGGAGGATCGGGCTGCGCTCTGCTTGCTCATCGGTCCGGGCTTCGCCGTCGGTCTCGCCCTCGCCGGCGTCCTCGGGACGGGCCGTGGCGGTCTCGTCCGCGGGTTCCGCGTCGCGCTCGCGCCTGCGCGTCTGGCGGTCGTGCATGACCCGCACGGCGAGGAACTCCAGGATCCGGTCCTTCGTGTCCTCGAGGCCGTAGTGGTCCTCTTCCAGGATGCGCGCCGCGTCCGCCAGGTCCAGCCGCTCATCGCTGAGTTCGCTCCACGGCAACTCGCAAACCGTGTCGACGTAGGTGCGGATGACCTGGGACTCCATCGATTCGCGGCCCATCCGCTCGAGTCGCTTCAGTTCGCGGTCGACTTCCTTCCTCGCGGCGGGCGGCAGCTCCAGCCCGGCGACCCTCTCCTTCAGTTCTTCCAGATCGTCCGCGCCGTCGTCGTCGCCGAGTTCCTTGCGGATGGCCTTCAACTGCTCGCGCAGGTACATCTCGCGCTGGCGGTCGCCGATTTCCTCCTCGACCTGGGTGTTGATGTCCTGCTGGGCGTCGAGCACCTTGATCCGCCGTTGGACCAGCATCAGGACCCGCCGCATCCGTTCTTCGACCGCGAGCGTCTCGAGCAGCGACTGATGGTCGCCGGCCGGGAGTTCGAGGTGGCCGGCCACGAGGTCGGCAAGGCGGCCGGGATCGGTGACGCCGCGCAAAGTCTTCGTGAGCACGTCGCTCGGGATGCCGGCCCGTTCACCGAGCTCGGCGGCCCGGTTGCGTAGTTCCTCGTCGAGCGCGATGAAGGCCAGGTCCTCCGGATCCACCGGCATCAACTCCTCGGCCGGCGACACGGTAGCGACCAGATGTTCCTCCATGCTGTCGATGCGCAGCGCGATGCCTCGATGGAGACCAAGGACCAGGGCCTGGGTGCCGCCCAGCCCCTGCTGGAGCTGGACCACCCTTGCCATCACACCGATCGTGTGCAGCCCGAGCGGGTCCGTCTCGTCGCTCTTCTCGCGTTGCAGGAGAGCGAAGAACCTGCGGTCCGGGCTCTCCGCGGCTGCCTGGATCGCACTCAGCGTGTCGGCCCGGCCGACGGACATCGGTACCGTGACGCCCGGGTAGATCACCATGTCCCGGAGGACGACGACGGGCAGTTCGGGCTTGGGATCCGTGGTACGCGGCGAAAGAAGCGCCTCGGATGCGGTGGGCTCGGCCGTCAGGGCCTTGGGGTCGGGCTCTCGGGCCTCGGTCCGGTCTTCGTGTTCGCTCATGTGGTGGTCGCCTCGCTGTCCGGTTCGCTGGTCGGTCGTGTCTTCGACGGAACGGGGCTGGCGCGAGATCTTATTCCATTTCGCTTAAGTTGGCTAGATCTGAGTCTAAATCCATAAAGATCGTGCTTCGAAGCAGCTCGTCCTTGCGGCGCCAGCGGTCGTTCAGCCACTCCTGGGCGCGCTCGGGTGGTACATCGGCGATCGGAATCGTCTCCCATCTGACGTTCACCGGCCCCGCCGCGCCGCCGAGGAACTCCCAGAACGAAACGACCCGCGGATAGGCGAGCGTCAGATCGACGATGGTGCCCTCGCCCGGTGCGAGCGCCTCGATCATCGCCGCGAGGCCGCCGGCCCTGGATGGAAGCAGATGCTCGTACGGTCCGCCCAGGGCTTCGCGCTTCGCCTCGGTGAACCTCGTCCCCTCGGCGAACGAGAGGATGGCGGCGGGGGAGTCGAGCAGGGCCGCGGAGGCCGCGGTCACCCGGCGGCGGTCGTCTTCGCGCCGATGCGCCGGGTCGCTTCCCCCGCGCGAGCGCCGCCGCAGCACGGGAAAGTCGAAGGCCAGGATGATCAGGCCGAAGATGGGCACGTAGAGGAGCTCGCGCTTGCAGAGGAACTTGACGATCGGACCGCGGGTGGCGACGACGCTCTGGGCGATCAGGATGTCGGCCCAGGACCGGTGATTGGCGAGGACGATGTGAGGCCTGGCCGGGTCGAGCGTCAGCTCTTCGCATCGCCAGGTCGCGCCCGAGACGTGCCGGAGCAGGGCGTTGTCGACGCGCACCGCCCGCCGGTAGATGCGGTTGGCGAGGCGTCGAAACGAGGAGCGAGTGCGCCGCGGCGCCTTGGCCGGCAGCAGAAGCAGCAGCAGGATGACCCAGAAGACCAGGTTGAGCGTGATGCCGGCGAGGCAGGTCGCCGCTCTCAGGTGGCGATGAAGCGTCAAGTCCGGCGTGGCGGCCAGAGCAGCAGGGCATTCGTGCGCCGGACATAGTCCCGGTAGCCGGGATCGTCGCGCCAGCGGCGGTTCGCCCGCGCCTCGAGCATCCGGACGCCGCTGATCTTCGTCAGCAGTAGCCAGACGAAGAGCGGCGAGGCCAGGGTCGCCAGTTGCCAGCCCTGAAGGGCCGGTGCGGCGATCACGGCGATACCGATCCAGAGCAGGATCTCGCCGAAGTAGTTCGGGTGGCGGGACCATGCCCAGAGCCCCGAAGTGATGTACCGGTTCTGGTTCTCGGCCACGGCGCGGAAGCGGCGCTTCTGCTCGTCGGCCGTCACTTCGATGGCGAACCCGGCCAGCCACAGCAGGGCTCCCGCCGCGAGTGGCCAGTCCGGCGGTCTGGTCTCCGCCGCGAGCAGCGCGGCCAGGGCCGGGGAGGCCGTAGCCGACACCCACAGGCCCTGGAGGGTCCACGTCATCAGGAACAGCGGGAAGTTCGGCTTGATCTGCCGGAAACGGCGGTCGTGGCCGTCTCTGCGGACGCGAAGGAAAAGGAAGGGACCGAGCCGCAGGGCCCAGATGGCGATCATCGCCGCGATGAGCGCCGAGCGCACATCCAGCGTGTCGCGGACCGCGAGCGCCCCGCCTACGACGGCGAGGAACGTGAGACTTCCGGTGAGATCGAAGAAGCGCTCGGTCTGCAGGAACCAGGCCGGCACGAAGGCGATCCACTGGATCGCGTACGCGGCGGCGACAAGAACAGCGAACGCGGGCCAGTCGGCGATCTCGAGGCCGTGACTGCTGCCAGCCGCCGCGAAGAGAGCGCCGGCGGCGATCCCGGCCGCGATGCCCAGGAAGGGAACGGCTTTCGGCATGGCGCGAACCTAGCAGTAGAGTCGCGGCGTCCGCGCCGCGCTGACGCACAGGGAGCTCAGTTCCACGCAAGGCAGTTCAGTACGGCATGTCGTCGTCGCCCAGCCCGAAATGGTGTCCCAACTCGTGGACCAGGGTGTCGCGCACTTCGCGGACGACGTCCTCTTCCGTGTCGCAGATCCACAGGATCGGCAGGCGGTAGATCACGACCCGGTCGGGTAGGGCGCTGTAGCCGGCTCCGCGTTCGTCGAGGGGCACGCCATGGTAGAGGCCGAGGAGGTCGTCCTCCTCGGGATCAAGACCTACGAGCCGGAGATCCTCTTCGGTCGGTTCCTCCTCGACGACGACCGCCACGTTGTCGATGAGTTCGGCGAAGGCCGGGGGCAGCGTGTCCAGCGCGCGCGCCAGCAGGTGCTCGAACCGCTGCAGGTCGACCTCGATCATGGGGCGGCTAGCCTGTCAGGCGTCGCCCCGGACTGCTAGGGTCCCGCCCGAAAGAAACCGAGCGCCACCGTGACCGATCCCAGACGACGTCCCAACATGCGCGACGACCCCTTGGCTCCGGGAGAAGCGGCAAGGAACGCGCTGACCCTCCACGAACTCGTCGTGGCCGCGCGCCGGAACCTGGGCGGGAACGTCTGGGACTATCTCGTCGGCGGCGCCGAGACGGAAACGAGCGTCAAACGCAACCGGCAGGCGCTGGACTCCGTGGCCTTCCGGCCGCGGGTGCTCACCGATGTCTCCAAGGTCGAGGCCGGTGGTTCGCTACTTGGCCACGACCTGCGCATTCCGGTCATCCTGGCGCCGATCGGCTCGCTGCAACTGTTCGAGGAAGGCGGCGGCGCCACGGCCGCCAAGGCAGCCGAGGAGTTCGGGATCATGAACTTCGTCAGCTCGGTGTGCCTGCCGGGGCTAGAGGGCACGGCAGAAGCGTCCGATTCAGCCAAGGTGTACCAGCTCTACCTGGCCGACGACGAGGACTGGATGCGCGGTCTGATCCGCCGGGCGGTGGCCGCGGGCTACAACGGCTTCTGTCTGACCGTCGATACCCAGGTCTACAGCCGGCGGGAGCGGGACCTGCTGAAGCGCTGGCGTCCGCCATCGGTCGGTGAAGCGACCACCCGCGTCGCGCCCCTGAACTACCAGGCGCGGATGACCTGGGACCTGGTCAAGCGGATCAAGGACGAGTTCGACATCCCCCTGATTCTCAAGGGGATCGCCACCGCGGAGGACGCCGGCCTCGCGTGCGAGCACGGCGTCGACGTGGTCTACGTCTCGAACCACGGCGGCCGTCAGCTCGACCACACCCGCGGCACGCTCGACACCCTTCCGGAGGTCGTGAAGGAAGTCGACGGCCGCACCGAGGTCGTCGTCGACGGCGGCTTCATGCGCGGAACCGACGTGGTCAAGGCGATGGTCCTGGGCGCCGACGCTGTCGGCATCGGCCGCCTCGAAGCCATCGCCATGGCCGCCGGCGGCTGCGAGGGCCTCGTGCGAATGCTCAAGATCCTCGAACACGAGATCGTCACCTGTCTCGGCCTGCTCGGCGTCACCGGTTGGGACGAACTCGACGGCTCCTACCTCCACCGGGCTTTACCGGTCGATCCCCCGGACGTCCTGAGCGCCCTGCCCTTCCTCGACCTCGACTACCCGTACCCCTAAGCCTGAGCCCGGATCCTCGGTGCTCCGTAGGTCTCCCGGCTCCGCTCGTGGATCGCCCGCACCCGCTTCACGAGAGCGCTTTTCCGCCTTCTCTCTCGCCGACCGCGGCCGCTTCAGCCAGGCTTAGTACGCGCTCGTGGAGACGCCGAGCACGCGCGCCATGGTCGCAATGCGGAACTCGGCCCGGTGCGCTCTCATGAACCGGAAGACCCCTTCCGGTCCGTCTCCCGAGCGAACCAGGCCGTGGCTCTTGCCAGGATCTCCCGCTCCTCGCGCAGCCTGCGAACCTCACGCCGCAGCCGGCGCAACTCCTCACGCTCCGCCGTCGTCGTGCCGTCGCTCCGGCGTCCCTCGTCGCGATCCGCTTGCCTGACCCAGTTACGGATCGACTGCGCTGAAGGCTCGAACTCGCGGGCTAGATGGTCCGGGCTGCGCCCGGACCGGACCAGATCCACCATCTGCTGCCGGTACTCTGCCGGGTACGGGGGTCTTGATCTTGGCGTCGTGGGTACCTCCTCCTACAAGGAGGAAGTGTCCACGAAACCGGGGCAAGCTCATGGTTCACCGCCGCCGGCGGCGAGTCGAAAGTACTGGCTGCTTTCTGGAACACAAGCGAACAACGGTTCGACGATCCGATCCGAATCGACGACGGTTCTCCGCGCGGTTGGGCGGGTAGCGCCGCGCTTGAGGACGCCAGCACCGCGGTCAGTTGGGTCGAGCGCTCGGAAGCCGGTCGCTTTGAACTGCGAGTCCGCCGTGTCAGTCGAGACGAGAACAGCGGCGAAGCACTCACGGTGGCGCCGGCGCCCGCTGGCCGCAGCGCCGTCGGCGTACCCAAACTCGTCCGCCGCGCTGACCGCCTGATCTTCGCCTGGTGAGACGGGGCGGTAAAGTCGGCGGTGATGTCCTTGGTGGACTTGGATTCGGTGGAGGGGCCGGCATTAGCGAGGTCAGCTGCGGCCCGGCCCGGGCTATGCGATCATTGCCAGTTCTGGCCAGACCGGCGAGGAGCGCACTACTCCAGCGACCGAAGTCGGAAGGGCAGCAAGAGCTCAGGCCCAAACCGGAATGAAGACGAGACTCACACCGCACTACATCTCGCTGGTGTACGAAGCTTGTCTCAAGTCGTTCTGGAGACGTAAGGCCCTAGCCCGCTTCCTGAGACAATGTGGCGTGTCGGAGGGGTTTCTTGGGAACTGGGTCGATGGCGAATCGAAGCGCGACCTCCTTGACCGGCTCTTTCCGGAGCTTCCGAAGAGCGGCCGCGGACGTTCGGTCTTGGCGCGGATGGCCGACTTCTTGATGGAGCAAGAGGCCTTCCCGGACCTCAAGAACTGGGAGGACTCCGCGCTCAAACTCGAGGACGCCCGAGATGCTGTCTTGCAGCTACGGCGCTACCACGCGAAGCAGCAAGAGGAGATTCAGTCGGAGCAGGAGAAGAAGGAAGCACGAGTGCGTTTCGCCGAGCAGCAGCGTAAGGCGACCCGGTCGCAGGAAACCCTGTGGCGCCTTAGGGAACGGCTTGACGAACTCTCACTCTCACTCGGCGGACAGAAAGCCGGCTACGAGTTCCAGACGTGGTTCTACGATTTGCTGGATTTCTGCGAAATCCACAACAGGAGGCCTTACGTCCACAAGGGCCGCCAGATTGACGGATCGTTGACGGTGTCGGGGACGACCTACCTCGTAGAGCTGAAGTTCACGACGGGACAGGCTCGAGCTACCGACATCGATTCGTTCTACAAGAAGATCACCACGAAAGCGGACAACACGATGGGTGTCCTGGTTTCGATTTCCGGCTACTCAGCGGTCGCAAGGCGGGAGGCTTCCGGGGAGCGGACACCGATGTTGCTGCTGGACCACAGTCATCTGTACCTCGTGTTAGGGGGCGGGTTGGGGCTGGCCGACCTTGTCGAGCGCGTACGGCGTCACGCGTCCCAAACGGGAGAAGCGTATCTCTCGGTCGGTGACTTCGGAGGCTGAAGCTTGGGTCTATGGGGTGGTCTCAGGAGTCCCTTGACTCCGAGGCGTCGTGCCGGCGAGGTACCTTGATCGCTCTCAGTAGTCGCCGCGTTCAAGCTTCGAAACGACGACCGGATGCCCACTGTTGCGCAGAGTGCGGAGAAAGTCCCGAAGGGGTGTGAGATCGGCGGAGAGCGAGAAGTGCATGTCGACTTCGGCGCCGCTATAGGCCCGGGCGAAACTCGGCACACTGAGTGCGAAGACGCGCTCATAGAGTGACTCGTGCAGGAGACGATCGGCCCGGCGTGCGGAGAGAATGTACCAATCCGCCTTTTGGATCGCCCTGTAGGTGTGTTGGAAGACGGAGTCTTCGTCTGCGGCGACCTGTTCTACTAGCCGATCTTCAAGGTCACGCTTCCGTTTCGCCTTTGGCGCCTGGTAGTACAACGCGGCCGTGTCGATGTAGTGACCCGCAATCCGCCTTCCGACTTGCTCGCCCGTGAGCGAGCGTTCGCCTACAACCACGAACACGTAGGGGAGATGTTCGGCCTCCTGCTTCTTCAGCGCACCGCGGATCTTGTAGGTCGCGAGAGCGAAGCAATCCTCGGGTTCGAGGCCGACGACGGCGCGAGCGTTGGCAAAGAGGGCTCCGTGGAACTTGATGTTCAGCCGATAGATCGGTCGTCCATCTCCGTTGTACAGTCGATAGTCAGTGTCGCTCCGTGATTCCCGAAGATCACGGAGCTCCATCTCTCCACTTTCCATCTCCTCGTTGTAGATTGTCTCGAAGGCTGCTTCTGCAGCCCGGCCCACGAGCAGCTGTCCCAGCGTCCGGAAGGCCCGCACCCTTGACTTTCTCTCGATCTCAGCCGGGTTCGCTCCGAGAGCGGCCTCAACGGGATCCGCCGCATCCAAGACAGCTTGGAGGTACCGGGGTGCAGTACGGACGCGAAGCGCCGCGCGCTTGGCGTCTAGCCCTTCGTTGCGAACGAGAAGATAGCCCTTGAGTAAGTGAAGCGGCTTGGGCCAGTCGTTCTCGCCGTACAGTCCAGCTAGAACCGCGAGGAACTCGTCGCTGTTCACCTACAAGATCTCTTGATCAAAGCGAAGAGCTGAGATGCGTGCGTACTTCTCGTCGATCTCGAAGGCTAGCCACCCTCGGCCGAGCTGTTCCGCCACAGAGCCGGTGGTGTTGCTGCCGGAGAATATGTCGAGAACGATGTCGCCGGGAGCCGTAAGCAGGCGGATGAAGAACTCGGGAAGAACGCGTGGGAATCGAGCGGGATGACTCGTGACCCCCAGCTCCCGGCAGCGTCGTATGAAGGCCGAGTTGGAATCATTGTTCCCCCATTCCAGTAGGTTGGAGGGAATCGATCCACCTCGGTCTTTCAGGAATTTCTGAGTGACGTGATGGCCGCTAGGCCTACGAGTGGCCCGTAGTCCGCGCTGCATCAACCGTTTCATGTCCTTGCTGTACGGCACGAGGACATTGGCGTTGTTCGCCTTTGGATTCGGTGTCTTGGACAGCCACCACACGTACTCGACTGAGTCCTTGATGCGGACGCGCCGCACATTGACCCACTCGGCGGGCGTGGGCAGTTTCGCCGGGTTGTACCAGAAGCACTCTTGGGCAAGGTGGAACCCTAGCGTGTCGACGAGATGGACGAGCAGTTTGAAGTGGTAGAGCGAGCGGGTTGGTTCGCCTGCATTGTAGCTTCCACCGAGGTTGAGTACGAAGCTGCCGGAATCTCTGAGGACTCGGTGTACGCCGGCCGCGAAGGGAGCGAACCAATTGATATACTCGGCCTTGGGCACGTTCCCGTACTCCTTCTCGAAGTGGAGCGCGTAGGGCGGAGACGTCACCACTAGATCGATCGAGCGGGGTGGCAGCTCCGAGAGAAGGTCTTGTGCGTCACCGACGAAGCACGCACCGGTGTGAGTCGCGTAGAGGGGCTCTCGCGCGATCAGGGCACCGGGATCGCTGGTGGGGAAGGCTTCGAGCTGTGCGGCGGTGGGTTCCACGAGTTCCTCCACTCGGGGCGCGACTTGCAGGTTACCCCAGATCTTCAGTGGGCGAGCGGGCCGGAGCGAGGTCAGTCGGCCGGGGGTCGTCGGTCGTCGTGGCGCCGCCACGCTGAGCGCTCGACGCCAATTCGACTACGGATTCGCGCCGCGACGCCGTCCGGTTCGTGGCCGATGGGAGGGGGCTCAGCGGACTCGGAGCGAGGGACGCCCGGCGACGCCAGCGCCCGCATCAGGTCGGCGGTCTGGATCTCGTCCGCCGGCAGGTCCACGAGGCTAGGGAACGCCTGGCGCTCCAGCAGCCTCCTGTGGGATCTCCAGAGAACGATTGGTACCTGCCTGCCGAGGAGCTCGGCGCGGCGGAGGGCCTTGGCTATCCGGTTGGCAGCTGCCCGATCCTGGTTTTCAGGGAACGGCAATTGAGGGTGTATGACTACATGCTCGTCATGCCCGGCGACCCCGGCCCTGCTCGGACCCTTGAACTCAGCGAATCGCTTGCCGTCGCCCGGGAAAGGACTTCCGCGTCCGGTTACGAACACGCCCGTATTGGCCCGTGCTTGGCCGGATTGCTCGTTGTTGCAGGTCGCCGAGGCGCCCGACGAGCACGTCTGGCGCACGGATACGGGTCGTGACCGCGCGGACCGGCTACCTGGCCCAAGCGAATCCCGGGTTGAAACCGTTGAAGCCCGGCTCGTGCAGAACGGCACGACGCTGATCCAGCCCCAACAAGTCCAAATCGATCATCCCGTGCACGCACCCTCCATGAAGGTGCCGCAGGATCTCGGACAGGACCAAGGTGGCGGCGACCGCCCCAACGAAGGGAGCGCCGACCGCCTTGCCGGCGAGCATCGTCATCCCGCACTGGTCGAGCGTGCCCTCTTTCAACAGGCGTCGGTAGGCGGGCCGATCCTCGACGGTCTCGGTGCTGGCTGCGGGGCTCCAGATCTCGGTGGCCGGACGAGGGCCGGGCAGTGTGTGAAGGCGCATGGTTCGGAAATCACGGTAACCGCTTCCCAGACCGGCCTCGATCACCATGTCAAAGCCCACCCGGTCGAGCGAGCGCCGGTAACTCGCCTTATCGAGACCGCACAGCGCAACTCCAGGCTCTGACGGCTGTCGCTCGAAATCCGCATCGAACAGCCGCTCATGGATCGTCGTCTCGAATCCTCTGGCGTCCGCCCACGCAGCCATGGTCCGGGTCTTCTTTTGGCCGACGTGTTCGACGCGCGTGAGCACCGACGTGCTCTCCGTCGAGTCGGTGACGAAGTCCACATCCTGCAACACCAGGGACAGGTTCTCGGGATGGCGGTATGGGAGGATTCCGAGTCCCCAGAGGTAGGCTTGTCCGAGGTGTCCCAGCCCGATTAGCCAGAGCCGCGAAGGTAGATAGGTCAGCTCCGGCTCCTCGGGTTCTCCAACCAGCCAATCCGCATGCGCGTCCGGCTGCCATAGCGACAGGCCCAGGACGCGGCGACCGGCGATCGACATGCCGTCCGCGTCGAGGTACGCTTCGTTCACGGCCAGTGCCGCGGACAACATTCCGGCCAGAGGCATCGCCGGTCCGGGCGCCGGCTCCAGGCTCGAGTGGACCGGCAGTACGCCTCCCCGCCAACCGGCGGCGGCCGTCCGAATAGAGAAGCCCTCCCGCCGACCGCCTGGCCCTCCACCGATCACGATGGTCGGAGTCCCCGGGGCGGCGACGCCGATCTCGCCGCCGAGCGTCTTCACCGCCGTGGCGAGCGTTCGCCCGAGAGGCGGAGGCGTCGAGAGAACCGTGCCGAGAGGCGCGCAAACGCTCACGCCGCCCAGGAACACCCGCCGGGCGAGCGCGACCACCGTCAACAGCGTGGCCTGGTTGACGGACTCCTCGGCTGCCGCAGGACCTATCTCGACCGAAAGACGGTAGCCGCGGAACATGGCTTCCGCCTCGGCGACGCTTTCCGCCTTCCCACTGTCGATCGCGTGCTTCACGAGTCTGTGCAGCGAGTCGGGTTGCGGTGCCGTGTTCATCAACCGTGTTCCCCTAGAGCCCGATATGGAAGAAGGACCTTCGCTCGGATGCCGGAACGGTGTCCCACCGTTTGCCGCCCAGGTACCGATAGATGCCCATGTCGCGGCGACGGACGGGCCGGGCGGCAAAGCGCGGAAGAATCAGGGACAGATGACCGGGGAGCGAGATCATTGGATGCTCGCGGTCCAGCGTGCTCTGGCCCGCACCGCCGGGATGGACGTGGACGTCTGCGACCACGCTTACTCCGCGAGCCTTGCAGATCGCCCAGAGTTCCCCGAAGTAGCGCCCGTCGAACCGCACCAACCCCTGGTCGAGGCAGTGCGGATCCAGGTCGTCGTAGAGCACGAAATCCAAGATCCGCGCGCGCCCGCCCTGCCGCTGTCCAATCAGGAAGGCACCGCTTTCGCGCGACCGGCCCAACCCGCGTTCGCGCAGCCGTCGGCACAGCCGCCGCCACACAAGCCACGAACAGGACAGCCTATGCCGCGGTGCCAGAACGCGGCACATAGTCCCGGCAATGGAGTAGGTCATGCACAATCTCCAGGTATTGAACGATTCCCTCAGCCGGACGCCAGATCTTGGACGGCATCTCCTGCCGCCAGTTGGGGTGCCCAGCGATGCTCTCGCGGTCACAGGGCAGGTAAAGCGCCGTGCCGTGCTTCCAGCCGGTCCGAAAGACCGCCGACACTCTCCCCCCCTGCCCACGCGGCCATTGATCGAAGGCCAACACCTCGTTCCGGGCCATGTCCCACGGACCGCCGGTCGGCTCCGCTTGCGGGTAGCCGCTGCAGTCCAGGCGCAGAGCGTATTCGCGGTCATCCTTGGCGGTAACGGCCATGAAGGCGTACGGCCAGTCGGTCCCGACCAGTCGCCAGCGACCCTCGGTCTCACCGAGGCGGAACGCGGCCTTGGCCACGTCCGCCTCGAAAGCGCGTTGGTCCGGACCCTTCACGCGAACCCCCGCGGCGCACCCTGCACGCGCTCGTCCGGAACGAGATCGAAGGCCACCACATCACGCACCTTGTCGCCGTTCAGCGCCCCTACGTGCGTTCCCGGACTGGGGCGCTCATGCGTCCCCTCGATTTGCAGCACATGTTCTCCGGCTTCTTCGGCGGACAGGCCGAACTCCTTCTCGGCCGCCCACCGTTTGACCCGGGCGACCGTGGCGCTCGGACCGAAATGACGCTCCACCGTCTTTCCGTTGAAAGTGACGGTCACCTTCACCTGGCGAAGGCGGTGCAGATGTATCTTCAATCCCTGCGGCGTCGCGTGCTCCGCGATCTTCGCGAGCTCGGCGACCGAATCGTCCTCGTCTTCGAGAAAGACCAGAATGTCGAGGCCGAAGCCGTGCTTCTCGGCCAAGCGCGCCTTGAGCACTGCGAAGGTGGCGTCCGTCTCGATCTCGAGATGCTTGACCTCGCCGAGTCCCTCGGCCTGATAGAACACGTCGATGGTTTTCATAGACTCCTCCGTCGATTCGAGCAAGGGGCACCATGCCCCGCTCGTTCTACGTGACTAATCGGATCTGGAGGCCGAACCCGGAAAGAAGGGCCACGGGCGGGTTCAGGGCAGCGCGAGTGCCCCCGGCGGTATCGACGGGCAGATGAAGAAATACGGGCAGCGCGGGCAGACCACCCCGTCCGGATTGGGCGGGAACGATCCGGCGGCGATCTGGCCGAGCATCCGGTCGGTCTTGGTGCGGCGGAAGGTCAGTTTTCTCTTGGTGAGCGTCACGCGCTCGGCGGTTTCGTCCGTCAAGTGAAGCGCGTCGACCACAGCCGCATCGCCGAACTGGGCGTCGGCGGCGAACTGGTACAGGGCGTATCTGAGGCGGTCGTACTCATCGACGCGCTTCTTCCCGGTCCGAATGCGTCGCAGGGCCATCGTCCCGTCGGGCAACTCGGCGAGCTCGGACGGTTCCACAATCACGCGACCGTTCGGCAGGTCAAACGCGAGAGGTCGAGGCTCGACGGGACGTCGTCCCGCGCCTGCTCGAACGAGGGCCGCAACCAGGCGTGACGCCAACCGTCGGTAGTCGTCACAGAACGCGTGCTCGATCGGTCCGCGCGCCTTCCAGATCTCCTCGAGCGCAGCCTCGGCCTCCGCGAGCGTCGGTTCCCGCCGTCGCCGCGCCTCGCCGATCCAGTCGATGAATCGATGGAGGCAGAAATGAGTGCGCGAAAACGCCGTAGCCTTCCACGCGCCACCAAGCCCGAGGATGTGTTTGTAGAAGAAACGGCGCGGACACTTCTCGTAGGCGCGAAGGCCCCTGTCCGTGACGCTCCAATCGCACCCGCGCGTTACCTCGATCGTGCTCGGGCGCGCCGTGCCGGGTCGCGATGGAAGGGCTGCTGACGGCCCGGCCTCGCGAAACAGGCCTGAGGGAAGCCATCCCAGGAACTCCGACGGCGAGCGATTCCTTCCGTTCGCCTGCTTCCGCGCCAGATGCAGGCGCACATGGCTCCTCGCACGAGACAGCGCCACGAAGAACAGACATTGCTCCTCGTGCACATGTGATCGCTTGAACTCTTCTTTGACGGAAAGACCCCCCGTACCGTCGATCATGCCCGGCGGAGGCGGGCACCGCTGCCCGCGGTTCGAGGTCGGAAAGCTCGCGCTCGTGAGTCCCGGAACGTGAACGGCGTCGAACTCGAGTCCCTTGCTTCCGTGTACCGTCATCAGACGCACGGCATCGAGGTGGAGGGCCGCGGCCGGAACCTGCCGCAGATCGCGCTCCTCGGCGAGAAGAACGAGTTGGCGGACGCGGTCGAGGGTGCGCCGGATCGGCAGCCCCGATCCGGCCGGGCTCCGCTCCCGCACGAAGTTCAGGAACTGCCACACGGCAACGGCGCGCATCCTCTCCGTCACGGTCGTCGCACGGGCCAGCCTGCGGACGAAGTCCGTCCGGTCGAGCAGGTAGGACGACAGGAACCCCCACGCCGAGCCTCTCGGGTTCAGCCCGGTGAGGTCTTCGGCAAGCCGCCTGAAACCCGCGGCGCCCGCGTCCGAGACGCAGTCGGCTTCCGCGAGCGACTCCAGCGCCGTCAGGGCCCATCCTCCGTTTGACCGCAGATGGCGGGTGGCGGCGTGGACATCCTGCAGGCTCACGTCGTAGCCGGGCATCGAGGCGACGCGCACAAGCGCGTCCCCGAAGCGATCCACGGCGAGACTCAGGAGCGCCAGCAGATCGCGCACCTCCTCGCGCTCGAACAGACTTCCGAGATGCAGCACCGCTATACCCCGCTCCTCGAGAGCCGCGGCGAAGTCGTTCAGGCGGTTGTTCGAGCGGCAGAGCACCGCCTGCCGGCGCAAGGCCACTCCGGCATCCTCGAGTTCCCTCACGCTGGCCGCCACGCCGGCGGCCTCATCGTCAGGGGTCTCATGTCGGTGGATCCGCAATGTTGCCGGACGGCGGTCCCGATGCGCCCTGAGCTCAAGCGGAAGCATCCCCTCCGACGCGCCCATGCGAGACGCCACCGACACCAAGGTCTCGACGATGGGTTCGGCCGAACGATAGTTCACGTCGAGTCGAGCGCGAACGGCGGAGGGGTAGTCGGTCGCGAAGTGGGCCAGGTTCGACCCCGACGCGCCCCGGAACCTGTAGATCGATTGGCGCGCATCACCAACGACCCACAAGCGATTCCCGTCGCCCGCGACCGCGCGCAGCAGGCGCGCGCTCGCACGGTTGACATCCTGGTACTCGTCAACCAGCACGTGCCGGTGGCGAAGCCGTGTAGCCTGCGCGATGCCCGGTTCCGACTCGAGAAGCTGCGCCGGCCGCATGACCAGGTCCCCGAAGTCGACCCCGTCCCTCTCACGCAGGGCCTCTTCGTAGATCTCGTAGATGCCAGCGATTTCAAGACACTTCTCGGCCGCCGCCCGTCCCTCGCTGTCGGTTGCCGATGCCAGCATTGCTTCGGCCAGCGACCGGTATCGCGCAGGGTCCGCGAGCTCGTCCTTGGCCCTGGAGATTGCCGCAACGATCTCCCGGAGGACCAGCGCCGGATCCCAGAGGTTGCGGTAGTGGACCAGTGGCAGCGTCGGCAGCTTTTCCTGCAGGATCTCGATCGCGTCGCTGCGGTCGAACAGCGTGGGAGCGGGTGGAAGGCCGAGACGATCGTGGTGGCGGCGCATCAGATCGAGTCCAAAGGCATGGATCGTGCCGATCCAGAGTCGCGGGGCCGCCTCCGCGTTGGCGCGCGCCAAACGCTCCACGAGTTCGCCGGCGGCCCGGTTCGAGAAGGTCACGACAAGAATGGCGGCGGGGTCGATCCCTTCAGCGAGGAGCGAACTGACGCGCTCCACCAGGGCCAGCGTCTTGCCTGTTCCGGGACCGGCCTCGAGGAGAAAAGGACTCCCACGGTGCGCCACCGCACCCGCTTGGGATGCGTCCGGGAGGGGAGGGAAAGTCGGAGCGGTTGGCTCCGCTGGTGTCGATGGTCGTGGGAGCAGGAGCGCGTCGAAGAGCTGCTGGCGCACGAGCGCGAGCGGTAGCCCGGTTAGACGGGCGATTCGAGTTGCACCGAGACCATCTTCCATGTGAAGCCGCTCAGCCGTGGTCCGCGGCAGCAGGAACTCGCGGGCGAATACGTCGGCCTGCAGCTCTCTGCGCTCGCGGGCGCCGTAGTCCTCGACCCGCTGCAACCCCACCGGCGCCATCTCGGTCGATCGGGAAGGGTCGATGTCGCCTGCGCCGCAGCTGGACGAACGAGCGTGGAGCTCCGCATGACCGATCTCGTGCGCCACCAGAAGCGCTCGGTCACACGCCGACCCCGACGCCTCGCAGCAGATCGTTCCGCTCTGCTCGTCGAACAGCGCTTTCGCGCTCTTGAGGGCCGGATCCCCCTCGGGCACGTAGGCCAACTCGAGGTCCAGATGGTCGATTGCGGTTGTGACGAGGGCCATTGGATCAACCGGATCGCAACCGATGGACAGGACCGCCTCGTGGAGGCGGTTGGCCGCCGCGCGGACCGGCTCGAAACCATCCACGGATCAAAGACTCAGGAGATGCCGCTGCTGTTCGTCCGTCAGGCCCGAACTTCTCACGGCGTCCGCGAAGCTCTGGCGCCCACCTTGCTTGGGCCGATGGTCGGCCTTGTAGAACTGGCGGCTTCCCTGTGTCTCCGTCGGGCTGGCCTCCAGGTGCGCGGTCAGCACTTCGACCGGTATCTCGAGTTCGTCCGACACGCGGCGCTTGAAACGGTCCGGGATCGTGTTCGGATCGATCAGCCGATCGCGCAGTTTGACGACCAGCATCGTGCTGCCACCGATCCCCCTGGCCACCGCTCGGAGTTCCCGGCGGTCCAGATCCAGCAACGGATTCTCCATGAAAGCGTACGACGGCGCAGACTTTGCCACCGCCGCTTCGCCCGCCTGGCGCAAGGCATACAGGCGATTGTGGAACAAGCTCATGGCCCGAGACACCGCCGGGCTCACCGTGGTTGGATCGGCCGACGGCCCGTCCGCCGCACCCTCGACGAGGGATTCAAGCGCAAGCTCCACGGCGAACTCCGTCAGTTCGCGCGAGAACTGTGGATATCGACGCACGATCTCGTCGAGCACGGCCGCATCCGGCATGTTCTCGGCCATCGCGAGCGCGTAGAGCGCCTCGCGCCGCTGTGCGCCAAGGGATGGCATCGGCTTCATGACTTCTCCTTCGATCGCCATAGTTTCGTCTCTGCCCGCGACAGGCGGTTTCGAATTGTGCGGCCGGTGCACCCGCAAAGCACGGCGGCCGTGGTCTCGGCCGGATCTATAGACTCCGCCTTGTAGCGGTACAAGCGGCAGAGAACGAACGCGTTACGTTCGTCCGCCGGCAACGCCTCGATTGCTTCCTTGACTTTCTCGAGAAGTGCGCTCTGCTCCTGCGTCGGCGGTGTCCGGCCCGCCTCGGACAGGAGCGCGAGCCCCTCTTCCTCCGAGAGCGGGAGCCCGTCCCCGTCATCCGCCCGTGGCACTTGCACTCTTCGCCCCAGACGTCGACGTTCACGATCCACAACATCGAAGCGCAGGGTCTGAAAGGCTCGATTGAATCTGCACTCGTAGAAGTCCAGCTCCTCCGGCCGCTCACCAACGCAGCCGCGGGCAAGCAGCTCGGTGAATCTTCCCAGCACCGCTTCCCGCATTTCACCGGCGCCGGGTTCCGACTCCGGGATCGTCGACTTGAGGGTCGCCTCGCAGCGACCGAGCAGAACCTGCAGTACCGCGCCCATGCGGCGATCATCCCCTTTCCGGTGTGCGTCCCGAAGGAGATGAACCAGACATTCGGAGCCGACGTGCTCCGCCGATCTGCCGTCCGTAATCTCCAGGCGCCGGCGTAGGGTCCTCCAGTCTTCCCGCAGCGCGGCCCTGATCTCGATTTCGATCTCCGGGGGCCGCGTGTACAGCGCTCCCGTCCGGGTGCGTTTGGTCAATGGTCGGACCATACGGTCTCCTCGGTCTTCTGCGGCTGTCCACTCACGCGGTTGGATTCTGCTGTACTGATCGGATCGCAAGGCGCTACCCGGAAAGCTACCGGTCCGCGCGCGCTTCGTTGGTCCGCCGCGCCCGCTCCCGGCCCGCTGTTGGCCGCAGTTGCTGGCGCGGAGCGACCTTCCGAGAGAGTTCAGGTTGGAAGTGCCGTTCCCCAGCTTCCCCGGTATCGACATCCAAACCTCGAAGAACGTGGACCTCCTGACTACGCCGCCTGGCTCGTTTCCCCCATCGACCGCTCCCGGTCTCGGCCGTTTGGCCGGAATCAATCCCCCCTTCGCATCGCCTCCCCTGGCGCCCCGCGCAGGTGCTCTGCCATGCGAGTGGCGGCGGCCAAAGCCCCGGGACAACTTGGGATAACTATATACACCAGAGACACTTAGGAGACTTCCCAAGAGTTGACTCCCTTGGAATCACCGCTTCACCGTTATGGGCATGACGCGGCTGGAACGGCAGTGGAACGGCAACGCTGGAGGAGTAGTTCAACACGCGGGTCAGCGGGATTCTCGACGACACGGGCATGGCGCCGACGACGCTCGGTACGCTGGCGGTGGGCGACCCGGGCCTGCTGCGCCAGATCGCGCCGGGCCGTTCGGTGTCGCTCAGGACGGCGGACCGGGTCCTGGCGTCATCGACGATCCCGACGGGGCGGACGGTGCGCGCGCCCCGCCCGTCGCCCGACGACGCCGGGCGCCGCTGCGGGGGTCCAGAACGACGAGCGGGAGAGGAGCGGGGGCGGAGCGGCCGGCGGAGCCGGCGATCCGCCTCCTGCGGATCTCGGAGGTGCAGGCCCGGACGAGCCTGGGGCGGAGCACGATCTACCGCTGGTCGGCCGAGGGCCGCTTCCCAGCGCCGATCCGGCTGGCCGGGCGCGTGGCGCGGTGGATCGAGGCCGAGGTCAAGGAGTGGCTTCAGAAACGGATCGAGAAGAGCTGGGGCGCAGACGCCCCCGGCGGCAGGCAACTGGAACGGGAAGGCGGCCGCTGCTTCTACACGCTCAAAGAGCTGAACGAGCGCACCTTCGTTGTCGACTTGTCCTGTCTCGTCCGAAGGGAGACAACGGCTACAGGAACGTGGTGGCTTGCTCTCGCGGGGCCAACAACAAGAAGGGGGCCATGGACGCTGCCAAGTTCCTCTTTAGCCTTTGTCCCGAGCACAACGTGCTTGGCTTCGAGCAGCTGGGAGAGCGTCTCCAGAAGTTGGAGGCGTTGAAGGCCGGCCGCCTGAAGCCGAAGATCGGAGATGCGGAGTCATCTTGAATAGCGCCCCCGGCACCGTTTGAGTGCGCAGCCCACAAACGGGACCGTCTTGGGGATACGCCTTCGCTGTCACTCCCTACAAGTACCTGTGTTCTCTGCTACTTCGGTGAACTCCGACCAAGAAGAAGTGAGCGCCCACTCCTCAGCGTCCGATAGAACGCGAACGACCGCTGGGCGGCCGCCCCCTCGCGCCCTCCCCGGCAGGCGCGTGCAACACAGGATCCGCCGCCGCGCTACGCCGTCGGATCCTCGCTGATCTGGACGACCATCTTGCCGGTGTTCTCGCCGCGGAAGAGGCCCATGAACGCTTCGGGGGCGTTCTCGATGCCGGAGACGATCGTCTCGCGGTAGGTGACCTTGCCTTCCGCGATCCAGCCGGCGACATCGCGGACGAAGTCGGCCCGGCGGTCCATGTGGTCCGAGACGATGAAGCCCTGCATCTTGAGGCGCTTCGGAATGATCGAGATGAGGGTCCGCGGCCCGGGCCTCGGTTCCTTGTCGTTGTAGTGGGCGATCATCCCGCAGACGGGAATGCGGCCGAACATGTTCATGTGCAGGAAGACGGCTTCGAGGGTCGGGCCGCCGACGTTCTCGAAGTAGACGTCGATGCCGTCCGGGCAGGTGTCGGCGAGGTTGCGGTTCAGGTCGCCGTGGTAGTCGAAGGCGGCGTCGTAGCCGAGGTCGGAGACGAGGTGGGCGACCTTGTCCGCCGATCCGGCACTGCCGACCGCCCGGCAGCCCTTGATCTTCGCGATCTGGCCGACCAGGCTGCCGACGGCGCCCGCGGCGGCCGAGACGAACACCGTCTCCCCCTCCTTCGGTTCACCGATGTCGAGCAGGCCGACGTAGGCGGTCATGCCCGGCATGCCGAGGACGCCGAGGAAGGCGGAGAGCGGCGCGCCGTGGGTCTCGATCTTCTGGAGTTCCGCCGCGTGGGCGGCGAAGTGGCTGCGCCAGCCGAAGCGGCTCGACACCAGATCGCCGGGCGCCAGGGCGTCCGTGTTCGAGTCCTCGACGACCCCGACGGCGCCGCCGTCGAGCGGCGCGCCGATTTGAAACGGCGGCGTGTAGGACTTGATGTCCCGCATCCGACCACGCATGTAGGGGTCGACCGACATGTACACGTTGCGCACGAGCGCCTGGCCTTCGCCGGCGCTCGGCAGGTCGGTCTCGACGAGGTCGAAGTTCGCGGCTTCCGGCTCGGCGACCGGGCGCGAGACGAGGTGGATCTGTTCGCAGCGTGTGCTCATGGTCAGTCCACGATCGCCTGGTAGGCCAGGTTACGGAACTCGGTGCCGTAGGTCAGGCCGGCGTGGGGGAGGATCTGGATCATGAAGACGCCGACCATCTCCTCCTCGGGGTCGATCCAGAAGCGGGTGCCCGCGGCGCCGCCCCAACTGTAGTCACCGGGGGAACCCAACGCGCCGTTGACTCCCGGGTTCATGTCGACCCGGAAGGTGAGGCCGAACCCGTCGCCCGGCCTCAGCAACTGACCGACGCGCGGCATGTCGCCGATGTGGTCGGAAGACAGGAGCTTGACGGACTTCGGACTCAGCAACTGGCCGCCTTCGTAGCGCCCGCCGTCGAGCAGCATCTGGACCATCTTGAAGTAGTCGGTGGTCGTGGAGACGAGGCCCGCGCCTCCGTAGAAGATCTTCGGCTTGGTCAGGTAGGAGTCCTGCGGCGGCGCCTTGGAGCGCATGACCGTGCCGTCGCCGGCCTCGCGGTCGGGGGTGTAGAGCACGGCCAGCCGATCCTCGGTACCGGGGCGGACGTAGAACGCCGTGTCCTTCATGCCGAGCGGCGCGAAGATCTCGTCCTCCAGGAACACGTCGAAGGTCTTGCCAGAGATCACCTCGACCAGGCGGCCCAGGACGTCCATGCCGTAGCCGTAACGCCACACCGTGCCGGGGTGGTTGTGGAGCGGCGCCTGGCCAAGCTTCTCGACGAACTCCTCGAGGGTCTGATCGCGGTTGCCCACGCCAAGTTCCGCGTAGTACATGCCGCCACGAGCGTTGCGCGGTCCGCCGTAGCTGATGCCGGCCGTATGGGTCAGCAGATCCTGAACCGTCATGTCGCGGTTCGCGGGCACGAGTTCCATGCGCGGATCGCCGGTCCCTGCGTCGACGCTCCATTCGGTGACTTCCAGGTCACCGAGGGCGGGAATCCAGCGCGAGGCCGGCGTCCGCAGCGCGAAGCCGTACTTCTCGTGCAGGATCATCACGGCGACGCCGGTCACCGCCTTGGACATCGAGTAGATGCGGAAGAGGGCGTCCTTCGGCATCGGCTCCTTCGTCTCGAGGTCGCGGTAGCCGTAGGTGTTGAAGTACGCGATCTCACCGCGGCGCGCGATCAGACCCGTGGCGCCGGCGATCTTGCCGGCCTCGATGTAGCCGTTGATCACCGCGTCGATGCGGGCGAGGCGCTCGGCGGAGAGGCCGACCTGTTCCGGCTTCGAGACCGTGACGTCCGGATCGGCGGCCGTGAGCGGTGCCGAGACCGCCAGGGTGAGGGTGAGCAGCAGTGCGGCGGCACGCCGCCCGGGTTGGAGCATCGCTCGGTTCATCGTCGTCTCCTCCTGCGTAGATTCTGAAGTGCGGCCGATCGTAACGCCCAGCGCGCGGCTGTGCGAGCCGGAACCGTCGTTCGCGCTGCTACAGTGCTCCGAACCCGACACCCAGAACGCGGAGCGCCGGTTGAACCGTGACGGGCCGGACCGGCTGGAGGAGTTCCCCTATGCCGGTACCGATCCCACCCCTGCGCGAGGAGAACCTGCCGGAGCGCAAGCTCTCGTTCTGGCAACTCGCGGGGCCGGGCGCGATCATGATCGGTCTGGCGATCGGGGCCGGGGAACTGGCCGTGTGGCCCTGGGTGACCGCCAAGTTCGGCGCGGTCATGATCTGGGCGGCGGCGCTCGGCGTCTTCCTCCAGCTCTGGATCAACATCGAGATCGGACGCTGGGCGGTCGTCACGGGCGAACACCCGTACACGTCGTACGCGCGGATGTCGATGGGGGTCATCTACGCCTTCCTGTCGCTAGGCTTCGTGGGATTGTTCCTGCCGGGCTGGGCGCGGATGTCGGGGGCGGCGCTCAAGGCGCTCTTTTTCGGCCCCGACGGTCCGGGCCCGGAGTGGTTCTGGACCGCCGTGACGTTCGGCCTGATCGCCCTGATCCTGTTCGGGCCCAAGCAGATGTACAAGGCGGTCGAACGGGCGATCGGGATCATGGTGCTGGTCATCACGATCGGCCTAATCTACGTCGCGTTCTCTGTAGGCACCTGGGACGCGATCAAGGAGATGGGCAGAGGACTCATCAACTTCGGGCACATCGAGCTGGACGACCAGTTCACCTTCGCCCGCTTCTTCGGCGCGGTCGTCTTCGCCGGCATCGGCGGCGCCGGCAACCTCTGGTACGCCTTCTACCTGCGAGACAAGAACATCGGCATGGGGGGCCGCATCCCGGTGCTGGCGAACCCGCTGCGGGTGCACAAGACGGCGGAAGTGCAGACGGGCTACCGCTACATCGAGACCCCGGAGAACGCGAGCCGGTTCAGGCGCTGGATGCGCTACGTGATCCAGGACCAGGTCATCTTCTTCTGGCTTGGCAACACGTTCACGATGTTCCTCTTCATGTTCGGTGCGCTGACCGTCCTGCGTCCCGCCGGCATCGTCCCCGAGGAAGGCCAGATCGTCTGGGACATGTCGGTCATCCTGGAGACCAGCCTCGGCACCTTCGGCCGTTACGTGTTCCTGCTGATCGGCATGGCGGCGCTGTTCAGCTCCCAGCTCGGGGCAGTCGACGGCGGCGCCCGCACCTGGTCCTACCTGCTCGGCTCCATGTTCAAGTTAGGTCAGAAGCGCACTCAGAGCCAGTGGTACCTGACCTTCGCGATCATGTTCATGGTCGCCGGCACCGTCTCGACCGCCTTCTTCGAACTCTCAGGCGTCTCCGCGCTCGGCTTCATCTTCAACTCCGCCCTGCTGGGCGGCTTCGCGATGGCGATCTACGTCCCGCTGACGCTCTACGTGAACCTGACGAAGCTGCCGAAGTCCGCCCGGCCGAAGGCGCTCAACATCGTGATGATGGTGATCGCGTCCGCGGTGTACGTGTCCTTCACCCTGTTCACGATCTGGGGCCTGATCTTCGGCTGATGTGGGCCCCGCGTTCCGGGTTTCCTAGCCGTTGAACCGCAACAGGGCCGCGCCCCAGTGGAAGCCGGCACCGAAGGAGGTCAGGAGTACCAGGTCGCCCGGCGAGATGCGGCCCTTGCTGTGTGCTTCCCACAGCGCGAGGGGAACCGAGGCCGAGCCCGTGTTCCCGTACTCCTGGAGGTTCGTGTAGACCTTCTCCATCGGCACGGCCAGGTTCTTCGCGACCGCCTGGACGATGCGCAGGTTCGCCTGGTGGGGCACGATCATTGCCACGTCTTCGAGCTTCGCGCCCACCGCTTCCAGCACGTCGAGGCCGACCTCGGACATGCGGTGGACGGCGTGGCGGAACACCGCCCGGCCCTCCATGATCAGCTTCAGATGCTCTTCCTTCTGCGCGTACTCGAGGCTGAACGGCTTGCGGGTCCCACCGATCTCGAGGGTCAGAATGCTCCACTGACTGCCGTCGGTACCGGTTCTGGCACCGAGGATCTCTGCGATCTGCGGTCCGCGCTCGACGATCACGCCGGCCGCGGCGTCGCCGAACAGTACGCACGTCTCCCGGATCTTCCAGCTCACCAGACGCGTAATCAGCTCGACCCCGATGACGAGCACCCGGCGGGTGCCGGTCAACACCCGCGAGCGGGCGACATCCATTGCCTGCACGAAGCCGGCGCAGCCACTGCCGCCCAGGTCGTACGAAGGGACTTCGCGGGCGCCGAGCTTGCGCTGGACGAAGGAGGCTGTATCGGGCGTGTAGACCTCCGGCGTATCCGTGGCGACGATGATCTCGTCGATCTCCTCGGGGCCGATACCGCGGCTTTCGAGGGCCGATCTGGCGGCGGCCGTTGCCATGTCGGCGGTGGACTCGTCATCTGCGGCGACGCGGCGCCGGTGGATGCCGGTGCGCTCCACGATCCACTCGTCTGAGGTGTCTACGTACCGGGTCCAGTCCTCGTTCGTCATCACTCGCTCCGGCACATAGCCGCCGAAGCCGCTTATTCCTACGGCCGTGTTCGTCAAGTGGTCTCCTAGGGGCGTGAGGTCGCCGGGTGGCTCTTCCACCGTACCACCGCTAGCCGACCCGGGTGGCGGCGCCTAGTCGTCGCCCAGCAGTTCCGCGATCACCTCGTCCGTGTCGGCGCCGCAGACAGGCGGCGACCGCCGGTAGGTCACCGGCGTCTCGGACATCCTGATCGGGTTGGCGACCATCCTGACCGTGCCACTCCCGGCCAGCGGATGCGGCAGGTCGATCGTCATCCCGCGCGCCTCCGCCTGATCCGATGCCAGCGCCTCCTCGAGGTCGTGGATCGGCCCGCCGGGCACGCCGCGCGCCTCCAGGCCGGCCAGCACCTCGGCGCTGCTCAGCTTGCGCACGAGATCCGACAGTCGGGCCACCAGCTCGTCCCGGTGGGCGAGCCGGCCGGCGTTCTTCCGGTAGCGGTCGTCCGACGCCAGTTCGGGGGCGCCGAGGAGTTCGCAGAACCGCTCGTACTGGGCGTCGTTGCCGACCGCGACGATCACGTGGCCGTCCGCGGTTTCGAACACGCCGTAGGGAACGATGTTCGGGTGCTCGTTGCCGCGCCTCTGCGGCACGGCACCGGAGGTCAGGTAGTTCGTGCCCTCGTTGACCAGCCAGGCCATCTGCGTGTCGACCAGGGCGAGGTCGATGTGCTGGCCCCGGCCGGTACGGTCCCGGTGACGCAGCGCCGCCAGGATCGCCGTTGCCGCGTACATGCCGCACACGATGTCGGCAATGCCGACGCCGACCTTCATCGGCTCGCCGTCCGGTTCGCCGGTCAGGCTCATGATGCCGCCGTAGCCCTGGGCCAGCAGGTCGTAGCCGGCCCGGTGCGCGTTCGGCCCGGTCTGTCCGAAGCCGGTGATCGAGCAGTAGACGAGGCCGGGCAGATCGTCCTTCAGATCCTCGTAGCCGAGGCCGTAGCGGTGGAGGGTGCCGACCTTGAAGTTCTCGATCAACACGTCCGAACGGGCGGCCAGGCGTCGTACCAGATCCGAGCCTTCGGGGGTGGCGAGGTCGACCGCGACGGAGCGCTTGTTCCGGTTGGCACAGAGGTAGTACGCGCTCTCGCTCGTGTCTTCGCCGTCCGCATCGCGGACGAAGGGCGGTCCCCAGGACCGCGTGTCGTCGCCGCGCCCCGGTCGCTCGACCTTGATCACGTCCGCGCCGAGGTCGCCGAGCAGTTGGGTACAGGTGGGCCCGGCGAGGATGCGGGTCAGATCCAGAATGCGGAGGCCGTCGAGCGCTGGCATGTTTCGTGTTCGTGCCGGTAGGCGCGTCCGGTGGCTGTCGCCCGTACGCGAACCCGGTGCGTAGCATACGATTCCAGGCGATGCGCAAGTTCGACGCGGTGGTGGTCGGTGCCTCAGGGGCTACTGCGCCGGCCCGGCCGGTTGGGCGTGTTCATGCGTAGGTTCGACGCGGTGGTGGTCGGTGCCTCAGGGGTTACTGCGCCGGCCCGGCCGGTTGGGCGTGTTCATGCGTAGGTTCGACGCGGTGGTGGTCGGTGCCTCAGGGGTTACTGCGCCGGCCCGGCCGGTTGGGCGTGTTCATGCGTAGGTTCGACGCGGTGGTGGTCGGTGCCTCAGGGGTTACTGCGCCGGCCCGGCCGGTTGGGCGTGTTCATGCGTAGGTTCGACGTGGTGGTGGTCGGTGCGGGGTTTGCCGGCCTCTACATGATTCATCGCCTGCGGTCGCTCGGCTTCACCGTACGGGCGTTCGAGGTCGGCGACGGGGTCGGCGGCACCTGGTACTGGAACCGCTATCCGGGTGCCCGCTGCGATGTCGAGAGCCTGGAGTACTCGTACCAGTTCTCGGAGGAGCTCCAGCAGGAGTGGTCGTGGAGTGAGCGCTACTCAGGTCAGCCGGAGATCCTCCGCTACGCGAACCACGTGGCCGATCGCTTCGAGCTCCGGCGCGACATCGAGTTCGGCCGCCGCGTCGTCTCGACGCACTTCGACGAGGCGGCTTCGGGATGGCGGATCGAGGTTGCACCGGCGGATGGTTCGGCCTCCGCGCCTCTGGATGGCGATCACAACGGTAACCGGGCAGGGAACGAGACCGTCTTCGCTCGCTTTGTCGTCATGGCCACGGGGTGCCTGTCAGCGGCCAACCTGCCGGAGTTCCCAGGGATCGAGGACTTCGAGGGCGCGAAGTACCACACGGGCGCCTGGCCGCACGAGGGCGTCGACTTCACCGGGGTCAGGGTCGGCATCGTCGGCACCGGGTCGTCGGCGATCCAGGCGATTCCCGTGATCGCCGGGGAGGCGGCGCACCTGACCGTCTTCCAGCGAACGCCCAACTACTCCATTCCGGCCCACAACGGCGCGATGGACCGGGAACGCGAAGCCGAGGTCAAGGCGGAGTACCCGGCGTTCCGGCACCGCAACAGCCAAATGCCGGCCGGGCTCGGTGCCGACATGAACCCGATGAACGACGCGTTTGCGGAGGTCTCCCCGGAGGAACGCCGGCGGCGCTTCGAGGAGCGCTGGGAATACGGCGGCTTCTCCTTCATGGCTTCCTTCGCCGACATGCTGATGAGCCAGGAGGCGAACGATGCCGCCGCCGAGTTCGTGCGCGACAAGATCCGCGGCATCGTCGAGGACGCCGAAGTCGCCGACCTGCTCAGCCCGGACAACGTGATCGGCTGCAAGCGGATCTGTCTGGACAGCGGCTACTTCGACACCTTCAACCGTCCCAACGTGACGCTGGTCGACGTCAGTTCCGCGCCGATCGAGAGGATCACGAAGTCCGGACTCCGCACCGGCGGCCACGACTACGAACTGGACGCGATCGTCTTCGCCACGGGGTTCGACGCGATGACCGGGGCCCTGGCGCGGATCGACATCCGCGGCCGCGGCGGCCGGGCCCTGCGGTCGAAGTGGGAGGACGGTCCCCGCGCCTACCTCGGCCTCGGCGTCGCCGGTTTCCCCAATCTGTTCGTGATCACCGGCCCGGGGAGTCCTTCCGTGCTCTCGAACATGCTGCCGTCGATCGAGCAGCACGTGAACTGGATCGCCGACTGCATGGCCTGGATGCGGGATCGCGGCCACGCCGCGATCGAAGCGACGCCCGAGGCCGAAGACGAGTGGGTCGCTCACGTCGGCGAAGTTGCCGGCGCGACCCTCTATCCCACCTGCAACTCCTGGTACCTGGGCGCCAACGTGCCCGGGAAGCCTCGGGTGTTCATGCCCTATCTCGGCTTTCCTCCCTACGTGGAGAAATGCGACGCGGTAGCGGCCAACGACTATGAGGGGTTCGAACTGTCATGAGATACAGAACCGGCCTCGTTTCTTCTTCCGTGGTAGCACTTCTGGTCGCGGCGGCTTCGGTCACCGCTAAGCAGGAGACAGAAGCGCCTGCCGGCGCCATCCAGGAGACCGTCGACGTCGAGGTCGTGAACGTCGACGTCCAGGTGGTCGACCGGCAGGGCATGCCGGTTTCCGGGCTGGACCTCTCCAACTTCCAGGTCTTCGAGAACGGCGAGCGGGTCGAGCCGGTCAACTTCTATGAAGTCGTGCGAGAAGACCCGGACGCCAACGCGCCGATCTGGCTCGTGCTGTACTTCGATCAGCACAACATGCTGTCCGCGAACCGCGACCGCGCCCTGGCGGAGTTGGAGGTCGACCTTCCGGCGGTGCTCGAGGATCGCCGGGTACGGGTCATGGTCGCCGCCCACGACCAGAAACCGGAAGTGATTCAGGACTTCACGCGGAACTTCGGGGCCATTCGGGGTGCCTTGACCTCCTTGAAGGGCCAGGAGACGGTCGGCGACGCGCGAGACGGCCTCCGGCAAAGCGCCCAGCTCTCCGTGACGGACATCTTCCAGCGGATGCGCAGCCGCGACCGCCTCGACCGCCAGAACGCGGGCCTCGCGATCGACGCCCTGCTGGGCGAAATGAGGACGTACGCCCGCGAGGTTCACGCCGACTCGCTGGAGACCTTCGATGCGCTCGGGAACTTCGTGCGTACGCTGGCCTGGCTCGAGGGCCGCAAGGCGCTCGTCTTCGTCTCCGACGGTGTGGCCGAACGGCCCGTGGGTACTCTGATGGAGCACATCCAGGACCTGCTCACGGGCGGCGCCAGTGACGCCGGGGCCCTGGTCGAGAGGGCGGGCGGCGGTCAGGCCCCCGGCACGCCGGGCACCGGCGGCCTCTTCGACCGCGATGCGAGCATGGAGGTCGGCCGCCTGCAGCAGGAGGTCGAGCAGTACCGGGCAACGGCGACGATTCAGGCCATCGTGGCCGAGGCGAACACGTACGGCGTGACGCTGGTCGCGGCAAAGCCGCCGCCGGGCGACGCGGCGACGAGCGCCAGGCGCTCCAGGGGCCGCGGCTCACTGATCGAGATCGCGGACCGCCGGGAAGCGCTCCACAGTCTGGCCGATGGGACGGGCGGCGTTGCCCGCACCGGCGGCGGGAGACTGACCGGCCTGCTGACCAAGGCCGTGGGCGGCATGCAGTCGTACTACTCGCTCGGACTGTCGTCGGCGGACAAGTTCGAGGGTGAGTTCACCTCGATCGAGGTGAGGGTGCGCGGCGTGAGGGGCGCCACGGCCAACTACCGCCAGAGCTACGTGAAGAAGGGGGTCCGCTCGCGCATTTCGGAGAGGGCGCTGGCGGCCGCGTTCGTCGGCCAGAGCGACAACCAGCACCGGATGGAGGTCAGTGTCGACGCGATGATGCCCGTCGAGGGAGAGGACCTGTTCGATGTGCAGATGTGGATCGAGTTCCCGATCAATAGCGTCGAACTGGTCGAGGTAGACGGCATCCACCGCTCCGCCACGCGGCTCGTCGTCGTGGCGATGGACGACGAGGACGAATTGACCGCGGCGCAGCATCTGGAAGTGCCGCTGCAGGTGCCGGGGGAAGCGCTTGCGGAGGCCCTCGAGAGCCACTACAGGGCCGGGTTGAGGATTCGCCTGCCCCCGGGTCGGCAGCGGATCGCGCTGGGCCTCTGGGATCAGGTGGCGCGGTCCGGTTCCGTGCTGACCGACGCGCTGACCGTGGGCACGCCGCAGTAGCCGGGCCGTCCGTCCGATCTGGAAAGGAACTCCGATGATGAAGAACCTGTTCGACGTTTCCGGCAAGGTGGCCGTGGTCACCGGGGGCTCTCGCGGCATCGGCGCGATGATCGCCCGCGGCTACGTGGAGAACGGCGTGCGCACCTACATCAGCTCGCGCAAGGCGCCGGTCTGCGATGCGATGGCGGAGGAACTCTCAGCCCACGGCGAGTGCATCTCGCTGCCGAACGACCTGTCGACGATCGAGGGGGTGGAGCGTTTCCGCGCCGAGTTCAGGGAGCGCGAGGAGGAGCTTCACATCCTGGTCAACAACGCCGGCGCCGCCTGGGGAGCGCCGCTTGAGGAGTTCCCGGAGTCCGGCTGGGACAAGGTGATGGACATCAACCTGAAGGGACCGTTCTACCTGAGCGTCAAGCTGCTGCCCGAGCTGCGCGCCGCGGCAACGGAGGACGACCCGGCGCGGGTGATCAACATCGCCTCGATCGACGGCTTGCACGTGAACCCGCAGGAGCACTATCCCTACAGCGCCAGCAAGGCCGGCATGATCCACCTGACCCGGGCCCTCGCACGCCGCCTCGCGCCCGAGGACATCACGGTGAACGCCGTCTGTCCGGGGCCGTTCGAGAGCAAGATGATGGAGTACAACCTGCGCAAGTTCGGCGACGAGATCCGCGCCCGCAACCCGCGCAAGCGGATCGGCACGCCGGAGGACATGGCCGGCGTTTCGATCTACCTGGCGTCCCGCGCCGCGGCCTACGTCACCGGCGCCGCCATCCCGGTCGACGGCGGCATCTTCGCGGTGAGCTGAGGGTCTCGGTCTGTTTCAGTCCTCGTCGCCGCCGATGCTGCACATGCCGTTGCCCTTGGCGGCGATGTAGAGGAAGACGAAGCAGAAGAGAACGGCTGTTTCTCCGCCGTTCGTGAGCGGCATCACGGCGTGCCAGATCGGCTGGTCGTCGCCCAGGCGCGTGGCGTGGCCGAGGAAGTAGGCGAAGGCCATCAGGCCGCTGGCGAGAAAGGCGACGGGGCGGGTGAACAGGCCGACCATGATCAGCGCGCCGCCGATCAGCTCGATGGGTCCGGCGATGTAGAGGATGAAGGTCGGGGCGCCTTCGGGAGTCGGAAGAGGGAAGCCCAGGAGTTTCTGCGCCCCATGCCAGAGGAAGAGGAAGCCGGCGACGATCCGCAGCGCGGCATAGGTCTGGGGCTGGCAGTTCTTGAGCGAGTCGAGCATCGCGTTCCTCCCTGGGCTGTTGTGGCGTGGGGCTAGCCTACCGTCCCGTTCGAGGCCTCTACGGCGACAGAAGGTCTTCGTCTCTGGTCGCGATCAGCAGCCGGTGCGGCCGGTCCTTGATCAGGCTGCGCTCGAAGGGCACGATGCGGAACGCCCAATCCCGGAGCGCCCGGAATTCCTCGAAGTTGCGGTGGATCGTGAAGATGCCGATGGTTCGGTGGTGCGAGATCGCCTCGAACTCGCACCAGAAGTCAGCGAGGGACCAGTGGAAGCCGGCGGCGTAGAAGGAGTACACGAGGTCGTAGGGACCGGGCAGAGCGTCCAGGCGGTGGTTCAGTGCGTGGGCGTCGAACACGCGGACGTTCGGCACCTCGTTGTACTCCAGCACCTCGCGCAGCGCGGTGAGGTCGCCGCAGAAGGAGCGGTCGGTCCGTTCCCCGCTGCGTGGATAGTCGATCCGGGGACCGTCGCCGTCGTAGAGGTGGAACTCGGTGTCGTTCCAGTCGAGGATGCGCCGGAGAAAGGCGGTCGAGCGGCCAAGGCCGCAACCGATGTCGAGCGCCCTACCGGGACTCGGCATGGACCGGAGCACCGGTTCCGCGGCGTCGAACTCGCCCCAGCAGGACCCGTTCTGGGTCAGCTCCCAGAACGATCGCGAAGACTCTCCGGGTTCGAGATGAAACTGGGGCGACAGGCGGGAGATCGCCGCCACCATCTCGGCCGTCATCGGCGGCGACCGGAAGTGCCGTTCCCGGTCCCGGAAGCGCGGGTGGATGTCGGCCACCGAGAGCTCGCGCCGGGTGCGCTTGCGCCACTCGGCGCGCAGCCGTGGTAACAGGAAGCTGACGTTCACCGGCGGGAGGATCTAGCGACGCACCCGGATCGGAAACGGCGGCTTTGCCGGTTCGGGCGGCGGGCTCGCCTCCAGTTGCTCCAGGACGATCTCGATCGCCTTCTCGAGCTGCGGGTCGCGGCCGGCGATGATGTCGGCGGGCCACTGTTCGACGTCGATGTCGGGCGGCACGCCGACGTTCTCGACGACGAAGCCGTCCTCGGTCCAGATCGCCAGGTTCGGGGCGGTGACGAAGCCGCCGTCCATCAGGATGGGGAAGCCGAGGGTGCCGACCAGACCGCCCCAGGTCCGCTTGCCGACCAGCGGGCCGAGGCCGAGCTTGCGGAACATCCACGGCAGCAGGTCCCCGCCGGAACCTGCGGTCTCGTCGATGATCATGACCTTCGGCCCCAGGATGGCCGCGCTTGGAGTGCGGAAGTCGGCGCCATAGCGGGTCGCCCAGTGGCTGATGTAGGGGCGCCGCAGGTGGTCGATGTAGTAGTCCGCTACCTGGCCGCCGCCGTTGAAGCGCTCGTCGACGATCAGCGCCTGCTTGTGGACCTGCGGGAAGAAGTAGCGCTTGAAGTAGGTGTGGCCGAGGGTGGTCGTGTTGGGGACGTAGACGTAGGCGACTCGGCCGTCGGTGGCCTCGTCGACCTTGGCCAGGTTGCCCTCGACCCACTCCCGGTTGCGGAGCGCCGACTCGTTCGGGATCGGGACCACGGACACGGTTCGTGAGCCTGAACCGTCCGCGTTCGGACCGACCGTGATGTCCGTGATCTTTCCGGCGGTGTTCTCGAAGCGCTCGAACACGTTGTCGGCTGCTTCGAGGTCGACGCCGCCCACGGCAAGCAGATACTCGCCGGCGGAAACCGAGACGCCTGGCTCCGTGAGCGGCGCGCGTAGCTCCGGGTTCCAGTTCAGGCCGCCCAGGACGTGGGCGAAGCGGTAGCGGCCATCGGCGATCTCGAAGTCCGCGCCGAGCAGGCCCCCGCCCACGCGCTCCGGGTCGGCTCGCCGGTCGCCGCCGCCGACCCGATGGTGGCCGACCGCGATTTCGCTGCACATCCAGCGCAGCACCTTGTTCAGGTCTGCGCGGGTGGTGAGGTCGACCAGGAAGCCGCTGTACTTCTCCGCCATCGCCGGCCAGTCGGCGCCGTGCATGCCGGGGTCGTAGAAGTAGTCGCGGTTGATCCGCCAGACCTCGTCGTAGATCTGTTTCCACTCGGCGCGCGGATCGATGCGGACGGTGAGCTTGTCGACCGGGATCGCGCTCTCTCCGCGGTTGATCTTGCTGCCGGCGTTCGCGATGCCGAAGTCGTTCTGGCCGGCATAGAGGAGCTTCTTGCCGTCGGCGCTGAGCGAGAAGCCGCTGACGCCGGAGAGCAGCACCGTTTCCTCACGATCCTCCAGGTTGAAGAGGACGAGATCGCCGCCGCCCCCGCCGAACCGGCCCGCCGGCTGCGAGCGGAGGTAGTAGAGCTTGCCCGCTTCGCCGGCTTCCAGGTTGCTGTAGCCGCCGGCCCGGACGGGCAGTGCGAGGATGCGCTGGTTCAGACCTTCGAAGTCGATCTCGACCCTCGGCCCTTCGTCCTCTTCACCGTCGCTGTCGGCTTCCGCTTCGACCTCGGTGGAGTCGCCTGCCTCGGCCTCCGCCTCGTCTTCGTCCGGCTCCACGGCCTCCTCGTCACTCTCCGCGGCGAGCGGCGATTCGTCGTCCTGGCGCAGGACCGCGAGATAGATCGCGCTCGACAGTTCCATGTCCGCGTTCGACATGGCGAACCAGTGCTTCACCGGTCCGGCATCGGTCGAGGCGCGGAAGTACAGGTAGTCGCCGCTCCGGTCGAAGACCGGTTCGCCGACCTCGCTCAGCCCGTCGGTCACTGGGTGGGATGTTCCTGCTTCCACGTCGTAGACGAACACCTGCTGCATGTAGGAGCGGGTGTTCAACGTGTAGGCGACGTAGCGTGAGTCCGGCGCCCAGGAGTGGCCGGGGCGGGGCGGGAAGGACGGGCCGTAGTAGTACTCGCTCGCCACCTTTGCCACGTCGCCGCTGTCGAGATCGATGACGAACAGCGTCATCGAGTTGTCGACGTAGCTGATCCTCTCGCCGTCGGGCGACCACTCGGGGCCGTGGTAGAAGCCGTTGCCGCCGCGTTCGCCGCCCAGCTCGTAGCGGCGAACCTCGCCGCTCTCCTGGTCCCGGACGTGGAGTCCGTACTCGCCGCCCTGGTCCGAGAAGAAGGCGATGCTCGCTCCGTCCGGTGACCAGGACGGATCGCGCTCGTGCACCCCGGGCGTCCGGGTCAGGTTACGGGCGTCCCCCTTCTTGGCCGGCAAGGTCAGCACCTCGCCCCGATAGCCGAACACGGCGCGGGCGCCGGTTGGAGAGATGGACGCGCTCCTGATGTTCTCGGGCCCTTCGACCCAGCGGGGCCTGGTCTCGGTCAGGTCGGCCGCGACGCCGATCCGAAGGCGTTCATGCCGGTCCGAGGCGGGATCGTAGACGTGTAGGTGGCCCGCCTGCTCGTAGATCACGGTGTCGGACGAACCCGAGAGATCCTCGACGTGGAAGTCCTCGAAGTCGGAGTGCCGGACGATCTCGCCGCTGCCCGTGTCGAAGGAATACAGGTTGAACTCGCCGTCCCGGTCGGAACGGAAGAAGACCCGGTTGCCGATCCAGGTCGGGTTCGTGTCGTTGGAGCGGCCCTCGGGCTGGGGGATCGTCTGCACCGAGTGGTCCCCGGTGTCGTAGATCCAGATGCGCGACGTTGTGCCGCCGCGGTAGTTCTTCCACTGCTGGAAGCGCTCCGGCGTCGGGATGTAGGCGATGCGGCGGCCGTCGGACGAATAGCTGGCGCGCAGCCCGTGCGGGATCGGCAGCTTCGCGGGCAGCCCGCCGGTCAGCGGCACGGTGAAGAGCTGGAAGTGGCGGTTCGTGAACATGCTGCGCTGGGAAGCGAACAGCACGGCCGAACCGTCGACGGTGAAGCCCTGAACCAGATCGGCGCCCGGGTGCCAGGTGAGCCGCTTCGGCTCGCCGCCCGCGGCGGGCATGACGAAGACGTCGATGTTGCCGTCGTACTCGGCGTTGAACGCGACCAGGGTGCCGTCGGGGGAGAAGCGGGGACCGGTCTCCGTCCCCTCGTGGGAGGTCAACCTTCGCGCTCCGGCGCCGTCGCGGCCGGCGATCCAGAGGTCACCGGCGTAGGCGAACGCCACGTGCTCGGCGCTGACCGCGGGCTGGGACAGCAGCCTCGTGTCCGTGACGTCGATCGCGTGAAGCGCGGGCGCCAGCGTGCCGGTTGCAACAGCGACGATGGCAGGGGTCAGAAAGCGGATCCTGTTCGCGGTTGGATTCATGTGGGTCCCTCGGAAGTCGGGTCGGTTCTGGCCGTTTCAGCGGCTGGTACTCTGCCACGATGCGCAACAAAACAGTCGGTCCTCCTGATAGCAGCCGGATTCCGCGTCGGCAGTTTCTCGCCGGAGGCGCCGCGGCGGCAACGGCGCTTGCCGTCGGCGCGGCTCCCGGGACGTCCGCTGCCCGTGCCGCCCAGCGTGAAGACGGAGGCGCATTCCAGCTCAAGTACGCGCCCCACTTCGGGATGTTCCGGCACCACGCCGGTAACGACCACATCGACCAGCTTCGCTTCATGCACGATGAGGGTTTCCGGGCCCTCGAGGACAACGGCATGGGCGGTCGCGAGCTGGCGCTGCAGGAGAAGATCGCCGCGGAACTCGACCGTCTGGGGATGGAGATGGGCGTCTTCGTCGCCCACACCTCCTGGGGCGGCGTGAGTTTCGCCTCCTCCGACTCTTCGGCCCGCGAGGCGATCGAGGCGGACATGAGGAAGGCGGTCGAGGTCGGCAAGAGGGTGAACGCGACGTGGTGCACCGTCGTCCCGGGTCAGCTCGATCCGGGCCTGGAGTGGGAGTACCAGACCGCCAACGTGATCGAGAACCTGAAGCGTGCCGCCGCGATCCTGGAGCCGGCGGGTCTGGTCGCGGTGCTGGAGCCGCTCAACCACTGGACGAACCACCCCGGCGTGTTCCTGACGGGGATTCCTCAGGCGTACCAGATCTGCAAGGCGGTCGGGTCGCCCTCGGTCAAGATCCTGGACGACCTCTACCACCAGCAGATCACCGAGGGGAACCTGATTCCGAACCTCGACCGGGCCTGGGACGAGATCGCCTACATCCAGGTGGGCGACAACCCGGGGCGCAAGGAGCCGACCACTGGCGAGATCAACTACCTCAACGTCTTCCGGCACCTGAAGAGCAGGGGCTTCGACGGCATCGTCGGCATGGAGCACGGGAACTCGAAGCCGGGCCGCGAGGGTGAGCGGGCTGTGATCGACGCCTACCGCGAGTGCGACGCCTGAGCACCGGGCGCGGTTTGGGCGTGACCGTCGGCGGGCTGTTCGAGTATGCCTGCCACAAAGGCGAATTGGGCGGTCCCGAACGTGCCGAGCGGCGCCCGGGCCGAGGAGGCCCGGGCCGCCGCGGAGGACTGAGCTAGCCGAGAGCTATTGGGCGATGCCGAACGGCAGGACGCCCATCTGGTTGTCCCACATCACGACGATCGCACCGCCGGCGTCCGAGACGTCGGTGAAGAGGATCGTCATCTGGTCGATGGAGAAGTCCTCTGTCGAGGTCATCATGCTGGCGCGCACGACATCGTGCTCCGGGTTGTAGCCGTAGGCGCCCCAGGTGAGGCCCTCTTCCATCTTGGCGCGGTCGAACGTCTCCATGTAGCCCTGTTTCGAGATGATCGCGGTCCAGGCGCCGTCCTTCAGGTCGATGAAAAAGCTGTACTCGCCCGCGGGCACCGTCGTTCCGCCGATCATCAGGTCGGCTTCCGTCTTGATCCGGGTCGTCACGTTCGCCCCTACCCGCCAGACGGGACCGCCGGCGTTGGCCGCCTGGCCGTACGTCTCGCCGGAGCCGAAGTAGCCGCTGCGTCCTCGCAGGATCGGCCGGCTGTAAGTGATGTCGATCCACGCGTCGCCGATCTGGGTCGCCGCCGCGCCTTCGGGGCTGGCGGGTCGATCCTGCGCTGCGGTGGGGGCGAAGCCGATCACGGCGAGGCACAGGCTGAGGATGAGAACGCGGCAGGCAGTCTGTCGGTACATTGGTCTCTGGGTCTCCTGGGGGGATGGGGATGCTGCTAGGTGGAGGCGGGACTCTAGCAGCTTGGTTTTCGACTCTGGCCGGACGCCGACGCTGTTGTCGGCTCAATGATTCGGAACCTACGTTCTTGTCGCGCATCGAGCACTCGAACGGATCGGGATGCGGGCCGATTCTCGCGCCGTGCGTGGGCCGTTCCCGGAAGCGTCCGACTCCCGCGCTTCTGGCATGGGGGTTGCTGCGGTCGGAGTGAGCCAGCCCGGTGCAGCCAGGTTTCCGGCGAGGGCGGGTTCCATGCGACCCGAACTGGCCTCACCGGCGGCCCGCTGAGCTCCAACGGGTTGTCGAGGGCGTGGGGCGGACGGCGGATCCGGGCTTCCCTCCTTGTCCGCTCCGCCGTCCGCCTACACGCATTTGGAGCACAACCGCCCGTTCGGGATCGGGCGGTTGCGGTAGTGTCTCGCCAGTGCTCGGTTCCGTTGGAGGGTTGGGCCTGCATCTCGTGAGGACGGGAGTCGTCGTCGCCGGGTGCCTTGTGGCCGCCGGTCCGGCCGCGGCGGCGGCTGACGGTGCGACGGTCTTCAGCACCGACGTGGCGCCGATCCTGATGCGCCACTGCGTCGGCTGCCACCGGCCGGGCGAGATCGCGCCCATGTCGCTCCTGACGTACCGCGAGGCGCGGCCCTGGGCACGATCGATCCAACGGGTCGTCTCGAGTGGCCGGATGCCGCCGTGGTTTGCGAATCCCGAGCACGGCAAGTGGGCGAACGACGCCCGGCTGAGCCCTGAGGAAATCGAGACGATCGTCGCCTGGGTGGAGGGCGGCGCCAAGCCCGGCGATCCGGCGCGGATGCCCGAGCAGCCGCGGTTCAGGGATGGCTGGCAGTTGGGTGAACCGGACTACGTGATCGAACTGCCGCCCGTCACCGTGCCGGCGACTGGTCCGGACCTGGCTCCCACTCAGCTCGTGCGGCTGGACATTCCTGAGCGCCGCTGGGTGCGGGCGGTGGAGTTCCAGCCCGGCGACCGCACCGTGAATCACCACCAGATCGCCTTCATGGGCGGATTCGGCGGCATGGGTGCGGGCAACAGCCAGGAGCGGCCGGACGGCGAGCGGCGCGGGAAAGCCCCCGGCGTCGACGTGAAGATCTTCGCGGTCTGGGCGGCCGGCGCGGCGCCTACCGTGTTCCCGGACGGCGCCGGGCGCTGGGTGGACCCCGGCACCTTGCTGCTGCTCAACCAGCACTACCATCCGAACGGTGACTCGGAGCGTACCGACAGGACCCGGATCGGCCTCTTCTTCGGCGAGGGCCCGCTGGAGATCGAGGTGGAGGCGATCCTCGCTGGCAGGATGGACTTCACGATCCCGGCCGGCGCTCCGGACCATCGGATCGTGGCCCACCACGAACTCGGGGCGGATTCGCGGATCGTGTCCTACTTCGCGCACATGCACATGCGCGGCCGGGCCATGTCGTTCACCGCGGTGTACCCGGACGGCAGCCGCGAGATCCTCCTGGACGTGCCGGAGTACGACTTCGACTGGCAGCTCTTCTACTACCCGGAGGCGCCGAAAGTACTGCCGGCCGGAAGCGTGGTCGAGGTCGTGGCGCGCTACGACAACTCCGCGACGAACCCCCGCAACCCGGATCCGACCCTCGATATCGGCTTCGGCTTCCACTCGACGGACGAGATGATGGTCGGCATTTTCGAGCTGATCGAAGTTGCTTCGGACGAGAGCGCGGAGTCGGACGCGACCGGCGGCGAGTGACCGCAATGACAGGATCCTGATCATGGTGCGTTCGATGTTCCAGATGGCCACGGTTGCCGTCCTTGGCCTCGCCTCGGCGCTCGCCCTGCCGGCTGGCGCCGCCGACGCCGACTCGAGGGTCTTCAGCAACGACGTGGCGCCGATTCTGATGCGCCACTGCGTCGGCTGCCACCGGCCGGGCGAGATCGCGCCGATGTCGCTCCTGACCTACCGCGACGCGCGGCCGTGGGCCCGGTCGATTCAGCGCGTCGTCGCCAGCGGCGAGATGCCGCCGTGGTTTGCGAGCCCCGAGCACGGCGAGTGGACGAACGACGCACGGCTGAGCCAGTTGGAGATCGACACGATCGTCTCCTGGGTCGAAGGCGGGGCGAAACCGGGCGATCCGGCGGCGATGCCCGAGCCGCCCGAGTTCACGGAGGGCTGGCGTCTGGGCGAACCGGACTACGTGATCGAGTTGCCGGAGGTCACGGTGCCGGCGGACGGGCCGGATCTGTTCCCGAATCAGTTCGTGCTGCTGAACATCCCGGAGCGCCGCTGGGTGAGAGCGGTGGAGTTCCGGCCGGGCGACCGTACGGTGAACCACCATCAGGTTGCCTTCATGGTCAACCTGAACCAGGAGCGCGAGGCGGAGAACATCCGGGGCGAGACCGACGGCGTTGAGGACGACGGACGCTTCAACGTTCTTGCGATCTGGGCCGCCGGCACGGCACCGACCGTGTTCCCGGACGGCGCCGGGCGTTGGGTAGAGCCCGGAGAGCTTCTGGTCATGAACCAGCACTACCACCCGAACGGCAGGTCCGAGACGACGGACAGGACCCGGATCGGCCTCTACTTCGGCGATGGAGAGATGGAGGCCGAGATCTCCGCCATCCTCGCGGGAACGACGGATTTCTCGATTCCGGCGGGCGCCTCCGAGCACCGGCTCGAGGCCCGGCACGAGGTGAAGACCGCTTCGAAGATCGTCTCCTACTTCCCGCACATGCACATGCGCGGCAAGCGGATGTCGTTCACCGCGGTTTACCCGGACGGCCGCCGCGAGACTCTTCTGGACGTGCCGGAGTACGACTTCGACTGGCAACTCTTCTACTACCCGGAGGAGCCCAAGCTCCTACCCGAGGGAAGCGTGATCGAGATCGTCGCGGTCTACGACAACTCTGCCGACAATCCGGACAACCCCGACCCAACCCGCGACGTCGGCTTCGGCCTCGAGTCGACGGACGAGATGATGTTCGGCGTCTTCGAGTTGATTGAACTCGGATCGGCGGAGTCGGCCGCGACCGGCGGGGAGTGACCGGCGGCGGCTACGTCGTATACTGAATGCAGATGAACGCAACGGAGTGCAGGAGGCTGCCTTGCCCACGATGACATTGCGACTTGACGACGACACGCACCGGCGGCTCGACCGGCTCGCGAAGTCGACCGAGCGGTCCAAGGCCTTTCTCGCCTCCAAAGCGCTGAACGAGTACCTGGACGTGAACGAATGGCAGGTTGAGGAGATCCGCCGAACTCTCGAAGAAGCCGCCACCGCGCCAGCGTCGGAGTTCGTCGAGCACGGCAGAGTGACTGCCTGGCTCGGGTCCTGGGGTTCCGGGAACGAGCGAGAACCTCCTCGTTGAGGATCGTCTGGTTTCGGAGCGCCATCGCCGACCTTGAGGAATCGCGGGCGTACATTGCGAACGACGATCCCGAGGCCGCGCGACGGGTGGCGTCCTCCGTCGTCAGCGCCGTCGACCGGCTCGCGCGACATCCGGCATTCGGGCGCCCCGGGCGGGTCTCAGGCACGCGAGAGCTGGTTGTTGCCGGGAGCCCGTACGTGATTCCGTACCGGGTCCGTGACGACGCGGTCGAGATTCTCCGCGTCCTCCACGCGAGGCGCCGGTGGCCGGACCGTCTTGCATGAGCGGCACCGGCCAGACCGTAGGCGTCAACGGGATCGCTCACATCCAGTTGACGGTTCGGGATCCGGGGCGGTGCCTGCCGTTCTGGGAGCGGCTATGTAACTTCCTCGACATGCGGACCCTGATCCGCGGTGAGGACGTGCTGTACTGCATCGGCAGCCGGACCGGCATCCTGGTGCGCGGAGCGCCGCCTGACAAGCGCGACCGAGGGTTCGACCAGGATCGGCCGGGTTTGCATCACTTCTGCTTCCGGGCCCGCAGCCGCGAGGATGTCGACGCGATCTACCGGTTCATCGAGTCGGAACTCGATGCCACGATCATCCACGGTCCCGAGGAGGGCGACCGGTTCGCGCCAGGCTACTACTCGATCCTGGTCGAGGATCCGGACGGCATTCGCGTCGAAGTGAACCACGTGCCGGGCAAGGGGCACTTCGGCGAGGGCGGCCGGCTGGGGCCGGGGGGGACGGGGGCGGCCACGACGTACGGCGATCACGGCCTGGGGGATTGAGTCGGGCAGGGATCGCGCTCGCCGCTTCGCGGCGTCGCGCCTCATGCCGGCCAGAAGGCCGGCGCACCCAGTTAGGGCAGGTCGATGACGTAGACGGTGTTGGCGGCGTCTCCGGCGACCCAGGCGGTCTCGCCGTCCGTGGCGATGCCGTTGAAGAGCATCGTGTTCGGGAAGGCGCCGCTGGGCGGCACGTGCAGTTCGAGGCCTTCCGCGACGGACTGCGTTTCGCCGCTCGCCGCATCGATGGCGACCACGCGGCCGGCGCCGGCCTCGACGACGTAGATCGAACCGTTCGCGGCGGCCAGGCCTTCCGGTTGATCCAGACCTTCGGCCACGGCTTCGGCACCGTCTTCACCGATGCGGAGCACGGTGCCCGCGAGGTTGTCGGCGACGTAGAGTGCGCCGGCCGCCGCGGTCAGACCGGCCGGACCGGAGAGACCCTCCGCCAGCACCCGTTTCTCCTCGGGGTTGCCCGGAGAGAAGGCGATCACGTTGCCGGCGCCCCACTGGCTGGCGACGACCTCGCCCTCATGCTGGATCGCGTCGATCGGGGCGGCCAGTTCGCCGAAGATTTGCACTAGCGCGTCCGCGGCAGGATCCCAGAGTCGAACGGCGTTGTCGAACCAGCTCGAGAGGATCAGATTCCCACCGTCCGCGGTATGGACCGACATCGATGTTCCGATGTCCGAGAAACCGATCACGTCGCGCACGACGCCGAGTTCGTCGCCGGTTGCCGGATCGAGCTGGCGCAGGGCGAAGAAGTCGGCGACCACGAGCCTGGTCGCGTCGCCGCTGCCGATGAGCGCAACACCCCCGGGCATGTTGAGTCCGCCCGCGAGCACCATGCGGTTCTCCTCAGGCGACAGGGCCTCGACGATGAAGCCATCGGCGAAGCTCGAAATGAAGAGGCGGTCGTCCGCGTCGAATGCGAAGTTGTCGAGCCCGGGCTGCACTTGGGCGACGACCTCCTTGCCGCCGTCCCCGTCGACGCGTACGACCTCGCCCCGGAGCGAGTCGAGCACATGGAGCACGCCTTCGCTGTTGAACTTGACCGCGGCGGGGACTTCGAAGCCGCTGGCGACCGTCTCCATCTCGCCGCTGTCGACGTCGACGCGGACGACCTCGCCGCGGAACCAGCGCGGACCGTAGAGCTTGCCGTCGGCGGAGCCCCAGTCCATGCCGTTCAGGCCGCAGCCCGGCCCGAGGTCGTCGCGGATGAGCCGCGGCTCCTGCTCGCCTGCCGGGTCCAGCTCGAACAGGTTCGTGTCCATGAAGCACTGGGAGACGAACAGCCGGCCGTCGTCCGAGAAGGTGATCGGATTGACCCCGACGCCCGGCGAAGCGACCACGCGGGTCTCGCCGGTGGGCGTTCGCATCGTCACGTCGCCGTTGCTGATGTCGGTCCAGTAGACCGAACCGTCCGGGCCGAAGGCCAGGTCGTCGGGCGACTGTGCCCCGTCGTCCAGCCCCCAGTTGTCGAGGATCTCGCCGCTCTCCGGGTCGATCCGCGCCACCGCGGGCGTCACCACGGAGGTCAGATACAGAGCGCCGTCGGGCCCGAACATGATGCCGTTGATGCCGCGGAAGCTGGCGCTTTCGCCGATCGTTCGGACGCCTTCGGCGTCCGCTTCCACCACGTCGCCGTCCGGGGAAGTGCATCCGGCCAGCAGGGTCAGGGCGCCAAGGCATGCGGCGGCGCAGGACAGTCGTAGAAACATGGTTGCTCCTCAGTTGAGAAATGGCTCGAGGACCACGTAGCGGATGACGAATCCGACGAGGGCCAACTCGACCAGGAAGATGGCCCAGATCGCGGCTCGGATCCCGCGGCTCGGGCGGATGCGGGGATCCATCCGCTTCTTCTGCAGCCAGAGTACGGCACCGCTCTGAATCGGCAGCAGCATCCCGGCGACCAGGGAGCTGATCGTGATCAGCAGTCGCGGGTTCTGGATCCACATGTAGACGATGAAGCAGAAAATCGGGACGACGGCGCAGTAGCCGCGGATCCAGAGCCTGCGGGCGGCCAGGTTCTGCCGCTTCAGGTAGCCCAGCTCCATGATGTAGTCGGGGATGTAGCGGGCTTCGCCGGCAATGAACGAGAACATCGTCGAGAACAGGATGCAGAAGGCGCCGACGCCGAACAGCCACAGCGCCCAGGGACCCAGGGTCTGGGTGAACATCTCGGACAGCATGGAGATCGTCTCCAGGCCGTCGGGTTCCTTGCCGAGCTTCTTCAGCACGCCGGCGCCGAGCATGTAGAAGGGCACCGTCGCGCAGGTCAGCAGGACCAGCGTGACCAAGACGTCCGTCTGCATGACCCTGATCCAGCCCCGCGCGCGCGTCTCCCACCCCGGCGCGTCGCTGCGGCCGATGAAGCTCGGATAGCCCTTCTCGACGCACCAGTACTGGTAGGCGGAGGTCTCGGCGGAGTTGACGCCCGTGTAGCCGTAGACGGCCATGGCGGCGACGATGAACTCGGGTGGGAAGCTGAACGTGAAGCCCGACGCAAGGTCGGCCCGCGTGACGGCGAACTCCGTGCCCTGCATCAGGATCGCGCAGACGAGCGTTGCGCCGGTGAAGATCATGACCAGCGGAAGCATCACGTTCTCGAGGACCCGGTAGGAGCCCGTGGTGAGGACGGCAATGGTGATCACGGCCAGCAGCCCGGCGGCCAGGGTCGACGGCACCTCCGGGACCAGCAGGGTCAGAGCCTGGCCGGCGCCGCCGATGATTCCTCCCATGCCCAGCAGACCGGGAACCAGGGCGATCAACGCGATAGCGACGGCGAAGCTGAGGTGGCCGCGGCCAATCCGGATCTGGAAGGGGAGGCGGTTCATCGCCCGCACGTAGGTGTCGCCCGAAACCAGCGTGTACCGGGCGAATTCCGCCTGGATCAGGGACTTGATCCAGCAGGAAAGGAGCACCCACCACAGCAGGACGAAGCCGGCCGCGGCGCCCAGGGTCGAAGTCAGGATCATCTCGCCCGAGCCGACGATCGCGCCGGAGATGACGACGCTCGGGCCGAGATAGCGAAGCCGCGTTCGCCAGCTTGTTGGCGGCGGGGCGGCGCCGCCCTCGCGGACGGTATAGGGATCGCTCCTCTGTTCGACGTAGGTGCCTGCAGCCATTCAGTCGAGAAACGGTCCAAGGACCACGTAGCGGATGACGAACCCCGCCAGAACCAGCTCGACCAGGAAGATGGACCAGACCCCGAACCGGATTCCGCGGCCGGGACGTATGCGGGGATCCATCCGTTTCTTCTGCAGCCAGAGCACGGCGCCGCTCTGCATGGGCAGCAGCATTCCGATGACCAGTGAACTGATCGTGATCAACAGTCTCGGGTTCTGGATCCACATGTAGACCGTGAACGCGAAGAGCGGGATCACGGTGCAGTAGCCGCGGATCCAGGACTTGCGCGCGGCCAGGTTCTGCCGCTTCAGGTACCCCAGCTCCATGATGTAGTCGGGGATGTAGCGGGCGCCGCCGGCGATCGAGGAGAGCATCGTCGAAAACAGGATGCAGAAAGCGCCGACGCCGAAGAGCCATAGGGACCATGGCCCCAGGGTCTGGGTGAACATGTCGGACAGCATGGAGATCGTCTCGAGGCCGTCGGGCTCCTGGCCGAGTTTCTTGAGCACCCCGGCGCCGAGGATGTAGAAGGGCAACGTCGCGCAGGTCAGAAGTACCAGGGTGACCCAGACGTCGGTCTGCATCACCTTGATCCAGCCCCGGGCGCGCTCCTCCCAGCCCGGTGCGTCGCTGCGACCGATGAAGTTCGGGTAGCCCTTCTCGACGCACCAGTACTGGTAAGCCGAGGTCTCCGAGGAGTTGACGCCGGTGTAGCCGTAGACGGCCATGGCGGCCACGAGGAACTCGGGCGGGAAGTCGAAGGTGAAGCCCGACGCGAGTTCGGCCCGCGTCACGGCGAACTCCGTACCCTGCATGAGGATCGCGCAGACCAGCGTGGCGCCGGTGAAGATCATCACCAGCGCCAGCATCACGTTCTCCAGGATCTTGTAGGAGCCTGTGATGAGCAACGCGATGGCCACGGCGGCAAGCACGCCGGCGGCAAGCGTGGAGGGGATCTCCGGTACCAGCAGAGTCATGGCCTGGCCGGCGCCGCCGACGATCCCGCCGAGGCCGAGCAGTCCCGGAACCAGGGCGATCAGGGCGATCGCGATCGGGAAACTGACGTGCCCGCGTCCGATCGGAATGCGGCCGGGGAGCCGGTTCATCGCCCGGATGTAGGTGTCCCCGGAAACCAGCGTGTAGCGCGCGAACTCCGCCTGGATCAGTGACTTGATCCAGCAGGAGAGAAGCACCCACCAGAGCAGGACGAAGCCGGCCGCGGCACCCAGAGCCGAAGTGAGGATGATCTCGCCCGAACCGACGATCGAGCCGGAGACGACGACGCTGGGGCCGAGATAGCGCAGCCGGCTGCGCCAGGTGACCGGCGGCGGGGCGGCGCCGCCCTCGCGGACGGTGTAGGGGTCACTCCGCGGAATGTTGGAGTCGCTCATCGGCTGTCGAACGGAAGTTGGGACTCTACACCGCCGGTCCGGGCCACGAACGGGCTGGTACTGTCAACAGCCGAGCGTGCCGGCACGGTCGCCGGCATTCCGCGGTTAAGGAGCGCAGGTAGGGAGGCCGGATCGGATGAAGCACCGAGGAATCGCACGGATCGGCTTTACCTTGCTGGCGGCAGTGCTCGCGACCGCCGCATACGCTCATCTCAAGGCGTCGAAGACGAGCCCCGAGGACGGCGCGACGCTCTCCGGGCCAGTGCGTACCCTGCGGGTGTGGTTCAACCAGGAGCCGGACGTGCCACTGAGCAAACTCGCACTCGAGGGGCCGGCGGGTCCGATGAAGGTCGAAGGTCTCCACACGATGGGTGAGAAGGACCTGATGGCGCGCGTTTCGGGCCGCATGCCCGACGGCGCCTACACCGCGCGCTGGAAGACGGCGGGCGACGATGGTCACGTCCTGACCGGCGAGTGGTCTTTCACGATCGACCGCGGAGGCCACTGAACCGATTGCGACGGTTCCGGCCATGAGTTGGGAGGTGGCCGGCCGCTGGTCGGTCTACGTTCCCCTGCTCCTGGTCTGCGGCGTCCTCGGCGTCTGGCTACTGGTCGTGGTGCGCGGTGCCGCTCTTTCGGTGCGCGATCCGCAGGTTGGGCTGCGGCGCCTGGGATGGCTGTTCGGCATGCTGCTGCTGGCGGCGGTGCTGCTCCGGGCGGGCTTCCAATCGATCGAAGTCTGGGGGCTGAGAGAGTGGCTCTCTTACGAGAATCTCCGAACCGTGGCTCTGGAGAGCCGTTGGGGCGATCGGTGGCAGTGGCAGGCCGCTGCGGCCGCCGTGACCGCCCTGGGAACCGTCGCCATGCTGAGGTCCCCGATGGCCGGCGGCTTGATCACCTCGCTCGGTGTGCTGAGCGTGGCCGCGGCGCTGCCGATGACCGGTCACGCCTACGGGAACCCACAGGCATGGGTCGCTCAGAGCGTCCACATCCTGGGCGCCGGGTTCTGGATCGGCACTCTGATCGTCGTGCTCCTGGTGCCGCTGGTGATGTCCGTACCCTCCCGGGCAGAGATCGCTTCGATGCATCGGTACTGGTTGCGGGCGTTCTCGCCTCTGGCGGTGATGGGCGCCTCGATGCTGGTTCTGAGCGGCGGGCTCCTCGCGTTCCTCTACCTGCCGGTCTGGGACATGCTGTGGACCGATCCTTACGGTCAGATCCTCCTGGTCAAGGTGGGCCTCAGCGTCTTCGTGCTCTTCTTCGGAGCGGTGAACTACCTGCGGATCCACTTCAGGCCCGACCTGCACACGGACCCCCTACCGAGGACTGTTGCACTCGAAGTCGTTTTCGCGCTCCTCGTGCTCGCCGCCACGGGACTGCTGACGAGCACGGCACAGCCCGACATGCACTGACTTCGCGGCGCGTGACGCTCAGAAGTTGATTCGGGTGCTGACGCCGACGGTCCGCGGCGGGTTCGTCAGGTAGCCGACCCGCGCTCGTGTACCTCGTTCCTGGTCGAGAGCCAGGAAGGCCCGTTCATCCGTCGCGTTGTTGACGAACAGTGCGACATCCCAGCGTTCGTTCAGGAAGCCGAGACGCAGATTCAGCAGGTCGTAGGCGGGCAATTCGGGGTTGAACCGGAACACGGATTGCGTCAATGGACCGCCGACCGGGTTCGTGGCGGACAGGGCCAGCAGATCGACGGTGCCGAACCCCGGGGCGTGGTCGCCGATCTGGGTAAAGCGGGAGCCGACGTGCTGGAAGGCTCCCGTCAGGTAGCCGGCCCAACTGCCGGCCTCCCAGCGGTACGTTGCGGCGACCGCTGCCTGGAACTTCGGCACCGTCGGCAGGCGGTTGCCGTTCTCGATGCCGGACACCACGCTGGTCGTGCCGTCGGCGGCGGTGGAGGTCAGGGTCGATCCGAGTTCGGAGTCGGAGTAGCTGGCGGAGATGGCGTAGTCAAAGGCCCCCGTGGGCTGAGCCGTCAGCTCGAGTTCCAGTCCCGTGCTGCGGGCATTGGGTACGTTGAAGATCAGGCGCGACGAGCAGGAGCCCGCGGTTACTGTCGTCTGCAGGTCCGAGATGTCCATCGTGAACGCCGCAACGTTGAACGTGCCGCGGCCGCCCATGATCGTGGACTTCGAACCCATCTCGACGTTCCAGAGTTCCTCGTCGTCCCAACTGTCCCGGCCGCTGAAGGTCGCGAGATCCTCGGGCGTGCAGACGGGTACGTTCAGCGGATCGTTGATGCCGCCGAGCCGAAAGCCCTTCGATACCTGCGCGTTGAGCTGGGTGTTCTCGCTGGCCTGGAAGCTGGCGATGAAACGCGGCGCGATGCCGTCCGCGCTGGTCTTCCCCCGGGTCGGCCCCGGATCGGCGAACAGGCCGTCGAAGAGCTGGGCGCGGCTTTCCTCGTAGTCGTACCAGCGCGCGCCCGCGGTCAGGTCGACCCGTTCGCTGGCGGTCCAGGTGATCTCGAAGAAGGCGGCGGTCTGGTCGAACTCGTAGTTCAGGTCGGAGTAGAACAGCTCGTCGACGGCGGCGCCGAAGCCGCCCTCGGTGGGAATGCCGGTCATCGCCTCGAAGCCGGTCACCGGAAGGCTCTGGCCGTAGTCCCGTTCGCTGGTGCTGTAGAAGACGCCCAGAACCCAGTGCGTGTACTCGTCGCCGCTCGCCAGCCGGAGTTCCTGGGTGAGGCCGGTCGCGGTCGTCGCGTCGATCAGAGGCGCGTCCAGCGTGTAGACCGCTTCGGGAAGGCCGATCGTGGCGCCGGCGACGCTCGCGTAGAGGGCAGTCGAGTCGCGCACGACGAGGACGTCGCGGTCGGTGGCCGAGGTGATCGAGGTGAAGTAGTAGCCGTCGGGGAGGTCGATCACGACCTTGAGGTCGGCGAGCAGGAACTCGTCGGTGTAGGGCTCCTCGAACTGGGTGAAGAGCTGGCGCTCGCCGAGATCCACGGCGGGACGGGTTGTCGTGTACGGGTTGGCCAGGATGTTGAAGTCGTCGATCCGGTTCCAGCCGTCCATCTCGACTTCCTGGTAGATCAGCCGTGGTGTGACCGTCACGTTCTCCGACGGCTCGAAGCGCAGCGCCCAGCGCGCGCCGGTACGTTCACCGGAGTTCACGTCCTCGTTGACGCCCAGGTCGGGCTGAACCGCGTCCATGAAACCGCCGAAGGCCGTGTGGTAGGCGGTGATCCTCATCGCCGATGTGTCGCCGATCGGCGCGTTGACCGCGACTTTCGCGGTGCCGCCCATGCCCCCGTCGCCGACCGAGTTGAGCGAGAACTCACCGAAGCCGTCGGAGACTCCGATTTCGGGCTGGTTCGTGATGTAGCGGACGGTGCCGGCAAGCGACCCGGATCCGAAGAGGGTCCCCTGCGGGCCTCGCAGGACCTCGACGCGCGACATGTCGAAGAGGTCGATGTCCGGCGTGAACAGGGAGAGGGAGATCACCGACTCGTCGAGGTAGATGCCGACCTGTTCCTTCACCCCGGGCTGGTCGCGGACAATCTGTCCGGAGGCGACGCCGCGCATGGCCACCTGGCTCTGGCCAGGGCCGAGGTTCTGCACGGTGAATCCGGCCACGTTGGTCGCGATCTCTTCCAGGTTGTCCACGCCCCGGTTCCGCAGCACCTCCTCGCTCGGGGCGACGACGGAGAAGGGGACCTCCTGCAGGTTCTCCTCGCGCTTCCGGGCGGTGACGGTGAGTTCCTCGGAGAAGGTCCGGCCAGGCATCGTCCGTGTTTCGTCGTCGGCTTCCTGCGCCGCGGTCGGAGTGGCGATCCCGCACCAGAGGATGACGAGTGCGGACACGAACGAGGGCCCGCGTAGAGAGGATCGAGTCATGCCAGTGCCGTATACGGTAGACAGCTCGCGCGGGTTGAGCTCGGTCGCTGAACGCTCGGTCATGGTCGCAGGTGAGGTGCGAGCAGCCTGCTCCACTGCTTGCCGTAGGGATGGACTTTCTCGGCCTCCGTCCCGTCGCGGTAGACGGGACGGCCCGAGTTGGCCCACTCGAAGATCGAACCTTCGAGGTTCCAGACCCGATCGCCGATCTCCGGGTCGTGCAACTGGATCAGGTCGGCGACCGCGGCGGACGACCGGTAGCCGACAGAGCAGTAGAGAACGATCGGCCGGTCCGCTTCCGTCTCGGCGATCAGGTCGGCGATGTCCTCACCCTGAGCGTGGACCGCGCCGGGCAGGTGGCTGACTTCGTACTCGAAGGGTTCCCGGACGTCGATGATCAGTGGTGGCGTCGCGTCCTCGAGCCGGCGATCGAGTTCCTCAATGCTCATCTGCGGAACGCCGGGAAAGCTGGCCCGTACCAGGGCCTTGAACTGGGACATGCTCGCCCCGCCGCACGCCGCGGCCAGAAGAAGAGCAATCGGCCAGAGCGTTGCCGCAAGCGTTGCCGGAGCCCGGACCCTCATCGTGGCCCGGTTTCTCTCGCGTCCGCGTGTGCCGGCGTCGTCACTCGCCGGCAGCGGCGCCCGTGGCTTCGGTCGACGTCACGCGGCCGGCGGGTTGGCCGACCATCTTCATCTCGAACGGCCGCTCCGTGCCGGCCCCCATCGTGATCGTGCCCTGGAGCGCCCCCTGCGCGTCGAGTTCCGCTTCGATCACCGTCGTGATGGCCGACGCCTCGGGCGTGGGGAAGTGGGTCGTCACCCGCAGGCGGTCGCCGGACCAGGCGAAGTCGTCGAGGGTGATCGTGAACATCTGCAGGCCGGATGCCAGGTAGAGGATGCCCTCGCCCTCGTGCGGCGCCCAGAACGCGATCGGCAGGAACCCGTCGGCCAGGAAGGAGGTTCCGCGGGGGTGCCGGGCGATCAGCTTGGTCAACTTGTCGACGTTTTCCTTTGGCCGGTGGTAGCCGCCGTCCTTGCGGACGATCTCCATGAAGCCGACGAACATCTCGTTGACCACGTCGCCACGGTAGATGATCTCGCGGGTCGGATCGGGGTTGGCCGGGTTGCCCTCCGAGTTGTCCCACACGGCCGTGACCTCGATCCGGCTCGAGGCCGGCAGGTCGATCGGCTCGGTGGGGTAGTACAGCCACTGCCAGTTGTAGTCGTACTTCGGCACGTCGAGCAGCGTCTCGGATGTGCCGTCGGCATGGACGATGCGGTAGGTCATCGCCTTGCCGCGAACGTGCATGTGGGGGCTGAAGGCGAGGATCTGCATGTCGTCGTCGGGCTGGAAGAACCCCTCTTCGGCGTGGTGACCGGCGCCCGGCGGAATCCGGATGCCGGTGTTGGCGACCGAGACGGTCGCCACTTCCCGCTCCAGTTCGCCTTCGCCGAAGTAGATCCCAATGCGGGTGACGTCCGATGTCGCTTCGCCGAACGGGTGGTAGTGGGAGTCCATCGTGATCGTCGTGCCTGGCCCGAGGACGCGGCCGGTGCCCTCCGGGAAGACGTAGGGAGGCATGCCCGCGGTCCAGATTCCGAACACGCCGCTGCCGGCGGCGCCCTCGCTCACCCTCTCGCCGGAACCAATGGGGCCGCCGCTCTCGCGCCGCGGCGTCGTGTACGTGGCCTGGAAGTGATGCGTGGCGCGGCGATCGCCGGGAAGGAACTCGATGGCCCGGACCCAGCGCTCCTGTTCCAGATCGAGCGCGATCCGCTGCTTGGGGAAGAGGTCCGGACCTTCCGCCGGCACCTCGATGCGGTCGAGCGTCAGCACGTAGTCCGGTTCGCCCAGCGTCCAGCCCTCGGGGAAGGTCGGCGCCGGCGGCAGGTCGGCGGGGTCGCCCTCGGGCGCGCCGCCTGCGGCCCAGCCCGCGATCGTTGCGATCTGTTCGGCGGAGAGGGAGAGGTCATTGCGGAACACGACGTGCTCCGACTCGGCGCTCCAGGGCGGCATATCGCCCTTCTCGATCGCCCGCGCCATGCCGCGCGCCCAGGGGCGGGCCTCCCGGTAGGAGAGCAGCGACATCGGCGCTGCCTGGTTCGGGCGATGACACTGGACGCACTTCTCGAACAGGATGGGCGCCACGTCACGGCTGAAGGTCGGCGGTTCGGCTGCGCCGGCTGCCGTCGCTGTGAGCAGGACGGTGCTGGTAACCAACGCGGCGGGCGTGTGCGGGCGTCGGCGGATAGGGGATCTCTTGAGCATGTTCGTCCCTGAGCTGATGGGTCTAACGATTGCGTTCAGTCTAACAAGCGGCGGCCCGACGTTCGTCCCGTGCGGTAGGCTCGATGACGCTTTCGCTGAGGTCCGTGGAGACGAAACGGAGGACACTCCATGCGCATCGATCGAGCCGCCCTGTCCATCCCTCTGCTCGCCGTTTCGGCGATGCTGATCGCGGCCCCGGCCGTGGCGGCGGGTGAAGACGACATCCCCCGCACAGCCAGCGGCAAGCCCGACCTGACGGGTCGCTACAACATCGCGAGTTCGACGCCGTTCGAACGGCCGTCGGAGTTCGGCGACAAGCTCTTTCTGACCGTCGAGGAGGCGGAGGAGATCATGGAGCGGACCCGCGCGGCGGTGGCCAGGTCCTACGCCGCCAGCGATCCGGAGCGGTCGGCTCCCCCGGCCGGCGGCGACGGCTCTCCCGGCGCCGCAGGCGCGGTCGGCGGCTACAACTCGTTCTGGACTGATCGCGGGAGCGCCCGCTTCGCCATCGACGGGAAGTTCCGCACCTCCATCCTGACCGATCCGCCGAACGGCCGCATGCCGGCGCTTTCGGAGGCCGGCAAGGCGCGCCGCGCCGACCTGCACCCGTACGCCTACAAGAACACCGGCAACGCCTGGTGGATCGAGACTGGCGACGATCCCTACGACGGCCCGGAGACGTTGTCGGTCCTCGATCGCTGCCTGTACCTGGGAGCGGCGGCGACTCCGGCCCGACCGATTCTCTACAACAACCTGAAGACGATCACGCAGACCGAGGACCACGTAGTCATCCTGATCGAGTGGATGCACTGGGCCAAGGTCGTGCGGCTGAACGCGGAGCACGCGCCGCCGGAGGTGCGTTCCCTGGGCGGCGACTCGATCGGCTGGTGGGAAGGCGACACCCTGGTGGTCGAGACGACGAACTTCCTCGCCCAGCCGGGCGTGCCGCGTGACGGCCTGAAGGTGGTCGAGCGCTTCGCCCGCCAGAGCGCGGACGGGCTGCTCTACGAGTTCACGGTTCACGACCCCGACTACACCGCGCCCTACAGCGGCGAGTTCATCTGGCCGCAGACCGAAGAGCAGAACTACGAGTACGCCTGCCACGAGGGCAACTACGCGATGGGCAACATCTTGCGCGGTGCGCGGCTGCTCGAGCGGGAGTACCTGGAGCAGAAGGCGCAGGCGGGAAGTACGGGGTCCGGCTCCGGACTCGAGTGATCCCAGGGCGTTGATGGAGACGTTCTCCTACGACGCGTGGGACCGCCTGCTGGCCGAAGTCGTCGCCGACGACGGCAAGGTCGACTACGAGCGTCTCGCGGATCGGCGCGCGCTACTCAAGGAGTTCGTTGCCGAACTCGGCGCCGCGTCTCCGGACAGCCGTCCGGACCTGTTCCCGGGGGAAGAGGACGGTCTCGCCTACTGGATCAACGCCTACAACGCGTTCACCCTGGATGCGATCGTGGACGAGTATCCGATCCGCTCGGTGTGGAAGACGCGCGACGGCCGGTTCTTCCAGCGCCGGCGGCACGTCGCGGGGGACGCGGCGCTCAGTCTCGACGACATCGAGCACGAGATCCTGCGCTCGGAGTTCGCGGAGCCTCGGATCCACTTCGCGATCAACTGCGGCGCGAACGGTTGTCCCGCGGTGCGGCCCTCGGCGTACCGGGGCGAGGGCCTGCGCGACACGCTGCGTGAAGCGGCCGGGGCGTTCCTGGCCAACCGCTGGAACTGCCGCGTCGACCACGAGGCGCGCAGGATCTTCGTCTCACGCATCTTCCGCATGTACGCCGAGGACTTCGCCGGCAGGACGGGAACGCGCGAGGAGTACCGCCGCGGCGTGCTCCGTTTTGTGGCCGAGCACGCGGGCCTCGACCTGGAGCGGATCGCCGGCTACGAGATCGTCTACAACACGTACGACTGGGGTCTCAACGACACCCACCGCGATCCGAACATCGGCCCGATCACGTTCCATGAACCCGTGGAGCACTTCTCCGCGGCCGACGGCGAGCTCAGGGAACTCCATCTCTACGAGGGCAACTTCTGCAATCGGGACTGCTCCTGGTGCACGATCAACGGCTCGCCCGACGGCTGGTATGAGCGCTACACCCCCGAGGTGCTGGACCAGGCACTCGGCTCTCTCGCCGCGGACGGCAACCTGAAGTTCTACGGGGGCGAGCCGACCCTGCACACGAGGGAAATCGTCGCCGCCATGCGCTATGTCCGCGAGCGCGGTTTTACGGGCCTGATCACCGTGTTCTCGAACGGCATCCAGGCGGAGAAGCTGATCTCAATCCTCGAGTCCGACCCGAAGAGCGAGGCGGTGCTCAACTATTCGATCTACCACGGGCGAGACGCCGATCCGATACCGGCCTACGCGCGCGAGCGCCTGGAGGACTGGGCCCGCGCGAACCCGAACCGCATCTTCCAGGGCTACAAGGTGCTGTTCCACGCGGGCGCCGGGGCCGACCAGGAGTTCGCGCGCGACCGCGAGTCGGAGTACCACGGCATGGGCAATCGCTGCGTGCGCTGCTTCCCGGTGTTGACGACGAAGGGCCGGTTCCACGCCTGTCCCTTCGCCGCCGAGATCGACTCGCCCCACTACGACCTCGGCGCCGTCGGTTCGGACTCCGGGACGGTGTTCGAGAACTACCGCAGGTTCTTGCGGTGGGTGGACGAGGAACTCGATCCTGCGGCCGAAGCCCGGGGGGTGTCGAGTTGTGAGATGTGCCACCGGCACTTGGCGGAACTGCCGGTTCCGGAGTTCGCAGGCTAGGAGCTTGCGCCGCACCGCCACCGCGACGGTCCTGCTGGCTCTGTTCGCCGGCGCCTACTGCGGCCTCTTCGCGGCGAACTCGCTGATCCGCGTCCGCACGTTCACGGCGGACTCGATGAACTACGTCGACGTCGCGCGGCGGGTTGTCGGCGGCGACGGGATCGTGCAGTCGACCGGCGGTTTCAACCAGCCCTTCTACCTGTCGGGCGATCTCGACCTGCCCTCAGCTTTCACGGCGCAGCCGCCGGGCTATCCGCTGGCGATCGCCCTCCTGTCGCGGGTCGGCATGGCCTCGGCGGACTCGGCGCTGGTCGTTTCCGCGTTGGCCTACGCCGCGATCCTCGCGCTCGTGTACCTGCTCGGAAAGCGGATCGGTGGCTCGGCGGCTGCGCTGATCGCACTCGGCGCCGCGCTTCTGTGTGTCCCGCTGACCCATCTCGGCCGAGCCGCCTTGAGCGAGTGCCTTGCGGTCGCTGTGGTGCTGCTGTTCTTTCTTCTGCTCGACCGTCTCCTCGAGCGGGGGCTGGAGGATCAGGCGCCGTGGCGCGCCCTGCTGTTGCACCTCGCTCTGGGCTTGCTTGCCGGTGCGGCCTTTGGCGTTCGCTACTCCCTGTGGCCGCTGCCGCTGGTCGGTATCGCGGCACTGTGGCTCGGCGGCTCCGGTCCGCGAGAAGAGCGCCGCGACGCGGCGAGGCGACTAGTCCCGACGTTCGGGGTCGGTGCCCTGGTGCCGGTGGCCTGGATCCTGGGCCGCAACCTGTCGGTTGAAGGAAACCACCTGCCGGCGGCGATGCCCGCGGTGACGACGCTGCCAGAGAGCCTTGAACGCGCCGTCACCGCCGTCCTCGGCGGCTGGCGCTCGACCACAGTCGGGAACTGGCCAGACGCCGCGGTTCTGGCCGTGGTGCTCGGTTTCCTCGGTGCCTTCGCGATCCGTGCGGCCAGGAACTCGGCCCGGCCGCCGGCACGCTCACGCCTGCCACTGCTCTTCTGCCTATGGTCCGTTCTCTACCTGGCGGCCGTCGTCTGGCGCAGCACGCAGGCCAACTTCGATCCGATCGGCGTTCGGCTGGCATTGCCGGCTACCGTCCCCCTCATTCCGGTGTGCGGGGCCTTGATCGGCGCCTCCCTGCCCTCGGCGCGCCGTCTCGCGTGGCTGCCGTTCGCCGTCCTCCTTCTCTGCTTCGGCGCTGCGTCCATCCGCGAGGCTACGCTGTGGGCAAGCGGCCGCGACGCCCGGGCGATGGAGTTCCAGAGCGAGCGCCAGCAGTGGCTACGCGACCACACCGGCCCAGGGGACCTCGTCATCGGCGGTGGCACGATGGATGTGCCCTTCCTGGTCCCCGGCAGCCACGCAATCTCCTACGCCGGCTTGCCCTACACGGAAGTCCTGTCCTACGCCGACCTCGAACGGATCACCGATCGCCACTGCCGCGACTTCGACCGCCTCCTCCTCGTCGTCCGGCCCACCGTCCAACTCGGCGGCGGCCGCTCCGACGAAGATCCCAGCGACTGGCTCGGCCCCTTCATCGCCGACGCAAGAGCCGGCCGCCACGAGCCGTACCCGCTCCTGGAGCCCCTGGCCACTTTGACCGAAACTCGCGTCTACCGGATCACCTGCCCCTGACGGCCAGCCCTCCGGATCCCTTTCCCCAGAGGGCCTCGCCGTCACGCGCCCTCAACCAACGACGACCGCCAGCCGGTTCGGGTCCGGGGAGAGGGTCCCTGCGAGGCTGTCGGCAAGCGACGGCCGACGCCCCTTCATCGACCACCGTCAAACCGGAGCGCAGCCGACCGCAGCGAGCGCCAACCCCTCTCCAACCGAACAAGCGCGAGCGGCCGCAGGGCCCCTCTCCCCGGACCCGAACCGGCGGGTGACCGCGCCGACGCTATGCCGGCGCCTCGGCGACGCCCGATGACTTGGCGCCGGTCCAGCGGTTGAAGCCCAGTTCGCCGCGGACGTCGGCGGTGCGCTCCAGCATCATTGCGTCGCTGGGGATGCCGGTCGAGTCGGCGACGCGGACGAGGCCGTTGAAGATGCCAATCGTCGCCGCGGCTTCGACGAACTTGGCTGGGCCCAGGGTTTTGAGAGCCCGGACGCGGGCTGCGTCCAGCTCATCCGTGGCCCGGACAACAGCCTCGGCGAAGGCCGTGAGGACCGCGCCGTCCTCCACGCCGCCGTCGGCGGCGTCCTCAACCGCCGCGCTCAGGTCGACTTCCGCTCCGACTGCATCGCTGCTCGCCCGGAGCAGCATGGTGTGGGCGGTCGTTCAGTAGAAGCACTGGTTGAGCGCCGAAACCCGGGCGGCGAGAAGTTCAACCTGGGGCCGGGCCATGGGCCGGTGGTCCCACACCATCTCATTGAAGTCGGTTGCGGTTCCCGAGTACATGGCGGCGACCATGCGGAAGAACGTGCGGACGCCTTCGGGCACCAGGCTCAATGCCCGGGCAACGTTGGCGCGTTGCCAGTCGATGACCTGAACGGGAACCCAGGCGCCAATCTCGCCCATGTTGTCGGGCCGTTCCCGCGTGGGCTCGCCGGCCTCCGGTTCGGGCAGTGTCTCGTGTTCGATCCCCATCGCTTCGCAGAAGGCGTCCGCGGCAACCGTCGTCACGACGACCGAGGCGAGTTCCACGTACCGTGCGTCGCCAAGCTCCGCGATCGTGGCTTCGGCCCAGTCCCGGTCGAGATGGGTCGGATCGGCGCCGATCTTCCGTGCCGCCTCGATGGCCTTCGCGGGAAGCGGCGTGGGCGATTCCGGACGGTCCCGGTTCCAGGGCGGCTCGTTACGTTGGGTGCGCTCGGCGCGAGCGAGAGCCGCGATCGCCACCCGCTCGGGCCCTGTCCACCAGGTGCCGGGACGACCGATGTCGGCCCACGACCTGCGTAGCGCCGCGGTCATGTCCTCGCGGACGGGAATCGGAAAGCGCTCGTCCTCGAAGCTCACGGGCTGCTGTCCTCACCTGTCTCTTCCAGGTGACGCGCGCCGCTCAAGGTGTTGTAGACGGCCCAGTTGCCCTCGTGGCAGGCGTACTCGAACATCTCGTTGTCCGGGTCGTAGTAAAGCGGGATGTTCACCGTCCACTGGTCCGTGTAGTTGACGGGATCGTCAATGGTCACGGTCCAGTCCACCGTGTGTTCGTCGACCCGCCTGAAGCGCTCAACCGTGACGAGCTCCGTGCTGACCGGAATCCCCTTGATCCGGCCCTGGGAGCCGCTGGTGGCGATCCAGCCCTTGTCGGAGAAGTTCCTCGTCTCGACGACCAGGGTGTCGCCGTCCCAGTGGCCGCGGGAGTCGCCGTTCCAGAGGTGGAGGTCCCCCGGGATGCGTTCCCGTCCGTCGACCGGGATGAAGCGGACATCGTTGATCATCTCGGAGTAGATGACGACGTACTCCGGCGTCTGGGCGATCCGGTAGTTGTTGTTGTAGCCGGCCGGGAACAGGTGCCCGGGGACGCCACGGGTGATGCAGCGGTCCCAGACGCTCATGTACTCGTACGAGTCGAACATCTTGATCAGGTTGTCGGCGCGCACCTGCTGCGCCTCCGGCCGCACCGGCACGCGGCCGGTCCGGGGATCGACGACGAGGGAGGTCCGGCGGCTGCCGACGATCTTCGTTCCGAGCTCCAGCCAGTGCAGGTTGTAGGCGCCGACGTTCTGGCCAGCCTCCGCCTTCTGCGCCGGCTGCTCCGCGCGGCTCTGGATCATGTTCTGGCGGGCCGCCTCGGCCTGAGCGACCTCCTCCTCGGTGAGGAAGGCCTTGTCGCCCATCTCGACGGGCCGCTCGAAGGGCGTCAGGGTGGTGTTCGTCCACAAGCCCTGGAGGTCCGGGTGGCCCCAGGGAGTGCGCGGCGTCTTCCAGTCGTCGGCTGCCGGGGCAGGCGCCGCAAGAAGAGCCGTTGCCGCGGCGAGGGCGAGCGTGGTCCGTCCCATCATCGGTGACATCCTCCGTCTGCGTTCGGTGGTTGCGAGGCTATCAAGTGCGCTACCTCCTCAGTCGTCGCTCATCAGCGCCTGCGCCCGTCGCCAGCGCTCGACGATCCGGTCCTCCCGTTCGTAGTCGAAACGGCCCGTGCCCGCGGCGTAGAGGTCCTTCTCGTCGGGCGGGTTGTCGTGCAGATGGCGTGCGGTGGCGCGGGTCGCCGTCTCCGGATCGACCACGTCGCGGTAGCCGAGCAGGTTGCGAGCCTTCGACATGTCGAGGAGTTGATTGGACTTCTCCGCGAGCGGGAACACGCCTCGGCAGAAGGGCGCCGGCACGCCGATCAGCTCCATCTCGGCGCCGAGTTCGTCGATGATGACCTCCGCCACGGCGCGGCAACTGATCACCCGTTCGTCGCCGGCGTTGAAGGCCTCTCCCGCCGCCTCGGGCCGGGTAGCGGCGAGGTAGACGAGGCGGGCCAGGTTCTCGGCGTAGCCACGCTGGAAGTAGGTCACGCCGTCGTGCGGGAGGATCATGAAGGGCCGTTGATCGAGGATCCGCCTGACCACCGCCCACTCGTGGTTCATCGGCGTGCGGGGTCCGTACACGCCGGGATAGCGCAGAATGACGACCTCGAAGTCGCCTCGGCCGTGCTGCTCGAAGAGCTGGTCTTCGCCCGCTGCCACCTTGCCGGTGTAGTTCTTCGCGTCGTACTGGCGCGGCGCGAACTCCGGTATGGGCAGTGGAATGCGGCCCTCCGGAGTCGGAGGCTGGGAGCCCTTGTAGACGGGCTGGCCGGTGATGCCTACGAGGCGCCTCGTCTTCCCGGCGAGTTCGTCGGCCAGGGTGCGCAGCCTGCCGTACATGCACACCGCGATGTCCCACTCCCGCGAGGCGATCTTGGCGCGGATGTCGTCGCGGTCCCGGGCGTTGCCGAGGATCCGCTCGACCGGCCCGTCGAAGTCGACGGGATGGCGGCCGGAATGGAAGATGGAGACTTCGCGTCCCGCGCCGAGGAAGCTGTTCACGATCGGCGGACCGGTGGGTCCGGTTCCGCCGACAACTAGTATGCGTGCCATGGCGCGGAGTGTACGCGGGTTGTCGGCTGGGCTGGCTTTCCTGTTGGCGGCAGCCGCGAGCGTCGACGCGCGGCAGCAGGCGGAGCCGTTGCGAGTCTTCACCGCCGAGCAGGCGGAGCGTGGACGGGCGCTCTACGAGGAGATCTGCGTCGAATGCCACCTCTCGAGCCTGGCCGGCGCGAACGAGGCGCCTCCTCTGCTCGGTGCGGACTTCCTCGACGCTTGGGGCGCCGGCGCCGTGGTCGACCTCGCGGACACGATCCGGGTCACGATGCCACCCGAGGATCGGAACTCTCTGACGCCGCAGCAGACGTTTGACCTTGCTGCCTTCGTGCTACAGCAGAATGGCGCGGCGTCTGGTGATCAGACGCTGGCCGCGGACAGCCCGGGCCTTGGCGGGTCCCTGGGCCGTCTGGGCATGGGGGGCGGATCCGCCTCCTCGAGGGACTCGGCCACGGTCGCGGACCGCGACGTCGGCGTTCCTGCCGAAGCGTCGGAGGAGGAGCACGTCACGCCGCCCGGGGAGCGGGAGATCGAGGACTTCGAACCGGTGACGACCGAGATGCTGCTCGACCCGGACCCCGGCGACTGGTTGATGTTCCGGCGGACCTACGACGGGCAGGGCCACAGCCCGCTGGATCAGATCGACACGGACAACGTCGGCGACCTGCGGATGGCCTGGTCCTGGGCGATGGCGGATGGCGTGAACCAGCCGACGCCGCTCGTCTACGACGGCGTCATGTACCTGGCTAACCCGCGCAACATCATCCAGGCGCTGGAAGCCGACACCGGCACCTTGATCTGGGAGTATCGGCGCACCCTCGAGGGCGATCTGGCGCGCGGTTTCAACCAGCTCCGCAACCTCGCGATCTGGGGCGACAGGATCTTCGTTGCCACGAAGGACGCGGCCATGCTCGCGCTCGACGCCCGGAGCGGCCGGCCGCTCTGGGAGACGCAGATCGCCGATCCGGCGAAGCGCTACCGGAACACCAGCGGTCCGATCGTCGTCGATGGGCTCGTGATCAACGGCATCAACGGTTGTATCCGCTACTACGAGGACAGTTGCTTCATCACCGCGCACGATGCCGAAACCGGCGAAGAGCGGTGGCGCACGTACACCATCGCCCGTCCCGGGGAGCCCGGAGGCGACACCTGGGGCGATCTACCGCTCATGCTGCGCGGCGGTGGCGACTCCTGGATCCCCGGCAGCTACGACCCTGACTTGCAACTCGTCTACTGGCCGGTGGCGCAGGCCAAGCCGTGGGTACCCGCGAGCCGTGGGCTGACGATCGACCACGAGGTGCTGTACACGAACTCGACCCTGGCGATGCGCCCTGGCGATGGGGAGATCGTCTTCTACCGCCAGCACGTGCCCGGCGAAGCCCTCGACCTCGACGAGGCGTTCGAGCAGGTCCTGATCGACCGCGGCGGTCAGCGGCTACTGCTCACCTCCGGCAAGCACGGCATCCTGTGGAAGCTCGATCGCACGGACGGCTCCTTCGTCGCGCTCGAGGAAATGGTGTTCCAGAACGTCTTCGACCACATCGACCGCGAGACCGGTGAGGTCCGCTACCGCGAGGACATCGCGTCGGCCGAAGTCGGGGAGTGGGTTTCGGTCTGTCCCAGCACGGCCGGAGGCCACAACTGGCAGGCCTCCTCCTACAGCCCCGCGCACGGGTTGCTCGTCGTGCCGCTGAGCCAGAGCTGCCTCGACATCTCCGGCCGCGAGCCGCGCTTCGAAGAGGGGGCGGGGGGCGAAGGGGCGGACCGGAAGTGGTTCGAGATGCCCGGTACGGAGGGACGGCTCGGCAAGCTCGCGGCCTACGACGTGGACACGATGGAGGAGGTCTGGAGCATCGAGCAGCGGCCGGCCTTCCTGACCGCGGCCCTGACCACGGCCGGCGGCGTCGTCTTCGCCGGCGATATCGATCGGCGGTTCCGGGCCTGGGACACCGCAACGGGTCGAGAACTCTGGGGAACCCGCCTGCCGACCTCGGTACAGGGCTTTCCGGTCAGCTACGAGGTCGACGGCGTCCAGTACGTGGCCGTGTCGACTGGGCTCGGGGGTGGCAGTCCGCGTTTCGTTCCAGCCCGAGTCAGTCCGGAGATCCGCTATCCGCCAAGCGGAAACGGTCTGTTCGTCTTCCGCCTGCCGTAAGCCTGGCCTTCGCTATAGTCCGCCATCATGAAAAAGCTCAGATCGGCCGTGTCGCTGCCGGCGATGCTGCTCCTCGCTGTGTCTGCTGCGGTGCAGGCACAGGACGGCGCGTACCAGGCGCCGAAGACGCCGGACGGCGACCCGGATCTCAATGGCATCTGGCAGGCGATGAACAGCGCGCACTGGGACCTCGAAGCTCACCACGCGCGGCGCACTCCGGTGCCCGAGTATGGGGCCCTGGGGGCGATTCCGGCGGGGCTGAGCGTTGTCGAGGGCGGCGAGATCCCTTACCAGGACTGGGCGCTAGAGCAGCGCAATGCGAACCGGGCGGACTGGTTGAATCTGGACCCGGCGGCGAAGTGCTTCATACCCGGTATCCCGCGGGCCAACTACATGCCCTTGCCCTTCCAGATCGTGCAGACCCCGAAGGCGGTCTTCTTCGCCTACGAGTGGGGCGGCAACAGCCGCGCGGTTCGTCTCGACCGCCCGGGCACGAGGGCGGTATTGCCGTCCTGGATGGGCTACTCGCTCGGGCGCTGGGAGGGCGACACCCTGGTGGTCGAGGTCACGGATCAGGTCGCCGACACCTGGTTCGACGCCTCGGGCAACTTCCACAGCGAGGAGCTCCAGGTCGTCGAACGCTACACACGCACCGGACCGGACTCGATGCACTACGAGGCGACGATCACCGATCCGAACGTGTTCACCGAGCCGTGGACGATCAGCATGCCGCTCTACCGGCGCCTTGAAGAAAACGCGCGCCTGCTCGAGTTCAAGTGCATTCCGCTGGGGGGAGAGGACGCGGCCTACGGCCATCTGCGCCGCGGGGCGACGCCAGAGTGAAAGGAGTCGAAGTCATGAAGCACCGACTGTCCGCAAACACCGTCGTTCTCGTCGGCGCCGCCCTGGTCGTCACCGGGGCCGTGTACGCCGAGGATGAGAAGCTCGTCACGTCCTGGGGCGTTCCGGACCTGCAGGGCACCTGGGACTACCGCTCGATCACGCCGCTGGAGCGGCCCGCCGCGTTCGGGGACAAAGCGACCCTCACCGCGGAGGAGGCACGGGAGTGGGAGGAACGGCGAAAGCAGGAACGTGCCGCCCGAGCCGCCTCCGGCGGACAGGACGTCGATCCGAGCCAGGGCGATGTCGATGTCGGCTACAACTCGTTCTGGCTCGATCTGGGCGACAAGGTCTCGGGCACGATGCGGACGTCCCTGGTCATCGATCCGCCGAACGGCCGGTTGCCGAAGATGACGGACGGGGCGATCCGTCGGGTGAACGAACGCTACGCCCTCTGGGGCCAGCCGCCGGCCGGCCCGGAAGAGCGGAACTCGTACGAGCGCTGCATCATCGGCTTCAATGCCGGCCCGCCGATGACGCCGGGCGCGTACAACAACATGATGGAGATCTTCCAGTCGCCGGGCTACGTCGCGATCATGACCGAGATGATCAACGATCACAGGGTCATCCCGACCGATGGCCGGGAGCACGCGGACGAGAGCATGCGTTTCTGGAAGGGCGACTCGTCAGGTGTCTGGGACGGTGACACGTTCGTCGTCACGACGAAGAACTACACGGATCACACCGCGTACCGCGGCACTGGCCCGAACCTGGTCCTGACGGAACGCTTCACGCGCACCGGTACGGACGCTCTGCTCTACGAGTACACCGTCGACGACCCCGAGTCCTTCGAAGCTCCCTGGACGAGCGCCCTCGAGATGCGGCTGAGCGACGACCCGGTCCTCGAATACGCCTGCCACGAGGGCAACCGCGCGATGACCCTCATGCTGCGCGGCGCCCGCCATCGCGAGCAGCAGGGCACCGCCGAAGACGGCAAGGACTGGCTGGCTAGCTGGTATGGCGGCCAGAACCGGGTCGACGCGGCGAGGGAGGCCCTGGAGGCGGCGAAGGAAGAGCAGGAGCAGTGACCAATGAGTGATTTCGACTTCTTCATCCTGTTGGCGGTGGCGTTCATCGGCTTGGAGATCGTCGCTGCGTTCGGCGTTCTCGACGACCACGAGCAGTCGAACGAGGCCTCCAGCGCCTCGAGCGACGGCTGACCAGGGACTTCGCCCTTACTGCTCAGTCGGGTCGGCGCCGTCCCGGGGCGCGCCGGTGCCGGAGGAACCCATGAACAGGCTGCGGCCGTCGGGGAGGGTCATGTCACGCCCGCTTCCCCGGCAGTTCGGTGTGCACATCTGGTCCTTGCTCTGGTAGCCGCGGACGATGACCTCCGTCCCGGGCCGGAGCAAGGTGCGGGTCAGGCCGCGGCGAACCAGGGTGTTCGGCGTGCCGGCTTCGAGTTCCCAGGTCATCGTCTCGCCGCTGTCCAGGGTGGTTTCTACGTGGACCCAGGCGTGGGGGTTGATCCACTCGACCTTGGTGATCTTGCCTTCGATCTTGATCGGCAGGTTCGCGTCGAACTCGGCCGAGAAGGCGTGGTGAGCGGGAGAGGGGCCCGTCGCGCTCAGGGTCAGCGCGAGAACGGCTGCGGGCACGACTCGGTGGACTCTTCGGGACATCGTGAAACCTCCTGTTGGAGGGCATCTTAGTCCAGGAGATGGGGACGGCTTCCCAGTTTGGAGGTGTTGGCGTGTATCCTTGCTGCCCAGCCCTTCATCCGCTCTAGGCTACGGTGGTCAGGTCGGCGCCGCCTCGGCTAGCGACGAGCGGACTCGACGCTTTCCCAAGGAGGCGATATGTCCCGAAAGCTGTTGTTGGCCGTCCCCATCTTCCTTCTGTCCTTGTTGCCCGTAGCGGCGTTCGCTGACGGCGAAGCGAGCGAACCGGGGCCCGACCCCGGGGTGCCGCCGGCCGAGGCCGTGGCGCTCCAGGAGGACGAGGATCACGACGACCATGAAGGGGAAGAGCACGGCGACGAGGACGATGTCCTCGACTTCCACGCCCACGACGTCGTCGTCGTCACCGGCTCGGCGATCGAGGAACCTGCCGTCGACCTCCCCTACGCCGTCGAGGTGCTGAACCGGGAACTCCAGAAGGAGCAGGGGTCGCTGCAGGCGGTCGATCTGATCAAGAACCTGACCGCTTCGTCCGGCGTGATCGGCGAGGCGAACAGTTGGTACAACGACCAGGGGACGGCGGTGCCCGAGAATGTCGCCAACGTGAACCTCCGGGGTCTCGGGGCCTCGAGGACGTTGGTCCTGCTCAACGGCCGGCGCCAGACGGCGCTGCCGGCGCGGTTGTTCGGCGGCCGCTTCGTCGACATCAACGCCTTTCCCTCGATTGCCGTTGACCGCATCGAGGTGCTGAAGGAAGGCGCCGCCGCGATCTACGGTTCGGACGCCGTGGCCGGCGTCGCCAACTTCGTCACCCGCGACGAGTTCACCGGGTTCGAGGTTTCGCTTTCGCACGAGAGCATGGACGGCGGCGGCGACTCGACGGCGGGCGCGATCTGGGGCGGCAAGCTGGGCGGCTCGGACCATCACCTGGTCTTCTCGCTCGAGCGCGCGGAGCGTTCGCATCTCGGCGCCCGGGAACGGCCCTACACGCTCCAGGACCGCGCCACGGGCTGGTTCTGGGGTTGGTCCAACACCGGCAATCCGGGCATCTTCCTGCGCCCGAACCTCACGGGCGGCGAAACCTCCTCCGCCTTTGTCGAGGAGCTGGCACGGGCGCGCAACGGCGCCGCGGGCACGGACTACTTCGTCGATCCCGCGTGCAACGGCCTCGGCGGCTACGACCGCGGCTGGACCTGCGCCTTCCGGTATCAGCCGTGGGACAGCCTGATCGAGGCGACGGAGACGAACCGCTTCTTCGCCGAGTTGAACGGTCCGCTTGCCGAGAACACGACGTACCACCTGGAGGCCCTGTACGCGGACTCGATCATCCCGAACTACGTGACCACGCCTTCGTTCCCTCCGGTGTCGTTGCTGGACGGCCTGCAGCTGATCTCGAACGAACACCCGGGGCGCACTGAGTTCTGCAACAGTTCCTTCGGCGTGGGCGGCTTCGCTTCGGGCGAGGAATGCCTGCAGGACGACTGGTACTTCTACGGCCGCCTGGTCGGCAACGCGGGCCCCGGGCGCGGCCTGCGGCGGGGCACGGAGACGACCCGCATCGCGGCGAACATCGACCACGATCTGTCGGTCGGCGGCAAGGCGGCGAACCTTGACGTCGGCGTGAGTTACTCGCGTGCGACCGGCAACATGAACCACCCGGCGGAGTACGCGTATCGCAAGTTCCTCGCCTTCCGCGGCTACGGCGGCCCGAACTGCGGCGTCGGCGTGGTGGCTGACGACACGAGCCCCTCGGGGATGCGGCTTGGCGATACCGGTTCGGCTCAGGCCGGCGCCGGCGACTGCTACTACTACAACCCGTTCGGCCACGCGATCGAGTTCTCCGCCCAGCCGGGTGCGCCGTGGGAAGACAGCCCGAATCCGATGTACGTAGCAGGCCTGGAGAACAACCGGGCGATGCTCGACTGGATCAACGAACAGGTGAACGTCGAGAACGAGGCGGAACTCGTCGTGGCGGAGGCGACGCTGTCGGGCAACTGGCTTCCTGAGAGGCTCGACTACGCGTTCGGTTACCAGTACCGCCACGTCGATGTGAGCGCGATCCCGAACGCGGTCGGCAACTACGCACTGAATCCCTGCGTGGTGCCTGGCGACCGGTCCTGCGTCGACCCGGCCACCGGCAGGCAGAGGGGGGCGCGCGCCGGCACCTTCACGTTCACGTCGGGCTACTACCCGTACGGCGACTCCCAGGCGGTTCACCGGGCATTCGGCGAGCTGTCCGTCAACGCGCTCCGGGGCGACATGCAGTTCGCGGCGAACTACGAGCTCCACGACGAGATCGACAGCTTCGATCCGAAGTTCTCGGGCCGCTGGCAGCTTTCGGCGGGCGAAGACCACGTGCTCTCGTTCCGCACCTCGGTCCAGACCACGTTTCGCGCGCCCTCGGTCGACGATCTGAACGAGGAGGTGCGCACCACTCTGGAGTACCTGAACACGGTCGGCGTCTACAAGGCGGTCGACGCGTTCGGCAGCCGGTCACTGTTGCCGGAGCAGGCGTTCACCTACAACCTGGGTCTGGTGCTCTTCGCCTCTCCCGGAATCGACGTGACGCTGGATTACTGGAGCTACGACTTCGACGACGTGATCGCCCCGCTGCCGCAACAGGATGTCGTGCGGCTCTACGACGAAGGCTACGGCGGCAACCAGGCGGCGTTAGGCGCGGTCATGGGCAGAGTCGTCTGCCCGGGTGGCGTAACGGACGGTTCCTGCGTTCCGGGCGACATCGAGAGGGTGCGGATCGACCTGATCAACTGGCCCGGAATCAAGACGTCGGGCTTCGACTTCCACCTTCACGGCCACGTGGACGCGGGCCCTGGGGAACTCTCCTTCGGCGTGGACAGCACGTACACGACGAGCTACGAGCTGAAGAAGCTCGAACGTGACGGCGTCGTCTACCGCGAGCAGAAGGACGTCGTCGGCCTGCTGAACCGTGACACGCCGATCGCGCCGCCGCTGCCGGAGATGAAGGCGAAGGCCTCGCTCGGTTACCGCTGGAGCGACTACAGTCTGATCGGTTGGGCCAACTACATCTCGTCCTACGAAGACAGCAACATTGCGTGGACGCCTCCCGAACTGCTGCCGATCGACGAGTGGCTCACGTTCGATCTGACGTTCCTGTGGCGCTTCCCGCGGCTCGGTTTCGACCTCGCCCTGTCGGCGATCAACCTGACCGACGAGGATCCGCCGCTCGTCTTCTTCGAGCAGTCGTTCGACGCGCTGACCGCGAATCCGAAGGGTCGGCGGTTGAAGGCGCTGATGAGCTACCGCTTCGGCGGCGGCTCGTAGTCGTCGCTCCAGCGCGCCTGGAACCGCCCATGGGAGTAGGATGGGCGGTGCGGAGGCCCCGGCAGGAGACCCGTCGACGATGCCAAACATCCCGTTCGCGGCGGGTGCCTTGGCCCTTGGCCTCCTGGCGTTGCCGGCGACGGCCCAGGAAGTCGGCGACGACGCGCCTGCCGAACCCTCGTCGAGCGAAGTCGCCGACCGCGTGCGAGCGGACGTCGACGAGACCTCGCTCCGCTGGCTCGGCATCGCTCGGGTCCGTTACTCGATTCCTCTAGAGTTCTCAGCGGGTGGCGGAGCCATCCTGGCGCGCATGCCGGCCAGTTACGACTGCACCGCCTTCTGTGAATACCGCGGGTTCGTGGCGCAGATCGAACCGGGTTCGGCGGGAGGACAGCTCGGCGTCGGCTATGCGCGCGTGATCGCCGCGCGGAAGCCGCGTTCCGCCTTCCTGAACAACGTCTATGTCGGCTGGGGCGCCCGCGCCGTCCTGGTCCGCACCTGGGGAGACTCCGAACTCGATCCGGCGCGGCAGACGCTGGCCGGCTTCGAAGGGCAGTTCGCGCTGCCTCGCATTACGTTCAACGTGGGCGTCTTGCGGCGGATCAGCTCCGCTCACCAGGACGCCGACCGCTACGTGTACACGGCCGGCATCGGCTGGGGGTTCTGATGCCGGGAGCGGGGCGACGGGTGTCGGCGCGGTCTGGATTGGCTGCCCTGGTCGTGGCGCTGCTTCTCGGACTCGGCGGCACCGGCGCCGCTTCGGGCCTGGAGACGGATCAGTTCTTCGCCTGGGGCCGCCACCTCGAGGACATGACCGAGGTGCTGAACGCCCGGGTCAACCTGGAACTCGACCGCTTGGTCGCCGAGCTGAACCGGGAGGGCAGGGACCGCCGGTGCCAGAAGGTACGGTTCCGGTTCTTCAAGCGTCATCGCATGCTGTTCTTCGACGGCTTCGAGACCTGGTCGGTGAACTCGCCCCTGGTCAGCCGGTCTCCCTCGGGACCCGAGGAGATGCGGGAGTTCGAGCAGAAGTACATCTACGGCGGCACGTCGCCGCTGTTCGACACCGGCCGGTGGATGCCGCCGAGTCCGACGGTGGAGGTCAACGGGGTACGGCTGGGCACGGACAAGCTCACGCATTTCCTGGGAACCGCCTGGTACTACCACCGCTGGTATCGAAAAGCCCGCGCGCGGGGCGCGACGCCCGCCGAAGCGGAGGATCGAGCCGTGCGTCGCGGTCTGCTGCATGAGATCACGATCCTCGGCAGGGCCGTCTCGGGCGTTCTGTCCCTGGCCGATCTGGAGGCGAACTACGAGGGGATGTGGTTCTACGAGCACCTCTGCGCCGGCGACGACCCCCATGTCGTCTACGAAGAGGGGCTTTGGCGCCTCCGCAGACCGTTCGATCTGCGGGACTACGTGACGCCCGAATGGGATGAGTCCTACCAGCCGAACATCTACGTGCGCCGGAAGTGGGAGAAGGTGAAGCCACGGATGCTGGGATACTGTCCGATGCTCGAACACCCGCAGGTCAGGGCGATGCGTCAGGAGTATGCGAAGAGGGACCGGGTCACGGAGACGGAGAAGCTGATCGATGAGATGGTCACCGCTGGAAAACTGCCGGACCCGTCGGGGTACTCGATCGAGAGCCTGTGCGATGAAGCTGCGAACTGAGGCTCTGCTCGCGGCCGCGCTGCTGGTTCTGGCCTGCGGTGCGCCGACCGCTGAACCGGCCGCGGAGACCGCCGCGGCGGTCGAGCCGGCGCTCGAACGGATCGGCCTCGGCTCCTGCCTGAGGCAGGACCTGCCGCAACCGATCTTCGACGCGATCCTGGAAGACGATTTCGAGCTCTTCGTGTTCCTCGGCGACAACGTCTATGGCGATGTCGAGTCCGAGGACCTGCGCGAGTTGCGGGACGCCTACGCGATGCAGGCGGAAGCCGAAGGCTTTAGCCGGCTGCGACAGGCGGGAGTGCCGCTCGCCGCCACCTGGGACGACCATGACTATGGTCTGAACGACGCCGGCGCCGACTTCTTCGGCCGCGAAGAGGCGCAGCGGATCTTCGAGGACTTCTGGGACGTGCCGCCGGATTCCGAGCGTGCCTCGCGCCCCGGGGTCTACGACGCCGTGACCTACGGCCCGCCCGGTCGTCGGGTTCAGCTCATCCTGCTCGACACGCGGTACTTTCGCTCCCCGCTGCGGCCGACCGACGAGCGCGGTGCGCCGGGCAAGGAGCGCTACATGCCGGATCCTGATCCGGACAAGACGATGCTGGGTGAGGATCAGTGGGCGTGGCTCGGTCAAGTGCTCCAGGAGGAGGCGGATCTGCGCATCCTGGCGTCGTCGATCCAGGTGATCGCCGACGGTCACGGGTACGAGGCGTGGCGTCAACTTCCGGCCGAGCGTGATCGCCTCTACGCCCTGCTACGCGAGACGGGCGCGAATGGCGTGATCGTGATCTCCGGCGACCGCCACCGCGGCGGCATCTACCGTCACGACGACGCGCTCGGCTACCCGCTTCTGGAACTCACCGCGAGTTCTCTCAACTCGGCATTCAGCAGCGGGGAAGAGGCCGGGCCGTACCGGTTGGGCCCGACCTACCGGCCGGAGAACTATGGTGCACTGTCCATCGACTGGACTTCCCGCTCGGTGACGCTGGAAGTCCGCGACATGGACGGCGAGTCGGTCCTCGAAGAGACGCTCAACGTGGATGACCTGCGAGCCGAGTGAATACAGGAGACAGTAGATGACGACCCTCGAGCCCGAACACCAGGAAATCAACGGCGTCTCGCGGCGCCAGGTGATCCACGCCCTGTCCCTCGCCGGTGCCGCCGGGCTACTGGTCGGGTGCGCCGACGATGCGGCGGCGCCTGATTCCGCGGCAGATGCCGCTGCGGGACCGATGCCTGACGATCTCTGGCGCGCCGGTGCGAACGAACTCGCGGCGGCGATCCGCCTCGGCGAGGTCTCGAGCCTGGAAGTCGTCGAATCTCACCTGGCGCGAGTCGAGGCAGTCAACGGCCATCTGAACGCTGTCGTTCGTGTCCTGGCTGACGAAGCACGGGAAGCCGCGCGTGCCGCCGACGAGGCGGTGGCGGCGGGCGCCGAGCTTGGTCCGCTGCACGGCGTGCCGATCTCGGTCAAGGACAACATCGCCGTCGCCGGCACCCCGACCACGAACGGCGTTCCGGCGTTCGCCGAGGAGAACGCCGAAGAGGACGCGTTGATCGTGACGCGCCTCAAGGAGGCCGGCGCCATCGTCCTGACCCGGACCAACCTGCCAGATCTCGGCCTCAGGGTCCATACGGATAGCTACCTCTACGGCGTCACGCGCAACCCGTGGGCCGCGGACCGCAACGTCGGCGGTTCGAGCGGTGGTGAAGGCTCCGCGCTGGCCAGCGGCATGAGTTGCTTGGGGCTTGGCAACGACATCGGCGGTTCGCTTCGCATCCCGGCCCAGTGCAACGGCATCGCGTCGCTCAAGCCGACGCTGGGGCGCATCGCCAGTGCCACGGGGGGCAGCATGTCCGGCCAGTTGATGGCCGTCGACGGTCCGATGGCGCGTCGCGTGGCCGATCTGCGTACCGCGTACGAGCTGTTGGGGAGATACCACCGCAGCGATCCATGGTCGGTCCCGGTTGCCCTCGACCTGGAACCGCCGGCTTCGCCGGTCAAGGTCGCGCTGGTGCCGGAGCCCAGCGGCGGTTCGACTCACCCGGATATCGCCGCCGCCGTGCGCGCGGCGGGCGAGGCGCTGGAGGCGGCGGGGTACGCGGTGGAAGAGGTCGAACCGCCGATGGCCGCCGAAGCGCGACGAGCCTGGGAGGTCTTCCTCGGTTATGAGTTGAACACAGCGAGGCAGGCGCTCAAGGAAGTCATGTCGCCTGACGCCTACGATTTCTTGGTGCGCGCACTCGACATGTTCGGGGTCGAGTCGCCCACGGAGTACGAGGCGATGTACGGCCAGCGTCACCGGATCGCCAGCGTCTGGCAGGAGTTCCAGGAGGACTACCCGATCACGCTGGCTCCGATCATGACCCAGCCGCCCTTCGTCGTCGGCTACGACCTCAAGGAACCCGGCGACGTCCTCGACCAGATGCGCTTCGAAGTCGCTCTCAACCTGCTGGGCCTGCCCGCCGTCTGCGTGCCGACCGGCGTCGCCAACGGCCTCCCCCAGGTGGTCGAGGTGATCGGCGGCCGCTATCGGGAAGGACTCTGCCTCGAGGCGGCCCAAGCGATCGAGGACGCGCTCGGCATCATCACGCCGATCGATCCCGTGATGGCCTGAGCGGCTCGCCGCCGACTCAGTGGATCTCCGCCGCCTGGCCCCAGGCGGCCCTCAGCTTGTCGAAGTCGAAGTCCGGCTGCTTGGCGGCGTCGATGATGACCCGTTCGCGCCGGGCGATCAGGTCGGCCGCCGCTTCGACCTGGTCGGCGACGTCGGCCGGAACAACGACGGCACCGTGCTGGTCGGCGTGGATCAGGTCGCCGTCCGCGACGGCCATGCCGGCGACGCTGACCGGACCACCGTAGTCGACGACGTGGACGTGGGCGTGCGAGGGTCCGATGCGGCCGGCCAGCAGTTGGAAGCCCTCTGCGACGTCGTCCATGTCGCGGATGCTGCCGTCGGTGATCACGCCGAGGCACCCCAGGCCGCGGTGAACGTTCGAGTTCACCTCGCCCCAGAAGGCGCCGTAGCCGCGGGCATCGCCGTCGAGATCCTGGATCACGGTGATCGTGGGGTCTTCGCCGGAAGCCAGGTACTCGTAATAGCCCATCGAAGTGCGGCGGGCCTGCTTCGGATCGACCGAACTCGGGTGCTGGGCGCGGATTCGCGCCGTGCGGGCGAAACCGACGATAGGCGGCAGATCGGGCCGAGCGCACACGAGCGGGTCCACGGTGTAGCCGTGGCCACGCCGCTCGGGCGCCACGACCTCAAGTGCGTTGCAGACGGTGGGGGTGTCGAGGGATCGGAGGGCGTCGAGAACGGCGGAAGAAGTCATGGGAGCGCATGTTAACCATCGGTGTTGACGCGACGGGGGATCGCGTGTAATGTTGACATCGTCAACAACACGGAGGAGAAACCGTGAACGAGGAACTGAGCCGGTTTGTACGAGAAGCACTGTCGAGAGGCGCGAGCCGCAACGAGATCCGGGAGGCTTTGGCGGACGCGGGTTGGCGACAGGGCGACATCGACAAGGCCCTCGGCGTCTGGGTCGACCGGGAGTTCGTGGCGCTGATCCCGCGGCCCCGCCCGTATCTGGGCGCGCGCGAGGCCTTTCTCTACCTGGTCCTCTTCGCCGCGCTGTACACGGCGGCGATCAGCTTCGGCAACGTGATGTTCGTGCTGATCAACCGGGCCTTCGCCGACATCGCGTTCACTCTTCCGGCGGCGGCTTCCGCCGAGATGCTGCGGTGGGGACTGGCTTATCTCGTCATTTCCTTCCCGGTGTTCCTGCTGGTTCAACGAATGGTGAGAAGAACGCTGCGCGACGATCCGGACTTGCGTTCGTCGCGGATCAGGAAGTGGCTCACCTATCTGACGTTGTTCGTTGCGGCGGGTGTCCTGGCCGGCGACCTGATCGCCCTCGTGTTCTTCGGTCTGGGCGGTGAGCTGGCTGTCCGGTTTCTCCTGAAGGTCGGGGTCGTTGCGGCGATTGCCGGCAGCGTGTTCGGCTACTACTTCTGGGACCTCCGCCAGGACGACGCGGAAGCGGCCGAAGGCGGTCACGCGCCGAGACTGCCAACCGTCTTCGCCGGTGTGTCGGCGGCGGCTGTCCTGCTGGCGGTCGGCCTGGGACTGGTTGCCGTCGGTTCGCCCGGAAGGGCGCGCGAGCGCGGGCTGGATGTCGCGCGCGTGGGGAACCTGCGGGACATCGTTCGGGGCGTCGACATCTACTGGGAGCGGAACGGCTCCCTGCCCGCGGGCCTGGAAGCCCTCAGCGGCGAGCGGGACATCAATATCGTGTCGATCGTCGATCCGGAAACCCGGGAGCCCTACGCCTTTCGGGCTACTGGGGACAAGGCGTACGAACTCTGTGCGACGTTCAGCCTCGATGCACCCACCGATCAGGCGTCGCTACGGATGTATCCCTACCGGGAACGGTTCTGGAGGCACCCGGCCGGCTATCACTGCTTCGACCTCGAAGCGATCGAGCCCGACGCGCGCCGGTGGTAGGTGCCGGAATGCCGGCCGGAACCCGGGTGGCGCGTTCCGCGCCACACGCGAACCAGTCCGTGCGCCCGTCAGCGGGCGCGCGGATGGCAGGCCGGCGCACCCAGTGTCTAGACGGCGACCTGGACCTGAACCCGTTGCGAAAGCCGCGCGCCCAGGAGGTTTGAGGCGTCTGCCACCATCTCGTGGAGGATCTCGCTGGCCGGGCGAGCCTTCTGCAGCATGCCGGAGGCCTGGCCGGCGGCGTTCATCAGCAGGTCGTCCCGTCCGGCGGTGCGGATGGAGTGGAGCAGGTCGCGTGTGAGCACGCCCTGGAGCCCCATCGGCAGCGCCCGTATGCCGCTGTCCTCCCAGGCCTGGATCAGCGGATTCGTGATGTTCCGCATCGTCTTGCCGCTGTAGAGACGGGTGACCACGGTGTCCTCGGTGGCGGCCTCCAGAATGCGCTGCTTCTGCAGCGCGGGCTGGTTCGCCTCGTTCGAAACCAGGAAGGCGGTGCCGCACCAGGCGCCGATCGCGCCCGCTGCGATGACCGCGGCCAGTCCGCGGCCGTCGGCAACGCCACCCGCGGCAACGACCGGCAGCGGCGCCACCGCGTCCATGACCTGGGGCAAGAGCGCCAATGTGCCGATCTTGCCGGTGTGACCGCCGGCCTCGGTGCCCTGGGCCACGACGATGTCGGCGCCGCCGTCGGCGACCCGGCGCGCGGCGCGGGCGTTGCCGACCAGGGAGACGATCTTGATGCCGGCGTCCTTGAGCGCCCTCGAGAAGGGCGCCGGGGACCCGAGACCGGAGGCGAACACCGGTATCTTCTCTTCCAGCAGCACCTCCATCTGGGCGCCGGCGTAGCTCTTGCCCTCGGGCACCGTCCAACTCGGCGGCGGGGGCGGGGCTTCGACCCACTCGATGCCCAGGTTCTCGGCCATCTTCCTGAGTGCGTCGCGCGTCTCCGCCGGCACCAGGTCGCGGGTCGGCACGGTCGCCGAGGTCGGTCCGCTGCCCGCCTTCTCCAGGAAGTTCGAAGCCAGCAGCAGGTCGACCCCGAACGGCTTGTCCGTCCTCGCGCGCACCTTGTTGATCTCCGCCCGCAGGTCCTCGGGGCTGTAGGCAACGCCTCCGATCACGCCCAGGCCGCCAGCTTCCGAAACGGCGGCCACCAGTTCGGCCTTCGCGACGGGTTCCGCGCCCCCCGCCACGGGACCCATGCCGGCGGAAAAGACGGGATACTCGATCCCCAGCATGTCGCAGAGTTCGGTGCGAAGGAAGGGACGGGACATGGCGACTCCTCTTGAACTTGTCGACGTCGGCGGCGAGAGCGCCGAGGTGCTGTGCGCTGTGGGTATCGGGCTACGGGATGAACCGGGGCGTGAGTATACGCGCGCCGCCGCGCGTCAGAGCAGATCGAGTTGGGGGATGCGGAGCTCGTTCGACACTGCCTCCTCGACGATGTCGAGCCAGTCGTCCCGACGTTCGGGGTGAAGGACCAGGACTTCGATCCGGCGATCCTCCAGTTCGTTCCAGAGCCGGTCGTCGATCTGCTGCCGGAAGGCGGGATCGACGGCGCGGATGCCGTCGGGCTGCGCCTCGCTGCCGCGCAGGATGGGCACATAGACCTTCAGGTCGTAGGTCGTGCACCAGGACTCGATCAGCGGTTCGAACGCCGGCTGGCGCCCGTGAGCGAACAGCAGGTAGACGTAGTTGTCGAGCACGCTGCGGTCGCAGATGACGACCGGCGAGCGAGCCTCCGCGGCCAGTTCGTCGGCGATCTGAGAGTAGAGGATCCACGACTGGGCCTCCAGTGTTGTGCCTTCGTTGAGGGGCAGGGGACAGCGCCGGGCTACCTCGACCACGACATCGAGGTTGATGTCCCGGCGTTTCAGGCGGGAAGCGAGACCGTAGGCCAGGGTCGTCTTGCCGACGCCGTGGGTGCCGATGAAGGCGATCTTGTAGGGCATTGGACTGCGTGCAGACTACAGCCGTTGGCGCCGCTCGTGAGAGGATCTCCGAGTGCGCCCTTTCCGATTCGCTGCTGCCCTCATGCTGATGGTCGTGGCGTGTGGGCCGGCACCTGATGAACCGACGAGCGGCTCGTGGCCCGACCGCTCTCCGCGTCACGACGTCGTCGAAGAACTGCGCGCCGACCTCCTGCGGCCGCGTTCGAGCGCTGACGGCGGCGGCACGGCCGCCGTCGAGGCCTTGAGGGGCCCGGCTGTCGCAGGGAATCCGGGAAGCTGGCGGATCGTCTACCGGGCGGGGCCTGCGGGCGTAGCGGTCGGAGGAACCGTCCATCTCCAGGTGTCGCCTTTCTGGGGCTGGAGCACACCGCAGACGGAACGTCCGGAGGCACTGGGCTACACGACGGTCGAGACGGACGCTGCCGGCGTCGAACTCTCGGCGGAAACGCTGGATCAGCAGTTGCTCGCGATCAGCGTCGGCGGCCGGCCGCTCACGGCAGGACAAGAGGTCGTGATCACGTATGGAGCCGGCCCGGCGGGCGCGCTGGCCGACCGCTACGCCGAGCGCGAATCGCGCTTCTGGGTCGGCGTCGACGGCGACGGTGACGGTGTGCGGGAGCTAATCTCCGAGTCGCCGGCCGTCGATGTGATGCCGGGGCCGCCAGCACGGTTACTGCTTCACCTGCCCTCGACCGCTCGGCCGGGCGACCGGGTCACGCTCACGGCGGCGCTGGCCGACGCGGTCGGGAACGGCTGGCCCGCGGCAGCCGGGACGCTGGAACTTCGGTTGCCGGCCGACGTCGACTTGGTCGACTCAAGGGCCGATTCGGCGGCCGAGGTGGAGCGGGTCGTCTCCCTGGCTCTCGCCGTGGAGGATCGAGGCCGGCTCGTCGTTCCGCTTCGGCTTTCCGCCGAGGCCCGCGGTGTGTTCAGGGTGAGCGGCCGGCTGATGGGTGCCGAGACCGAGCCTGGACTCGAAGCGGAAAGCAACCCTCTCCTCGTCTCGCCGGCCGGCCGGCGTATCCTCTGGGCGGACCTCCAGAACCACTCCGGCCTCTCCGACGGTTCGGCGACGCCGGACGATTTGTTGCTCTACGCTCGGGAGGTGGCCGCCCTCGACGCTGCGGCGGTGACCGACCATGACCACTGGGGCATGCGGTTCATGGACCGTGAGCCCTCGATCTGGCGGCGGACGCTGGATGCGGCCGACCGGCGGCACGAACCCGGACGCTTCGTCGCCCTGGCCGGCTACGAGTGGACGAACTGGGTCGAGGGCCACCGCCACGTGGTCTTTTTCGAGCGGGCCGCCGGCGCGTTGGGTGGTTTGCTCCTGAGTTCGATCGACGAGCGCTTCGACGAAGCGGTCGAGCTCTGGGAGGGACTCGACGGCGCCCGTGCCCTCACCTTCGCTCACCATTCGGCCGGCGAACCGATCGCCACGGACTGGTCGGCGGCGCCGCCTCCCGGACTGGAGCCGGTCACCGAGATCGTCTCGGTCCACGGGTCGAGCGAGGCTGCGGACTCGCCGGGCCTGACGGTTCGGGGCGCCCTCGAAGGCAACTACGTGCGCGACGTCCTCGACCGCGGCTACCGGCTGGGGTTCATCGGCTCAAGCGACGGTCACGACGGCCATCCCGGATTGGCGCACCTTTCATCGCCCAGTGGCGGCGTGGCGGCGATTCTGAGCGACGAGGTGACCCGTGAGGGGATCTACGAGGCCCTCCTCTCCCGTCGTACCTACGCGACGAACGGCCCGCGAATCGTGGTGCGGGCGAGCTACGCCGGCTGGCCGATCGGCGCGGTGATTCCGGAAGCTGCGCTTGCTGCGGGAGGGGTCGGCCCGATCGCCGGCGTGCCGGAGCGGACTCTGGTCGTGCGTGCGGTGGCACCGGCCGAGATTGCTCGCATCGAGGTCGTCAGCCGCCAGGGCGGGAGCGGCGCCGGTGCCATCGCCGGCGAGGCTCTGTGTCCCGAAGGCGAGCGCGAGTGCAGCCTGACCGTCGCCTTGCCGGAGTTCCGGTCGGGCGGCTATCTCTATGTCCGCGTAGTCCAGACGGACGGCGGCGCGGCCTGGACAAGCCCGTTCTTCTTTGAATAGGCGGACGCTGCCTACTCCGCTGCCTCCTCGGCCTCGTCCTCGACGTGCACCATGATGTACTGCGACAGCCCCGGCTCGTCGAGCGTCCGGTGCTCGCCGTCGCCGATCTGCAGGCATAGGTAGTGCTCGCCGAGCGGAAGCTCGAGTTCGATCGAGTCTGAGCCGTCTCCGAAGTGGATCCACGGGTCCGCGGTGGGGATCACGATGCCCGGCTCCAGGCACTCCCCGTCGATCGCGATGTGGTAGTGGCCGGCCCCCTCGTTGATCGCGCCGTCGCCGACGGGCTCGATGATGAAGTTCTCGGCCGCGAACTGCAGGTTGATCAGACTGGGGATCGTGTCGTGGTTCTCCAGCCCCACGAAGTAGACGCGCGGCGCTCCGTCGTCGGCCGCTTCTTCGGCGTGGTCCATGTCGCCTTCCGCGTGGTCATGGTCCGAGTGGTCTTCGCCGGATTCGGCGGCGCAGCCGGCGAAGAGCAGCAGCAGCGCGGCTGCCGCCAAGACGGGAAACGGGCGGTTCTTGGCGAGGTCGAGGAGCATTTCGGGTTCTCCGTCAGATGGCCGGGCGGTACCCGGGTTGATGCCGTTCAGCGGGATCGGAACCCTAGCACGCCCGGTAGGGGAGGCGATGCCGGCGTGTGAGCCGGATTGGCAGGTCAGGCTTGCCGATACAGCACCTGTCAGCTAGATTCCGGCTCGCCATGATGAAGAACTTCCTGTTTGCGATCGCGTACCTTCTCGGCGCCGGCTGGTGGGCCTCTCAGGCGATGGTCGACGCCGCGGCAGGTTCCTGGTGGAGCCTCATCGCCTTCTTCGGCGTGCTGACCTTCTTCCTGGTCCGCATCGGCTGCATGGGCGGCAGCGAGGAGGATGCCCAGAAGATGGGCAACGTCTTCTCGATCCTGGTGGCGGTCGCTCTCCTGGTGATCGCCGTCATGGGCCTGATGGACGAGACCAGCGGCATCGCGAACCTCGTGTTCGCGCTGCTGTTTGCGCTCGTCGCCGGGCTCGGCGTGCGCGCGACGGCCGCCGCCCACGCGTAGCGGCGAACCGGCTCGGCCCGCTCTACAGCGCCGCCACCTCCAGTTCCAGCGCCTCGGCGTACTTCTCGAGCGCCGCCTGCCGCAGCTTCGGCAGGTGCGTGGTCGGGAAGAGGTCGTCCGTGCCGGCGTACTCGCGGAGGATCTGTCGCGCCACCGTGATCTTGTGGACCTCGGTCGGTCCGTCTGCCAGGGCCATGTGGAAGGAGTCGACGACTCCCGCCGAGAAGGTCATCTCGTTCGAGACGCCGAGCGAACCGTGGAGCATGAGCGCTCTCGAGAAGACGTCGAGGTAGACCTTCGGCATGACCGCCTTGACGGCCGAGATGTCCTTGCGGACCATCCGGTAGTCCTTGTACTTGTCGATCTTCCAGGCGGTCTGCAGAACGAACAGGCGGAACTGCTCGATCTGCGCCCAGGAGTCGGCGATCTTCTCCTGGACGAGCTGTTTCTGGGCCAGCAACTCGCCCTGGGTCGTGCGTGACAGGACGCGCTCGCACATCTGGTCGAAGGCCGTGCGGACCTTGGCGATCGTCCGCATCGCGTGGTGGATGCGGCCGCCGCCGAGGCGGGTCTGGGCGACCACGAAGCCCTGGCCGCGCTGGCCGAGCAGGTGGTCCTTGGGCACGCGCACGTCCGTGTAGCGGACGTAGCCGTGTGAGCCGTCCTCGTTGCCGGTGCCGACGGCGACGTTGCGGATGATCTTGACGCCGGGCGTGTCCTTCGGCACGAGGAACATGGACATCTTGTTGTAGGGCGGCGCGTCCGGGTCGGTAACCACCATGACGACCAGCAGGGAGGCGTACCGGGCGTTCGAGGAGAACCACTTCTCGCCGTTGATCACCCACTCGTCTCCGTCGAGGACGGCGCGGGTCGTGAACACCTTCGGATCCGAGCCCCCGTGCGGCTCCGTCATCGAGTAGGCGGAGACCATCTTGTTGTCGAGCAGGGGTTGCAGGTAGCGGGCCTTCTGCTCGTCCGTGCCGTAGTGGGCGATGATCTCCGCGTTGCCCGAGTCCGGCGCCTGGCAGCCGAACACGATCGGCGCGTGCGGCGAGCGGCCGAGAATCTCGTTCATCAGCGCCAGCTTGACCTGGCCGTAACCCTGGCCGCCGAGATTCGGACCCAGGTGGCAGGCCCAGAGCTTGCGCTTCCTGACCTCCTCCTGGAGCGGCGGAATCAGCTTCTGGCGCTTCGGGCAGGAGAGATCGTAGGGACTGCCGAGGACGAACCGGAGCGGTTCGATTTCGTTGGTGACGAACTCGTCCATCCAGTCCAGCTTGTCCTGGAATTCAGGGTCTGTTTCGAAGTCCCATGCCATCGTTCTTCTCCTCTAGGCCTTGTTCCTGAAGGCCGCATAGCGTACAGGATCGCCACGTAGACTCGCCGGATGTTCCTGAACAACGTCTGCCCACTGGGTGCGCCGGCCTTCTGGCCGGCTTCCGAGCTCCGGCTGACCTTGAGCGCCATTCTTCTGCTGCCCGCGGCTTTGGGCTGCGGCAGCCTCTCCGACTCCGTCTCCGCCGAAGGCGGCGAGTGGCGTCACTACGCCGCCGACCGCGCCTCGACGAAGTACTCGCCGCTCGACCAGATCAACCCGTCCAACGTCGACCGGCTGCGCGAGGTCTGGCGGTGGACGTCGGTCGAGACGGAGGCCGACACGGAGTACCGGGGCGGCCAGTACAAGAGCACACCTCTCTACATCGACGGCACGCTCTACATCACGACCTCGCTCAGCCAGTTGGCAGCGATCGAGCCGGGCACGGGTGAGACGCTCTGGGTCTACGACCCGAAGAGCTACGACGCCGGCCGCCCGGCCAATGCCGGTTTCCAGCACCGCGGGCTCGAGTACTGGAGCGGGAAGATCGACGGCGAACCCGTCGAGCGCCTGATCTACGCCGCCCACCATCGCCGCCTGATCTCGCTGGACCGCCTGACCGGTGAGCCGGACCCCGCGTTCGGCGACGCCGGCATGGTGAACACCGCCCTCGGCCTGGGCCGCGAGATCAACGAGGGACAGTACACCCACTCGGCGCCGCCGATCGTCTGCGCGGACGTCATCGTGCTGGGCTCGATCATCTCGGACGGGCCCCGCGGTCCGCAGATGCCGCCCGGCCATGTCCGCGGCTACGACGTGCGCACCGGCGAGCAGCGCTGGATCTTCCACACGATTCCGCGGCCCGGCGAGTTCGGCAACGACACCTGGCTCGACGGGTCCTGGGAGTACTCCGGGAACACGAACGTATGGACGATGATGAGCTGCGACGACGAGCTCGGCATGGTCTACCTGCCCGTGTCGACGCCGACGAACGACTGGTACGGCGGCCACCGGCGCGGCGACAACCTGTTCGCCGAGAGCCTGGTGGCGTTGGACGCCCGCACCGGCGAGCGGAAGTGGCACTTCCAGGCCGTTCGCCACGGCCTTTGGGACTACGACCTGGCCTCGGCTCCGAACCTGGTCGATGTCACCGTGGACGGCCGTGAGATCAAGGCGGTGGCCCAGGTCAGCAAGCAGGGCCTCACGTACGTGTTCGACCGGGAGACGGGCGAGCCCGTGTGGCCGATCGACGACCTCCCGGTGCCGCAGACGACGGTGCCCGGTGAATGGAGTTCCCCGACCCAGCCGATGCCGACGAAGCCTGTGCCCTTCGAACGGCTCGGCATCACCGAGGACGACCTGATCGACTTCACGCCGGAGCTTCGCGCCGAGGCGCTCGAGATCGCCGAGGACTACGTGCTGGGCCCGATCTACACGCCGCCGCTCGAGGTCAGGGAGGGCGGCAAGCTCGGCGTGCTGACGCTGCCGTCCGCCGCCGGAGGCGCGAACTGGCGGGGCGCCGCGGTCGATCCCGAGGCGGGCGTGCTCTACGTGCCGTCGATGACCAAGGTGATGAGCTTCGGCGTCCGGCCGGCCGACGCGGCCCGCTCCGAGTTCCGCTACGTCGATGCCCTTGGCCTCCTGGAGGGGCCGCGGGGTCTTCCCCTGGTCAAGCCGCCCTACAGCCGGATCACCGCGATCGACCTGAACACGGGCGAGCACCTGTGGCAGGTTGCCCACGGCCCGGGCCCGAAGGACCATCCCGCGATCGCCCACCTCGATCTGCCCGATCTGGGCAGTGCTTCCCACGGCATCCTGTCGAACGGCGGTCTGGTGCTGACCAGGGACCTGATCTTCATCATCCAGGCCGACTACGACCCGAGCCGAATGACCTTCATGGGCGACGCCGGACACATTCGCGCCTACGACAAGCGGGACGGTGCGAAGCTCTGGGAACACCGCGTCGAGCCGACGCCGCACGGCACGCCGATGACCTATCTCCACGAAGGGCGGCAGTACCTGGCGTTCACGGTCGGCGCCGGCCGCTGGGAACAAATCCCGGCCCTGGTGGCGTTGGCGCTGGAGTAAGCCTTGTAACAGGGAGGTCCAGCCCCATGACGCGGTGGATTGCGCCCGGTGGCGCCGTCCTGGGTTCGTTGCTTCTTTGCGGGTGCTCGGCGGTCGGCACGCCCGAGCCCGCCTGCCGTCCGTTGGAGGTCACCGAGCTGCCGAGTCTTGGCCTGATCCGCGGCACATGGATGGACGAGGAGCGGTTCGTGCTGGTGGATTTACACCAGTCGCGATTGCTCCTCTACGGTGCGGATGAGGGGCTCGTTCGTATCGTCGACGGCCGGGAGAGCGCGGACCTGGCGCTGACCTTCGTGTGGCCCGTGGGCGTCCAGCCCTGGGGACGAGGGTACGTGCTTGCAGACCGCTACCCAGATCAGGATCGCTTGCTTGAGCTGAACGCGAACCTGCGACCGATTCGCGTGCTCTGGGAGAGCGACGTCGAGGAGAAGACGACGGGTGGCTGGAGCGGCGACGACGTGTACGCCATCACACAGTTGGCCGCTGTGCGCGACCGCCTCTATGTGCAGGGAACTCGGTTGGATGACGCACGGCACTCAGAACTACTGCAGTGGGAAGAGGAGTTCGTAGAGTTCAAGGCGGATCCTCGGCCAAGTGCGCCTTCTGACGCGCTGAGGGAGGTGGCCGCCTGGCCCGGCTTCCCGGGAGAGCTTGGTTGGTTCGGATCCACTTCCGATCTTGCGGCGACGGGGGGTCGCGCCGGTTCAACATTTGCCCTCCGTTTCGCTCCCGATGAGCCCTTCATCCATGAACTCGTCGGTGAGGGCCGGCGGCTCGAGGCCTTTCCGGACCTGCCGGCGCCGTTCCCGGAGTCGCTTCGCGCCGCCGGAGGCGGATGGAGTGGATGGGGACCTCTGGAGGCGTCCAGCTATCCGGCCGGTCTCTACGCCGATCGGGACTCTCTCTACGTCTTGATGCGAGACGCGACCGGCAACGCGGTCGTCTGGGACCTGCACCGCATCGACGCGGAGCAGGATGCGATCGTCGGCAAGGTGCGTCTGCCGACGAACGCGCCTCATGTGGGTCTGCTTCCGGGCCCCAGGTACTGGCTGCTCCAGGAAGCGACCAGCGGCGTGGAGGATCCGCTGCGTCGGCCGATTCGGCTTCTCTTGATCGACGCGGAGGCGATTCGCGCCGGGGAGGTTTCATCATGCGATTGAGTGCCGTTCTCGCCTGCCTTGCCATCCTTCAACCGCTTGGTGTGCCGGGGGCGGCACAGCCGACGCCAACGCCCACTCCGGGCGCGCTCGTCGTGCTGGGAGCGGACGGCCAGCTGGTCGCCGACGCTTCGGTGACGGTGATCCAGCCGAGCCGCGCCGGCCTGTCGCCGGTGGACGCGTTCCTGGTGCGCAGCGAAACGGAGGAGAACGGCGTCGTCGAAGGCGCCGTGCCTCGGTTGCGCGGGCTGACGGTGATCGTCGATCATCCGGCGCACCAGCCGTTCGTGGCCGCGTACGCGAACCGGCCGCCACCGGAGGTGATCCGGTTGCAGCCGGGGCGGACGGCGAAGGGCTTCGTACGTGAAGCCGGCGGTGGCCTCGGGGTGGCCGGAGCGAGCGTCTGCGCGTCCTGGCGCGACCCGAGCCTTCCCGAGTGGTTCGGAACCCTGCGCCGCTGCACGGACAGCGGCGAGCGGGGCGCGTACGAGCTTCCGGGCCTGGCGGCCGGGAACCTCCAGGCGACGGCGGAGGCACCCGGTTTCGAGACGGACGCCCGCACGATCGAGCAGGGCCGGCGGACCCCGCGCGTCGAGTTCGAACTCGTCGCCAGTGAGCAGTCGGTTGATGAGGCGCCGCCGGCGCCGACCTCGGCCGGCGCGGTCCTCGTCGAACTCGTCGGCGCCGCCGGTGAACCGATCCGGAACTTCACGATGCGGACGAACGGGGTGGGCCGGATGGCCGGCTCCTCGCACGGTGTCGAGGATGCCGAGGGTCCGGTGGTGGTTCCGATCCGCGCTTCGTTCGCGGGCGATGCCGCGGTCGACCTTTCGTTCCGGGCGGAGAACTACCTGGAGTCTCCGCTCGTCCGCGTCGCGCCGATCCCCGGCGGTGAGATCGAACTCGGCCTGATCGCCCTCGAGTCAGGGGCAGTCGTGCAGGGGCGGCTCTTCGACGCGGTGGGGGCGGAACCCGCCGCCGGCTGTGTGGTCGAGCTCCTCTATCCGGGCCCGGGCGCCATTGCGGCCCTGATGATGAGCAAACGCCACCTGACGGTGTCCGATGCCGAAGGTCGGTACCTGATCGGCGGCCTCCGGGCGGGCCGCTATCACCTGCGGCTGCAATGCCCGGGGGCGCCGGTCACGGATCGGCTGGTCGTGCTGGGCAAGGGCGAACTGGCCGACCAGGGTGAGTCCTGGTTGAACACCGGCCGGCCGGTCGCCGTGCGTGTCCGGGGTCTGGAGGCGGGGATGGCTCGCCTGCTGGATCGGTTCCGGGAGATCGAGAGCCCGATCGTGGAGACGGCGCTGCGGTCGTCGTCAGAGGCCGGGGCAGGCCGAAGTGGCGATGAGGACTCGACGGTGCAAGCGGAGTTCCTGGCGGTTCCCGGCCTCTACAGGCTGGAGATCGTCGACGGTGCCGGCCGCCTCCGCGTGTCGCAGGAGATCGGGATCGAGGAGGGGCCGGCCGACGTGCAGACGGTCGACGTGTCGCTTGCGACCCGAACGATCCGCAGCATGCTGGCATTGGACGGTCGCCCGGCGACGGGCGGCACCGTTTCCTTCGGCAGCGTCTTCGAGCCATCCCGGAGCACCTTCAAGATCCAGCTCTCCTCGCAGCGCCGTGGCGGCGCCCAACAGAGCCGCATGCTGGGCGTGGGAAGCCCGCCGGTGCGCGCCACGGTTGGCACGGACGGCTCGTTCGAGGTCGACGGCGTTGCCGACGACCTGCTGTGGATGACCTGGTACGCCGGCGACGGCAGCTACCTCGGGCGGCTATGGCCGGCCGACCCGGTCCCGCGAATGGACCTCACCGGTGTTCGGGTGACCGGCTCGCTGCTCGACGTGAACGGCACGCCGGTCGGCGGCCAGGTTTCCCTGATCGGAGACCTGAGCCGCGTCGTCGCCTTCGCGGAGGCTGGCGACGACGGCCGCTTCGTGCTGCCGCCGGTTCCACCGGGAAGCTACCGGCTCAAGGGAAGCGCCGGCGTGTCCCCGAGCCGTGCTCGGGAGGGCAGGAGCAGCCTGGCGGGAACGGCGGTCCAGGATCTCGTCATCACCACCGAGCCGCCGGTTCACCAGTTCCTGCGTGTGGAGGAGGCGGAGCCCGGCGTTCTCGAAGTGGAGCTAAGACGGGCCGACGGCAGTCCGGCTGGTGGCATCTGGCTCAACTTCGTCAATGCGGCGGGCGACGTCGTCGGCGGCGGTCTCGCATCGGCCGGCGGGCAGAGAACCCGGAGTGTGCCCACCGGGGAGGTGAACGTGGTCTGGAACGACGCCGCCGCCTGCGCCGGCAGCGTCGGATTGAACGTTGAGGCGAATCGCACGTCGACGCTGCGGGAGTCGCTGCCGGTGGGCCGTTTGCTCGAACTCCGGTGCCCGGCCGCCGACTGCGCCGGCGAGCCGCTCTCCTTCCTCAGCGTGACGACCGAGTCCGGCGCCGAGATCGCGAGCCACCTGACAGGCGCCGGTGAGGCCGTGCGGTTCTCCGAGTCCGGACGGCTCGGCCTCGGCTGCGTGACGCCGGGCTCGTACGACGTCTCGTTCTGGGCTGCCGGTCGCCGCTGGGGCGCGGAGTTCAGAGTGAGCAGCAGAGGGGCTCCGGAGGAGCCGGTGATCGTCAACGGCCTGGAGGCTGGGCTGTAGTGGACCGGGCCGTCGCAGGTTGGAGTGGCAAGGAGGTGTGTAGGTGATGAAGTGGTCCCCTGTTCTCACGATCCTCGGCGTGCTCGTTGTTGGCGCCGTCGTCTCCGCGACCCCGGTTGCTTCCCAGGCGCCGCCGGAGCCAGGCCGGATTCTCGTCCTTGGAGCGGCAGGCGAACCCGCAGGCGGCGCCACGGTGACGGTTCTTCGGCCCGCGACAGAACGGGTTGCCGCTGTCGGAGCGGTCACGCCTGCGTCGTCGGCCCAGGGCCCTTCCCCGACGGAAGCGATCCTGCTGCGGACGGCGACGACGGCGGAGGGCGTCGTCGAGGATCCCCTGCCCCTGCTTCGCGGCCTGACCCTGATCGTGGACCATCCCGCGCACCTGCCGTTCCTTGGCTCGTATCCCAACGAGGCGCCGCCCGGCGTGATCCGGCTTCAATCGGGGCGCACCGCGAAAGGAGTCGTCCGCCAGGGCGAGGGCGGGAACACGGTAGTCGGAGCGCGGGTCTGTGCGTTTTGGCGGAACCCGGATGCGGTCGGCTCGTTCGGCCCGACGGAGCGATGCGTCGACAGCGGCGAACGCGGTCTCTTCGAGCTTGCCGGGCTGCCGGCGGGGAGCCTTCAGGCGACGGCTAAGGCGCCCGGTTTCGAGACGGACGCCCGCACCATCGAGCAGGACCGGCGGCCTTCTCGCGTCGTCTTCGAGCTGGTGGCCAGGGACGAGCCGGCCGAAGAGGCGGAGGTCGAGGCGGCGGTGGCCGGTGAAGTTCGGGTGGACCTCGTCGGCGCTGCCGGTGAGCCGATCCCGAACTTCACGATGTGGGCGTTCGGAGTCGGGCAGAGGGCAAGTGCCCCACACGCCGTCGAGGCCGCGGACGGCCCGGTGTCGGTACCGATTCACGCCTACTTCGCGGGCGCGACCACGATCGACGTCGCGTTCGAGGCCGACGACTACCTGCGGTCGGCGCTCATCCGCGTTGCGCCGGTCCCGGGCGGCGAGGTCGACCTCGGTCTGGTCGCCCTCGACCGGGGGGCGGTCGTGCAGGGCCGGCTCTTCGACGCGGTGGGTGCCGAACCTGTCGCTGGCTGCCTGATCGAACTCCTGCTGGCGGGGGAGGGACCAGCCATCCAGGCTGCGCGAATGACGGAGCAGCATCTTGCAACATCCGATACAGACGGTGAGTACCAGGTGGGTGGACTCGAGGCGGGCCGCTACCATCTGCGTGTTCAGTGCCCTGGTGTCCCCATCACCGATCGGTTCCTCGTACTCGGCACGAACGAGATGGCGGACCAGGGCGAGTCATGGCTGCACCCGGGCCGCCGCGCTGCGGTCCGCGTAGAAGCTCTGGGCGGCGGCAGCGTTCGCTTGCTGGACCGTTTCCGTGAGATCGCGTCGCCGATCGTCGAGGCACCTTTGCAATCACCGGCTCAAGCCGGCGACGGGGAGCGGGGCGATGACGAGACGAGTGCGCGGGCTGAGTTCCTGGCGGCTCCCGGTACCTATCGCCTGCAGGTGGCGGACGAGACAGGTCAGCTTGCCGTCTCGCAGGAGATCACGATCGAGGAGGGTCCGGCGGACGTTCAGACGATGGATCTGCGGCTGCCCATGCGGACCATTCGCAGTGTGCTGGTCCTGGATGGGCGGCCGGTGTCAGGCGGTACCGTCCGGTTTGGCAGCGTCCTGGACGCGTCGCGGAGTTCCGGGAAGTTCGGGGTGGTTTTCCAGACCGCTGCGGGCGAGATTCAGCGTCTCTTCGGCTTCGGTGCAGGTCCGCGACGACTGTCTGCGGAAGTGGCTCCAGACGGTTCCTTCGTCCTCGAGAAGGCCCCGGCGGACCTGTTGTGGATGACCTGGTATCCGGGAGACGGGAGCTACGTCGGACGTCTGTGGCCGGCGGATCCGTTGGTCCAGGCCGACCTGAGCGGCGTCCGCGTCACGGGCCAGTTGTTCGACGAAACCGGGGCGCCGGCTGCGGGTCAGGTCTCCCTGCTTGGTGATCTGGGCAGGATCGTCGCCTACGCGGAAGCCGGTGACGACGGACGTTTCGAACTACCGCCCGCACCGCCGGGCGCGTATCGGCTCAAGGCCGATGCGGGCCTGTCATCGACGCTGATGAATCGAGGAAGTACTGGTCTCACTGGAAGCGTGACGCAGGATCTCCTGCTCGGGACCGACCCGCCGCTGCATCAGTTGCTGAGGATCAGCGAAGCGGCGGCGGGCAGTGTCGAGGTGGAACTACAGCACAGCGACGGCCGCCCCGCCGGGGGCGCCTGGCTGCACCTGGTGAACCCCTCAGGCGATGTGGTTGGTACCGGGCTCGCGACGGAGGCCGGCAACTTCGCGAATCGGCAAGTGCCCGCGGGCGAAGTGTCTGTTGTCTGGAACGATGTCGCCGCCTGTACCGGCGGCGTCGGCTTGACCGTGGAAGAGGACCGCACGGCCAGAGTGCGCGAATCGCTGCCGATGGGTCGGCTTCTCGAACTCCGGTGCCGTGCTGCCGACTGCGCGGGCGAGCCGCTCTCCTTCCTCAGCGTCACAACCGCGTCGGGCGCCGAGATCGCGAGCCACCTCACGGGTGCCGGCGAGGGCGTCCGCTTCTCCGACTCCGGCCGTCTCGGACTCGGCTGCGTGACTCCCGGCTCCTACGAGGTTTCCTTCTGGGCGGCTGGCCGCCGCTGGGGCGCGGAGGTGAATGTGAGCAGCAGTGGGCCCGCGGAGGAGCCGGTGGTCGTGAACGGCCGGGAGGCCGGTCCGTAATCCGTGATCCCGTGCGGGAGGCGCGGACTCTCAGCGGCCGAGCGTTCGGGCGACGCGGAACCCGATGATCTGCACCCCCGACGACGCGGGCCAACGGTTTCGAACCGGGGTCCTTCTTGGATCCCCTGCTCGCGAGCTTGCGCCATCCAGCCAGCTTCCGCCGCGCATGACACGTCGTTCGCAGTCTCCTTCGACCCACGCCGCACTGTCGGGCGGCGCGCCGGCAAAGTTGGGGTTCCAGCAGTCCTGCACCCATTCCTGTACGTTGCCCAGCATGTCATGAAGGCCCCAGGGATTGGCCGGGAAGGAGCCCACCGGTGCGGTTTGTTCCCCATCCCAGCGGCTGCCACAGTTCCCACAGTTCGCTTGGTTATCGCCCCAATCCAGCCTCGCCGAGGAGCCCGCGCGGGCTGCGTACTCCCACTCCGTCTCGCTCAACAGACGGTAGGTCTTGCCGGTCTCGCGGGACAGCCAGTCCACGTAGGCCTGGGCCTCCGGCCACGATACGTTGATCGCCGGACGGCGACCGCGGCCCCATCCGTCATCATCGGCCCGCTCCATCGCGCCGGTGAAGCGGTCGTAGTCCTCGAACGTCACTTCGTGTTTCGATACGGCGAACGGGCGCGGGATCTTCACTCTGCGCAGCGGTTCCTCGCGGCCGTGGCACTCCGCGTCCGGCAGCATGGGAGTGCCGAAGCAGCCCATCAGGAACTCTCCTGCGGGCAGGACCACCATCTCGGGACCGGGCTCCCCGGAACTGAGCAGGTCCGAGAAGACCTCGCCGGGTGGCGCCAGCGTCACCGCGCTGCATTGGACCAGCAGAAACGCCAGGAACAGGAAGATCGTCGATTGCCGGTGAACCGTGTTCATGAGCGCTGTCCTTTCTCAGCGTGACCGGCGTTCGCAGGCCGTGCTGCTAGCGTCCCGGAATGGCCGGGCGCTTCGCGATGGCAGTGTGTGTAGTGGCGGTACTGGTTGTGCCAACGTCCGTGACGTCCCAAGAGATTCCCTCGGCCGTCGATCTCCTTCGCGAGAGCCAGTACGACCTCTCGGGAGACGGCATGGGCTTTCTCCTCGACGAAGCGCGCCAGGCGGCGTTCTTCCTGCTGGGCGAAGTCCACTTCTCGAATGAGATTCCGGAACTGTTGCGGGAGTTATGGCCCGACCTGTGGGCATCGGGCTACCGCCACGTGGCGGCGGAGATGAGTCCCTGGATGGCGCGTCGGGTCGAGTTCCCGGCCGGGGGCGAATCTGTGCCGCCTTTCTTCGGGTTGTGGACAGTGCCAGAGGTCGAACTGGTGACGGGTCTCAAGGAGAAGGGCGCGGAGCCGGTGCTCTGGGGAACCGATCTGGAAGTGCTGTCGCCGCACCTCGTTGTGCGGGCGCTGGCCGTTGAGCATCCCGAGAACCCGCACCTCCAGGCCATGGTCGAGGCGACGGCGGGCGGCTACCGGCGGAGTCTGGCGCCGGCGCTGGCAGAGTCACTGGGAAAAGCGGCGTCAGTTCAGCCGCTACTGGCGGAGGAGCTGCATTCGTACGTGAACCTGGCTCACACGTTCGCAGTGGAGGCCGATCGCCTCGACGGCAACAGACTCAGGGCCTCCGCTCGCCGCGAAGAGGCAATGAAGGAACTGTTCGTGAGTCACTACAGGACACATGCGGCAGACACGAGCGCCAGGGTGCTGGCCCGGCTGGGCCGGAATCACCTGCACCGGGGCATCGACCGCCGCGGCGTGTCGACGCTCGGTAACTTCATCGCGGAGATGGCCGCTGCTCGTGGGCTGTCGTCGTTCCATGTGGCCGCCTTTGCTGCCGGCGGCCGGCTTCGAGCCGGACTGGCCACCGTGGATGCCGACGAAACGGGGAACGATCCGGCCCTCGAACTACTGGCCTCGGTTGGGATGTATGCGGCGACCGTCTTTGATCTCCGGCCGGTGCGGCCGGAACTGCACCGAGTGCCGGCAGGCGAACGGTCACCGACGGAGCGAAGCCTGCTCTACTGGGCCGATTCGTACGACGCGATCATCTGCTTTCGCGAGGTGACGCCCTTACGGATCGGGGTGCGCTGACGCGCGGAGTCGCGGGCGTCGTTTAGGCTACTGCGGGCCGGCGAGCAGGATTTGCAGCACCCGCGCGGGCTGGGCGAAGTCGGTCGCGCCGCCGAACCGGCCCACTTCGCGGCCGCCGCGGTAGATGATCGCCGTCGGCAGGCCCTTCACTTCGTTGCCCTTGACTTCCGGGTCCTCCCAGCCGGCCGGGGGTGAGGCGAGTCCGTAGTACTCGAAGGTGAGGTTGGAGCCTTCGAGACCGGCTTCGACCTCGAGCAGGTTGGGCAGTACCTGCTTGCAGACGCCGCACCAGGAGCCGAAGTAGACGCGCACGCGCGCCGGTTCGGCCTGGCGAAGCGCGGCCATTGCCGCGGCGTTCGGTGCGAAGGCGTCCATGCCGGCGCGGTAGCCGGGGGAGTGTTCCAGCAGTTCGCCCAGGGTGCGGTCGCCGACCAGGGGCGGCCGGGGAAGGACGCGAACGGCCCGATCCCCGATAGCCAGGGAGATCCCCGTCTGGTCGGCCTTGGCCTCGCCGACGTACGACTTGGCCGTCTCGGCGACCACGTCGTAGCCGGCGCTGGCGGCCAGGAGGTCGGTCGCCGGCAGGCGATCCACGACCATGGTGCGGGCCCACAGCAGGACGGGTTCGCCCAGGGAGTCGCTGAGGATCAGCATCGCCGCGGCCCGCTGGGACAGGTAGAGCCTGGCGGCGGAGTCGGTCTGGCCGTCGATCTCCAGGATGTAGTCGTCGATCGGTAGGAAGGCGCTCAGCACCGGGTGGGCGGTCGGCTGCGCCGCCAACGGGGCGGCAACGGCCAGCGCAAGCAGGGCGCAGAGGAACGCGATCGTCCGGCGGCTCGTCACGGCGCGGGATCCTAACCTAGTGGTCAGGCGACTCTGGAACCGGCGGGCCGTTCGTCGAGTTGCCGGAGAAGCTGAGCCGCACGCGTCTTCGCCGTGGCGATCGTGCGTTCCTTGACGTCCTCGTAGCCGCGGATCGAATCGGGGAGTTCCGCGGCCTCGACGACCAGCGGAGCCGACTCGGCGTCGAGCTGGTCGATCGCCCGCTGCAGGAACTCCCGGTACCAGTCGAACAGCCCTCGCTCCAGCCGGCGGTGGCGGGTCGCCCCGAAGATGTCCAGGGCGGTGCCGCGCAGCCCTCGGGCCGCGTACAGCATGCGGAACATCGACCGCGACCACGCGCCGAGACGGATCTTCCGCTTCCAGCCGAGCCGTCGCAGCGTCGGCGGGTGGAGCAGAACGCGGCGGCTGACGGAGCCGTCGTAGTCGCGGGCTACCTGGTCCCAGGTCGGATCCTGGAGCCACAGGCGGGCGACTTCGTATTCGTCCTTGACCGCGAGCAGCTTGAAGCCGTAGCGCGCCGCCGCTTCGCGGACTCCCGCGTGCGCCGGCAGCCTGGACTCCTCGGCCCTGGCGACCTCGGCGACGAAGGCCAGATAGCGCTCGGCGATCACGGTGCCCCCGTAGAGCAACAGGTCGGCGACCCGCCCAGGCAGGAGACGATCGAGTTCGCCTCCTCGCGGCGCCGCGGTCAGAAGGCGTTCGAGTTCCGGCCCGAACTTCGGCGCCCACCGCTCGATCCGCGCCTTCGCGGTTTCCAGAGCGCTGGCTGCAGTCTGCGGTTCAGGGCCCTGCAGCCCCGCGGCGCGCCGGAACCGCTCCGGGTCGGCGACGGACAGGCGACCGTAGCGGAAGGCCTGGATGTTGTCCTCGACGGCGACGCCGTTGGCGCGCAGCGCCTGCTCGATGAACGGCGCCTGCAGCGGCAGCAGGCCCTGCTGGTAGGCGGCGCCGACCAGAAAGATGTTGCCCGTGACGCTGTTGCCGAGCAGGCGCTCAGTGGCTGCCTCAGCATCGCCGAAGTAGCTCCGGTCGGCGTCGGTGAACAGGGCCAGCCGCTTCCGCAGCTCATCGAGGGGGGGCATCCGCGCGGCGCTGTCGGTGATCACGGCGGCCGGACTGATGCCGGCGGTGTTCGCGACCACGGCGGTCGTCTCCCTGGAGAATCGCTTCAGGTTGTCGGGTGCGATCGTCGCGAGCAGGTCGAAGGAGAGCGCCAGATCGGCCTCGCCGTTGCCCAGCTTGTTGGCGCGGGCGATCGGCTCGCGGCTGAGCAACAGGTTCGAAACCACCGCACCGCCTTTTTGGGCGAGGCCGGTCTGATCGAGATGGATCGCGTAGCGCCCCTCGAGCAGCGCCGCCGTGACCAGGATCGCGTCGACCGTCACGACGCCGGTGCCGCCGATGCCCACGAGCAGCGCCCGGAACGTGGCGTCGTCCGGCAACTGACGGTTCGGCTCCGGCACCTCGTCTTCGCCAAGCGGCGCGGCCGCCGCGCGACGGACGGGTTTCGTGCCCTCGCCCAGGTCGATCGTCATGAAGGCGGGGCAGTCCCCTTCGATGCACGAGTAGTCGAAGTTGCAGGATGACTGGTGGATCTGGGTCTTGCGGCCGTACTCGGTTTCGAGCGGCGCGACGGACAGGCAGTTCGATTTCGCCGCGCAGTCGCCGCAACCCTCGCAGACGGCGGGATTGATGTAGACGCGCTGGCTGGGCGTTTCCTGGATGCCGCGCTTGCGCTCGCGCCTCTTCTCGGCCGCGCACTGCTGGTCGTAGACGACGGCCGTCGGGCCCTTGATGGCTCGCAACTCCTTGAGCACCTGGTCGTAGTCCCTGCGGTGCCGGATCTCGACCCCGTTGTCGTCCCGGTGCGGGAACCGTTCCAGGTCCTCGGTGACCAGCACGACCCGCTTCATGCCCTGGAGCTGAAGCTGCTTCGCGACGCCCATCGAACTGAGCAGCCCGACCGCGTCCTGACCACCAGTCATGGCAACGGCGGAGTTGTAGAGGATGCGGAAGGTCATGTGGAGGTCGGCGGCGATGCAAGCCTCGATCGCCTTGCTGGCGGAATGCGCGTAGGTGCCGTCGCCGACGTTCTGGAACACGTGCTCCTGCTCCGTGAACGGCGCGAGACCGATCCAGCAGGCGCCCTCGCCACCCATCTGCGGCAGCCAACTGACGCCACGGTCCATCCACATCGCCATCGCGTGGCAGCCGATGCCGCCGCCGGCGATGTCCGACCCCTCGGGAAGCTGGGTCGACGTGTTGTGGGGGCAGCCGCTGCAGAAGTAGGGCGTTCGCGGCAGCGCGGCCGGCAGGTTCGCGGCCAGTTCGGCGGACTCCGCGCCCGCCCGCAGAACCGCCAGGTTCGCGGCCGGGACGGCGCCGGGCAGCCGCTGTTCGAGATAGCCGCCGAGGATCCGGGCCATGTCGTGGCCTTCGAGTTCCCCGTGCATCGGGAAGAGCGTTTCGCCGCGGGGCGTCTCCTTGCCGGCAACCAGCGGGCGGTCGGGCAGGTTGTACAGGACCTGCCGGATCTGCGTCTCGATGAAGCCGCGCTTGTCCTCGACGACGATGATCTCCTCGAGACCTTCCGCGAACTCGCGCAGACGCCGCGGTTCGATCGGTGCGATGCAGCCGAGCTTGAGTACGCGGATGCCGAAGCGGTCGAGCGCGGCCTCGTCCAGCCCGAGAAGCTGGAGGGCCAGTCGAAGATCACGGTAGGGCTTGCCGGCCGCGACCAGACCGAGGCGGTCGCCGGCACTCGCGCAGCGGATGCTGTCGAGACCGTTGGCATGAACGTAGGCGAGCGCGGCCGCCGTGCGCTCGGAGAAGATCTGCCGCTCAAGCTCGATCGAGTAGGGCGGCAGCAGCCGCATGTCGAGCTGCTTCTCGAACCGGCGACCGCCGATGTCGAGCTCGGGCAGGACCGGCGGTGCGGTCCGCGGCAGGTCGATCACCGCACCGCCGTCGGCGACGTTCGTCACGATCTTCAGAGCCGTCCATAGGCCGGCGTACCGGGACAGCGCGATCCCGTGCAGGCCGAATTCCAGCACCTCCGCCGGATCGCCCGGGTAGAGCACCGGGATCGAGAGGTCGAACAGGCTGATCGTGCTGTCGCCCGGGATCGTCGAGCTCTTGCAGGCGGTGTCGTCGCCGGCCAGCACCAGGGCGCCGCCGTACTTGCCGGTGCCGATGAAGTTGCCGTGGCGGAACGCGTCGCCGGTGCGGTCGACGCCCGGCGTCTTGCCGTACCAGATGCCGACCACGCCGTCGAAGCGTTCGTGGGGAAAACGTTCGAGGAGCTGGGCGCCGTAGATCGCCGTCGCCGCCGTCTCCTCGTTGATGGCCGGCTGGCAGACCACGTCGTGTTCCGCCAGCAGCCTATGCGCTCGCTGAAGCTGCTTGTCGTATTCGCCCAGCGGCGATCCGGGATAGCCGCTGATGAAGGCGCCAACCCGCAGACCGGCTTCCCGGTCGCGGCGGTGCTGGTCCATCGGTAGCCGGACGAGGGCCTGGATACCGGTGATTGCGACGCGGCCTTCAGAGAGCGTGTACTTGTCGTCTAATGAGAAGGCCGTCATTGCCCGCGAGTCTATCGCGCCGGGATGGGGACTGTCCGGCGTCGGATTGCCGTGTCGTGCCCGTAGGGCCCCGGAACGCTCAGCCCCCGCGGACCGACTCGAACCACTCCCGGCCGGACGTAGCAGGCCGGCCGCGGAGGATCGTCTGCTTGATCGCGCGGATGCCATGTGCGGGATAACCGGCAATGGTCTGAGAAAGTTCCCGCGACCGGTCGAGCACGGCGTCGTCGTCGACGACCTCGGCGGCGACGCCCATCCGGACGAGTTCGGGGCCTGTGTAGCGCCGGCCGACGATCGCCAGCCGGGCCGCCACGGTCTCCGGATGGCGGAGGCGCAGCCACGCCATGTTCATCGGCGCCGCCATGCCCATCTGGATCTCGCCGACGTGCAGGAAGGCCTGCTCGCCGGCGACCAGGAGGTCTGCGGCCAGCGCCAGCGCCGAGCCGGCGTTGATCGCGAACCGTTCGAGCGCCGCGACGATCGGCTTCGGGCAGTCGTAGAGTGCCGCGTGGACGTCGAGCCAGAGATCGCTGAAGTCCGGCATCCAGTCCGGCGGCGGGTCGGCCCGGAACTCCCCGAGGTCGAGGCCGGAGCAGAACGCACCGCCGGCGCCGCGCAGGAGCAGGACGGCGACCTCGTCGTCCTCGGTCGCGGCGACGATCTCCTCGTGGAGGTGCTCCGCCAGTGGCCCGGTCACCGCATTGCGGCGGGCGGGCCGGTTCAACACGATCTCGGTGACGCTGCCCTCGCGCGTCGAGAAGACCGGATCGTCGGACGGGTTCAAGTCAGTCGCCCTGGGCGTCGACGAACCAGTCGCCCGGGAGTCGCTGCCCTTCGTAGAGCCTCCCCTGGAAGCGCCTCATGCCGTGCAGCCAGCGGTCAACGTCGGTCGCCTTGCGCCGGACGTACTCCGCGACTTCGGGGTGGGGAAGGACCCAGAAACGCTCCTGGCGGACCGCGTCGATGCAGGCGTCGGCGGCCTGTTCGGCCGTGAGGACGCCGTCGCCCGAGGCCACGCCGACGGACAGGCCCCGCCGGCGGTTCCGGTCGGGGCTGTTGGCGCCGATGTTCGTCTTCACCGCCTGCGGGCAGTGCACGGAGACCCGGATGCCCTGGTGGCCGTGGGTGATCGCGATCCACTCGGCCAGCGCCACCGCCGCGTGCTTGGTCAGCGAGTAGGCGAGCGAACCGATCTGGGTCAGCAGACCGGCCGCGGAGGCCGTGCTCATGATGTATCCCTCGCCGCGCTCGATCATCGAGGGCAGGACGGCCCGCGCGGCGTAGACATGGGACATCACGTGGACCTCCCACTGATCGTTGATCTCCTTGTTGGGGACCTCGAGCCCACCCATCGTCACGAAGCCGGCGTTCGACATGAAGAGGTCGATCGGGCCGATGTTCGACTGCGTCGCCGCGACCAGGCCGCGCACCGCTCCCTCGTCCGCCACGTCCAGTCCTACGCCCGTGCCGCCGATCGCCTCGCCGACTTCCTTGGCCCCAGCCTCGTCGCGGTCGGCGACCACGACGTGACGAGCCCCCTCGCGGTGAAACGCCTCGGCCAGCGCCTTGCCGATTCCCGAGGCGCCGCCGGTGACGACCATGATCCTGTTCGCTATGTCCACTGTGATTCTCCTCCGCCGTTGAGACCCGTTGTACGGCCGGCTCAAGCCGGCGCGCAATCCTACGGCCTGCGCTGCGGCTACTCGGGCTGGAGCTCGATCAGGAAGCCTCCGCGGCGTTCGCCCGGTACGAGGTCGAGGGGTACGCCGAACCCGTCGTAGCCTTGCCGCTGGACCATCAGGGAGGTCGCCTTTCGAGGGGCGAATTCAAGCCGGTACTCGCCGTTGGCGTTGCTCTGGGTGAAGCCGGCGGGGATCCACTCCTCCTCGGCGCCCGGGGCGACCTCCGCTTCGGGATCCACGACAACCACGACCAGGTTGACGCCGGCAAGGGGTTCCCGGGTAGCGGCGTCGATGACGGTCCCGGCCAGCACGGCCGGCGGATTCAGGTCGACGAAGATGTCCTGGTCGGCCTGGAGTTCGATCTCTCGGGAGTGGGTGACGCCACTCGGTTCCGCGATCATCACCCTGAATGACCCGGCGGCGAGGCCGTCGATGCGGAACCGGCCCTGCTGATCGATCCGCACGGTGCGCGCCGGACCGTACCTCCGGGCGCCTTCGACCAGGTGGACCTCGCCGCCGGCGAGAGGTTGACCCTGGGATCGAACTTCGCCGGTCAGGGTGAAGCCGGGTTCGAAGTTCAGTTCGACGAACGCCTCTCCAGGGCCGGTTTCGAGGGTCACCGATCGTTCGACGGCGCGGCCATCGCCCTCTACGGCGCTGATGGTCCACTTCCCTGGTCCGAGATCGTTCATCTGGAAGCGGCCCTCGAGGTCGGGTGTCGTCATGGCGCCGAGGAGGCGTTCCTGCGTCGCCCTCACCGCGACGCCGGCTAGTGCATCGGACGGCCGGCCGGTTACGACGCCGCGCAAGGTGATGCCCCGGTGCAGCACGAAGTCGACGCCGGCGACCGACCCGCCCTCGACACGCACCGGGAAACGGCCTGACGCGGCGCGCGCGTAGCCGTCCGCGTGGGCCCGTAGTTCGTACCTCCCGTCGTCCAGACCGCCGATTCGGTAGTTGCCGCTCTGGTCGGTGACGGCCTCCAGGGGGACCCTGGGAAGGACCTGTCGCCGGGCGTCGGCCGGTTCGTCCAGCGAGGCCGGCGGCTCGATCAGGTAGGCCTCGACTCTTGCAAGGGCCAGCGGCGCGCCGGCGGCTGTGGTGACGGTTCCGGAGATCTCCCAGCCCGGTTGCAGCTTGAGATCGACTTCGTTCGCTCCACCCTCGATCACCACCTCCGCCACACCGTCCCGGTAGTCCGGATGGCGGGCGACGATCCGTGCGGGACCCGAGGGAACGCGGTCGGCCTGGTAGCCGCCGCCGGCATCGGTTCGGGCGCTGTGGTGCGTTCCTGTCACCTGACCTGCCGCGTCGCGCGGCTGAACGAGGATCTCCGCTCCGGCGACGGGCTCGCCGTACGCGTCGGTTACCACGCCGGCGAGTCGGGCCCGGGCGCGCAGGTGGAGTTCGATCTCGCGCTCTTCGCCCGGCCGAAGCGGGATGGCGCCGAAGTCTTCCGCCAACTGCTCGCCAACGACCTCGACGAACCAGGGTCCCGCCCCGAGAGCCTCGAACAGGAAGCGGCCATCGCTGTCGGTTGTCGCATTGTGTCTGGGAGCATCGGGACTCCACGCTGTGCGGCTGAGGCCCGGTTGGCGGTCGAGTCTGAGCCAGATGTACGCGTTGGCGACGCCCTCGCCGTCCGCGTCGAAAACCCGGCCCACGAGTCTGGCCCCCTCGCCCAACTGGACCTCGATCAGGCCCCCAGCCTGCGGGCGCACCGCTGCCATCTCGAACCGTTCGTAGCCTTCGGCCTCGACCACGAGGTCGGCCGGTTCGGCGCGCAGTCCGGCGATGCGAAACGTGCCGTCCGTTTCCGTCAGCGCGGTCCGGACTTCCGGGTCGAGAGGCCGGAGATGGTCGATGTTGCTCTGGTGGACCTTGACCTGGGCGCCGCCCACCGGGCGGCGCTGGAAGTCGCGCACGACGCCCTCGATCGCCGCGCCGACATCGAGCGTGAGGGTACCCACGTCCTTCGTCCCCTCGCCTGGCGGCACCTCGAATGCCGTCGCCTGGACGCTGACGTGCTCGGGATGGCTCGCGGTCAGCTCGTGGCGTCCGGGTGGGGTGCCGGCGAACTCGAACGCACCGCGAGCGTCGGTCGTGCTGGTTCGCCTGGCGGCGATGTTCGTTGAGTAGCCGCCGTATCCCGTTGCCGCGACCGGTAGCAGGGCGACCTCAGCGCCTGCAATGGGAGCGCCGTGCGTATCGGTGATGACCCCCCGGACGAGCCGGCCGCGGGTGAGCACGACGCGAACGGGTTCCCTGGTCGTGCCTGGGGGCGCCGCAGAAATCGCGACGGCTTCCGGCGCGTAGCCGTCTGCTTCGGCATTGAGACGGTAGGCGTGCCCGGAGGCGACGCCGGAGATGAAGAAGGACCCGTCGGCGGCCGAAGTCGCCCTCCAGGCGCCGGGGCCGATGCTCCAGCCGCCACTTCGGCCTGTCGGTTCGATCCACAGCGCGGCGCCCGCGACCGGCCGGCCGGCCCCGTCGACGACCTGACCGCCGAGAAGCGCCGCCGGCGCCAGCACGATGTCGACTCCATCCCCGGACCCGAGTCGCTCGACCGTTACCATGGCGCTGGTCGCCTGGTAGCCGTCGGCGGCGATGCCGACCTGCGCCCGGCCCCGGTGGAGCCAGGTGCGCAGGACGAAGGCGCCGCCCGGGCCCGATCGCGCCTGCTCACCGGGCCGGTGCCAGATCGCCGCGCCGGGGACCGGACCTCCGGTGCTGGCGTCGGTGACGCTACCGGCGATCTCGGCCGGCGGCCTGAGCCGGACCTCGACGTTCGCGGGCGCGCCCGCACCGCCAGTCCCCGGCCCCAGGGGAGCGGTCCAGGCAAGGGACTGATCCTCGGCGACCGCCTGGTAGATGAGGCCTTGGTCCGACGTGAGGCCTACCGTCGCTTCGCCGCGTTCGTCGGTCAATGCCAGCGGCACGTCCTGGCTCTCGCCGACGGTGACCACGGCGCGTGGCGCCGGCCTTCCGCGCGAATCCAGCACGCGGATGGTGACGCCGACTCCGCGCGTCAGTTCAAAGACACCGCCGGGCTTTCCGATGGGTCCCGCGCGCAGCCGGAACCCGGGCGCCGAAACGAAGGCGTTCACCTCCGCGGTCGGCATCGAGAACGTGGCCATTCCGGCGGCGTCGGTTCGTGTGGCCGCGCGCCAGAAGCGCGGGTAGATCCGTTTCTGGGGCTGATTCCATCGCGGCCGAACATCGCTCGCTTCTGCGCGTTCCGAACGCCACAGGGTGGGGTCGGCTACGACCAGGGCACCTTCGACGGGTCGGCCGTCGAGGTCCTTCGCGCCGATTGTCAGCGTGTGCCAGTGAGGGACTTCGATGGGCGGCAGGACGATCGGCGCCGCCAGCGGCGCCAGGCTGTGGGACACGGGCGCCACCGCGACGTGGCGGCTACCGGACGCCGCGCTTCCTGGCGGGGCGGAGATGTCCAGCCGGTACGGCCCGACGGCCGACGCGGTCAGCGTGAAAGCGCCGTCCGGACCGGATCGGGTCGAGTCCACGGCAGCGCCCAAGCGGCCGGACTCGCCAAGATCGTCGAGCCGGCGCTCGTAGCGGCTCGGGTAGGGCCGCAGTTCGAGATCCAGACCCGCGGCCGGCGCGCCCTCCTCGTCGACCAGGGTTCCCGTGACCGTCAGTGCGGGACCGGGCGGCTGCGCGTGCAGACGATCGGCGGTCAGGCCGGTCGAGAGACCAAGCGCCAAGCCCGTGCAAGCGGCGCCGAGCAGGATTCTCCGCATCGTGTCTTCTCCTCGGTTGTCGTAGCCCGAGCGCTACACGCACTACTCTAGAGAGGCGAGGGGGAGAACACCGGACACCAGGTTGCGGATTCCGGCCATTCTCGCTCAAGACCGGCCATTTTCGGTCTTCCGGGACGCTACTCGAAGACCAGGCCCTCCTCTAGCGCGGCAGGTCGATCCGGGCATCTGGCGAGAGGCTGAAGCGGTCTGGATCGCTTGACGAAACGCCCCGGATCTGTTTGTCTTCACGAACGGTTCACAGGGGGGCGGGCAGCGTCCCCGGGGAGCGAGACGAATGGCGAAGAATCGAACCAGTCTCATGGTTGCCTTGGTCGTGGCACTGATTGTGCCGCAGGCGGCCCATGCCTACCTTGATCCGGCGTCGGGCAGCATGATCCTGCAGGCGGTCATCGGCGGCGTGGCAGCCGCGGCGCTCGCCTTCAAGTACTACTGGCGGCGCATTCAGGCATTCTTCGGCTACGGCAGCACCGACGAGCCCGAGTCCGAATAGTGCGGGCCGGGGCTGCGAGCGAGTCCCAGGCCGAGCCTTCCTCTTTCCGCGATCCGGCGGGGCAGGTGATCGAGGGCCGGGACGGCCGCATCTTCAGAAGCGTCGCGCCGGCCGCGGTAGAGGAGTACCGCTACGTGCGGAAGTGTGGTCTCGTCGATGCACTGGTCGTCGAGGGGCGACTGGTGGCGGCGGAGGAAGTGGACCCGGTCGAGGCCGGCGTCCTGCCACCGCCCGGCGGGTTGGTCCTGGAACATCCCCGGCTGCCCTTCATCTCCTATCCGTACGAGTGGCCCTTCTCGCTGCTGAAGGAGGCGGCGCTCCATCACCTGGAAATGCAGATCCGGCTGCTCGACAGGGACATCTCGCTCTCCGACGCGAGCGCTTACAACGTGCAGTTCAAGGGCGCCAAGCCGGTGTTCATCGACTGGCTCTCGCTCCGGCGCTACCGCGAGGGCGAGTACTGGGAGGGCCACTCGCAGTTCTGCGAGCAGTTCCTCAACCCGCTGCTGCTGGCGGCGGAGCTCGGCGTTCCACACAACGCCTGGTATCGCGGGATGCAGGAGGGAATCCCGGCCCGCGAACTGGCGGCTCTGCTGCCGCGTCGGAAGCGCTGGTCACCGAGGATGCAGGCGCACGTCCTGCTGCCGCTTCGATTCGAACGCCGCGCCGGCTCGCGGAGCGAAGCGGCGAAGCGGACAGAGAGACGTCCGCTGCCGCGCAACGCGTACCGTGGTCTCCTCACCCAGCTCCGGCGCTGGATCGAGGGTCTCAGGCCCAAGGGCACGGACACGACGTGGAGCGACTACTCGCTGCTGACCAGCTACGACACGGGCGAAGCCTCGCGCAAGGCTGAGTCCGTGCGCTCGTTCATCGCCGAGGCGCCGCCGGAACAGCTCTGGGATCTTGGTTGCAACACAGGCGAGTTCTCCGCGATTGCCCTGGAAGAGGGCGTTCGGGACGTGATTGGTTTCGATGCCGATTTCGGCGCGCTGGAGAGCGCCTGCGCGCGGGCGCAGTCCGATCGGCTGCGGTTCCTGCCGCTGTACCAGGACCTGGCGAATCCATCGCCGGACCAGGGATGGTCGCAGGTGGAGAGGCGTTCGCTGGCGCGCCGCTCCCGGAGCGTGGGTGCTCTGGTGGCGCTGGCCGTCCTCCACCACCTGGCCATCGGCCGCAACGTACCGCTGCCCCGGATCGCGGCCTGGCTCGTCTCCCTGGCGCCGCGGGGGCTGGTCGAGTTCGTGCCCCAGGGCGACCCGCGGGTCGACGACCTGCTCACGTTGCGGGGCGATCGCTTCGCCGACTACACGCCGGAGGCGTGGGAGGCGGCACTCGAGCCGTACGCCGCGATCCGCCATGTGGAAACAGTGTCGGCGAGCGGGCGGAGGTTGTACACGTACGAGCGGCGGTGAAGGTAGCGACTGCTACCTGTCTGCCGGCTCGGACGCGGCCGGCTGCAGTTGGATCACCAGCCCCTCCTGACGCTGCCCCGGGCCGATGTTTAAGGGGACCAGAGCACCCTGGTAGCCGTCGTGCGTGACCCATAGCTGCTCGGCCCCGGGGCCGAGGCGGATCTCGAATCTACCGTTCTCACTGAACGCGTCGCCGGCGATCACCCCCGACAGGTAGACGAGCCGCTCGTCATCGCCGCCGGCGAGGGCGGCTATGGACGCGGCGTCACCCGCCTCCAGCGAGACGTCCCGGAGCGGCAGGCCGGTCGTCGCGTCGAGGACGATGCCAGACAGGATGGCCTCGGGCTGAAGGTCGATCCGGAGGCCTTCCAGGTCGGTCTGCAACTCGATCGTCCGGTACTCCGCGCCGTCGAAGACCGTACTGACCCTCAGGCGGTAGGAGCCGGCCTGCAGTCCGTTCATCTCGAAACGGCCCTGTTGATCGACCTCCGCGTACCGGAAGTCTTCGTCCCCTTGGCGGTCGGCCAGCACTTGGCCGCCGACCAGCGGTGCGCCGGCGGCTAGCACCTGCCCGGTCAGGCGGAGTCCACGGTTGAACGGAAGCTCGACGAACTCCTCCGCACCAGCCGTGGCGATCGTCACGGAGCGTTCGACCGACCGGGAGGCGAAGCGCTCACCGCGCCTTGCGACGACCTGCCAGGTGCCAGGCGCCAGGTTCTCGATCGTGAAGTTGCCTTCGGTGTCCGGCGTGGCGCTTTGCCACTGCGCTTGCCGTGTCGCGGTGATCGTCACCTCCGCCAGATCGGCGGGCCGCAGGCCGGTCACGGCTCCTCGGAGCGAGGCGCCTGATTCAAGCACGATCTCCACGCCGGCTACGCCTCGGCCATCGAGGTCGATCGCTTCGACGGGACCGCTCTCCGCGTACCCGGCTGCGTGGGCAACCAGGAAGTAACGCCCGGCCTCCAGACCGGTGAGACGAAAGAAGCCGGTGTTGTCGGCGGTCGTCGTGGTTGGCGGATTCATGTATCTGCGCAGGCTGACGTCCGTCTCCGCGGATTCCTCGGGGTGGGCCTCGACGGTCGCCGGAACCGGGGCGCCGCTCGCCGACCGGACGAGGCCGTTGATCTCGCCGCCGGCCTGGAGTTGAACCGCCAACTCGGTGCTTCCCGGCCCGACGACGATCTCCCGTGTTTCGTCGAGGTGATCTGGATGCTTGACGGTCAGCGTGGCCGGCCCGGCGCGGACCTCGAGTTGGGCGCGTCCGCTGCCGTCCGTGAGGTCGAACTCGCGTGACTGGGCTCCGTCCTTCGGCTCCAGCCGGATCTGCGCTTCGGTCACGGGTCGCCCTGAGGAAGCCGTTACGATGACCGTCAACTGGTCCTGGGCGTGAAGATGCAGTTCGATCGTCCGTTCGGCCCCGGAGATGAGCTCGAGGGGATCGGTTCGGACGGCTTCGGTCCCGACGCTCGCCTCAACGGACCACGTTCCTGGAAACAGCTGCCCGAAGGAGAAACGGCCGTCACCGTCGGTACGCGACCTCAAGTCTCTCAGTGAGAGGATGCGGCCTCGCAGTCGGGTTTGCATGTCGGGCTCCAGGTTGACTCTGGCGTCCACCGCGGCGGTCCCCGTGGCGGTCAGTACGCGGCCCGAGAGAGAGGCTCCTCGCACGAGTTGGATCAGGATCGGCTCCCCAGTCGCCGGTCGCGCCCCTCGAACCGCGAACGAGGGGTAGCCCTCCGCCTCGACAGTGAGATCGACCTGCTCGTGTGGAAGCCCGGTGAGCTTGAAACTGCCCTCCGCATCGGTCCTGGCGGAGCGTTCGTTTCGATTCGGGCCGTATTCCAGAAACTGGACGAGCGCGCCCTCCACCGGTTCCTGGTCGGGGTCGACCACGACGCCGAGAATCTCCGCTCCCGGCACCAGCGTAAAGTCCCCTAGATCGACCTCTCCCCGGCCTTCGGGAACCTCGATCGCGACATCGCCCTGGCTGACGAACTCGGCGTGCGAGACGTGCAGGCCGTACTCGCCGGTCTTCACGCCGGCGATTACGAACGCTCCCTGGTCGTCGGTGGCGACCGGTTCGGTGGCGTCCGCATCGCGGAGGCCGGGGAACCGTGGCTGCTTCTGTTCCGGCCACCGCAGCTTGACTTCCGCACCTGCCACGGGGCTTCCGTCCGTGTCCACGACGCGGCCCCGTGCCTGGCGCCCTTCGGGTAGGCGGATTCGAACGGGGCCGACGGTCGCCCCAGGTTCGTAGGGTGGCAGATCGACGGCGAAGCTCGCGAATCCCTCTGCGCGGATCGTGAGCCGGTAGGGGTTGTGGTAGACGATGCCGGCCATCCGGAAGGAACCGTCGTCTGCCGAAGTCGCGCGTTGCGGACGGATGGAGATCAGGCTGGCGATCGACTCCGTGCCCCGGGGCTGCGCCGAGATGTCGGCGCCGACGACCGGCTGATCGGCTGCGTCCGTGACGAAGCCGTAGAGGGGAGCTGCCGGTCTCAAGGCGACCGTCGCTTCATCGGTAACTCGGTACTCCGGAACTCCCGCGCTCACACCGGTGGAGACGTAGCCGCCGGCCGATACCCACACCTGGGTCGACTCCTCACGGGGTCGGGAGTTCAACACGAACTGCCCGGTGGGGCCGCTTTGAGCGTTCTCACCAGGCGAGCCAGTGACCCAGATCGCCGCGCCGGCGACCGGAGCGCCGGAGACACGGTCGACGATGCGACCTGGAATGCGGTGCGGAGCTTCCAGCCGAAGATCGACGATTCGTTGGCCGGCGGCGGAGTCGGCAGGATCGGTGCTGTGCTGGGGAACCCGAGCGAAGGCGTTGTCCCAGCGCTGCAACTCGTAGGCGGCTTCGGCGATGTTGCCGATGATTGCCTCGCCCTGCTCGTCGGTTACAGCCAGGGGCGCCCTGGTCTTGCCGTGAGTTCGGAGAAGGATCCCGGGCGCCGGCGCACCGTCGGGTCCGCTGACTCGGAACCGGATGCCCGGTTCGGGCGCCAGGACGAAGGCGGCGCGACCCCCCTCCGTCGTTGCCCTATCGGCACCGAAGCCTGAGGCCGACACGGTGATGTTGGCGTTGGTCGTCGGCATCAGGAAGCGGGCATTGCCTTCTTCATCCGTCCGAGCGGCTGCGGCCTGGAAGCGGGGGTAGAGGCGTTCGGACTGCTGGTCGGAGTTTCGCCCCTGGTAGCGAGGGGACCTGGTCCGCGTGGGACTCGCGATGACCAAGGCACCTTCGATCGGTCGGCCGGCGGCATCCAGGACGCGGGTGGCGACGAGATGTCGATCGGGCAGCTCGTTCGCCTGGAGAGTCCGCGGTGCCTCCAGGGGTGCGAGGTTCTCGTAGACGAGGGGCACGGCGGCGTCGGGCGAGGCCGCCGGAGGTGCGGGGCGGATCTCGAAACGGTAGGGCCCGGGAACGGGCGCCTTGAGCAGGAAACTGCCGTCCGGGCCCGATTGCATGCGGTCCACGGCCGCCGGCAGCGCGTCGTAGCCCAGCAGATCGAGGTCGACCTCGTAAGTGCTCGGGTAGGGCCGGAGCACCACCTCGGCGCCGGCTGCGGGAGCGCCGCGTTCGTCCACGAGCGTGCCGGTGACCGTTAGCGGAACCTCCGCCGTGGGCTGCGCCAGGGCACCGGCAGCGAACAGGCTGAGACCGAGAGCCGAGACGTAACGGAGTGGCGCGAGTCGGCTTTCTTGCTTGAAGCTGGACATCGCTCTGCTCAACGACTGTACCTACTCGAGCGAGGAGAAACCGGACACCACGCGGCCAACTCCGGCCAGATTCGCACGAAACCGGTCAGATCCGCTCATGGACCGGCACGCCGGGCGCTATTGGTTCGGCGATTCGGCCGGCGCCGGTTGCAGCCGGATCACCAAGCCTTCGCGGTGCTCCCCCGGCGAGATGTTCAGAGGAATCTGAGCGCCCTCGTACCCGTCGAGAGACACCCACAAGTGGTCGGCGTTCTCGCGCAACTCGAGCTTGAAGTGGCCTGCGCCTTGAGTGAGAACGTAACTGACGCCGACGAGTGGTCCGCCACTACGGTCACCTGCCGCGATGGCGCCAATCGTCGCGGCGTCGGCGGCCATCAGCCTGGCGTAGTCGACCGGCTGGCCGGTCTCGGCGTCGACGACGACACCGGCGACGGTCGCCGCGGTCGGCTCGAGTTCGAAGCGGACGTCTTCCAGATCCGTCTGCAGATCGATCGACTGGTACTGCAGGCCACTGAAGTCCGGCCGACTGATGGTCACTTGATTCGGGCCGGGGTCGAGCCCCTCCAGCGCGAAGCGGCCTTCGCGGTCGGCGCGGGCGGACGCGTCGCCCACCCACAGGTTTGCGCCGCCAAGCGGCGCACCGTCTTCCACCACTTGTCCGGACAGGCGCAGCCCGCGTTCGAACGGCAGTTCGACGAAGACCTCGGTCATGCCGCGCTCGATCGTCACGGTCCGCTCGACGGTTCGCTCCCACTCGCCCTTGATCGCCGTGACTTCCCATGTCCCCGGGCCGATCCCCTGAATCGAGAAGTTCCCGTCGGTGCCCCTCGTCGCGTCGCGGTGACGGGGCCAGTTCCACGCGGAGACTTCCACCTGGTTCAGATCGGACGGCGACAGCCCGGTTACAACGCCGACGATGGATACTTCCGGTTCCAGGACGATCTCGATGCCTTCGACTGTGGCATCGCCGATCTCGATCGGCTCGTCCGGGCCGCCATCCGCATAGCCGGGCGAGCGGGCAGTCAGGTTGTAGCGGCGCGTTTCGAGCCCGGTGAGGCGGAAGGCGCCGTTGTGGTCGGAGACGGTGTTCGTGTCGTGCGACTCGACGCCGAAGGCGTACTCGGTTTCGGCCTCCACGGTAGCCAGGGCCAGAGGGGCGCCGTCGTACGAGCGGACCGTGCCGCTGAGTTCCACGCCTGGCCGAAGCTGGAATCGAACCTCGTTGTCGCCCGGATCGAGCCGCACTTGTCGCGACTCGTCGCGGAGCGTTGTGTGGCTGACCTTGACCGTGGCCGGGCCCGGGTCGATGTGGATCACGTCGCGCCCGCTGCCGTCCGTTCGTCCGGAGCCGGTCGGAAACCGCTCGCCTGGTGTTTCCACACGAATCCGAGCGTCGGCCACAGGCTCGCCGACCTCGGTCACGACGGTGACAATCAGCCGGTCCCTGGTCCGCAGGAGGAGTTCGATCTCTCGTTCTCCGCCCGGAATCAACTCGATCCCGTCGAGCTTCGCACCCTCCGCTCCCCTGCTTGCCTCGGCCGACCAGGTGCCGGCAGCGAGACCATTGAACCGGAACCGGCCGTGCTGGTCCGTGACCTGGGAGGGGAATCCGTCTACGGCGTCCCACAGGCGTGGGTCGCTCCTTCTGCTGAAGTCGAATTCGATCCGGAGGCGGACGGAGACGCCGCTGACGCCGTTGCCACCGTGGTCGAGGACGCGGCCATCGATGGAGGCGCCGGGCTGGAGTTCGATCAGCACCGGATCGTCGCGGTCTACGCGTACGTCCGGCTCAATGTGGACCGGGTAGCCGCTGGCCTGAACGCCAAGGTCGGCGAGGTCCGAGGAGAATCCGACGAGACGGAATCGGCCGTCGGCGTCGGTGGTGGCCGTTCTGACCGGAGATTCGAACCAATCTCGTTCGTGGGCCTGAATGGTGGCGCCGCCGACCGGTTCTCCGTCGGGGTCCCTGACGATGCCGTGGACCGCTCCGCCGGCCGCCAGGGTGAGATCGCCGAGATCGAAGTCCGACTCTCCGGCCGGCACCTCGACCTGGGAGGGTGGCCGATGGGCGTAGTCGGCATGGCCGACGAGGATCTCGTACCCTCCTGGTCCGGTGTCGGGGAGTACGAAGACGCCCCGACCGTCGGTTGCGGCGGCTCCGGCCGGAGTCTCGAACCCGGACCGGAATTCGGACGGATCGAGAGGCCAGAGCAGCGAGACCTCAGCCTCCGCCACAGGGTTTCCGTCGCTATCGACCACTGAGCCGAGGACACGCCGGCCCTTGCTCAGCACGAGATGAACGGGGTCGACAGCCATGCCCGGCTCCAGGGGCGGCAGGTCGAGGGCGGATATGGCGTAGCCCGCCGCTTGCGCGGTCAAGCGGTAGGCATGTCCGTACAAGGCTTCCGCTACCCGGAAGAAACCGTCGGAGCCTGAGGTGGCTGGGCGGGACGACAACGAGAAGCGGGATGGAACTCCATCGCCGCGTGGTTCCGCCCGGATACTGGCCCCGGCAACGGGTTGACCGGCTTCGTCGGTGACCAGGCCCCGAAGGGGTGCTGAAGGCGTCAGTCCGATCCGCACTTCCTCCCGGTTGGACAGGTCCGCGGCGCTGATGTCGACTCGCTCGGGAAGGAAGCCGGTCGCCGTCGCCTGCAGGCGCGTCGCCCGGCTGGCGGGTCGGGTGCTCAGGTCGAAAGCGCCGGTGGGATCGCTGAAGGCGTGGTGGCCGGGGAACAGGTGGACCCAGATCGCCGCGTTGTGGATGGGCAGGCCGGAAGCCGCGTCGACGATCCGGCCTGGTATCCGTAGGGGCTCCTCCAGTCTCACGTCGATGATGTGATGGCGGTCCGGCGATTCGGCCGGATTCGCCGCTGGCAGGGAGACCTGGGCGAAGCCACCGTCGGCTGCTTCGACCTCCAGAGCAGTCTCGATGCCAGGCGTCGGGCCGATGATGGCTTCGCCATTCTCGTCAGTGATCGCCAGAGGCGTGTCGAAACCGCCGAGAGCGGCGGGTGTGCTGATCGTCCGGCGGGCAGTGGGCGTGCCGGCGTTCACTCTCCTGTCGCGGGCGGTTGCCGTGCGGACCACCGCACCGGGCACCGGTGCGCCCGTTGGACCGCGCACGCGCAGTCTGATTCCGGGATTCGCCTCCAGGCGCAACGCAAGACGGCCGGCTCTCGTCGCTCCCTTGCCGAGGACGAAGCCCGTCGCCGAGACGAGGACGGTGGCGTCCGCGTTCGGCATGACGAACCGCGCAATGCCCTCGGCATCAGTGCGAGCGGCGGAGGGGTGGTAGGTGGGGAACAGGTGCTGCTCCGCCGGCCGCGAGTAGTTTCCCGCGCTCATGTCCCGGGCCATCCGGGTCATGGCAGCAGCGGTGCGAGGCGGTGTCAGAACGGCGGGGTTCGCCACGACCAGGGCGCCCGCGATCGGCTGATCGTATGAATCCAGCACTCGGACGGCGATCGGATGGCGATCGGGTACATCAACGGTTTCCGCGACTCGCGACCCCTTGAGCGGCACGATGACTCCCTGGACCAGCGGCATGGCGGGAACCGAGTCGGTCGGGGGCCTCGAGCGTCCGAACTCCAGGCGATAGGGACCTGCCGCGGGTGCCGAGAGGGAGAAGGATCCGTCCGCGTCGGAACGGGTCCTGTCGACGGCCTCCGGCAGCGCGTCCGAGTGACCGAGAACGTACAGATCCGCTTCGAACGCGTTCGGATGGGGTCGTAGAACGACCTCGATGTCGGCGGCGGGTGCGCCGCTGTAGTCGACAACGGCGCCGGTGACGATGTTGGGCGCGTCGGCGGGTTGGGCGGCCAGGGGGCCGGCGGCGAGTCCGGCGAGGCCGAGGCAAAGCAGTATCCGGGGCATGTCCAAATGCAACCCGCACCCGAAACGGGTCATTCCGAGAGTCTAGGGGACGGTGTTGGCCGCCCTCGCGGTCTCGAACGCGGCCGCGATCGCGAGCGTCGTGCGATCACTGCCGCGGGGAGTGACGACCTGAAGGCCCACCGGCAGGCCCGAGGGGCCGACTCCGCAGGGCACGGAGATCGCCGGGCAGCCGGTGACGGTGATCGAGTAACAGGAGGCCATCCAGTCGGTGTAGCTCGACATGGTCTGCCCTTTGATCTCGGTCGGGTAGGGCTGGTCGACGTCGAAGGGGAGGACCTGGACCGTTGGCAGGATGAGCGCGTCATAGCGTTCGAAGAAGGAGACAACCCGGCAGTGGAGGCGGGTGCGTTCGGCCTGGGCTGACGCGATGTCCGGCCCGGAGAGCGCCAGGCCGCGTTCGATCTCCTCGATCACCGTGTCCTTCATCTGGGCGCGGTGCCCGGGGAACAGCGGCCCCAGCTTGTCGGCGAACAGGTTGGCGCGCAGGGTGCGGAAGATGTGGCCCGCGCCGGAGAGATCGGGCGCGGCTTTCTCGACCTCGGCGCCCAGGTTCCGGAACACCGGCAGGGCCGCCTCGCAGACTTCGACGACCTCGCGTTCGACCGGGTAGCGGCCGAGGTTGTCGGTCCAGGCGAGGCGAAGCCCGCGAAGGTCAGCAGGTTCGACCGGATACCAGGGCTCGGATGGGTGCGTGAGGGAGATGGGATCCCTCGGATCGGGCCCGGCGATCACGGCGAACAGGAGCGCCGCGTCGGCGACGTTACGCCCCATCGGTCCAAGCACGGCAAGGTCGTCCCAGCCCTGCTCTGGAGGCACCCGCGGCACGCGGCCCGGCGTCGGCCGGAAGCCGACGCCGCCGCAGAAGCTGGCCGGGTTGCGGAGCGAACCGCCGAGGTCGCTGCCGTCGGCGATGGGCAGCATGCCGCTGGCGAGCGCGGCGGCCGCGCCGCCGCTCGAACCGCCGCAGGTCCGGCTGGGGTCCCAGGGATTCCTCGTCTTGCCGAACACGGGGTTGAAGGTCTGCGAGCCGGCGCCGAACTCGGGCGTGTTCGTCTTGCCGATGACGACGGCGCCGGCATCGCGGATCCGCTCGACGATCAGGGCGTCGAAGTCGGGGACGTTGTCCGCGAAGATCGGCGAGCCGAAGGTGGTGCGGATCCCCTTCGTCGGCACCAGGTCCTTGACAGCGGTCGGCAGGCCGAGCAGGGGCTTTGCGGCGGCGGCTTCCGGATCACGGTGGCGCAGATCGTCGGCGGCCCGCGCCTGCTCAAGCGCGTGGTCGCGGTCGAGGGTGCAGATCGCGTTGAGCTCGGGGTTGCGGCGGTCGATCCAGCCGAGGTGTGCTTCCAGAACCTCCACCGCCGAAACCTCGCCGCTTGCCAGAAACGCGGCGAGGTCAACGGCGGTGCGGGTGCACAGGTCGGGGGCCCCGGATGCGGGGTCATGCGTCACGCAAGCCTCCTACCGGAAGCCGGCGGGGACGCCGGCGCACCCAGTGGCAGAGGTCACTCGGCGCCGGTGCTCGCGCCGCCTCCACCTGTCACATGCTCGGCGAGGAAGGCGCGGATGACCCGGAAGATCTCCTGCTGCTCGTCGGGGCTGAAGTTGCCATGTCCCTTGCCCGGCACGGTGTGGATCTTGTTCACCACACCGGCCTCATCGAGCTTGGCGTGCAGGTCGAGGGCGTGCTGGTAGGGGACGATGTTGTCCACGTCGCCGTGAATCGTCAGGATCGGCGGCAGGCCGGAACGGGCGTAGGTCATGGGAGACACTCGCTTGGCGAGTTCCATGCGGTCGGACCGCGAGCCCATCCAGGCGACCGCGTAGCTCTTCGCGTTCACGCCCTCGAGCAGGTCGCCGACATCGGTGATCCCGAACCAGTTGACGATGGCGGCGACCGGCATCTCGTACTCGTCGGCGGCTGCCCAGCCCGGACGGTTCGCGTCGCGGCCCGGGCAGAGCCGGTCGAGGCCGGCGGAGGCCGGCAGCATGCCCGTGGTCAGTGACAGGTGACCGCCCGCCGAGGCACCGGTGACGACCAGGCGGGAGGTGTCGATGTTGTAGTCCTCCGCGTTCTCGTACACCCAGCGCAGCGCGCAGCGGCAGTCCTCGACGGCGCCGGGCGCGAGCGCGTTGCGGCCCAGGCGGTACTCGACGTTGACCACCGCCCAGCCCATCTCGAGGTACGGGAGTGCCCGCAGCACGCTGGACTCCTTCGTGCCGCCGACCCAGCCGCCGCCGTGGATGTAGATCAGGGTGGGCACCGGGCCTTGGCTGCGTGGGGTCATCACGTCGAGCTTGGACTCGTAGCCGTCAGCCGTCAGGTACGTGATGTTCGGCGCCACCCGGTACTTGCTCATGATGTCGACGGTCACGGAGTTGCCGCTCTGGGCGAGGGCGGAAGCGGTGAAGAGCAGTGCGGCGGTTGCGATGGCGGCGGCCATCACGGTGCTGCGTGGAGTTCGGGTGCGTCGAGTCACAGCGGACCTCCCTTGTTGGACCGGGTTGTGGATGGAGAACGCAGAGTGTAGCGATCAGCCGACGACACCGCGTGCCCGGTAGTCGGCAAGCTCGTCGTTCGACAAGCCGAGCAGGTCGCCGAGGATCGCGTCGGTGTGCTCGCCGAGGAGCGGTGCGCGGCGCGGTGTGAGATCGCGGCCCTCGATGCGGAACGGGGACCCGACGAGTTCCAGGTTGCCCCATTCCGGGTGCTCGACGGTGACGAAGGAGCCGCGGGCGCGTAAGTGCGAGTCGGCGTAGAGGTCCCGGGCGTCGCGCGAGGGCGCGGCGGCGACGCCGGCGGCGCAGAGTTCCCGGGCCATCCAGTCGCGGTCCCGTTCCCGGGTCCAGGCGCCGACGACCTCGTCGAGTTCGGCTTCGTTCCGCTTCCTGGCCGCGCCGGTGGCGAAGCGATCGTCCTCGGCTAGCTCCGGTTGGCCCATCGTCCCCGCCAGGCGGCCGAACTCGTCGTCGCTGTGCACCTCGATCGCGAGCCAGCGATCGATGCCCCAGCAGCGGTAGACACTGTGCGGGGCGGAACTCCGGTGCGCGTTGCCGTTGCGCTCGGGAATCCTGCCGGTCATCTCGTACTCCAGGAGCACCTCACCGAGAATGGAGCTGACGCCCTCGCACTGGGAGTAGTCGATGAACTGGCCCTCGCCGGTCTGTTGGCGGTGATGCAGCGCCGCGACGATCGAGAACGCGAGCGTGATCGCGTTCATCAGGTCGACATCGCCGCCGCTGTGGGTCGGATGGTCGTCCGGGTAGCCGGAGATGTACGCGCCGCCGGCGACGCCCTGATGGACCATCGCGTAGCCCAGGTACTCGGTTTCCGGGCCGCCGTGGCCGCGGCCGGACGAGGAAGCGACGATCAGCTCGGGGTTCGCCCGGCTGAGGTTCTCGTAGTCGAGGCCGAGCTTGACCATCGCGCCGGGCCGCATGTTGTCGTAGACCACGTCGCACTCGGCGGCGAGGCGGAGGGCGAGTTCGCGGCCTTCGCGCTGGGAGAGGTCGAGCGTCAGCGAACGCTTGTTCAGGTTCATCGTGTTGAACGCCATGCCGGCGTCCGGGCCGATCTTCCGCGGCGCTTCGTCCGATCGCGGCCAGACGACGGAGCGGCGGGTCAGATCGAGACGTCTGGGCCCCTCGACCTTGATCACGTCGGCTCCCAGCGCCGAGAGCAGGACGCCGGCGTAGGGCCCGGCCCAGACCCAGGCGAACTCGGCGACGCGGATGCCCTCGAGCGGCAGGGAAGGAGGCGCCGGGGCGGTCGCCACATCGGCAACCGACGAGGTGATCGACGTTCCGGCCCCGGCGGAGCCTCCGCCGTTCAGTTCGCTCCGGATCTCCGCCGTGTGCTGACCCAGGAGCGGTGCCGCACGGGAGACCCGCGGCTTCGAGGCTCCCATCCGGTACGGCCAGCCGGCGTAGCGTTTGGTTCCGGTGCGGGGGTGGTCGACGGCGGTGAAGTAGTCGCGCGCCTCGTACTGCGGGTAGGCCATGACGTCCGCGGCGTCGTGGATCGGACCGACCGGAATGCCGAGCTGCGCGGCGCGGTGGTAGAGATCGTCGCGTTTCTGATCGAGCGCCCAGGCATCGACGTGGGGTGCGATCTCCATCATGTGGTGGCTGCGGTAGGCCATGTCCAGCCACTCGTCCCCCTCGCACCAGGAGGGAGAGCCCATCAGTTCGCGGAAGAGCGCGAAGTGGTGGTCGTCGAAGGCGTTGAGGATCACGTAACCGTCGCTGGTCTCGAGACGACCCATCGCGGGCGGGCGGTCCGGTACCCGCGACCATGTCGTCTCGTGGTAGCGCGCGCTGGCGAGAAGCGGCGCGACCAGGCTGACCATCACGTCCTGGATCGACACGTCGACCCGGCCGCCGGCGGCGCCGCGGCGGCGCTCGTAGAGCAGCGCCGCGACCGCGAGCGCCGTCACCAGGCCGCCGTGGTAACCGGCCTGCTGTCCGCCCAGGGTCACCGGGGCGCGGTCGATGTCGCGTGACCGGGCGGGCATCTGATTGACGAGACCGCCGCCGTGGGCGAGCGTCAACTCCCCGGCGGGCGCGGCGGCCCTGGGGCCCTCGAGGCCGTACGGTGTGACCGCGGCGACGATCAAATCGTCCGGTGCCTGTACCGGCGGCTCGCGGTCGGTGATCAGGACGGCGGCGTCACCGAGCATTTCGACGAATGTCTTTCGGTCGCGGCCGTCGTCCAGGTCGAGGACGATGCCGCGCTTGCTCGTGTTGCAGTAGAGGAACAGCGGCGAGCCTTCCGGGTCGGGGGTCTTCGCGGGGTCCGCGCCCTTCACCCGGCGGCTTCGATCGCCGGCCGGCGGTTCGACCTTGATCACGTCGGCGCCGAGGTCGGCCAGCAGCTTGCCGCAGTAGGGTCCCGCGACGCCCTGGGCGAGTTCGATCACACGGAAGCCGCTGAACGGTCCCTCTATCGCAAGTCCCTCCCGCGCTGAATCCGTCATCTCAGCTTGTACGCCTCCCGTGCCGAGCGCAGCCACTCGTGGTCGTCATCGTCTCCGAAGTAGTAGAAGACCGCCCCGTTGGGGAGCATCAGGACGCCGATGCCGCCGTAGCCGAGCATCTGGCGCACCCAGATCTCCTTCGTGCCGGTGCCCCCGTCCGGGACCTGGATCTGCCGGGACCAGACGGAGTTGTTGTACTTGTTCGGCTTGGTCTGGTGGACGGCGTCTAGACCGCGGTCGTTGGGGTTCTCCTGCATGGCCGCGGCCAGCAGGTCGGGATGAAGCAACTGCCGGTCACCGATCCGGCCGCGATTCGCGTTCAGCAGGTTGGCGATCTTGAGGATGTCGTCCGGCGTCCAGAACATGCCGTAGCCGCCGAAGGGCCGGCCGTCGGCCCGATTGTCGGTGCGCACGGCCTGAAGCGCGCCCGCCGACAGCCCCAGGGGCCGATAGACCTCGTCGGCGATGAAGGCCAGCAGGTCGGCGGGCTCTTTCTTCGTGGCGCCGACCAGACGGCCGAGGTACTCGGTCATCGCGTACGTGAGCAGGTACGTGTCCGTCGTGTGGTACACCCAGCGCCGGCCGGGCGGCTCCTTTCTGGTGTAGGCCAGGGCCCCTCGGAGTCTGCGGTTCTGGTTCTCCACGACGAAGAAGTTCAGTTCGGTCGTCGTGTCCTTCTCGTCCTCCTGGTCGGCGGGATCCCAGTAGTGGCCAGTGGCCATGTCCAGGGCGTGCTCGAAGGTCACGTCCTGCCAGGCGTCCTTCGGCGGTTTCGGCAGGTAGTTCCGGAGGAGCAACTGCGCCACCTCCTCACCGTGGAGCTGTGCGAGCCGCATCAGGGACACCGCGGCGAAGGCGGTCTTCGCGGTCGAGTAGGAGGGCAGGCGGATCTGATCCGGGTAGGGGTAGTCGCCATGGCGCGTGCGGACGGGCCCCGCGTAGTGGACACCCCCGAAGGCGACGCCGTAGGCGGTCAGGTGCTCGCGGTCCATGCCGGCGCCGAACGACTGCGGGTAGACCTGGGAGCGTGGGTGGTCGTTTCGGATCTCGTCGATCGGTCGCACGGGTATCCGGGCCCTGAGTTCCGCCGCATAGGCGGCGGCGACCGCGTCGGATTGCGTCGCTTCGCCGGCCGTGTAGCGTGAGGGGCCGGCGCCCCACAGATCGAACTTGAAGTACTTGCAGGTCTCCTGGGTCACCTGGAAGGCGGCGGGCGAGGTTCCGCTGCCGTCGAAGAGAAAGGTCACGACGCCGTGGTACGCGCAGTTCTGGTTGCGCTCGACCAGAGTGATCGGCAGCGACGCCCGGCTGCTGCCGCCGTCTCCGCGCTCGCTCCAGATGCGTCCCGCGCCGACGATCGCGTTCCAGTAGGCGTCACCGGTAAAGCGGAGGGCACGGTTCGCCGGGATCAGGTGGGAGCCGCTCTGCGTGAGGACGAGGTCGAGCCGCGGAACACGGCGCAGGGCGGCGACGACCGGCGGCTCGTGGGCTCGTGAGTGGAAGTCATGGTGGACGGTCCACGAAGACGGGCCGCCGCCGAACAACTGCAACGTCCCCCGCATCTCGTGGCGTGGAGGCGCTGCGTTCTCCGGCAGCGCGAAGGCCGCGTTGTCGACCGGCGACGGGAGTTCGCCTGCCTGCAGTTGCGCCGGCGGCAGCAGGGTCCGCGCCACGTCACCGGAACCGGTCAGAGGGTCGCCGGGCAGGTTCGCGGCCGTCGCCGGCACCGCCGCGCTCACCGCGAAGGCGAGCACGAGCAGGGGAGAGGTAGCGGCCATGGCGGCTGATGGTAGCTTGCCCGCGGCGGCGCGCTCATGTATGTCCACCTGATCGACGGCACCTACGAGCTCTTCCGCCATCACTTCGGAGCCCCGAGCTACCGGAACGACGAAGGGGTCGAGGTCGGCGCGGTGCGCGGGGTCGTGTTCTCGGTGCTCGGCATGTTTCGCGACGGCGCGACCCACGTCGCCGTGGCGACGGACCACGTGATCGAGTCGTTTCGCAACGACCTCTGGCCCGGCTACAAGACCGGCGAGGGGATCGACCCGGAGCTTCTGGCCCAGTTCCCGTTGCTCGAGGAGGCGCTGGACGCGCTCGGGGTGACCGTCTGGCCAATGGTGGAGCACGAAGCGGACGACGGAATGGCCAGCGGCGCCGCGATGGCTGCCGCCGACGAACGGGTGGTCGAGGTCCGCATCTGCACGCCCGACAAGGACCTGGCGCAGTGCGTCGACTCCGGCCGTGGCGGCCGGGTCGTACAGGTCGACCGTCGCCGCGGCCTGCGCTGGGACGCCGACGGCATCCGGGAGAAGTTCGGTGTGGAGCCGGAGTCGATCCCGGACTACCTCGCCCTGGTCGGGGACAGCGCCGACGGTTTTCCGGGACTGCGAGGCTGGGGCGCCAAGTCGGCTGCGACCGTGCTGGCGCACTATGTCCACCTGGAGGAGATACCGAACGAGCCGTGGAAGTGGGCCGTCAAGGTGCGGGGACGGGACCGTCTGGCCGCGACGCTGCGCGAGGAGCGGGAAGCGGCGGAACTCTTCCGCGAGCTTGCCACCCTGGTGCGCGACGCGCCGGTCAGCGGGTCGGTGGATGAACTCCGATGGCGGGGCGCCGGTCCGGGATTGGCGGCGATGGAGGAGCGGCTCCGGGCTCCCGGTCTCGTGCGGCAGGCGGAGCGGGTGGCCAGCGAGTCGGCGTAGGATCCGCTTCGTTGTGAAGCTGATCAACAAGCTGCGCTCCGCGATCTCGGAAGGACGGCCGTTCTACTCCTTCGAGTACTTCCCGCCGAAGACGGAGACCGGGATCGAGAACCTCTACGCGCGCATCGAGCGCATGGGGCGGCTGGAGCCGGCGTTCGTCGACGTGACCTGGGGCGCCGGCGGCAGCACGGCGGAACTGACGTTCGAGTTGGCGAACACGATCGAGAACGTGCTCGGCCTCGAAACGATGATGCACCTGACCTGTACCAACATGCCCCGGCGCCGGATCGCGGCGGTGCTGGACGACTGCCGCGCCCGCGGCATCGGCAACATCCTCGCGCTGCGGGGGGATCCGCCCCGCGGCCGTGGCGCCTGGTCGCCGATCGCCGACGGCTTTTCGTACGCCTCGGACCTCGTGCGCTTCATCCGTGAAGAGCATGGAGATCACTTCGGGATCTGCGTCGGCGGCTACCCGGAAGGCCACCCGGAGGCTCCTAGCCGGGAGCGGGATCTCGACCATCTGGCCGCCAAGGTCGAGACCGGCGCCGATTTCGTGATCACGCAGATGTTCTACGAACCGGAGCTGTACTTCCGCTTCCTGGAGGATTGCCGGGAACGAGGAATCGCTTGTCCGATCGTTCCCGGACTGGCGCCCATCAACGGCTACCAGTCCTTTCAGCGCATCACTGGCTTTGGCGCCAGCGCGCCGCCCGAGATCGTCAACGAGATCGAGGCGCGCCGGTTCCACGACGCCTCGGTCCGCGAGTACGGCCAGGATCTGCTGACGGACATCTGCCGCCGCCTGCTGGACGGCGGTGCCCCCGGTCTTCACTTCTACACCTTGAACCTCGAACGATCGGTGCAGGTCATCCTGGACCGGCTCGGCATCGTGCCGGAGCGTGTCGAGCGGGTGCTGCCCTGGCGGAGCGCGACGGCCGTCGGGCGCCCCAAGGAGGACGTCCGTCCGATCTTCTGGGCCAACCGGCCGAAGAGCTACCTCGCCCGGACGTTAGCCTGGGACGAGTTTCCGAACGGGCGCTGGGGCGATGCCGGTTCACCCGCGTTCGGCGATCTCGGCGATCACCACCTCGCGTTTCGCCCGATCAAGGCCGATGTCGCCCGCGAGCGTTGGGGCCGCGAGCTGCACTCAATCGACCAGGTGCGCGAGGTGTTCGCGGGGTTCTGCCGCGGGGACGTCGACGGGATCCCCTGGTACGACTGGCCGCTGGACCTGGAGAGCGAACCGCTACGCAACGCCCTGGTGCGGCTGAACCTGGCTGGGCTGCTCACGATCAACTCGCAGCCGCGGGTGAACGGCGCTCCGTCCGACGATCCGGCCGTCGGCTGGGGCGGCGCAGGAGGCCGCGTGTACCAGAAGGCGTACCTGGAGTTCTTCGTGGCGCCGGAGCAGGTGCCGTCGCTTCTCGCGGCATTGGACGGCAAGCCGAGCGTGACGTATCACGCGATCGACCGGTCCGGCACGGCCCACAGCAACTGCGACTCGGTCAACGCGGTGACCTGGGGTGTGTTCCCGGGTGAGGAGATCCGCCAGCCGACGATCGTCGATCCGCGCTCGTTCGAGGTGTGGAAGGACGAAGCCTTCGACCTGTGGCTGTCCTCCTGGGCGGCGGTGTACGACGAAGACAGCGAATCACGCCGCCTGCTCCAGAGCATCCACGATACGTACTTCCTGATCAACGTGGTCGACAACGACTACGTCGACGGCGACCTGCTCGGCAACCTGCTCGAAGCAGTCGCCGACGCGCACGACCGCCGCCGCGCCGAACTCTGAGGTCGGCCACTCAGGCCGAGGAGCCGCCGTCCATGACGATCGTCGCGCCGGTCACGTAGCTGCCCATCTTCGAGGCGAGGAACACGGCGGCGCCGGCGATCTCGTTCGGCTGGGCGTGGCGGCCCACCGGGGTGCGACTGGCGATCGCCTGCCGCTTCTCCTCCGTGTCGACGAGGACACTGGCAAAGAACGTCTCGACCACTCCAGGCGCGATCGCGTTGACCCGGATGCCGTACCGACCGAGCTCCTTGGCCCAGCCGCGGGTCATGTTGAGCACCGCCGCCTTGGTCAGCGCGTAGGTCAGCTCGTTCGGACCGGGGCGCAGGCCGGCGATCGAGGCGACGCTGATCACGTTGCCCGAACCCTGCTTCTTCATCAGCCGAGCCGCCTGCTGAATGTGGACGAAGTAGCCTTTCAGATTCACTTCCAGGGTCTTGTCGAAGGCCCACTCCGGCATCTCGATTGCCGGCCCGAAGTAGGGATTCGTCGCCGCGTTGTTGACGAGGATGTCGAGCCGGCCGAACTCACTCTCGATGCGTTCGAACAGACTCGCTATCTGCTCCACGTTGCCCGCGTGGCAGGCGATCGGCACCGCCTTCCCGCCGTCGGCCTCGATCGACTCGGCGACCTGGTCGAGCCCTTCCTGTTTCCGCGACGCGAGGATCACGGTCGCGCCCTGCTCGGCGAAGCCGCGGGCGATCGCCTCCCCGATGCCGCGCGAGGCGCCGGTGACGAGTGCGATCTGGTCGGTGAGGCTGAAGTCGAGGATGGGCATGGGCGGAATCTCCGGGTCGTGTTTGGCCCTGCGTTGGCGCGTGAGCATACGCCGAGCCGTTTGGCGACATGACGAAGCGGAGGGATACCGAACTCAGCCCGTTTCGATCGCCCGGACAGCCTCGTCGATCAGCGCGATGAACTCCTCGGAGAGTTCGTGCGTTCTGGCGAGAATCCGACCTCCGTGGTCGGCAAGCACGTACGTAGGGAACGCGTCCACGGCGAGCCGCCACTGGATCGCGCTGCCCACGCCGGCATACCAGTTTGCCCAGGGCACGGGCTGCTTGTTGAGGAGTTCGATGACGTGGTCTTCTTTGAAGAACGCTGTAGCCGTTTCAAGATCAGCGTCAACGCTGATCGCGAGGAGGGCGAACCGATCGGCCGGCAGGCGGGCGACCAGTTCGCGCAGATCCGGCAGGGCTGCCAGGCAGGGCCCGCACCAGGTGGCCCAGAAATCGAGTAGAAGGACCCTCCCCTGGTAGGCGTTCAGGCTTTCGTGAACGCCGTCGAAGCGGGTACCGGTCAGGTCGGGAAGCGTGCCTCCCACGGTTGCGTGGTGTATGCGGTGCACCAGGTCGGCCTCGGCATCCGCGAACGTCCGGCTCGTCGAGTCGCCGAACGCCGGTACAAGGAACTCTTCGCGTTCCACACCCCACATCAGGCCGGTCGCCATTGTGAGCGCGCGGCGTCGCCGGTCTTCCCGGTGCTCTGGCGACAGCGAGAGGTCGTTGGCTGACCTCATGAGTTCATCTGCCAGGAAGTACCGGGCCGCGGACTGCAGCACTGGATCGCTGGCCTCGGAAGCCGCTTTCTGAAGGAAGCCATGGGTAGCGGGGGGAGTGGAGCGGATCCGCGCGATGAGTTCACCGACGCGGTGTATCTGAAGCAGCACCTGCGGCCACTCCTCGTAGTGGGGAGCGTGGGCAAGCAAGGCCCTCGCACCTGCGTCGACGTGCCGATCGTTTCCGGGAATGAAGACCGCTGCTTCCTGAAAGCTGAGCAGGTTGGCGAGGAACTGCGCGGCCTCGACGGTCTTCTCGTGGTTACCGTTCTGATCGATGATCGCCCTGGCGGCAGCCACTGCCGGCTGGATGCTCGGGTCCTCGGATGGATCTGGCCTGGACGTTTCGTGGTCGTCGGCAGTGCTTGCCTGGTGCCAGTCCAGGAACTTCTGGACGACTCCCCAGTCGGGACCGATGTCCGCGAAAGCCGCGGTAATGAAGTCCTCTGGGCTTTGGCTGTCCTCCTCGATGGGGTGCGTGCATGCGTCGGTCAAGAGCAAGGCCGCCGTCGCGGCCAGAGTGGCAGGAAGCACGGTCAACTGACGCGGTGGCTTTCCGTTCATGTGTGCCGTCGGGGGCATGTCCGGCAGTCTAGCCCTCACAGAACTGTGGCTCCGGACAGGCGATTGGGTCGGCGGTTCTGGATGTGAGGGGCGCACCGCGACCGTCTCCGGCGGCTGTTACCGTCCCGGGCCGGTGAGCGGACCCTGCTCTAACTTGCGGGTGATCGAAGTCGCGGGCTCGGCGGCGGGTGCCTATGCCGGACGGTTGCTGTCGGTGTGCGGTGCCGAGGTGCTGCGGCTCGAGCCGCCGGGCGGCGACCGGTGGCGGGAGGTCGGAGAGCGGTGGCGGGGCGTTGGAGCGGAGTACGCCTACCTGAACGTCGGCAAGCGTGCTGCGCGGCTGCGGCCGAGCGAAGACGGTGGGCGGGAGCAGACTCTGGAACTGGTCGAGCGCGGACGCGTGGACGTCGTGGTCGAAAGTGCTGCGCCGGGGCCGCTCGAGCCGTTGATCGACGAATCCGACGCGCCGCAGACTGTGCTGCTGAGGATCTCGCCGTTTGGGTTGGGAGCTCGGACAACAGGCGTCTGGGGCGAAGCCGGCCCACCGCCGTCGAACGGTTTCACGGACGACGCCTGGTCCGGCCATCTCTATCTGAATGGTGCTCCGGACCGCGAGCCCATCGCGCGGCCGGGGCTGCACTCGGCCTGCCAGGCGGGCGCCCACGCGGTGATCGGCGGTTTGGCCGCCCTGCTGGCGCGTCCCGCGAGCGGAGGAGGTCAGACCGTCGACGTGTCCCACGTCGAGGCGCTGGCCGCTCTGCACCAGTACACGACGGTGATGTGGAGCCAGGCCGGGTACATCCTCGGCCGGGTCGGCAACTCTCAGGGCGGACCGTGGCATCCGGTTGGCGTCCACCGCTGCAAGGACGGCTACGTTGCCCTCTCGATGCCGAGCCGGGAGATGCTCCAGCCGTTTCTGGAGGCAGCCGGCCTTGCACACGTCCTGGAGGACCCGCGCTTCACTGAGGATGCGGACCGGGCCGAACACCGGGAGGAGTTCGATCGGGCGATCGATCCGTGGATGATGGCCCACACCGCGGCCGAGATCATCGAGATGGGCGAGCGGGTACGCGTTCCGATCGGCCCGGTGCTCGATGCGCTGGAGGTTCTGGACGACCCTCACTTTCGAGCCCGCGGTTTCTTCGTGCCGATCGACGGCGACGGGGGGCCGCTGGTCCCCCGCGGACCGTTCCTTCTGAACGGCGCGGCAGCAGCGCAGGTCATCGATTCCTCGGTCGCCGGCACGGCGCCGGCTTTGGACGGGGTTGTGGGCTGGCAGGCGCGGGAGACCGCCAAGGGCCGAGTGCCAGCGGCATCCGCGCTGAAGGACGGGCCCCTGCATGGAGTCCGCGTGCTCGACCTCACCAGGGTCTGGGCGGGCCCGCTGGCGACGCGAATCCTGGGTGATCTCGGCGCCGACGTGATCAAGGTCGAGGCGGCGTGGGCGCGGGGCCCGGCGACCCGATCGGCGAGGCTTGCCCGTCTCACCCACCTGTTCCCGGAGAACGACGCAGGCGACTGTCCGTTCAACCGCAACGCCGCGTTCAACAAGATGAACCGGAACAAGCGGTCCGTGACCCTTGAGTTGGGCGAGCCGGAGGCCCGACGCATCTTCGAGGCCCTGGTTGAGCGCGCGGACGTCGTCTGCGACAACTTCAGTCCGCGGGTGATGCCGAAACTCGGACTCGACCCGGATCGGCTGCGGGAGATCAACCCGGGTGTGATCGCCGTCTCGATGCCAGGTTTCGGCAACTCGGGCCCCTACCGGGACCGGCTTGCCTTCGGTCCGCTGATCGAGTCGACGATGGGACTGACGTCCGCACTCGGCTACCGTGACGGCGGTCCCCACCGGTCGGGCATCGCCTGGCCGGATCCGATGACCGCCCTGCACACGGCCGTCGGGACGCTGGCCATGCTGTACGGCCGCTCCCGGTCGAGCGAGGGACGGGGCGGCACCGTCGAGACCCCGATGGTCGAGGCGATGGCGACGATGTTCGGCGATCACATTCTGGCGGCGCAGCTTCGCGGCGCCGCCGAGCCCCGGCGCGGCAACCGGCATCCTTGGCGGGCTCCCCAGGGTTGCTATCCGTGCATTGGTGAGGACCGGTGGATCGCGATCAGCGTCGAGAGCGACGGGGAGTGGCGAGCGCTGTGCGAGATCGCGCACCTGCCGGAGGCGCTTCGCTCGCTGTCGCTCGAGGAGCGGCAGGCTGACGAGGACCGGGTCGACGAGTTACTCGCGAGGTGGACCCGCGGCCGGGAGCGGGACGACCTGGCGGCGACTCTGCATCGCGCCGGCCTGACGGCGGCCCCGGTCGCCGACGCCCGCGACCTGGCGGATAGTCGGTTCCTGGAGGCTCGCGGCTTCTGGGCCGAGGTCGACCACCCGGAAGTCGGTCGGCGCCGCTATCCGGGTCTGCCGATCCACATGAGCGCCACGCCGCCGACCTACCGTCGCGGCGCGCCCTGCCTGGGGGAGCACAATCGGGAGATCCTCGCCGACGTGCTCGGGTTTCCGGCATGGCGAGTCGATGAGCTGGAACGGGCCGGTATCCTGCGCGACAGGCCGCCTGCGGGCGCGACGGGTCGGGGTGTAAAGAAGGACTGATGTACGGAGGCGCGAGGATGAAACTGGACTTCGTTCTCGAGGCCTGTCTCTACGTGGACGATCTGGAGGCGGCCGAGGCCTTCTACACGGATGTTCTGGGACTAACCCTCCACTCGAAGCTCGAAGGGAGGCACGTGTTCTTCCGCTGCGGTAGCCAGATGGTCCTGCTCTTCAACCCGGAGGCGACATCCGACCCGGACTTGACCCCGCGGGGTCTCGGGCTCCACGGATCCCGTGGCCCCGGTCACCTTGCGTTCGGCGTCACGGAGGATGAGATCGACCTCTGGCGTGCTCGTCTCGAGAGCCTTGGTGTTCCGGTCGAGCAGGAGATCGACTGGGGTGGAAGCCGGGGACGGTCCATCTACTTTCGCGACCCGGACGGAAACAGCCTGGAGTTCGCAACGTCCGCGCTGTGGGGACTGAGCGAACCGTCTGTCCGTTAGGGATCGAAGGAAGGGTGGTGCGCCACCGGCAGGTGGGGGGCGTTTCCGGACGGTTTGCGCAGACTCAGTTCTTCGAACAGCAGATCGGGGATCGAGACCGTTACCACCTCGCCCAGGCCGAGAGCGCTCAGAGCGCTCGCCAGGAAGGACGGGATCATCCCACCGGCGGCTGAGTGCGGGAAGCTGTACACCGTGGAGGTTTCCGACACCGCCACGATGTCGCGGAACGCGGCTTCCGTCACGGCCACCAGTTCTGCCTTGGGAAGCAGTTCCTCCCGGCCGTCCGGGAAGACCCTGAAGGCCAGACTGGCGTCGCCGAGCGCTGTCGCCGCCTCGGGTCCCGCTCTCAGCATGTTGAAGAGCGAGGCCGGGTCGTCCCCGGTTTCAAACTTGGCGAGGCGGCGTACGACGATTCCGTAGTCCGCACCACGCTCCTCGACCAGCAGCATGAACTCGGCGAGGAGTTCGTCGCGATTCATGCCACGATCCGAGGTGACGAGCAGGTTGCTCGGCGCCGGACCCTCGCCACGGCGGTTCCCGGTGCTGTTCTCGATCCCGGGGACCGGGTTGCGCGACGTGAGCAGAGACTTGAGGACGCCGTTCTCGACCAGGGCCGTTGGGCCTGGCTCGACGCCGTCGTCGTCGACTTCGTAGCCGCCGAGGAAGCCGTCGTCGTTGAGCGTGGGGTCATCGTGGATGTCGAGGAACCTCGGCAGCACTCTGGCCCCGACTCGGTCGAGGAACGGGTTCCGACTCTGCTGCATCATTCTGGCGAAACTCGGTTCGGCGTCGGGTACGCGGGTTCCCAGCAACTTCGGCACCATCACCTGCGCGAACAACTCCGCGGCGGCCTGTCCCTCGAACAGCACTGGACCGCTGTAGCGATCGAGAGCTTCCGCGGAACGTCGAGCGGTCAGATTGGCGCCCATGGTCGCGACACGGGACTCCAGAGCGTTCCGGTCGCTGATGTCGTCCCAGGAGCTTCCGTGGGCTGAGACGGAGTCGTTCAGCACGGAACCGTCCGTGGCCTGGGTTCGCGCCGCCACGACGATCGAGGCGGTGGGGTCGGAGCGGATGAAGGCGGACCCTTGGCTGTTCAGGTAGTAGGTGCGCCGGTTGGCGGCTGACGCCGACACGTTTGAACTGAAGATCTCCGGCAGATCCCGGAACGCGGCGGACAGGTCCCGTGCGAGTTCTTCGAGCGCCGTCCGGGACGGAAGATCGGGGTCGGCCTGGTCGAAGTAGGTGAACGGCTCCTCCGATGAGAAGTCGCCGATGTCCTCGGCTCGCGTTTCGTTCTGGAGCACTGCTCGCTTCTCGGCCAGCGACTCCAGCGCGGCCTTGTAGGCCGCGTCGGTGGCGAGCCAGATCTGGCGCCGGATCTCCCGGTAGTCGTTCTCTAGCGGCAGGGCTGCGCCGAACGCAAAGCTGGAAGGGAATAGCGACATGGAACTGAAGTTCGTGTTGTCGAACGAAGGGTCGCCGACGCGTACCTCGACGCTCAGCAGCCTGCTCCTGTTCTCGGTGCTCGACAGCAACGCCCCGAAGCTCCCGGCGGCATTCAACTGCTCGCTCTCCCGCACGGTGTATGCGAGGAAGTAGGGCTTTTCCAGCCCCTCCAACTCGAGTTGCTCGGTGCTGCGCGCCAGTTCGTCGCGCATGGCCTGCATGATGACGTTGAGTTCGGCCGTTTCCTGTGCGTTCGCCGCGGGGAGCGGGAGCAGTAGCAGGGCCACGAAGGTGGCCAGAAGGGGATGCGGCACGACGCGCGCCCGCCGGTCTTGCCTTGACCGAAGCATGGCTAGATGTCTCCCACGGGTGCTGGAAGGATGGGTGGTCGATCCTGGGATTTCTCCTTCTTCTGCACTTCGATCTGCGATACCAGGACCGACGGTGCGGCCGCGGAAACCGGCACCATGCCTGATTCGGCGCCGCAGAGGCCGTTGAAGACGCCGATCCTGTCGTCGGCGGCGACCACGCGGCTGAACGTCGTGAGCGGCGTGCCGATCAGGTCGACGCCGCGCACCAGTTCCTCGCGGCCATCGGGATAGACCCGGTAGACGAGAAGCGGCGTGACGTTGAAGGAGTTCGGCATCATCCGTCCCGTGAAGGTGAATCCGCCCTGGATTTCCTCGATACGCAGGCCGAATGGCTTGTCCGCCGCCTGGATGGACTCGACGAATCTCTCCTTGAGCTCGTCGCCGGTCAGGGGGTTCTCCACCTCGACGATCAGGTTCGACTGTCTGGCCACAGGCTTGTTTCCGGGTTGCTTGCGGCCGTGGCCGTTGGAGTTCGGGAAGCCTTCGATGGGAGATCGGGACATGAGGAAGCTCTTGAGGATCCCCTTGTCGATCACGGTCACCCGTTGAGCGGACACGCCCTGGTTGTCGTAGCGATAGCTGCCGACCAGGTCGGAGGGTCCGTAGGTCCTGATCGTCGGATCGAAGTGCACGGAGAAACTCTCCGGCAGGACGCGCTGGTTCAGTTGGTCCCGGAACGTCTGGCTGTCATCGGCTTCTTTCAGGCGATGACCCTCGAGGCGGTGTCCCAGGATCTCGTGAAAAAAGACGCCGCTGGCTTCGCCGGACAGGATCGCCGGACCGGTGTAGGGCTCCACGAGCGGGGCTTCGCGGAGCGCCAGGAGGACTTCGATCATCTTGCGAACGTCCCGCTCGACGGTTTCGTCGTCCGGAAGTCCATCGAGCGTGAAGGAGCTGTAGCTCTTGTAGAGCGGCAGTTCCATGCCGTCGTCGGCCTTCGTCATGGCCGAAACGGAGAGGCGGTACCTGGTTTCCGAAGTTTGAATCTCGGAACCCTCGCTGTTGACGAACCAGCGGGTGTCCGTGCCGGCGTTGAGGGACGCCGAGGCCCGCAGGAACTCCCCATGCTCGGCGAACGGCGCCGAGTAGCGCCTGACCCTGTCCTCCCATTCGGCGCGGTCGTACTCAACGGGCCGGGGCTCGTCGACGCCCTTGGACGGGGTTTCGCGGGAGAAGTCGTCGGACTGGTCCTCGGCCTCGACCTTTACCTGCACGTTCGTCTGGACTTGAGTGAGCTGTTCCAGGGCGCGCTTGTATTGCTTGTCGGTTTCGCTCCACAGGATGCTCCTTATCGCCGCCGGATCGTCGTCGACGGGCATCTGGGTGCGGCCCATGGGAAGGAAGGAGAACGGACTGAAGCTGTCGCGGATGGGGCGCGTGTTGTCCAGGGAGTAGTCGCCGACCCGGAGGTCGATGTCCAGCAGGCGTTCAAGGCTCTCGTCCGTGCCGGTGAGAGCTCCGAACGAGGCCGAGGCGGACGCGCTCCGGCTTTCCGAGATCTCGTAGCTCAGAAAGTACGGCGGCGTCTCCTCCTCGCCGAGCAGCTCCATCGAGCGGTCGAGCTCCGCCTTCATCGCGTCCAGGACACTCGATTGGCCGGCCGCCGGCGCCGCCGCGAGAGCGATGCCGCAGAGACTGATCAGCAGGCGACGCAGGAGCCGTCTGCTCCTGCCACGGCCGCCTTCACGATTCCACTGAACTTCGGACATACACACGCCTCCCCTCGTCGGTGGGTCCGGTTGTTTGTACGGAGCTGGTTACCCGCCCGTTTGCGCTGCGACTTCCCTCTCTTCAAGGCGGGCTCCGCGAAGGGTATTCCCGGTCGCGTAGTTTCCCTCGTGGCAGGCGAACTCGTACAGCTTGGCGTCGGTGGCCGGCCAGGTGTACTCGCCGCCGTAGGGCGTCTCCCAGTCGCCGCTCTCGAGCCTGAACTGGTAGAGCAGGGTGTTCTCGTCCTGGAACGAGAAGCGCTCGACCACATGCTGGTCGGCGGGCGGGGAAGGCTCGCCGAAGAGCGTGGTCGCCCCCCACTTCTCTTCCAGGAAGTTCGTCGTGTCGACGACCAGTGTGTCACCCTCCCACCAGGCCACCGAATCGCCGGCCCGGGAGCGGATCCGGGAGGGTAGATGCCGGGCTTCCTCCCTGGACGGGCTGAGGGGGATGACGCGCGCGTAGTGCATCCACTCGATCAGGATCATCAGGTGGGTGTCCGTCTGCACGATCGTCTTGATGTTGTTGTAGTTCTTCGGGTAGATCGGGATCGTCGCTTCCAGGGAGAAGACGCAGCGGTCCGCGATCGACAGGGACTCGGGGTGGTCGTAGGGACCGACCTCGCGGTCGCGCCACCAGGCGGGGCCGGTGTTCCGCTTCGAGAATCCGTAGATCCCTTCCCGGCGCGCCTTGCCGCGCTCGGTGAGCGGCGGAAAACGGCCGTTGGACGGGTCGGTGAGCAGGGAGGTCCGGTGCTTGCCGTCGACGGTGACCGCGCTGGTGCCACGGTCCATGAAGAAGTAGTTGTAGCCGCCGACGCTGCCGCCGAGCGGCGGAGCGTCGCGGTTCGGATCGCTGGCGCGCGATCTCGCGTCGATGTTCTGGGCCTCACGATCCCGGATGGCCTGCGCTTCCTCCGGGGTCAGGGTGAGGCGATCCCCCAGTTCGGGGCTCCGCTGCACCGGCGTCAGCGTGCTGATGTCGTAGTTGCCGGAGAAGTCCGGCTTGCCGCCCGGGGTCCTGGGGATGTCGTCCCCTGCCGCGGCTCCGCTGGCGCCGACGGCGAGAGTGAGGATGAAGGCAATGCGGATTCTTCCCTTGATGCTCATGCGAGCCCCTCCCAGCCGACTTCGTTCTGTACCCGGGCCATTGTAGAACGGCCTCCCTACCCTCCCGGCACGTACCAGATCGGCGACGACCAGGCGCGTTCCTGGATCGTCGAGGGCATGTCGGGATTGGGCTCCACGCCTGCGCGGAGCGCGTCCCAGGTCGACCAGCGGCAGGTCGGATTCTCGAGCACGCGCACGTAGTAGACGGCGTGCTTCGCCGCGTCGAAGTCCGGGTCGGTCCACAAAGCTGACAGTTCGGCGGAGCCGAGATCCTCGGAGTAGCTGCAGTCCGAGAGATCGACGCTGGCGCCGTTGTCGGGGCATCGGAGTGGATCGCCCGACGGAATGCCGCCATCGGCACAGGCGATGTCGACGACCGATTCGCGCGGTTCGCCGTCCTCGACCCAGCCCTTGACCATCTGCAGGCGCTGGAGCGGGGCGCTGTCCGCGTCGCGGGCGGCCCAGACCAGGAAGCGCGGGCTTCTGCCCTCGTCCGCCACCAGGTCGCCTCCCATCGGCACGCCGCCCTCGTAGGCGGTGGCGATCATCTCCGGGTCGGAGGTCAGGTCGTCCGTGTAGTGATAGCCGCCGAAGAAGCGGATCCGCATCCGCGGGCCGCTGGTGGCGAAGGTTTCCTTGCGCCGGAATGCATCGTAGATCGAGTCGCGGGTGTTCTCCTCGGCCCAGACCGCGGCCAGACCCGAGCCGCCCCAGTACTTGAAGCTGTTCTGGGCGTAGCGCTCGCCGTCTTCGGTCGGTTCGTCGAGCGGCACCGAGCCGCGGCCCTGGCCGGTTCCGTCGCCGACGCCGACCTTGCCGTGGAAGTTGTCCTCCTCGGGCGTGCCGCCGGAGTTATGGGTGTCGGTGGCGGCGACGATGCCGAACCGGAAGGGATTGAAGCCCTGCGTCTCCTGCAGCACGAGACCGTTCACGTATGCCTCGCGGACGTAGCTGCCCTTCGGCTCGCTGTAGAGGGTCGTGGCGATGCGATACGGGAAGATCTCGAAGTCGGCCCACTCGTCGTTGGGCGACAGGAGCGGGTGCGTCTCCGACGTGCCCTTGACCTGGGTCATCTCGACCAGGGGCTCGTTGCGCATGCGCAGGTCGGCGTAGGCGGCGTCGAGCGGCTCGCCGCCCACCGTCTCCAGCTTGAACATGTGACCGTTGCTGCCGTTCGAGTTGTGCGGGATGGCGAGTCCCTCGATGCCCTCGTCCCGGCGTTCGTCGAGCCAGCGCCACAGGTCCTCCGGATTGCGCGAATCGGTCGACGCGAACGGTTTCGGCGGCACGTTGCTGCCACGGAAGATCACGTTGCGGTGCAGATTGCCCCGGTCGTCGGACGACGTCGTGTACTCGTAGCCGACGAAGGTCGTGAAGGTTCCGGGGTCGTTGTGGGCCTCGGCGGCATCGATGATCGCCTGCCAGGCGGTGCGGGCGGCCTGATCCACGTCGTCTTCGGGCAGTTCCGCGAACTCGCCGCTGCGCAGCCCCTGGATCGCTCGGGCGAAGCCGCCGCCTTCGCGGAGATCGGTCCCGAGCACGGTCGCGTAGAGGGGACTCTCCGGGTTGTCCATCTCCGGCAGGACGCCCAGGTACAGGCCGTGATCGGTCACCGCCTGGAAGTCGAGGGCGCCGCTCTGGAGCTGGATTTGGTGGCCGCTGGGGTGGTCGATCGCCTCGCCCTTGGCGAAGCGGTAGGCGTCGTCGGGGTTCGTGCGCGTCGTGAACAGGTAGGCGTCGAAGGAGTACTTCGTATGGACGTGAAGGTCGCCGAAGTAGGCGTCCTTCAGTGGATTCGGCGCCGGACCCTCGCCGTCACCGGCCGTACCGGCGCCGGCTTCCTGGTCGCCGGCAGCGCAGCCGAGCAGGACGAGCGAGAAGAGAGCCGCGGAAACGAGCGCAGCGCGGGCAAGACGCATGACGATCTCCTTGTTGCAGTGCGGGTTGGCGACTCTAGGTTAGCGCGCAAGCAAGGACGCCACGTAGCCGCGGAAGGCGCCTCGCCCGATCAGCGCGGCAACACCTGCGATGTCGTTGGCGAGCGGCCGGTCCTCGGTGTACGGCGGCGAGATCGCGCGCACCGTCGAGATCGCCTCCTCGATCGCGGTGGAACTCCGGTCCGGGCGGCGGAACTCGATTCCCTGAGCCGCCGCGAGCAGTTCGATCGCGACGATGTTCTGCACGTTGTCCAGCATGTCGTGCAGCCGTCGTGCCCCGTGGGTCGCCATGCTGACGTGGTCCTCCTGGTTGGCGGAGGTCGGGATCGTGTCCACCGTCGCGGGATGGGCGAGGCACTTGTTCTCGGAAACGAGGGCCGCGGCGGTGGTGCCGGCCATCATGAAGCCGCTGTTCAGGCCGCTGTTGCGGACCAGGAAGGCGGGCAACTGGCTGAGATTGGCGTCGATGAGGAGCGCCGTGCGGCGTTCGGACAGCGAGCCGATCTCGGCGACCGCGAGCGCCAGGTAGTCGGCGGCGATCGCGACCGGCTCCGCGTGGAAGTTGCCGCCGGAGAGGATCTCTCCGGTGCTCGCGAAGACGAGCGGATTGTCGGTGACGGCGTTCGCTTCCGTCTCGAGAAGGCCGGAGACGTGGCGGAGCGCTTCCAGACAGGCGCCGGCGACCGGGGGCTGGCAGCGGATCGAGTAGGGGTCCTGCACCCGGTTGCACTGAAGGTGCGAGGCCCTGATCTCGCTTCCCTTCATCAGCTCCCGCAGCGCGGTGGCGACGTCGGCCTGACCGGAATGCCCCCGGAGGTCCTGGATTCGCCGGTCGAACGGGCCGTCGCTGCCCTTCGTCGCGTCGGTGGCCATCGCACCGGCCACCAGGGCGGCGGCCAGGACGTTCTCCGTTCGGAAGACCGCGGCCAGTGCCAGCGCCGTCGACACCTGGGTGCCGTTCAGCAGCGCAAGACCCTCCTTCGGGCCCAGCCGGATCGGTTCGATACCCGCCTCGGTCAGGGCTTCAGGCGCGGGGACCAGCCTGCCGCGGACGTGGGCCTCGCCCTCCCCGAGCAGCACCCGCGACAGATGGGCGAGCGGCGCGAGGTCTCCCGAGGCGCCGACGGAGCCCTGCGACGGAATGCACGGGTAGATCTCGTGCTCCAGGAGCGCTCTCAGTGCGTCGACCAGCTCCAGTCGCACGCCGGAATGGCCGCGGGCAAGCGCCATCACCTTCAGCAGGATGACCAGCCGCACGATCTCGTCGCTCAGGTCGTCGCCGACGCCGGCGGCGTGGGAGCGCACCAGGTTCTCCTGGAGATGGGCGAGTTCGTCCTCCTCGATCCGCACCTGGGCGAGCTGCCCGAAGCCGGTGTTGACGCCGTAGACCGCGGCGCCTTCGGCGATCACGCGGTCGACGGCTGCAGCGGCCGCTTCGATTCGGCTCCTGGCGTCCTCGCCGAGCTCGACGCTGAGCGGAAGGCGCCAGGCTTCCCGCAGTTCGTCGAGCGTCAGCGGAGAACCGTTGAGCCGGAGCTTCATCGCGGCCCGGCGCCCGGGACCATGGGCAGGTTGAGACCCTGCTCGCGGGCGCATTCGATCGCGTCCTCGTAGCCCGCGTCGGCATGGCGCATGACGCCGGTCGCCGGGTCGTTCCAGAGCACACGCTCGATCCGCCGGTCGGCGGCTTCGGTGCCGTCGCAGACGATGACGAACCCGGCGTGCTGGGCGTAGCCCATGCCGACTCCTCCGCCGTGATGCACGGAGACCCAGGTGGCGCCGCTGGCGGTGTTCAGCATCGCGTTGAGGAACGCCCAGTCGGAGACCGCGTCGGAACCGTCCCGCATCGCTTCGGTCTCCCGGTTCGGGCTCGCGACGGAGCCGCTGTCCAGGTGATCGCGGCCGATAACGACGGGCGCGCGCAACTCGCCGGTTCGCACCATCTCGTTGAAGGCGAGGCCGATCCGGTGACGTTGGCCCAGACCCACCCAGCAGATCCGCGCCGGCAGGCCCTGGAACCGAATCTGCTCGCGGGCGGCGTCCAGCCAGTTGTGCAGGTGCGGGTCGTCGGGAATCAGTTCCTTGACCTTCGCGTCGGTGCGGTAGATGTCCTCGGGATCGCCGGACAGGGCGGCCCAGCGGAAGGGACCGATGCCCCGGCAGAACAGGGGGCGGATGTATGCCGGCACGAAACCGGGGAAGTCGAAGGCGTTTTCGACACCCGCTCCGAGCGCCTCCTGGCGGATGTTGTTGCCGTAGTCGAAGGTGGGCACGCCGGCCTCGCTGAAGCCGAGCATCGCGCGAACGTGAACCGCGATCGACTCGCGTGCAGCCGTCGCCACCGCGTCGGGATGGCTTTCCCTGCGCGCCCGCCACTCATCGACGCTCCAGCCGATCGGCAGATAGCCGTTCGCCGGGTCGTGCGCGGAGGTCTGGTCGGTCAGCGCGTCGGGCCGCACGCCGCGGACCAGCAGTTCGGGAAGCACCTCAGCGGCGTTGCCGAGCAGGCCGACGGAGAGCGGTGACCGCGCTTCGACCGACGCCTGGATCACGGTCAAAGCCTCGTCGAGGGACTCGGCCCGCATGTCGAGGTAGCCGGTCTCGAGCCGCTTATCGATCCGGTCCGCCTGGCACTCGATCGCCAGCAGCGACGCCCCGGCCAGCTTGGCGGCGAGGGGCTGCGCTCCGCCCATGCCGCCGAGTCCGGCGGTGAGAATCCAGCGCCCCGACAGGTCGCCGCCGTAGTGCTGCCGGCCCATCTCGACGAAGGTCTCGTAGGTGCCCTGGATGATCCCCTGGCTGCCGATGTAGATCCACGAGCCGGCGGTCATCTGCCCGAACATCATCAGTCCCAGCCGGTCGAGTTCCCGGAAGTGCTCCCAGGTGGCCCAGGCGGGGACGAGATTCGAGTTGGCGATCAGCACCCGCGGGGCGTCGGCGTGGGTGCGGAACACCCCGACCGGCTTTCCGGACTGGACGACGAGCGTTTCGTCGGCTTCCAGTTCGCGGAGCGTTTCGGTGAGCCGCTCGTAGGACTCCCAGTTGCGGGCCGCCTTGCCGATCCCTCCGTAGACGACGAGGTCCTCGGGGCGCTCCGCGACCTCCGGGTCGAGGTTGTTCATCAGCATGCGGAGCGGCGCCTCGGTAAGCCAGCTCTTCGCCGAGATGCTGCTCCCGGTGGGCGCCCTGATCGGTTCGATCCGGGTGGTCTTCATATCGGGCTCCGCGGTTACGGGCCTGCTTCCAGGTTTGCCAGTGCTCTTGCGAAGTCTCTTGCCGCTTCGCTGCGATCGGCGTGCTCGCCGCCTGCTACCCGCCACTTGCCATCGACCATCACCCGTTCGATGGGGAGGCGGTAGCCCGAGAATACCAGCGCGTCGAGCAGGGTGGCCGGTTCGTGGCCGGCGAGCATCGGATCCCCAGCGTCGAGGACGACCAGATCGGCCGGCGCTCCCTCCTCGAGGCCGGCAATCCCGTGGCCGGCTGCCCTGGCGCCGCCGGCAAGGGCGCGCTCGAACAGCTCACGCCCGACATGCGGGTCCTGCATGGACGCCACGTTCCGCGACCGCGAGCGAAGCCGCTGCCCGTACTCGAGCCAGCGCAGTTCCTCGAAGGGATTGATCGAGACGTGGCTGTCGGAGCCGATCGCGATGCGGCCGCCGTGCCGCAGATAGTCGGGCAGCGGAAACAGACCGTCGCCCAGGTTCGCCTCGGTCGTCGGACACAGGCAGACGGTGGCGCCGGAAGCGGCGAGATCGCGGCACTCGTCTTCGTCCATGTGGGTGGCGTGCACCAGGCACCACGGCTCACCGATCTCGAGACGGTCCAGGAGCCAGCGGACCGGGCGTTGCCCGTGGGCCGCCAGGCACTCGTCGACCTCCCGTTGCTGCTCGGCGACATGGATGTGCATCGGCGCGCCGGTTTCTCCGGCTCGCGCCGCGACCCGGCGCAGCGACCGTTCGCCGACCGCGCGCAGGCTGTGGACACCGATGCCGACCCGGATCGTCCCGGACGCGGTCCCGGCGGCGCGTTCCTGGTGGTCGAGAAAACGCGCGGTCGTCAGGGCAAAGGGCCGTTGACCGGACGTGACGGCGTCGTCGCCGAATCCCGCGCGCTGGTAGAGCACTGGGACGTAAGTCAACCGGATGCCGGTGGAGGAAGCGGCGCGCTGGATCGCCTCGAACATCGTCTCCGCGTTCCCGTTTCCCGCCGGCTCACGGTGCAGGTAGTGGAACTCGACGACCGAGGTGTACCCGCTCTCCAGCATCTCCACGTACGCCTGCCGCGCGATCGCCTCGAACCGGCCGGCATCGAGCCGCTGGACGAGTCGGTACATGTTCCGGCGCCACGTCCAGAAGCTGTCGCGGCCGGCTCCCGAGCGGTGCTCGGTCCTGCCGGCCAGCGCGCGCTGGAAGGCGTGGCTGTGGGCATTGGTGAGGCCGGGAACGACGATGTCGGCGTCCAGGTCGGCGGGGCAGCGGGCGGCGCCTGGCTCCGCCCGGACGATCGTGCATCCGTCGATGACCAGCAGGACGTCTTCCGCCCATCCCCGCGCCAGGAGCGCGAGGCGTGCCCTGATCCTCGTCACCATGGTCCACGCTACTGCCTGGCGGCGTCGTCTGGCAATCGCGTGGACAACAGGGCAGGATCGGACGGATGGACCGTTGGGACCTGCTGCTGACGGATGCGCGCATCGCGACGATGCATCACGGCGTCGTCGCGTACGGGGCGGTCGAGGACGGCGCTCTGGCGATCGCCGGGGGGACGATCGCCTGGGTCGGTCCGCGTCCCCGGCTGCCGCCCGGCGAGGCCGCCGAGCAACGCTCCCTGGACGGCCGATGGATCACTCCCGCGCTCATCGATTGCCACACCCACCTGGTCTTCGGAGGAGACCGGGGGGCGGAGTTCGAGTCGCGCCTCGGCGGAGCGAGTTACGAGGACATCGCCGATGCGGGCGGCGGCATCATGTCGACGGTCCGCGCGACCCGGGCGGCGACCGGGGACGAGCTCTACGGCGCCGCGCTCGATCGACTGAGAGCCCTCGCCGCCGAAGGTGCCGGCACGGTCGAGATCAAGTCCGGCTATGGCCTCGATACCGAGACGGAACTCCGGATGCTGGAGGTCGCGCGGCGCCTCGGCCGGCGCTCCGGCCTGACGATCCGGACCACGCTTCTCGCCGCGCACGCGGTGCCGGCCGAGTTTCGGGGCCGGGCGGACGACTACATCGATCTGGTCCTGTCGGACGTGATGCCGGCGTCGGTGGAACGGAACCTCGCCGATGCCGTGGACGCCTTCTGCGAGGGGATCGCGTTCGATGCAGCCCAGGTGGCCAGGGTCTTCGAGCGCGCCGTCGATCTCGGCCTGCCGGTCAAACTGCATGCGGACCAGTTGAGCGATGGCGGCGGCGCCGAGATGGCCGCCCGGTTCGGAGCGCTGTCGGCGGACCATCTCGAGTACACGCCGCCGCATGGCGTGGAGGCGCTGGCGAAGGCCGGGACAGTCGCCGTGTTGCTACCGGGCGCCTGCCTGACGCTCGACGAGACGTGCCGCCCGCCGGTCGGCGAGTTGCGCCGGCACGGGGTGCCGATCGCGATCGCCACGGACTGCAATCCAGGCACGTCGTCGCTGTGCTCCCTGCCGGAAACGATGGCTCTGGCCAGCCGTCTGTTCGGTCTGACGCCCGAGGAGTGCCTGGCCGGTGTCACCCGCCACGCCGCGCGGGCGCTGGGACTCGAGGATCGGGGCACGCTGGAGGCGGGGAAGCGTGCCGACATCGCCATCTGGGACATCGCCCATCCGCGCGACCTGAGCTACTGGCTGGGCCGGAGCCAGCTCGCCGAGCTGCTGGTTGGCGGAGCCGTGCCGCCGGTCGCCACGAGTGCCTAAAGGAGGAGGGTCGATGAAACGCCTCGAGACCATTCTCGCTGCCGCTGCCCTGTGGTTCGGTGCGGTTGCTTCCGTGGCCGTTGCCCAGACGGCGAATCCGCGGAACCTGCCGCCGGCCGAGTACATGGAACTGGCGAGCAGCCTCCTGGAGCAACTGATCGAGATCGACACGACGGACACAGAGCGGGGCGACAACACGCGGGCCGCCCGGGTCGTGGCGGACGCCCTGCTCGAGGCCGGCTTTCCGCCCGAGGACGTCCACGTGCTGGTTCCCGATGGGTTCCCCACCAAGGGCAACCTCGTGGCGCGGCTTCGGGGGAGCGACCCGGACGCCGAGCCGATCCTGCTGCTCGCCCACCTCGATGTCGTGGAGGCGCTGGCCGAGGACTGGAGCCCCGACATCCCTCCGTTCGAGTTCCAGGAGCGGGACGGTTACTTCTACGGTCGCGGCACCGCCGACGACAAGGATGAGTGCGCGATCCACGCCGTCAACCTGATCCGCCTGCGCCGGGAGGGCTTCGTCCCCGAGCGGGACATCATCATCGCGCTCACCGCCGACGAGGAGAGCGGGACCCGCAACGGCGTCGAGTTCCTGCTCGCGGACCACAGGGACCTGATCGACGCGGCGCTCGCGCTGAACGAGGGTGGCGGCGGCATGGAGCGGGACGGCCGCAAGGTCTCGAACAACGTGCAGGGAAGCGAGAAGGTCTTCCTGTCATTCTGGTTCAGGGCCAGGAACCCGGGCGGCCACTCCTCGCTGCCGGTGCGCGAGAACGCGCTGCCGCAGTTGGCGGAGGCGAACGTGAACTGCCGGCTGTTGCCTGGCCACGACCCGGACGAGGTCGAGGAGACGTTGCGCCGGCTCGCCTCGCCGTTCGGCGTCGAGGTCGAACGGAGGCGGGAGGCGACGCCGAGCCCGCCGTCACCGATGACCGGCGACGTTCTCGACGCGATCGAGCGGGTGACCGAGGAGATGTGGCCCGGCGTTCCCGTGCTGCCTGTGATGACCACAGGCGCCACGGACGGCCTGTACCTGCGCAACGCCGGCATCCCGGTCTACGGGGTCTCGGGCATCTTCGGCGACATGGACGACGTCCGCGCCCACGGCCGCGACGAGCGGATCCGGATCGACCACTTTCACGAAGGGCAGGAGTTCCTGTACCGGCTGGTCAAGGCGCTGTCCGCGGCGGATTGAGCTCCACGGCGGCGCCGCGCAGCATGATGGCGAACACGCGGTAGCGCTCGCCAGGGGAAGAGGCGTCGGTTTCGCCCGGAACAGCGCCCCCGAAACCGGCCCGCAGCAGAGCCGGATTCCCGAAGCGTTCGGCGATGTCGGGTCGTTCCCGGTTAAGCCCCAGGTTGGTCAGAAAGTGGTTGTCGCGGTAGATGACGATCTGGCGCGGCCGCTCGCCTCGTGTGGCGTCCGCCGCCCAGCCTTCGATCTCGACCCGGTTTCCGGACACGAGGAGATCCAGCTCCCCGTGGTAACCGTCGCCGGGCGGTCGCACGGCCAGGCGGCGCCCGTCGGTGGTCGGCAGGAACTCGCGATTGCCGGGCTCCCACTCGAGAGGCAGATAGGCAAAGCGGAGGCGGCTGGCCACTCCGCGCCGCGACACCGCGTAGGCGAGGACGCCTTCGCGCTCGACAAGATGCCGGTCGGCGGACGTGCGAAACGCGAAGCCGCCGTTCTCGAAGGGCGGTCCGTAGAGGGCGGCGAGATCGGGCCGCTTGTGGACGCCGGGCAGGTGCACGGTCATCTCGCCGCCGATGAACAGGAGGATCGCTTCGACCCCGCGGAGGTTTGGCGGGTCGTCGCGGATGAAACCGCTGACCACGAACTCGGCCGCGGCGTCGACCGACCCGGGCCCGGGTCTTGGCAGCACGGCATCGAGCGCCCCGTCGAAGCCGCGGGGGGGAGGAACGATGGGAATGCGGCTCGGCGGTTCGGATTCGCCTTCGACGAGGCGGTAGCGGAGCACGGCCTCGAGGTGGCCGGCGGCGCTCCGGGCGACCTCGTAGCGGATTCGATCCCCTTCGCGCGGGGAGGAGGAGGCGGGTTCGATCAGCGAGTGAAGGCTCCACTCCTGCCCGTGGTCGAACTCCTCGACGCGTTCGTAACCGAGGTTCGACGGGAAGCCGGTGCCTTCCTGGTGGTCCAGGATGCCGTAGTTGTCCGCCCGCAGCAGCAGCAGGTCGGGCAGGAGCTTCTCGACGGCGACGCGGCGCGGCACGTCGTAGCGAAGGCCGGGCGTGACCAGGCCGCCCCGGTCGACGATGCGCAGCCCGCTGACCCAGCCGATATGGCCGATCTCGCGAACGAGAACGGACGTACTCGGCTCGTAGCGCTCGGCGAGCCATCGACCCATGTTTTGGAGTTGAGTCTGCCGGGCCGTCGGTTCCACGCGGTTGCCGATCTGCTCTGAGGTGTGGCGCAGGATGGGCACCGCGAGCAGGACGATCGGGATCGCGACCGCTACGACGGCGGCACCGGGGAAACGCTGCCCCGATTCGACGCGTTCGGACGACAACGCCGGCGCCGCGTGTCGCACGAGTCTTCCGATTCCGACCAATCCGTCGTGAATTCCGATGGCGAGCAGGAACGCGGCCAGAATGCTCAGTGTGTAGTAGTGCCATGTGTAGCCCGGTAGCGATCCGATCAACGCGTAGCCGGCCAGGGCGGTCAATGGAAAGGCGACCAGCGGCCACAGAGCGGCCCGGCGACGAAGGAGCGCGACAGCGCCTAGAAGTAGAACCGTCGCAAGAAGGACGTAGCCGGTCGTCGTCTGCGCGAGCGACGGACTGTAAGCGGCGAGCAGAGTGGCTCCGGCTTCGACATAGGCCTCTCGAACCAGGTCCAGGTAGTGCAGCGGCGTGGTGATGCTCTCGCCTTCCTTCGCTCCCAGCGTCATTGGCAGCGGACTGCCGTAGTAGAAGGTGGCGAAGAGAAGCCAGGGCGCGGCGACGAGCAGGGCAGTCGCCGCCGCGCGCAGGGGGACCTGCCGCCGGCGCAGCCAGCCATGGCCGATCAGCATGACACCCAGAATGGCCCCCTCGGGTCGCGTGAGGAACAGGAAACCGGACACGACCGCGGCCGCGGTGGCGCGTTCACTCAGGTGGAGGTCCAGAGCCAGTAGGAAGAGGAGGGCGAAAAGATGGACCTCCATCCCGAAGTAGAGGTAGTTGTAGATGCCTGGCGGGTTGAAGGTGACGAGGGCGACGGCCAGAGGTGCTGCGGGACCGGCCCCGATCCGGATCAGTAGCCTGGACGCGATCGCGGCGGCACCGAGCATGCACAGCAGCCCGAATGTGTTCTGCCACCCGGGTGCCTGGTCGCCCCCGCCGAGGACGAAGGCGCTGCTGAGCATCGTGTGCAGCGGCGTCGTGAAGCCCATCACACGCTCTCCTGCGTTGTAGACCAGGCCGTTCCCTTCCGCCAGGTTGCGGGCGTAGCGGAGCACGATCAACTGGTCCTCGAACTGCAGTCGCAGGGCGAGGTTCGGAATCAGGCGGGCGGCAAACCAGATGCCGAAGACCGCGAAGGCGGTCCACGAGGTCAGTTCGAGTAGCCGCCGTTGACGGTTCGGAAGCTCAGGGGAACGGGAGCCGCCTGAGGCTCCGGGTTTGGTCATCTACGGCGCTACGTGCAGTTCGACGGCTGACCCTCTCGACACGAGAGCGAAGACGCGGTGCCGTTCGGCGAACGTCGCAGGATCCGGTGCGCCCGGCACAAGTCCGCGGAAACTCACGGGAAGAGGCCGCCGGTCGTGGTCCTGGTCGACGCGGCTTTGCTGATCCGGTTCCGCCCCGATGCTGGCCAGGAATTCGCCGCTCTGGTAGATGACGATTTCCCGCGGTCGGTCGTCCCGTTCCCTGACAGCGGTCCAGCCTTCGATCAGCGTTCCCTGGCCGGGGGTGGCCACGACCTGAAATGCGCTGCGGAAGCCGTCTCCTGGCGCTTGCACACTCAGCCTTCGGCCGTCGCCTAGCGGGAGAAGCTCGCCGTCGTCCGCAGTGCGTTCCAGGGGTTGATAGGCGAATGGCAGCCTCGCCGCGACGTTCCGGCGGGAGACGGCATACACGACGAGTCCGTGTCGTTCGATTGCGGCCAGATCGCGGGTCCTGAGCCTGGGGGTTGAACCGGACGCGGAGTACCTGCTGTCCGGAAGGACGAAGCCGCTGTAGGAGTGACCCGCTTGCGCCGCCACCTGCCGATTCCTGCGGCCCGTTTGGCCGACCCAGAGCTCGCGGCCATGGAGGAAGACGACGACTTCCTGGTGCACTCCCAGGTCACCGAGATCGGCGGTCCAACCGCGGATCTGCATTTCCTCCGATGACCACGCTTCGACGGCTCCGATGATCTCGTTGCCGGCGGATTCGATGGGAACGCGCTCGGGTTCCGCGCCGGCGATGCCTTGGGGGTGGCGCAGCAGGAGGTCTCGGCCTTGGGCATCTCGGGTCAGTTCAAACCTTCCTCGCGGTCGTGGTGGGTAGAGCACCTGAACCTGATCGCCGCTTCGGGCAAGGAGAGTGAGGGAATTCTCGTTCACGAGGGTTGCGGGGAGCGAGATACGGAACGTCATCTGTTCTCGTTGGCCGCCGTATGGCCGTACTCGACGACGTGACCGGTCGTCCTCGCCCCTGTAGACAAGATCCGCGCCACTGAAGACGAAGAACTCGTCCACGGAGTCCGCCGGCAAGCCGGGTCTGGAGAGGATGCGACCGAGGAAGCCGCCGGCGGCCACCTCCATTTCACATCGAAAGAGATGATGAACTTGCTTCAGGACCATGCCTCCACCGAGGTCCACGCCGCGCACTCTGTCCGCTTCGGTTAGCAGTCGTGGCGCCGGCTCCCCGCCGAGCAGTGTTCTCAGAGTGGTTTGATGTTGGTCTTCGGACGGGACATTCTCCTCGATAGCGAACACGCCGATCTGGTGGCTTGCGGCCTGGAGCCAGCGTTCGTCGACCAGTGCCGAGAACCTGCTTGCACCTCGGTGGAAGAACGTCTCGGTCGTGGCCCGCACGATGCCGTCCACGGAGACGGCCAGTGGTGTGCCGTTGGCAACGGGCGGCTCGATTCGACCACTGACGAGACTTGGGATGAAGCCGGTCTCCGGCCGTATGTTCTCGAAGGCGCTCGGCCCCGCAAGGATGGCCTTCGCGGTCGAAGGGTCGGTTGAGTGTTCGTCGGTCATCCCGACGGTTGCGCGTCCCAGAAGATCCGGCCGCGGTCCGGCCGAGAAAACACCAGAGAACGGGCTGTCAGTGGTTCCTGTGGCGAAGAGCCGGTGCAGGCGATCGAGAGTCTGCTGGCGGCGCTCGGGGTCGGTGCGGAAAGCTCGCACGTCCGGGTCGTCCCTGAAGCAACAAACGCTGATGTTGCGCGGCGAACGATCGCTTAGGTGTCGACCGTCGGTGCGCCAAGGCAACTCTGTGCCCAAGGTGGCAGCGATTGTTGGCACGATGTCGATCGTCTGAACCACATGGTCGAAGACGGCTCCCTCCGTTTGTCCCGGTCGCTTGACCAAGAGAGGCACTTCGAGCACGTCCTCGACATTCGCCTCGGTGGGCGAGCGCCGGAGCTCCCCGGGGCGGAAGCTATGGCCATGATCGGCTGCGACGACAATCATGGCCCGGTCGTAGATCGCGGCTTCCTTCAGGCGGTCGAGGACCTGTCCGAGTACGCGATCCGCGTAGCCGACCTGCAGCAGATGGCGCTGCAGGCCGTGCGTTGCCAACTGATCGTTCTTCGCCAGGCGGGCAGCTTCGAAGCCGGGAGGGCTGATCGGAGTGCCGGGCAATGTGTACTCGCGGCCGGATGGCAGGTACTTCCACGGCCGGTGCGGCAGATTCAGGTGAAGGTAGTAGAGCGTCGGAGTTCGCCCCGGCTGCTCAACGCGCCGCAGGAAGTCGTCGAGCAGACGAGGTACGTCCTGAAAGAGCGCGCCGGCGTGCGCCTTGCGTTCTTCGTCCTGCTGGTTGGAACTCGCGCCTCGAAACCTGGTCCATGAGTGGCTTACGGAGGGGAGACGGCTTCGGAGCTCCGCGGGCAGCAGCAAGTGGCCGTAGACGACGCTGAGGTCCTCGGCAGTGCTCCTGAGAGATGTCCACCCACCTGCCCGTGTTTCGCCGCAGACCGCGGCGGGGCAGAGCTGCGACATGGTCTCCCGGGCTACGACTCGATAACCGCCTCTGCTCCCCAGCCACGAGAAGAGGTTGGAGGTGTGATCGTTGTAGTAGGCGGTGGTGTCGCCTTGGGGCAGTTTGCCGGTGAGAAGCGCCGGAATCGACTTGGCCGTCTGGAGTCCAGCGGTCACCGCGCCGACGTACCAGTCGGCGCTTTCGGCCAGAGCGGCGAACGAGGGAAACCGGCGATCGTCGATCGAGCCGTCCGGCCGTTGAAGGGAACTCGTCGGCAGTTCGTCGAACACGATGAGAACGATCGGCAGGTCGCTTTCAAGGTACGGAGCTCTGGCGATCGTGGAGTCGGGCTCGAAGTGCGAGGCTGAGACGGTCGGAAGAAGGCCGCGAACGCCGGGCCGGAGCAGGAACACGGCCGGTGCGACGAGGGCCGCGACGGCGGCGACCGCGACTGCGTTCGACAGGACCCGGTACCGGTTCAGACACAACGCGGTTCCAGTACCTCCAGCGACCGCCAGCACCAGCGCGACGGTAGCGGGCAGCCATTGCAACAACTGGAGGATGAACGCGGCGGCGAGCAGCGTACGCAGTCCGTCGCTCCATAGGCGCGCGGCGCGATTCGTGGCTGCTCCGGGTAGGAGCAGCGGCAATGCCAGCAAGGCCGGGATTCCCAGCGTGCCCGCAAGGGCCAGCAGCACGATTGGCGCACCGGAAAGGCGTTGGGCCACCAGGAAGTCAGGCTGTCTGCCGATCAGATCGAAGATCGGCTGGGCGACGGCGAAGGTCCAGAGTGCGAACAGGTGTGAAGCGTCTACCCAGCTTCTGGATGCGTGCGCAGGGGGTCCCTGTTCCGCGCTCTTGGGGAGAGCCTGATCCTTCATGAACTGGGCCGTGCGGGTTCCGTGCCGGGCGCCGCTTGTATGGGAAGTTCGACGGCTGAGCCGTCGGGCATCAGGGCGAAGACGCGGTGCCGTTCGGCAAAGGTGGCGGGGTCGGGACCTCCGGGAACCCTGCCTCGGAAGCCGGTCCGCAGCAGTCGCTGGTCGTCGTAGTGCCCGGCAACGTCGGGCCGCTTGTTGTTGGTGTTCACAGCGGCCAGGTACTTGCCGTCGCGGTACACGACGACCCGAAGGGGAGGCTCCCCCTGGTCAAGATCGCCGGCCCAGCCTTCGATGGACGTCGACCTCCCGGTCTTGCTGATCAGATCGACCGAGCCGTCGAAGCGACCGCCGTGCGCCAGCACCGGCAGCCGCCGGCCATCGCTGATGGGCAGGACTTCTTCGCCGCCCTCCTCCGCGATCGGGGCGTGGAGGAACCGCAGTCGACCGGCAACCCCCCGGCGCGATACGGCAAGAATCTCGAAGCCCTGCCGCCGGATCGTCTCCAGGCTCCTGGCATCCGCCGCCACTCCGGATCGAACCCTCCGGGGGAGCCCGCTGTAGAGGTGCTCAGGGCCATAGCGATCGGCCACGCTCTGTCTCTCGGTGGTCGTTCTGCCAGTCCAGACCTGGTTGCCGTCGAGAAAGGCGACCACCTCCTCGATGCCGCCGGGATCGGCAAGATCCACGACCCAGCCCCCGAAGCCGCCGCTGTAGCGGTGGCCACCTTCGAGGAAGCCGACGATTCCCCCGGTATCCTGGACCACGGGAATCGTCTCGACATCCGTGTTGAAGCCGCTCTTGGGCCGCCGCAGCAGCTGCTCCTGACCTTCGTCGTCCCGGGCGAGTTCGTAGAAGAAACTCTGGGGACGGTTGACCAGCTCGAGTGTCGCGACATCGTTCCGGTCCGAGATGAGGAAGACATCGAGTTGGTTGGATCCGTGTTGAAAGAGGCGCTCCGGCAGTAACGCCGCGATACGGATCTCGCCGGAGCTGGTTCGGTGGGGGCGAACTGAGGCAGCGACGATCCCGTTCAGTGCCACGGCAACGGATCGTTCGAGGAGCGATTCCGGCCCCGTGAGGACTCCATGGACGATGGCTGGCAACGACGCCCCGTCAGGATCGACATCGTCCCAGAGGTGGTGAGCTTCGATCCGGATGCTGACGTCGCTGTTCCGGCGCGGCAGCTCGGAGATCGTTTGACCGTGCAGGCCGGGAACGGCGCCGATCGCCATCGGGTCGTTCTCTTCCCCCAGCATTGCTGTCTGCTCCGTGAGCCGTGCCTGCCGCCAGGGTTCCCGGTCGATCGGAAGCTCCAGGTGGCCGGCGTATCTGCCGACCAGGGAAGCTGTTCCCGCGTCCCGGAACTGCGGGATCGAATCCGCCTTGGCGCCCGCGAGTTCGAGGATTCGAGGAGTCAGGGAAACCAGGGAAGTGACTGTGTTGTCGATGGCCGCCTGACGCTGGAGCGGCGCCTTGATGATCAGAGGCACGGCCGCGACGTCCAGGAAGTGGAAGCCGGAAACGTCCCCCTTGCCCGCGTACCGGCGCTGTCGGCCGGGCTCGAAGGCGACGCCATGGTCCGCCGTGATCACGATGACGCTCCGGTCGAACAGATCGAGCGATTCCAGCCTCTCGATCAGCTCTCCGATCAGGAGGTCGGTGAACTGCACCTGCAGCAGATACCGTTTCCGGTCGTGGCGGACCGGCCAGGAGTCGCCGGTCCAGACCCCTCGCTCGAGGCCGTGGATGCGGTCACGGGTGAAGCGGTTGTAGGTGCGGCCGGAGGGTAGGTACTCCCATGGGAGATGTGGCAGCAACGTGTGCAGGAAGTAGAAGCCCGGTCGCCGGCCGGCCGGCCGGATCGAGTCGGTGAAACCGCGGAACCCTGCTGCACGATCAGCGTCCCGCAGGTGACGTACAGCCCGCTGCCCGGGGACAGCGGACGCTTCCGCGGTCGGTGCATCCGTCTGTTCCAACCCGAAGCCACTCCAGGTGTGGGTGACTTCCGGCAGCCGCTCGGTCCAGCTCGCGGGCACGGTCAAGTTGAGCCAGACCACCGTGAGGTCGGCGATCAGGAGCTCGAAGCGTTCCCTGAATGACGTCCGTTGTCCGCGCAGTTCGTTCAGGTCGGGCGGGCAGAGCGAAGTGACCGGTTCGACGGCAAATGTGTCGTGACTCGGTGCGAGCAACGTGAACAGGTTGACCGGGTGCTCGGCGGCCGTGGGAAGCCAGCCTCTCTCGGGCGGCTGGCCGGTCAGCATCCCGGTGACCGAGAGGTACGTGCCGTCAGAAGCGGCCGTGGTGTTCGGATACCAGGTGGCTTGATCGGCAAGGCGCGCCAGATTCGGCAGGCGCTCACGGTCGATCGCACCTTCGGAGTCGAGGATGGATATGAGCGACCACTCGTCGAAGACGACCATGACAACAGGCGCTCGCGCACCGGTGTCGACCAGGTCCACCGCCGTTGTGTGGCTTGGACCGGCCGCGCTACGGCGGACCTCACTGTCGAAGAGGAGGAGCGCCGGCACCACGACGGCAGCGGCCGACACCAGCGTTGCAAAGGACCGAGCGGGTCGAAACCGGATGTAGACCCAGGCCACGATGGCTCCGGTGGACAGGGCGACGGTCGTGGCAACGGCCGCGGGCAGACTCCGCAGCGCCTGCAGGACGATCACCGCGGCGAGCAGACCGACGGGAGCCGCGATCGCGGGTCGAATCCAGGAAGGACGGAGGAACCGGAGCGTGGCGGCCGGTGCCGCGAGCGCCACTGTCGGGCCCACCGCGAGAACGACGACAAGCGCCAGAAGATCCCCGATGTAGAGGCTTCGGATGGCGAAGAACTCCGGCGTCCGCCGGAGCAGATCGTAGACCGGCTGTGCGAACGCGAGGCTGCTCAGACCGGCGATCGCCAGCACACCGGCGCCAAGGCTCTGGTGCAGTCCACGTCGGTCCGTGTCGTGCGTGGCGGTCGGTACTGGGACGTTCCCCTGGTCTTCCTTCCGGGCTTGGCCAGAGGTGGCCAAGTGCGATTCCGACATGGGCGGCGATTCTAGCTGTGTTCCTGCCCCTGACCTCTTGACTACATCGCTTGCTGAGCTACCGGCAGTTCGACTGCGACGCCTCGTTCCATCACGGCGAACACCCTGTAGTTGCGGGCGAACGTCTCCGGTTCTGGCGCACCGGGCACGTCCATGCTGAAACCGGTGCGCAGGAATCTCGAGTCGCCGAAGTGCTCGGCAACGTCCGGACGCTCGCCGTTGGGGCCGAGACTGGCCAGGAGGTAGCCGTCACGGTAGATGACGACATGTCGTGGCGACTCCGCGCGTTCGACATCTGCTGCCCAGCCTTCGACCCGGGTCCGGCCTTCCGATGTCGTGATCCTGTCGATGCTCCCGGCTACGAGGCTGTCGGGGGCCTGGATGGGCAGCTTGCGCCCGTCAGTGCTTGGCAGGATCTCGATGCCCTGACCTTCGTGTTGCAGTTGCTGATACTGGTAGCCCAACCGAGAGGCCAGACCCCGTTTGGACACCGCTACAGGCACGATACCGCCGCGCTCCACGAGTTCGCGGCTGGCTGCGGTGCGGAGAGTGAAACCGCTGTACTCGAACCCCCGTCCGTGGACAGCGGCGACATCGGGTCGTCGGGGCAGATCGACAGTGGTGGAGCCCGCCGTCGTGCCGCCGAGCAGGAAGACGACGGCCTCGAGGCCGGCGGGGTCGGTTGGATCGATGGCCCAGCCATTGAGGATGAACTTGTCTTCCCCTAGCGATTCCGCGTTGGGGCCTTCCACCAGGGTCTCGTCCAGGAACCCGGCCAGCTCAGGCCCCGGGGTAATCGGTATTCGCACCGGTCGAGCCGTGGCGTCATCCGTCCGGTAGCGCAGCAATGCGTCGCCTGTGGACGTCGCCGCGTACCGAAACTCAGGATCGATCCTTGAGTAGAGACGGTACTCCGGCGCCACGTCGAAGTCCTCGATTCGTCGGTACATCCAGGGCACGGTCTCACGCATGGCGTGGCGCGTTGCTGCATCCACATGGACCAGGAGGAGGTCCGGCACGTAGCGGTCGAGTGCCTCGATCCGGGGGACGTCCCAGTTCAGGTCGGCTGTGACGAGCCCCTGCGAGTCGATGATGTGAAGTCGACTGAGCCAGCCGATGTAGCCGATCTCGTCGATGAGCACGCGGACGTCTTCGTCATAGTGGTCGCCCAGGTAGTTACCCAGAGCGGCGAGAGTCCGGTCGCGCTCTGAGGGCTGGTGGGGGTTCCTGAGCAGGTTCTGTGTGTACACCAGGAGTGGAACGGCAAGGGCAAGGAGGACCACGGTCACGGCTGCAGCGAGGCTGGTGTCACTCAGGTTCGCAAGGCGTCTCATGAGCCACTGCGTCTTTAAGCGACGGATCGAGCTTCTGACGAGCCGCGTGCCTTCGAACAGGGTGGCATGGAGACCCAGTGCCAGGAGAATCGGAACGGCTATGAACACCGGGTAGAAGTGCCAGGTGAATCCCGGCCAGGCGCCGAGTGTCGCGTAGCCCAGTACGATCGCCAGGGGAAAGGCGGGGAGGGGCCACAGGTCCGGCCTTCGGCGTAGCAGGTCGACGATACCGACGCATGTGAGCACACCGAACAGGAACCCCGCGCTTGCGACCAGCGGTGTCCAGCTCGTGTAGGCAGCCACCACGTACTTCGCGGCCTGGTTGAAGTTCCCCGCCACATGGTCGATGTAGTCGACCGCCGTGTAGATCCCCCGTTTGGCCTTGAGAGTCTCCGAGGTGAATGCCCCGAAGTAGACCGTGGCGAACGCAAGCCAGGGGAGAACGGTCAGGGCCGCGGCGAATGCCTGGCGAAGCGGTAACAACCGGGTCGAAATCCAGTTGTGGATGAGCAGCATGATCGCCAGGAGAGCACCCTCGGGACGGGTCAGGAACAGTGCGCCCGTGGCAATACCCGCGGAAGCGTCCCGACGACTCAAGTGCAGGTCCAGGGCCAGGAGGTAGAGCAGCGTGAAGAGGTGGACCTCCATGCCCAGGAAGTAGTAGCGCGGGATGGACGGCCCGGCGAACGTGATGAGGAGGACCGCGACGGGCGCCGCCATTCCGGCACCGATTCGGATGAGCAGCCTTACTGCCAACGCCGCCGTCCCAAGCAGGCAAAAGACTCCAAACGTGTTCTGCCAGGCGGGAGCGTTGTCGCCTCCGAAGGCAACGAAGAGGCTGCTGAGCAGGGTCCACAGAGGGGTCGTGAACCCCATCACGCGCTCCCCCACGTTGTAGACGAGGCCGTTGCCCTCGACCAGATTGCGCGCGTAGCGAAGAACGATCAGTTGATCCTCGAGCCTGACGGTTCCCGCCCAGGTCACGATCAGCCTCCATGCGAACCAGAGTCCGAAGAGGCTGAAGGCCGCCCAGCCAACCGCTTCGGGCTTGATGGGGAGGTGATCGAACAGTCTGGAGACGGGCGTTCGCGTTCCCGACAGCGGCGTAGGGGTCGAAGGCGGGCCCTTCAAGAAACCGGTTCCTGTGACCCGGTCTCTGCCACCTCCCTGATCGGCAGCTCGACGGCGGAACCAGCAAGCATCAGGGCAAAGACCCGGTGACCGTCGGCGAAGGTTGCCGGTTCGGGAGCTCCCGGGACAGAACTTCTGAAGCCGGTGCGCAGCAGCCGGGGATCCCGGTGCTTCTCCGCAACGTCGGGGCGGACCCGGTTGGTGCCCAATGCGACGAGGAACTTGCCATCGCGATACACCACGATCTGGCGGGGTCGTTCGCCGCTTTCGAGGTCTGCCGCCCAGCCCTCGATCAACGTCCGCTTCGCCGGCTTCGAGACGAGGTCGACCGCGCCCTCGAAGCGCCCGCCGGCCTTCATCACGGGTAGCCGGCGACCGTCACTGATCGGCAGTACCTCGGTGCCGTCCTCGTCTTCGAGCGGTGCGTAGAAGAACCGAAGGCGCGTCGCTACGCCCCGGGGCGACACTGCGTAGCCGACGAAACCCTCGCGCCGGATCGTCTTCAGAGATTCGGCTTCCGCTTCCTTGTCTTGCACGGAAGAAGGACGGGGCTTCCGGGAGAAACCGCTGTACAAGTGTCCCTGACCGTAGCGATCGGCCACGGTTTCTCGTTCGACGGTCGTGGTGCCGGCCCAGTACTGTTCCCCCTGGAGGAACGCGACGACCTCCAGGGTCGTGCCGGACTCGGTGAGATCGGTAGCCCAACCGTGGACGGCGCCGGCTCGATGGCCGCCCTCAAGGAACCCGATCAGTTGAGAGTCGGCCCGTCGCAGGATTGGAATGCTGACGATATCGGCGTTCAGAGTACTTCTCGGGCGGCGCAGGAGGGCTTCGCTGCGGCCCTGTTCGGCCCAGGCAAGTTCGTAGATGAAGCCGGGGGGGCGCTTCACATGCTCCAGCGTGGAGACGTTGACATCGTTCGAGGTCAGGAACACCTCGATCTGATTGAACCCGGCTCGGAGAAGACGTTCCGGCAGGAGCGCCGCGAGCCGGATCGTGCCGTCAATGTCTTGCTGCGGGCGGACAGTGGCGGCGACTACACCGTTCAGGGCGATGGCGGCAGAACGGTCGAGCAGCGATTCCGGCCCCGTGAGAACACCCTGAACGCGAGCCGGCAGTACGGGACGACTGAGATCGACGCTGTCCCAAAGATCTGCTGCCTCGAGCCGGATCCCGACGTCGCTGTCCCGCAATGTCAGTTCCGCGACTTCGATGCCGTGGAGATCGGGGCGTACACCAATCGCCGCCGGCTCGTTCGGTTCACCCAGGAGCTTCGCCTGTTCGCGGGCTTCCCTCATCCTCCAGGACTCGCGCTGGAGCGGGATGTCCACGTTGCCCGCGTACTTTCCGACCATGGTTGACGGATCAGCGGCCTGAGGGCTCCTGCCCTCGTCGGCGCCGGCCCCGGCAAGTTCCAGCACGCGGGGCGTCAAGTCGACGAGGGAGATAGGCCGCTCGTCTACCCGGGCCTCGTCCTGAAAGGGCGCCTTGATCAAGAGTGGGACCATGGCCACGTCCAGGAGTTGGTCAGCGGAGGGATTCAGCGGATCGGGGAACCGAGCCGATTCGCCGGGGCGGAAGGAGGTGCCGTGGTCGGAAGCGATAGCGATCAGGCTCTCGTCGAACAGGCCCAGCGATTCCAACCGGGACGTCAACTCACCGATCAGCTGGTCGACGAACTCGACCTGGAGGAGGTAGCGCTTCCGCGCGTGGAGGACCGGCCACGGGTCTGTTGTCCACCGCTGCCCTTCCAGTCCCTCGATGCGGCCCCGGTTGGAGTGGTAGGTGCGCCCCGACGGCAGGTACTCCCAGGGAGTGTGCGGCAGGAGAGAGTGCACGAAGTGGAGACTCGGCCGGTCTGAGGGAGCCCCGATCGAAGCCACGAGCCGACGGAAGCTGGCGGCCCGGTCGGAGTTCATGACGTTGAAGAGGGCTCGCCGGACTGGCTCGTCAGCCGAGGGCTCACGCCTTCCAGCCGGTTGATCCAGGCCGAAACCGCTCCAGGTTCGTTCGACGTTCGGCAGTTGCTCCCTCCAGCCTTTTGGCAAGGTCAGGCTGAGCCAGACAACGGTGAGGTCGGAGATCAACAAACCGAATCGTTGCCCGAAGGCGGGGCGCTGCTCGGCCAGGAGATTCAATGCGGGCGGGCAAAGCGAGGCTACGGGCTCGAGGGCGTAGATGTCGTGGCTTGGAGCAAGCACCGTAAAGAGGTTGACTGGATGCTCGGCGAGAATCGGTAGCTGGCCCTGCCCCGCCCTGAAACCGGTCAGCATGGCTGGGACGGAGAGTTCCGACGCGTCGGCCGGGGCGGCTGCGTTCGGGTACCAGGTGGCCTTGTCGGCGAGCCGGGCCAGATTGGGAAGTCGCTCGCGGTCGATCCTTCCCTCCGAATCCAGGATCGAGGTCAGCGACCACTCGTCGAAGATGGCCAGAACGATCGGAGCCCGGGCACCCGTGTCGGGGAGGCGGCCTGGAACCTCCCGAGCGGTGTCAGCAGTGCTCCGTCGGACCTGACGATCAAGAACGAGGAGGGCGGGCACGACGACTGCGGCGGCGGACAGCAGAAGAGCAAAGGTGCGGATGGCGCGGAATCGGAGATAAGCCCAGACAACGGCGCCGCCGACCACCAGCGCAAATGGCGTGGCTGCCGCAGCGGGCAGGGAACGGACCGCTTGCAGCGCGATCACCGCCGTGAGCAGGCCGATGGGAGCAGCAATCGCAGGGCCGATCCAGGAAGGCCGAACGAAGCGAAGAACCGCCGCGGGTGTCGAGAGCGCAAGAGTCGGAACGACGGCGACCACCGCTACCAGCGCCAGTAGATCGCCCATGTACAGGTCCCGGATCGCGAAGAACTCGGGCGCCCTTCTCAGCACGTCGTAGACCGGCTGCGCGAAGGCGAGACTGCTCAGACCCGCTACTGCGAGTACTCCGGCTCCGAGGCCGTGCCCCGGCTTGCGTTCCTCGGCTCCAGAGGCAGGGGCGCGACCGCGCATGGAGGCGGACTCTATCCTTCTGTGCCGGGCGCCGTTTCTATGGGCAGTTCGACGGCTGAGCCGTCGGACATCAGGGCGAAGACGCGATGCCGTTCGGCGAACGTGGCGGGGTCGGGACCGCCTGGAACCCTGCCTCGGAAGCCGGTCCGCAGCAGTCGCTGGTCGTCGTAGTGCTCGGCAACGTCAAGGCGCTTGTTGGTTGCGTTCAGAGCGGCCAGATACTTGCCGTCGCGGTACACGAAGATGCGGCGGGGAGGCTCGCCGTCTTCCAGATCGCCGGCCCAGCCCTCGATGGAGGTCGACTTCCCGGTCCTGGTGATCAGATCGACCGAGCCGTCGAATCGGCCGCCGTGCGCCAGCACCGGCAGCCGTCGGCCATCGCTGATGGGCAGGACTTCTTCAGCGCCCTCCTCCTCGATCGGCGCATGTAGGAACCGCAGTCGACCGGCTACGCCCCGGCGTGACACGGCAAAGACCTCGAAGCCCTGGCGCCGGATCGTCTCCAGGCTCTCGGCGTCCGGCTCCGCCCCGGGTCCAAGCTTCCGGGAGAACGCGCTGTAGAGGTGATCCGGACCGTAGCGGTTGGCCACGCTCCGTCTCTCGGATGTCGTCTTTCCGGTCCAGACCTGGCTTCCGTCGAGAAAGGCGACCACCTCCTCGATGCCGCCGGGATCGGCAAGATCCACGGCCCAGCCCCCGAAGCCGCCGCCGGAGCGGTGGCCACCCTCCAGGAAGCCGATCGGCTTCGTCTCGTCCAGGACCACGGGAATCCTCTCGACGTCCGAGTCGAAGCCGCTCCTGGGACGCCGCAGCAGCTCCTCCTGACCTTCGTCGTCCCGGGCGAGTTCATAGACGAACCTCCGGGGACGGTTCACGTGCTCGAGCGTCACGACGTCGCCCGTGTCCGAGACGAGGAAGACATCGAGCTGGTTGGGTCCAGGTTGAAAGAGGCGCTCCGGCAGCATCGCCGCGATGCGGATCTCGCCAGAGTTGGTCTGGTGGGGGCGTACAGAGGCAGCGACGACCCCATTCAGGGCCACGGCAACGGAGCGTTCGAGGAGCGACTCCGGCCCCGTGAGGATTCCGTGGACGATGGCTGGCAACGCTGCCCCGGCCGGATCGACGTCATCCCAGAGGTCTGGCGATACAAGCCGGATGCCGATCTCGCTACCCTGCTGCGGCAGTTCGGAGATCGTCCGACCGTGCAGGCCGGGCACGGCGCCGATCGCCATCGGGTCGTTCTCTTCCCCCAGCATCGTCGTCTGTTCCGTGAGCCGTGCCTGCCGCCAGGGTTCCCGGTCGATCGGAAGTTGCAGGTTGACTACGTACTTGCCAACCAGTGAGGGTGTTCCGGTGTCCCGGAACTCCGGGATGGAATCCGGGTCGGCCCCGGCGAGTTCGAGGATCCGTGGCGTCAGGGAAGCCAGGGAAGTAGCGGTGTCGTCGATGATTGCCTGTTCCTGAAACGGTGCCTTGATGATCAAGGGCACCGCGGCGAGGTCCATGGGCTGGTATCCCGCAGGATCGCTCGTATCCAACACTCGCCGCGACTGTCCTGGTGCGAAGGCGACGCCGTGGTCCGCAGTGATCGCGATGACGCTTTGATCGAACAGGTCGAGTGCCTCCAACTTGTCGATGAGCTCTCCGATCAGCAGGTCGATGAACTGCACCTGCAGCAGATACCGCTTCTGGTGGTGGCGGACCGGCCAGGGCTCGGTCGTCCACATTTCTCGTTGGAGTCCGTGAGTCCGGTTCTGGGTGGACCGGTAGGTGCGTCCCGAGGCCAGGTACTCCCACGGGCGGTGGGGTAGCAGGGTATGCAGGAAGTAGAAGCCCGGGCGCCGTCCGGGTGGCCTGACCGAATCGCCAAAGAAACGGAACTCCGCGGCACGGTCAGCGTCTCGCAGGTGGCGTAAAGCCCGTCGGGCTGCGGAATCGGTTCGATCTGCCTCCGCTGCCGGGGTTTGATCCCGACCGAAGCCGCTCCAGTTGTGTGTGATCTCTGGCAGCTGTTCCGTCCAGACCTCCGGTACCGTGAGGTGGGCCCAGACCACGGAGAGATCGGAGAGGAGGAGGCCGAAGCGCTCGCTGAAGACGGCCCGTTGCTCGGCGAGCAGGTTCACTTCTGGCGGGCATAGGGACGTGATCGGCTCGATGGCGTAGATGTCGTGGCTGGCGGCGAGCATCGTGAAGAGGTTGACCGGTTGGTCGGCAAGGGTCGGAAGCCGCCCCTGCTCGGCCCGTTGCCCCGTCAGCATCGCCGGAACCGCGAGTTCGGAGATGTCAGCCGCCGCGGTGGCGTTCGGAAACCAGGTGGCCCGATCGGCCAGACGTGCCAGGTTGGGAAGCCGTTCGCGGTCGATTACTCCCTCGGCGTCGAGGATCGAAGTGACTGACCACTCGTCGAAGATCACCAGGACGACCGGTGCGCGAGCGCCAGTGTCGCCAAGGTCGGCCTTGATCGCCTGGCTGGGGCTGGCCGCGCTCCGCCGAACCTGACCGTCGAAGACAAGCAGTGCCGGTACGAGGACCGCGGCCGCCGACAACAGTGTTGCGAAGGAGCGCACCGCCGGAAACCGAATGTAGGCCGTGGCCACGGCGGCTCCGGCCGCCAGCGCGAGCATGGTGGCAACAGCCGCAGGCAGACCCCGGATCGCCTGTAGCGCGACGACAGCGGTGAGGAGGCCGACCGGGGCCGCGATCGCGTGGCGCATCCAGGATGGATGAAGGCACCGAAACACGGCTGCCGGTGTCGCGAGCGCAAGCGTCGGACCGATCGCCAACAGCAGGACAAGCGCGAGAAGATCGCCCAGAGAGAGATCACGGATGGCGAAGAACTCGGGTGCCCGTCGGAGCAGATCGTAGACCGGCTGTGCGAAGGCGAGGCTGCTCAGACCGGCGATCGCCAGAATGCCGGCGCCGAAGCCCCGGCGCAGTCCGCTTGGGTCGGCGTCGGGCGTGGCGGCCGGTTCTTTCGAGCGTCTCGGTTCTTCCTGGCGGTCGCGCCTGGAAGCGTTCGGGTGCGTATCCGGCATGGGGCGCGATGCTATCCGTATGCCTCGCGGTCGGAGCGTTGGCCGGGCCCCGGGCTTGGTTTGCCCGGCGTCCAGGCCGGACTGCTAGCCTGCCGTCATGATGGTGGCTGGCGCACCGGCACCCCACCGCGACACGACCCACCGGGTCGACATCGGCGGCGTGGTCGTCGGAGGCGCTTCGCCGGTCGTCGTGCAGTCGATGACCAGCACGGACACCGCGGACGTCGAGGCCACGACGGCGCAGGCGTTGGCGCTGGCCGAAGTGGGGTCGGAACTTGTCCGGGTCACAGTCAACGTGGATGCGGCGGCGGTCGCCGTGCCGGAGATCCGGGCCCGGCTCGACGCGGAGGGCTGCGGCGTGCCCCTGGTCGGCGACTTCCACTACAACGGCCATGTTCTGCTCGAGCGCCACCCGGACTGCGCGCGGGCGCTCGCGAAGCTGCGGATCAACCCGGGCAACGTGGGCCGTGGCGGCCGGCGCGATCCGCAGTTCGCGGCGATCTGCGAGGTGGCCCGGAGGCTCGGCAAGCCGGTGCGGATCGGCGTCAACGGTGGATCGCTCGATCAGGACCTGTTGATGTCAAAGATGGAAGAGAACACAGACCGGGACCTCGGTAAGACGTCGGAGGAGATCGTCGGTGAGTGCATGGTGCTGTCGGCGCTCCGTTCGACGGAGCTGGCGCTCGACTGCGGCCTGACGGAGGAGCAGATCGTCATCTCGTGCAAGACGTCCTCGCCCAGGGACCTGATCGAGGTCTACCGCGACCTGGCGAGCCGCACGAGGCAGCCGCTTCACCTCGGCCTGACCGAGGCCGGCATGGGGCTCAAGGGGCTGGTCTGGTCGTCATCGGCCATGTCCGTCCTGCTGACGGAGGGCATCGGCGACACGATCCGAACGTCGCTGACTCCGCGACCCGGGGGCGACCGCCGGGAGGAGGTTCACGCCTGTCGTGAGCTGCTTCAGGCGCTGGGGCTCCGCGCGTTCGCGCCAAGCGTCACGGCCTGTCCCGGCTGCGGCCGTACGACGAGCACGACGTTTCAGGAACTGGCGCTCCAGGTCGAGGACTTCATCGACGCGAACATGCCGGAGTGGCGCCGTCGCTACGACGGCGTCGAGGAACTGAAGCTCGCGGTCATGGGCTGCGTCGTCAACGGTCCGGGCGAGTCGAAAGCTGCTGACATCGGCATCTCGCTGCCGGGCACCGGCGAGGCGCCGACCTGCCCGGTCTACGTCGACGGCCGGCAGTTCACGACCTTGCGGGGCACCGCCGCGGAACTGTCCGAGCAGTTCACCAGGATCGTCGGAGAGTACGTGGAGAGCCGGTATCCGTCGAAGGTGTAGGCGGTTCGGCGGGCTGTTGTTTGCCCCTACTTCGGCAGATCGCGGAACTCGGGGCTTCGAAGCCAGTCCTCGGCGAAGCGCTCCGTGATCTCGTCCATCGCGGCCCGGGACCTGGGGTACCGGCCCTTGTCGTCGGTGTCTTCGATCCAGCCTGCCAGCGCTTCGCGCATCTCGTTCAGCACGCCGGCATAGGCGGGATCTTCGGCCAGGTTGACCACTTCGTCCGGATCGTTCTCGAGATCGTAGAGCTCTTCGGCGACGCGTTGTCCGTAGGGGGCGGCCTGGGCGGGCGTCAGCTTGCCTTTCTCGGCCAGTCGCCGGATCGTCAGGAAGCTGCTGTCATCCGGATCGCGTGTGAGGTCGATCATCTCCCGATGGCCCCAGTTGATGAGCGGTCGGTCCAGCATGAAGTTCCTGATGTAGTGAAAACGCGGTCCCACCACCGAACGGACCCGGTCGATGACATTCGACATGCGGTCGGCCGAAGTGAACACGCAGTCGCGGCGGTAGCCCGGACCGAAGATGTCCTTCGCGTCCATGAACTCCGGCACGTCGAGGCCGGCGAGCGCCAGCGACGTGGCCGCGATGTCCATCAGGCTGACGAGATCCGTCCGTCGCGTACCCGGCTTCACGATCTCGGGAAGTCCGGGCGCGACGACGATCAGCGGAATCCGCAGGCCTTCGTCGTAGGAGAACTCCTTGCTCCTGGGCAGATCGGAGCCGTGGTCCGAGAAGAGCACGAGGACGGTGCTCTCCCAGAGTCCGTCGGCCTTCAGTTGCGCCACGAGCTCGCCTACCTGATGGTCGGTGCGCAGGATCGAGTTGTAGTGGTCGGCGATGTGCCGGCGCACCTGGGGAATGTCGGGATACTGCGCCGGCACCGGCACATCCGCCGGATCCACGGGCCCAAGACCGAGCGCCTTCAACTCCCCGGCGATGTCCGCGACGCCCTTGCCGCCGGCCACCTTCGTCTGCCCGAAGAACGGCTTGCCTTCGGACACGTCGCGCCAGTGTCCACCGCCCTGCGGACCCTTCCACGACGGGATCTCCGAGGGCTCGGGGCCGATCGTGTAGAGCTTCGTGCGGTCATAGACGAAGTTGAAGTCGTCCTTGCTGGCGTTGTAGGTCTCGTAGCCCGCGGCCCGGAACAGTTCGGGAACGGTCACGACCCCTTCCGGCAGATGGATCCGGTAGCCGGGAACCCGTCCCGAACGATGGTCGTGCGCCCCGATCCGAATGGCGTAGCTGCCGGTGATCAGCGAGGAACGGGTGGGGCTGCATACCGGCGTCGGCGCGTACGCCCGCTCGAACAGCACTCCCTGTCGCGCCAGCGCGTCGATGTTGGGCGTCTCGACGAGGTCGTGCCCGTAGCTCGAGTACCAGGGCGACTGGTCGTCGATGTCGATCCAGAGGACGTTGAGCCGGGCGGTTTCCGGTTGCGCCGCCGCGGTCCCCGCGAGCAACGCAAACAGAGCCAGGAAGTTCACTTCGCCAGGCGGCCGTCGAGCTCGAGCTCCGCGGCGATACCCTGCATCGCCGCCAGCACGTTGCCGGCGTGTTGCCAGAGTTCGAGCTCGCCGTCGAAGCACTCGCGGCTGAAGTCGGCGGTGACTTCCTCGACGTGCTCGCGGTCGACGCCGGCGGCGAAGGCTCGCTGTTTCCAGCGCTTCCGGACGGACTTGAGCGGAACGTCGCGCACGTCCTTGCTGGGGCGGATCAGGGCGGCGGCGCTGATCAGGCCGGTGATCTCGTCGCAGGCCAAGAGCGCGTAGTCGCGCGAGGTCTCCCGTTCGACGCCGGTGCCCTCCGTGTTGTGGGAGAGGATCGTGCGGATGATGTCCTCGTCCAGACCGCGTTCCCGCAGGATCGCCGCGCCGTCGGCCGGGTGCTGCTCGAGCGTGGGGTGGATCTCCCAGTCGAAGTCGTGGAGAAGGCCGGCGAGGCCCCAGGACTCCGGGTCGCCGCCGAGCTGCTCGGCGTACCAGCGCATCGCCGCCTCGACGGCCAGCATGTGTTTCTGCAGTCCCGGAGCCTTCACGAACTCCTGCACGGTCCGCCACGCTGCTTCACGGTCCATCCCGGTCGATCTCCCGTTTCCCTTGATTGGCGGGGGATTCTACGCGCTTCCCGGCGCGACGCCGGTCGCTGAACAGCTGGGCGTAGCTACAATCCTGACGCCATGACGATGGGTGGAGGACCGTACGCGCGGAGGATCAGCTTCGGCGGACTCTCGGGACCCCACGCGCGCGATCTGCTGCTGCTGGTAGCCGTGCTGTTCGTCACTTTCTCGATGCAGTTCCTGCAAGGGCTGGCCATCGTGCCGGAGCTGATGCGGTTGTCGAGTTCCGTGTGGCAGCAGGGGATGGTCTGGCAGCTCGTGACCTATCCGGCTGCCGGTTGGGGCGGACCGTCGATCTGGTTCCTGGTGGGCCTCCTGATCTTCTACATGTTCGCGAACGACGTGCGCTGGGCCCTTGGCAGGCAGCGGTTCTGGAACCTGCTCTGGATGTCGGCGGCGGTCGCGGCGGTGGCGGCCTGTCTGGTCCAGTTGCTGGCAGGCGGTGCCGCTTCGAACGCCTTCGTCGTCATGCAGGGTCAGCAGATGCTGCTGGCGATCGCGATCACCGGCTTCGCGGTCATCCGCCGCGACGCAACGATCATGCTGTTCTTCGTCCTCCCGATCCGGGCGAGGTGGTTCATCTGGATCGAAATCGCGTTCGCCTGGGTCCTCTTCCTGCAGACGGGCGACTTTGCCGGTTTCATCGGCATCTGCACCGCGGTCGGCGCCGTCGTCGCCTTGCTGCGGCCCGGACGCACCAAGGGCCTGATGCGCGAGATGCGGCTCCGCTACGAGCGCTGGTACGTCAAGCAGAAGCTGAACCGGGGCCGCCGCCGCTTCCGCGTCGTGCCGGGCGGCAAGAAGCCGAAGGACGATGACCGCGTTCACCGCGGCCCCTGGGTCAACTGAAGGCGGCTCTCGTCCTCCGCTTCATCAACCGGAAGGCCAGCAGGATCGCCAACACGGCCAGCGCGTAGTGCCACCAGGTCGGTTGCTCGGGCAGGGCGATCTGCTCGACGCGGGCGCTGCCCAGGGCCAGCGCGTTGTGGAGGGCGTGCCAGGCCATGGCGGGGAAGATCGAGCCGGACCGGATGACGGTGACGACCAGGAAAATGCCCAGGAGCGAAGTCGGCGGAATGCGAAACAGGTCGACGTGGAAGAAGCCGAAGGCGATGCCGGCAACCAGGACGAGCTGGAGGGTGGTCAGGCGGTTCTTCAGGCCGTGGAGCAGGACGCCGCGGAACGTGATCTCCTCGAAGAGCGCCGGCATCAGGGAGAAGAAGATGAGCATCTGCCAGAGCGGCAGGCCGGCTCCCATGTTCTCGGCCATCGCCTCGATCCATGCCTCCGGAATGGGCATCGCCAGACTGGCGAGCCGAACGACGCCGTCGGCCAGCAACAGACCGGCGGGAGCGCCGATCAGGACGCCGAGCCACGCTCCGGCCGGCGGTGCCCGCAGTGACAACGCCTCCCGCGCCGGTAGCCGGTAGCGGGCGATCATCAGCCAGGCCGCGGCACCGAAGATGGCCATGTTGATCGAGATCAGCAGGCGGCTGTCGATGCCGCCGATGTTTAGTTGCCAGACCAGGAGCAGGGCCCAGAGAACGGCGAACCAGCGCGCAACGCGGCGCGGGAAGAGCGCCGGCCCGCCGGCGAGGTCGGCGGCGTCGAGTTCGCTGGCCGTGATCAGCTTCTCTGCCGACAATGTGCGCAAGGAAGCGCGGGCGAGCAGGGCGGCGGCGCCGCTGGTGACCGCCCAGGCGGCGGCGAGGAGCGGCCAGTCGTAGTGGCCGGTCAGGATCTCCCTGGCCGCGACGCCGAGGTTCGCGATCGGCAACAGGACGATCGCGCTGCGCAGCTCGACGCCGGGCAGGACGGGTATCGCCGCGACGGACATGGCGACGAGCATCACGGGCGCGAACAGCAACTGGGCTTCCTTGTACGTCTTCGACCGGCCGGAGACGAGCAGCAGGCTGCTCGACAGGAGCACGGCGGCCGGCGCGTACAGCAGGAGCAGCAGCAGGGCGGCGCCGACCGGAATGACGAGTTTCAGACCGGCTGGCGGCGCGATCACGTCGAGCTGCATCCAGACGACGATGTTGGCAATGTTGAGGACGCTGGTGGCGAAGGCGACGGCCAGGATCGACAGGTTCTTCGCCGTGACGATCTCGACCCGGCTGGCGGCTGTCGTCAGCAGGGTTTCGAGCGTGCCGCGTTCCTTCTCGCCGGCGAGCGCGTCGGTGGCCACGATCGAGCCGCCCGCGAGCATCATCATCACGATGATCGCGGTCAGGAGGCGTCCCAGCAGCAGCCCGGACGTCTGTTCCTCACTGGCGGTCTCGATCCGCTCGAGCGGCAGCAGGTCATCCGGCGCCGACGCGAAGCCGGCCGCGGCGAGCCGCTGTTCGCGGAGTTCCGTGCGGGTGCGCTCGAGCGCCCGCCTCAGAAACCCCTCGGCGGAGTCCGAGGCGTCGAGGTCGGCGCGGTGCGACAGGACGATGCGCGGTGCCGGGAGGTCTCCGTCGCCTCCGGCCTCCCAGGCCACGTGGACGTGGAGTCGCTCTTCGTCGAGTGCGGCCGCGATGTCGTCCGGGGCTTCGACTCGCTCGAACCGAACCGCCGGACCGTCCGTCGGCTCGTCGCCCTCGGCCCGGCCATCGTCGCCGACGACGGCCAGAGCACGGTCCAGCCACATCCGCGCGTCGGCGGCCCCCGCGGCGTTGGCCGCTTCGTCGGCCACGGCGTACCTGTAGGTGCGGCTCTCGATCCGTTCCTGCCGGCGCTCCGTGGTCAGCGAGGTCAGGAACCACATCAGCGGCCACAGGACGAGCGGCAGGGCGACCGCGAACACGAGCACCCGAGGATTGCGGGCGAGCTGGCGCAGGTCGTTGACGACCAGCGCGGTGACGGTCCGGCGGTTCATCGCGGCTCCGCCCTATGCCGTCGTGTCGTTGCCGGTGACGTAGTGGACGAAGATGTCCTCGAGGTAGTGCTGGGAGGTCGCGGCCCGGAGCCCCTCGAGGTCGTCGCAGGCGCGGATCCGCCCCTTGTCGATGATCGCGATCCGGTCGCACAGGCGCTCGGCCTCGCTCATGATGTGGGTCGAGAACAGGATCGCCTTGCCGTCTTCGCGCAGTTCCTGGATCGCCTTCTGCAGGTCGAGCGCGTTCAGCACGTCGAGGCCGACGGTCGGCTCGTCGAAGATGAGCACCGGCGGATCGTGGACGACCGTGCGAGCGATCGACACCTTCTGCTTCATGCCGCTCGAGAGCTTCTCGATGCGCGCGCCGGCGTAATCACCGAGGCCGAACCGTTCGATCATCTCCTCGACCCGGCTCCTCGTGCGCTCGGCCGGGTACTTGTTGACGCGGGCGAACAGCGTCAGGGTCTCGCGGGCCGTCAGCCGGGGGTAGAGCGCGGTGCTCGCGGAGTAGAAGCCGAGGTTGCGGCGCACCTCGACCGGGTCGGAGACGACGTCGTGTCCCAGCACGCGGGCGGTTCCGGCCGTCGGTTGCAGCACGGTCGAGATCATCCTGAGCGTCGTCGTCTTGCCCGCTCCGTTGGCGCCGAGCAGGCCGAAGATCTCGGAGCTGCGGCACTCGAAGTTCACCTCCTGGACCGCCTTCACCTCGCCCCGGGACTGATCGAAGAAGTTCTTGGAGAGGCCCTGGACCTCGACCTGGACTGTGCTCACGCTTTACCTCCCGCCGGTCGCCAGTGCTGGCGCAGGAACTGGAACAGGTTGCCCTCGAAGGAGCCGGTGGCGATCTCCTCGACCCGCAGGATGCGCGATGCAAGCCACAGGCAGGCCGCGATGGCGGCGCCGTTCGCCAGGACGGTGATTCCGAGCTGCAGCCACAGAACATTGCCGGCGATCGCCTGGCGGAGCAGCAGCACGACGTTGACGACCGGAATGCCGGCCAGCGCCGGCGTGAACTCCATGCTCGGGTCGTTCAGCACGAGGACCGGGAAGATGACCAGCAGGATCACCGGCGTGACCATGGATTGACCTTCCTTGAAGGTACGGGCGAAGGCGGCGAGGATCATCATCGCGGCTGCGATCAGGGCTCCCAGCAGGACGGCGGTCAGGAATAGGACCGGCAGCGAGGTCAGAGGCAGCTCGAAGGCGAAGCCGCTTCCGCCTCCGCCTCCCATCCGGGCCAGGAGTGGCCCGAGGAAGGAGCGGAAGGAAACGACCATGGCGGCCGCGTTGAGGGCTCCGGCGACAAGGCCCATCGTGGCCACGTAGAGGTACTTCGCGGTGACGATGTGAATGCGTCGGGTGGCGAGCGTGCTCGTGGTCTCCCAGGTGTTCCGCTCGCGCTCGCCGGCGGTCGAGTCGATGGCTGGGTAGACGCAGCCGTTCGCGATCATAAGGACGAAGAAGAGCGGGATCATCATCCCCATCACGAACTGCCCCATCTGGCGGCCGGTGGCGAGGTTGTTCGAGCGCACCTCGAAGACCTGCCATTCGGCGCCATCGAGGCCGTGTTCTTCGGCGATCCGGTCCAGCCAGGCCGATCGTTCCGCCGAGAGCGCTCTCTCCAACCGGCCCCGGGCGGCCTGCGACTGGTCGCTCGAGCCATTGCTCAGCAGCAGGACCTCGGCGTTGCCCGGAGGATCGACGATGGTCTCGAAGATCAGGGCAGCGTCGAGTTCGCCGGCCAGCAGACGGTTCTCGACGTCCTCCCGGTACGCGGCCGCGGCGGTTCCCGCCGGCGCCTCGACCTCCGTGATCTCGATCCGCCCTTCATCCTCGTCGAGTCTCTCGAGCAGGCCCCGATGCTCCGCCGGGAGGTCCGCGATCTCGACGCGCGACGCGAAACTCTCAAAACGCGCCGTGACGAAGAGGATGCCCGAGAACATGACCCACATCATCAGCGGGTACATCAGCAGCGGAATCAGGATTCCGTTGATCAGAACGGCCCGCTCGCGGATCGCGGCGCGGAGTTCGCTCAGGTAGAGCAGACGAATGGCGGTCCAGTCCATGGGGGCCGCTGTCTTCTACGGAGGAAGCGGGCTCGGGGTTCAGGCCCGCTGTGCGACGTCCCAGGCCAGTCCGGCCGTCCGCGGCACCGATTCGCCGACCTCCTTCGCGTGGGCGCTGGCGGCCGTGCCGTCCCGGACCCGGCCGGCGATGCCCTGGGCGATGCCGGCGCTGCGGAAGAGGTTGTAGGCGAGGTAGAAGTTCCAGTGCGCGATGCCGTCGCGGCCGGTCCGGCGGCAGTAGGCGTCGCGGTAGGTCTCGAGGGTCGGAATGCCGAGCGCCTCCAGGTCGCGGCCCTTGAGTCCGCCCTTCTCCTTCGGAATCTCCCACTGCATCGTGTGGTAGCTAAAGTCGGCAAGCGGGTGACCCAGCGTGCCCAGTTCCCAGTCGAGGATGGCGATGACCTCGGCCCGTTCCGGGTGCAGGATCATGTTGTCGAGCCGGAAGTCGCCGTGGACGATCGTCGTCTCGTCACCGTCCGGGATGTTCGCCGGCAGCCACTCGATCAGCGCGTTCATCGCCGGGATATCCCGGGTCTCCGAGGCCAGGTACTGCTTCGTCCAGCGGTGGATCTGGCGTGCGAAGTAGTTGCCGGGCTTGCCGTAGGTGGAGAGCCCGACCGCCTCGTAGTCGACGGCATGCAGGCGGGCGAGGGTCCTGTTCATCGCGTCGTAGATCGCGAACCGCTCGGCCGGTTCCATGCCCGGCAGCAGCGCCTCCCAGAGGATCCGGCCCTTCACGTGCTCCATCACGAAGAACATCGTGCCGACCACCGACTCGTCGGTGCACAGGCAGTAGGTGCGCGGCACCGGCACGCCGGTGTCGCGGAGGGCGGTCATCACCCGGTACTCGCGGTCCACCGCGTGCGCGGACGGCAGCAGTTTGCCGGGAGGCTTGCGGCGCAGCACGTAGCTCTTGCCGCCGGCCTCGAGCAGGTAGGTTGGGCAGGACTGGCCGCCCTTGAACTGCTGGACGTGGAGTTCGCTCGAGAATCCCTCTACATGCTCTTCGAGGTACCGCTGCAGCGGCGCGAGGTCGAAGCTGAGGCGCTCGGCGACCTCCCTGGTCCCCGAGAACTTCTCCTGGCGGCTCTCCGTCATCGGCGGCGCATGTTAGCGCGCCGTCCGGCTCACTTCGCCGGCAGGTAGACCTCGCCGCCGGCCTTCCGGAACTCCCCGGCCTTCTCCCTGAGCCCGGCTTCCAGGGCGTCCGCGTCCTCGAGCCCCTTCTCGGCAGCGTAGTCGCGGATCTGCTGGGTGATCTCCATCGAGCAGAACTTGGGGCCGCACATGGAGCAGAAATGGGCGACCTTGGCGCCTTCCTGGGGCAGGGTCTCGTCGTGGAAGGCGCGGGCGCGCTCGGGGTCCAGCGAGAGGTTGAACTGGTCCTCCCAGCGGAACTCGAAGCGGGCCTTGGAGACGGCGTTGTCGCGGGCCTGTGCGCCGGGGTGGCCCTTGGCCAGGTCGGCGGCGTGGGCGGCGATCTTGTAGGTGATCACGCCTTCGCGGACGTCCTCGCGGTTGGGCAGGCCGAGGTGCTCCTTGGGCGTGACGTAGCAGAGCATCGCGGTGCCGAACCAGCCGATCATCGCGGCGCCGATGCCGGACGTGATGTGGTCGTAGCCGGGGGCGATGTCTGTGGTCAGCGGCCCGAGGGTGTAGAAGGGCGCCTCGTCGCACCACTCGAGCTGCTTGTCCATGTTCTCCTTGATCATGTGCATCGGCACGTGACCGGGGCCCTCGTTCATCACCTGGACGTCGAACTCCCAGGCGCGGCGGGTCAGCTCGCCCTGGGTCCTGAGCTCGGCGAACTGGGCCTCGTCGTTGGCGTCCTCGATCGAGCCGGGCCGCAGCCCGTCGCCGATCGAGAAGGACACGTCGTAGGCGGCCATGATCTCGCAGATGTCGTCCCAGTGGGTGTAGAGGAAGCTCTCCTCGTGGTGGGAGAGGCACCACTTGGCCATGATCGAGCCGCCGCGGCTGACGATGCCGGTGCGTCGCTTCGCGGTCAGGGGCACGTAGCGCAGCAGCACGCCGGCGTGGATCGTGAAGTAGTCGACGCCCTGTTCCGCCTGCTCGATCAGGGTGTCCCGGAACATCTCCCAGGTCAGTTCCTCGGGCCGGCCGTCGACCTTCTCCAGGGCCTGGTAGATCGGCACGGTGCCAATGGGCACCGGCGAGTTGCGCAGGATCCACTCCCGGGTCTCGTGGATGTTGCGGCCCGTGGAGAGGTCCATCACCGTGTCGGCGCCCCAGCGGATCGCCCACACCATCTTCTCGACCTCCTCTTCGATCGACGAGGTGACGGCCGAGTTGCCGATGTTCGCGTTCACCTTGACCAGGAAGTTCCGGCCGATCGCCATCGGCTCGAGTTCGGGATGGTTGATGTTGGCGGGGATGATCGCGCGCCCGCGGGCGACCTCGGCGCGCACGAACTCGGGCGTGATCGTTTGCGGGATCGCGGCGCCGAAGCTCTCGCCGGCGTGCTGGGCCGCGATCTCGTCGGCAATCTGCTCGCGACGCTGGTTCTCGCGGATGGCGATGTACTCCATCTCCGGCGTGATCTCGCCGCGCTTCGCGTAGTGCATCTGGGTCACGCGGGCGCCGTCCCTGGCGCGCAGGGGCCGCCGGCCGGCGACGAAGCGGACGTGGTCGAGCCGGGGGTTCGCGGCCCGCTCGCGTCCGTAGCTGGAGGAGATGTGGTCCAGTTCCTCGACGTCACCACGCGTCTCGATCCAGGATCGGCGCAGGGGCTCCAGGCCGCGACGGACGTCGATCTCGACGGCCGGGTCCGTGTACGGCCCCGATGTGTCGTAGACAACGACCGGCGGATTGTGCTCCTTCGGTCCCAGCGCGGTCAGGCCGCTCGCGGCGGACGGGCCCGCGCCGGCGGTCGTCGGCGACTGGCTGATCTCGCGCATCGGGACGCGGATCGAGGGGTCCGATCCTTCGACGTAGACCTTGCGCGAGTTGGGGAGGGGCTCGCGGCTCAGCAGGGGAGCCGCGGTCTGCGGGATTCGGTCGGCGATCGTCATGGCTGCATTCCCTACGTCGGTGTCAACCGTTTCAGGTTCGAAGGCTTCCGCGTCCAGTCCCGGCGACGGAGCCGATCCAACGCGGTCTCAGGCTGTCGTTCCAGCCACACCCAGCGCGCTAAACCATAGCAGTCATGGAATCTGGCGCTGCTCCGCGCTGTTGCCCCGAACCCGCTTGGGGGGTCTCGGGCGGGTAGAATCGGAGGTCCCTGGGTCGCGCGGAGCGTGCGCCGGAAGCCCTTGGGTAGCAAAGAGATGTTCATGGACCCCACTCTCAAGGCCCGCCAGGACATCGATCCGGCCGAAACGGCCGAGTGGCTGGAGGCGCTCGAAGCTGTCATGGACCGCGAGGGTCCGGAACGGGCGCACTTCCTGCTCGAGGCCCTGGTCGACCAGGCTCGCCGCTCCGGTGCTTACCTGCCTTACAAGGCGACGACCGCCTACCTGAACACGATCCCGGTGCAGGCGCAGGAGCCGTTGCCGGGAGATGCGGATCTCGAATGGCGGATCCGGAGCATCATCCGCTGGAACGCGATGGCAATGGTGGTGCGCGCCAACCACGACTACGAGGGGCTGGGCGGACACATCGCGTCCTTCGCCTCCGCCGCCACGCTCTACGACGTCGGCTTCAACCACTTCTTTCACGCCCCGTCCGAGGACCACGGCGGTGACCTGGTCATGATCCAGGGGCACTCTTCGCCCGGGATCTACGCCCGCGCCTTCCTCGAGGGCCGTCTGAGCGAGGAGGAGCTGCTCCGTTTTCGGCGCGAGGCACGGCCGGGGGGCCTCTCGTCCTATCCGCATCCCTGGCTGATGCCGGGTTTCTGGCAGTACCCGACCGTGTCGATGGGCCTGGGGCCGTTGATGGCGATCTTCCAGGCGCGGTTCATGAAGTACCTCCACAACCGCGGCCTGGTCGACACGGAGGGCCGCAAGGTGTGGGCCTTCATGGGCGACGGCGAGATGGACGAGCCGGAGTCCCTGGGTTCCATTTCGCTGGCCTCGCGCGAGAACCTCGACAACCTGATCTTCGTCGTCAACTGCAACCTGCAGCGGTTGGACGGGCCGGTCCGGGGCAACGGCAAGATCATCCAGGAGCTGGAAGCGGTCTTCCGCGGCGCCGGGTGGAACGTGATCAAGCTGGTCTGGGGTTCGTACTGGGATCCGCTGCTCGCGCGCGATCGCCACGGGCTGCTGCGGCGACGCATGGAGGAGGCGGTCGACGGCGAGTACCAGGCCTACAAGGCGAGCCAGGACGGCGGTTTCGTACGCGAGCACTTCTTCGGCAAGGACCCGGAACTCAAGGCGATGGTCGCCCACCTGACCGACGAGGACATCTGGCGGCTCAACCGCGGCGGCCACGACCCGCACAAGATCTACGCGGCCTACGCGGCGGCGATGAAGCACACCGGCCAGCCCACCGTCATTCTGGCCAAGACGGTCAAGGGCTACGGCATGGGCGAAGCCGGCGAGGGGATGAACATCACGCACCAGCAGAAGAAGATGGGGCTGCGGGCGCTGATGGGTTTCCGGGACCGGCTCGACATCCCGGTTTCGGACGAGGAACTGGAGGAGACTCCGTTCTACCGGCCGCCGGACGACAGCCCCGAGATCCGCTACATGAAGGAGCGCCGCGAGGCCCTGGGCGGCTACCTCCCGGCGCGGACCGTTGCCGCGACACCGCTCGACGTGCCGGATCTGGACGCCTTCGACGCCCTGCTGCGGTCGAGCCGCGGGCGCCAGTTCTCGACCACGATGGCGTTCGTGCGCCTGTTCACGCTGCTGACGCGGAATCCCGCGATCCGCAACCGCCTCGTGCCGATCGTCGCCGACGAGGCGCGCACGTTCGGTATGGAGGGGATGTTCCGGCAACTCGGCATCTACGCCCCCACCGGCCAGCTCTACGAACCGGTCGACGCGCACAAGATCGCGCCCTACAGGGAGGCCCGTGACGGACAGATCCTCCAGGAGGGGATCAACGAGGCCGGCTCGCTCTGCTCGTGGATGGCGGCGGGGACTTCGGCCTCCAACCACGGGTTCCACATGATCCCGTTCTTCATCTTCTACTCGATGTTCGGGTTCCAGCGCGTCGGCGACCTGATCTGGGCCGCGGCCGACATGCAGGCGCGGGGCTTTCTGATCGGCGGCACATCGGGACGGACGACGCTCAACGGAGAGGGCCTCCAACATCAGGACGGTCACAGTCATCTCGCCGCCTCGACGGTGCCGAACTGCGTCTCGTACGACCCGACCTACGCCTACGAGCTGGCGGTGATCCTCCAGGACGGCCTGCGCCGGATGTACGCCGAGGAGGAGCCGGTCTTCTTCTACCTGACGACGCTGAACGAGAACTACGAGCACCCGAGAATGCCCGAGGGCGCCGAGGACGGAATCCGGCGTGGGCTGTACCGGATCAGACCTGGCTCGCGGCACCGGAAGCGCGCTACGCTGCTCGGCTCGGGCGCGATCCTCCGCGAGGCGGAGGCCGCGGCCGAGATGCTGGAGGAAGACTGGAAGGTCTCCGCCGAGGTCTGGTCGGCGACCAGCTTCAACGAGCTGCGGCGCGACGGCATCGAGGTCGAGCGCTGGAACCGCCTCCACCCGGGCGAAGAGAAGAGAGTGTCCTACGTCCGCCAATGCCTGACTGGGCGCGGCGGCGTGACGGTCGCAGCGAGCGACTACATGAAGGTCTACACGGACCAGATCCGCGCCTTCGTCCCGGGTCCGTACCGCACGCTCGGAACCGACGGCTTCGGCCGTAGCGACACCCGCGAGCAGTTGCGGGCCTTCTTCGAGGTTGACCGCCGGCACATCGTCGTCTCGGCGCTGGCCTCGCTGGCTGAGACCGGCGAAGTCGATTCCGAAGCGCCGGAGAAAGCGATTGCCGCCTACGGCATCGACCCGAACGCTCCGAACCCGGCCAGCGCGTGAGCGAGACCCTCTCCGTCGTCGTCCCCGACATCGGCGACTTCGAGTCCGTCGATGTCGTCGAGGTCCTGGTGGGGGTCGGCGACGAGGTCTCGGTCGATCAATCCCTGATCACGCTCGAGAGCGACAAGGCGTCGATGGAGGTGCCGTCGCCGGCGGCCGGTCGCGTGGTCGAGATCGCGGTCGAACTCGGCGGCCAGGTCGGCGAGGGCGACCTGATCCTGACGATCGAGCCGGCGGATGTGTCTGCGGACGTCCAGGCAGAGGAGGCCGGTGCCGAGGACGCGACCGTCGCCACGCCGTCGCCGCAGCCTCGCGCCTCGGAGGCGCAGAGCCTGCCGGCCGGTCCGGCGCCCCAACCTCCGCCGCGGCGCGGCCGTCGACCACCGCCCCCCGCGGCCGCCGAGTCGGCGACGACGTCGGCCCCGCCGCACGCCAGCCCGGCCGTTCGGCGGTTCGCCCGCATGCTCGGCGTCGACCTGACCAGGGTCTCCGGCACGGGCGCCAAGGGTCGCATCCTGCGCGAGGACGTGGAGGCCTTCGTCAAGGAGGTGATGACGGGCGGTGAACGAACGGCGGGCGCGGGCATTCCGCCGGTTCCGCAGATCGACTTCTCTAAGTTCGGCCCGGTCGAGTCGCAACCGCTCAGCCGCATCCGCAAGCTGGCGGCGGCCAACCTCCATCGGAGCTGGCTCAACGTGCCGCATGTGACCCAGCACGACGAGGCGGACATCACGGAGCTGGAGGCGTTCCGCCGGGCGCATCTCGACGAGGCCCGCGAGCGCGGTGTCCGGCTCACCCTGCTTGCCTTCCTGATGAAGGCGGCCTCCGTGTCGCTCAACGAGTTCCCGGAGATGAACTCGTCGCTTGCTCCGGACGGCGAATCGCTGATCCTCAAGCGCTACATCCATCTGGGCGTCGCCGTGGACACGCCGGACGGCCTGGTGGTGCCAGTGGTGCGGGACGTGGACAGGAAGGGCGTGTACGAACTGGCGGAGGAGCTGACCGAGGTCAGCGGCCGCGCTCGCGAGCGCAAGCTGCGGCCTGCCGACATTCAAGGGGCGTCCTTCACGATCTCGAGTCTCGGCGGCATCGGCGGCACCGCGTTCACGCCGATCGTCAACGCTCCCGAAGTCGGCATCCTTGGCGTTTCGCGTTCCGTGCGGAGGCCGGTCTACGTCGGCGCCGGCCTGGCGCCGCGGCTCATGCTTCCGATCTCGCTCTCGTACGACCACCGGGTGATCGACGGTGCCTATGCCGTGCGATTCACGTCGCACCTGTGCTCGGTGCTGGCCGACATCCGCCGGATCGTGCTCTGAGTCCTGAGCCCGAATGGCCGACCCGATCCGCATCGTAGTACCCGACATCGGCGACTTCGACTCGGTCGATGTGGTCGAGGTGCTCGTCTCGCCGGGCGAGCATGTCGATGTCGATGCGGGCCTGATCACGCTCGAGAGCGACAAGGCGTCGATGGAGGTGCCGTCGCCTCACTGCGGCGTCGTCCTGGAGGTCGCCGTCTCGCTCGGCGACAAGGTGGGGGAGGGGGACCTGATCGTCATCCTCGACGCCGACGACGAGTCCCACCCGGACCATCGCGTCGAGCGTCCGCGGCATCCGCATGCGCCGCCGCCTCAGGCGGCCGCGCAGCACTCGCAGGAAGAGCCGGCGCCGCCTCAGGCGGCCGCGGCGACGTTGGCGCCCACCGTCGTGGCGCCGCCTGATGTCGACGCCGAAGTCCTGGTCCTTGGCGCTGGCCCGGGTGGCTACACGGCGGCCTTCCGCGCCGCCGACCTGGGCCGTCAGGTCGTTCTCGTGGAGCCGCACGCGAACCTGGGCGGCGTCTGCCTGAACGTCGGCTGCATTCCATCCAAGGCCTTGCTGCACGCTGCCCGCGTGATCGACGAGGCGGCCGAGTTCGCGGCCCACGGCATCGACTTCGGCGAGCCGGCCATCGACCGGCGCAAGCTCGGGGGCTGGAAGAACGAGGTCGTGGGGCGGCTGACAGGTGGTCTGGCGCAGCTCGCCGCGCGGCGCAAGGTCGACGTCGTGCGCGGCCACGGCCGCTTCACCGGCACCCACGAGGTCGAGATCGAGGACGTCGACGGCGGCCGCCGCACCCTGACCTTCGGCCAGGCGATCGTCGCGGTCGGCTCGCGTCCGGCGATGATTCCGGGTTTGCCGGTCGGCGATTCGCGGGTCTGGGACTCGACCGACGCGCTGGAACTCGATTCCGACTTCGATCCCGGCGGCCGCCTGCTGGTGATCGGCGGCGGCACTATCGGCCTCGAGATGGCGACGGTGTATGCCGCCCTCGGCTACCGGGTGACCGTCGTCGAACTGCTGCCGGAACTGCTGGCCGGCGTCGACCGGGACCTGGCCCGACCGCTTCAGCGACGTCTGGCGAAACGCCTGGAGAACATCCACGTGAACACGCGGGTGACGGCCGTCAAGGCGCAGAAGAACGGCCTGGTGGTCTCGATGGAGGGCGAGAACGCTCCGCGGTCCGGCTTGTTCGGTCGCGTCCTGGTGGCGGTCGGCCGCCGTCCGAACGGCGACCGCTTCGGCGCGGAGGCGGCCGGTGTCCACGTCGACGGGCAGGGCTTCGTGCCGGTCGACGATCAGCAGCGGACCAACGTGCCGCACATCTTCGCGATCGGCGACCTCGTGCCCGGACCGATGCTCGCGCACAAGGCGACCCACGAGGGCAAGGTCGCGGCGGAGGTCGCGGCGGGGGAGAAGAGCGGCTTCGAGGCGCGGGTCATCCCGTCCGTCGCCTATACCGACCCGGAGGTGGCGTGGGTAGGCCTCACCGAGACGGAGGCGCGCGAGAACGGCACTGCCTACGACAAGGGGACGTTCCCCTGGGGCGCTTCCGGCCGCGCCCTGACGCTGGGCCGGCCCGAAGGCCTGACCAAGCTGCTGTTCGATCCCGGCAGTGGGCGGCTCCTCGGCGCCGGCATCGTCGGTGTGAATGCCGGCGACCTGATCGCCGAGGCGGCCCTGGCGATCGAGATGAACGCCGACGCCACCGATCTGGCGCTGACCGTTCACCCGCACCCGACCCTCTCCGAGACGGTCGCCTTCGCCGCCGAGGCGTACGAAGGGACGATCACCGATCTCTACCTGCCGCGGCGCGGGAAGCGGTGACGCCGCCGTCGACGTGAACCGCCTCGACAAGTGGCTCCAGGTGTCGCGGATGTTCCGGGCGCGCTCGAAGGCGACCGCGGCCTGCACTGCCGGTCGGGTCACGGTCAACGGCCAGCAGGCGAAGGCCCACCGCCAACTCAAGGTCGGCGACCGGATCGAGTTCAGGATCCGGGACTGGAAGCGGATCCTCGTCGTACGCGAACTGAGAGACAAACCGCTGCCCAAGGCCGAGGCGCCGCGTCTCTACGAGGATCTGAGTCCGCCGAAGCCGGAGCCGCGTAGGCGCGATCCTTTCCTGGCCCCGGAGCCGGCGCGGAGACGCCGTGGCGCCGGCCGTCCGACCAAGCGGGACCGGCGACTGATCGACCGCCTGCGCTGACCGGGAGTAGCCAACGCCGCGCTACAGTTCCGTGCCTATGCCCACGAATCCGGCACCGCACCGACCCGTCGCCGCCCTCGTCCCTGTTTCACTCCTCGCCCTGTGCGCCGCCGCCTGCACTGGCCCGCTGCCGGAGCGCTCGACCGCGCCCTCGGGCCCGGCCTACGACCCGCGGACCGACCCGCTCGTCAACCCGCCGACACTGACCGAGCCGTACCCGTTCGACCGGCCGGAGGTTGTGGCCCGGGACGACACGCTGGTTCGCTACATGTTCGGCGACCCGCGCACGCTGAACCCGATCTTCGCGATCTTCTGGGAGGACTACTATCTGTCGGGCGCGCTGTTCCAGTCGCTGACGACGCGCAATGCGGACATGACGATGGTGTGGAACCAGACCGTGGTCGAAGAGGCCGTGATCGCGGACGACTGGATGAGCGCCCGCGTGCGCATCCGGCCGGGGCTGACCTGGCACGACGGCAAGCCGTGGACGATGCACGACCTGAAGTTCACCTACGACATGGTGGCTTCGGACGACGTGCCGGCGGCGATGTACAAGCACGACGTCGACCAGGTCGAGCGGATCGACGTGGTCGACGATCTGACCGTCGTGTTCCACTTCAAGGACGCCCTGGTCACGAACATGCTCGCCATGCGGGTGCCCCCGATTCCTCGCCACATCTGGAACAACCCGGAAGAGCTCGCGAACGACCCGACGATGTGGAGCAGCGAGTACTTCAACCACTACGCGCGCGAGGAAGTCATCGGCTCGGGGCCGTACAAGTTCGTGTCCTGGACCCTGACCGACAAGATCGTGGTCGAGCGCTGGGACGAGTTCCCCGACGCGGTACGTATCGCGCCCTTCAGGCGCGTGATCTACCGCCCGCAAAGCGACCGCAACCTGGGCCTGTTGCTGTTCAAGAAGGGCGAACTCGACGAGTACTGGTTCACGCCCCAGCAGTTCGCCACCCAGAGCAACGACGAGGAGTTCGAGCGGGTCGGCATCAAGGGCTGGGCGCCGGCGCGGCGAATCTCGCGAATCGGCTGGAACCAGGACGGCAGCAACCCGTTCTTCACCGACGTGCGGGTGCGGCGGGCGATGACCCACGCCTACGATCAGAAGCGCGTGATCCGGGACGTCGCCTACGGGGTCTACCTGGAGACCGACCAGCTCTGGGACAAGGAGCACATGGGCTACAACCCGGACGTGCCGAAGTACCCGTTCGATCTGAAGCGCGCCGGCGAGTTACTCGACGAAGCCGGCTGGTTGCCGGATTCGGACGACGGCTGGCGCTACAAGGAGATCGGCGGCGAGAGGGTCAGGTTCTCGTTCGAGCTGGAGATCGCCCAGACCTTCGCGGACGCGGTCAAGATGGCGGACATCTACCGCGAGGATCTGCGCAGCATCGGCGTCGAGCTGACACTTCGCCAGTTCGAGAACGCGACCCACGAGCGGCACCTGCAGGAGCACGAGTTCCAGGCTCACGCGGACGCCGACGAGGTGACGACCGATCCGGACCAGTGGACGATCCGGCTCCACTCGACGAGCTACGACAACGCCCGCAACTACGTCGGCTACAAGAGCGATCGGGTCGACGATCTGCTGGAGCGCGGCCGGCGCGAATTCGACCCCGAGGCCCGCGCCGCGATCTACCGCGAACTGGCCTACGTCGTGGCCGAGGACCAGCCGTTCACGATGATGTGGAACTACTCCGAGATCCGCGCCTTCAGCAAGCGCCTCCGCGGCATCGAGTTCGCGCCCTCCGGCGTCTTCCTGTTCCAGCCGACACCGCCCCCCGGCAGCGACTGGTGGACCAGCCCCGGCTGGTGGACGCACCGCGACGATGTCGCCGCGTATGCCTCCGGCGGCTGAGGCGGCGGCTAGACCCGCCCGCGGCTGCTTGGCGTCACTCTGCTGGAGCCTCGTTAGCCCGCTGCTCGTTGGTGCGCGCGTACTCGAGGATGTTGAGCAGGCCGTAGTTGCCCTCGTGGCAGGCGTACTCGAAGATCGCCTGATCCGACCGCTTCATTTCGACCCGTGCGCTCCAGGGGCGCTCGAAGGACTCCGGGTCGTCGATCGTGTACTCGTAGATAAGAGTCGTCTCGTCGAAGCGGGTGAAGCGCTCGACGAGTCGCATGTTGCCGCCGGAGCCGGCGAAGCTGATTCGCGGGTCGAAGTTGCGGGTCTCGACGACCAGGGTTGCGCCGTCCCAGTAGCCGCGTGAATCGCCCTTGAACTGGCGCAGGTGCTCGGGCAGTCGGGGTTGGTCGTCGAGCGGGACGATCCGGGTGTCGTGGACCATCTCGTTGAGGAGCGCCACGGTGTCGGGCGTCACCAGGATCAGCACGTTGTTGTTGTAGCCGCCCGGGTTCATCGGCGGTCCGGCGTTGAAACCCATCAGGCAGCGTTCCCAGAGGTTCCGATCCTCGGGTCCGGTCGGCGGACTGGCGCGCACGTCGCGCCGTTCCTGTGCGCGGCGCCGGCCGTCCTCGGTCATCGGCGGAATGCGGCCGCTCGGAGGGTCGAAGATCAGCGACGTGCGGCGGGACTCCTGCACGTGGCGCCCGTGGTCGAGCCAGTAGGGCGCGTGGACGCTCGGGCTCCTCTTCTGGGCCTCTGCGCGGCGCGCGATCGTGTCGCGCTCGAACTGGGCGGCCTCTTGGGCCGTGAAGTACTCCTTGTCGGCGTGAGCGGAAGGGCGTTGCAGCGGTGTTGCCGTGGCGAAGTCCCACAGCCCGTCGATGTCGCCGGGCGGGGTCCAGTTCGGGTCGGCCTGCGCGCTCAGCGACGCCGCAGCCACCAGGGCGGCGGCCAGCGCGAACAGGAGGCCCGGGCTGCGTGATCGGAGCACCTGTTTTTCAGGATAGCGCCTGGACTCGCGTCCGTCATCCCCGGACGTCGCGGATCTCTTCTATGCTCGCGCGATGGCGGCGCCGCTCACCCTCGTCATCGGCAACAAGAACTACTCTTCCTGGTCGCTCCGACCCTGGGCTCTGATGACCGAGCTCGGCGTTCCGTTCGGAGAACGAATGGTGAAGTTCGACTCCGCCGATTGGGAGGCGAACATCGACACCCTGTCGCCCACGCGGCTCGTGCCCGTGCTGTGGGAGGGTGAACCCGGACGGGGGTTCGCGACGTTCGATACCTCGGCGATCGTCGAGAGGCTGGCGGAGCTCTATCCGGATCGTGGCGTCTGGCCGGTGGATGCCCGGGCCCGGGCCCGCGCCAGGTCCCTGGTCGCGAACTTCCACTCCGGCTACCCGGCGTTGCGCTCGGCCATGCCGATGAACATTCGCTCGCACCATCCGGGTAAGGGCCAGGAGCCGGAGGTCATGGCCGAAATCGAACGACTGACTGCGTTTTGGCGCGATACCCGAGCCGAGTTCGGCACGCGGAGCCCGTACCTGTTCGGCAACTTCTCGGCCGCCGACGCCTACTTCCTGCCGGTCGCCTCACGGTTCGCGACCTACGAGCCGCCACTGCCGGCGGAGGCCCAGGACTACTGCCGCGCCCTGCTCGACACGATGGCGATGCGCCGGTGGAGCACGGCGGCCCGGCTGGAGACGGAGTTCGTGCCCATGGACGAACCCTACGCCGACCCGCCCTGAGGAGACGGCCCGCCGATCAGGGAAGAACCTGAGGCCCCAGAACCGAGCCCCACAGGGCGATGCCCAGGGCGACGCCGACCAGCGGTGGGCCGACGGCGCGCGATCTCTGGCCCCTGGGAAGCGCAGTCACGAGGAACCAGTAGCCGAACACCAGGCAGATGAGGCCGGGGAGGACGGCGAGCGACGCGGGGATTCCCGTGATCGCCGCGAAGTTGGCTTCGTCCTGGTTTCCCCTGAATCCGCCACCAAACAGGTCGATGGCGATGACCGGAATCGCCGCTACACCTTGCAGGGGAGCGACGAATCCGCTTCCGAGAACCAGAGAAAGCGGACCGGGGCCGTATCTCCGGACCCAGAGCACGAAGCCGATGGCCGTCAGATAGGAGACGATCGGTCCCGCGGCGGCGCTCAAGGCCACCTGCCACGGTTCGGCAATCGCGGCCGCCGCCTCGACATCTCCGGCGCGCCAGAGCCGGCGGAACTCGCTGGAACCTGTCCAACTGACCGAGGCGTAGCGCAGGACGTTGTCTGGGAATCCACATGCGACGTTGACGGCGAAGTGTCCCAGTTCGTGAAGCTGGATCCCGATGGGAGCGGCGATCGCGCCGCCGGCCAAGCCGGCCAGCCACTTGCCGCTTCGCAGCCACTCGCGGAGCGGGACTTGCCCGGTTTCCTGCCGCTCCATGTCCGACACGTCTCCTCCTCAGAGAGCCCTGTCCAGTTCAAGCACGAGAGCGACGACCAGGTCGTGAAGATGGTTCATCGCAGCTTCACTGACGTGCTCGATGGTGTCTCTGCTCGAGTGAATGATCCCGAAGACCTCGGGCATGAAGCCCTCGCGGAGCCCGGACTCGGGCCCCGCGTTCAGGGCGAGCCACATCTGATGCGACGCCGTGGCGCCGTTCATGGCGAGCGAGACGTTGGGGATGCCCGCGGCCTGAAAAGGGCGATCGTCGCTCGGGGGATAGCGGGGGAAACCCATGCACGCGATCTCGCGCGCGGCGCAGGCGACGCGGAGGCTGCGGTAGACGGTGTCGTTTCCCTCGTGGGAGGTCGGTCCGTACATCAGCGTCTCGTCGCCGACGACCACGTCGACGTTGACCATGGCGGCGACGCGAGCGGCGCCTTCCGCCTGCACGTAGGCCTGAGAGCCGAGGAGCCCGGCTTCCTCAAGGTCGAAGAGAACGACCCGGACGCGGTGGCTCAACTCATGTCGCCCCAGGGTTTCCGCGACCCTGGTCAGGACGACCGAGGCAGCGCCGTTGTCCACGGCGCCGCCGACGACCGTGCCGTCCTGGAGCCGGACCACGTCGTAGTGCGCGCCGACCACGATGTCGCGAGGACCTTCACCGACCGTGGCGATCAGGTTCTTCCCGCTTTCTCGCGGCTGCCGCTCTGTTGCGGTAGCCGGAAACTCCTGGACAGAAGGTTCGAGCCCGCGCTCCTGGAACATGCGAAGCAGTTCGTCGCCGCGATCCACCGTCTCGCGGCCGACGATCCGACCCAGATCGTCGAGCAGGCCGGTCAGCGGGCCTTGCCGTGGTTCCGCGGGGAGCGCCGGGCGCTCCGGGCCCGGGCCGGCGATGCTGGAACACGCCAGCGCCATGCAAGCGCACAGCGCGGCGCCTGCCAGCCGGCGCTGGTGGGCGGAGTGGCCGCCGGGGTGCACTGCGCTCGTGAGATCCTCCCGTTTCGTGGCCGTCAGGCGTCCTCGCCGACGATCACGTCGACCTGGTCCTGGGGCGCGTAGAAGTACGAGCCCGGCCGGAAGTCGTAACCGAGGTCGCCGAGCAGGCGGCGCTGCCGCGGCGTGCAGCGTTCCAGGACTTCGGGCGTTGGTTCCGGATCGTACGTGCGCAGGAACAACTGGCAGTAGTTGTAGAGGATCGTCTTGCGGGCACGAGGCGACGCGTTGACGGACGGACCGTGCCAGAGCGAGTGCGGGAAGAGGATGCAGTCGCCGGCCTTGCCCTTGAGCTGGACGGCGCCCGGCGTCTTCGGGCCCGGGGCGGGGTAGGGCCGGTCGGGGAACGGGCGCATGTGGCTGCCGGGGAAGACGGTGAAGTTGCCGCAGTCCTCGTCCGTGATGTCGGAGAGCAGGTACATCCCCTTCATCGCCAGCGGCAGACTGGTCTCGGTGACGCGGATGCGGCGGAGCGCCTCACCGCCGTCGGTGTGGGTGTAGCCCGGCCAGCGCGGGTTGGACGGTCGAACGATCGCCTGGGTCATGCTGAGCACGACGTAGGGGCCCATGATGTCCCTGATCAGGTCGAAGACGGGAGACGCGTCCATCAGGTCGAGGAAGGCCTGGTCGTAGTGGAGCAGGACCCGGCGGTCCATGAAGCCCTCGGGGTCACGGTCGACGGCGTGGTCGAGCCAGGCGTAGTGGCCCAACGGTCCGTCCGGGCTCGGCTCCCAACCTGGTAGTTGGCGGACACGGTCGAGCTCGGCGTCGAAGAACGCGACCTGGTCCGGTGACAGCGCCTGTTCGACGCGAATGTAGCCGTCGATCGCCCATTGTTCGCGTTGGGCGTGGGTCAGTTTCTCCATGACGGTTGCCTCCTGCTCGGGCCCCGTGGGCGATCCGGGCCAGTGTCACTTGCTTCGGTCGTGTTTCCTGAGAGTATGCCGGCTCGGCCGCGATGGTCACTCGTCGGCAGGTTCGCCGCCGTCGGCTTGCTTCGCGGCTTCTTCCGCGTTGCGGGCGCGCTCTGCAGCGCCCGGGTGGCTGGAAAGCCAGTCCAGCGGGCTGCCACCCGCTCGTGCGCCCGCTTCCCGGCCGGCACCGCTGAGCCGACCCACGATGTCGCTGAGTCGGGTCGGCGGAATCCCGGCGCTGAGCAGATAGTCGAAGGCGAATCGATCGGCGTCACGTTCAAAGGAGCGCGAGTAGCGCTGGGCCAGCAACCGATCCGGCCCCAGGATGGAGAGTGTGGCGACCGACACGTCGCCTGTGAACGCCGTCCACAGAACTAGCATCGAGGACGTCTGGGCCACCCTTCGCATCACGTGGCGGCCCGACACGTGCCCCAATTCGTGGGCGAGAACCGCGATGATTTCCTCGTCGTCCTCGGCCAACTCCACCAGGAGGTCCGTGAGAACGACGGTGCCGCCCGGTACGGCGAATGCGTTGGGAGCTCCGACGGAGTGGAACCGGAGGTCCGCGTTCTCGATTCCAGTCTCCCTGCACATCTCCTCGAAGGCGGCCAGGAGTTCGTTGCGACGGTTCGGCGAGAGTTCGGATGGCTCGAGAAACCGAAGCTGTTCGAACAGGGTCAGGAGGTTGTCGCCGATGACGGCTTCCACTTCGGGTGGTGTTGCCGCGACGGCGACTGTGGCGACGGCCGGCGCGCCCCATTCGGTGAACGAGTAGAGAATCGCCGCGGTAACCGCCAGTGCGGCCGCCGCGCCCCGCCAGGTGCTGTCCAGCCGATGGCGCAGGCGCCCGAAACGATCGGCTCGCGATTCGGCGTCAGGGCGGGTGCGAGCATGCGCGGCGTCCAGAGCGTCATTGTCCTGAACTTCGCACACGCCGCCGTCCGGCAGGTGGATGTAGCGCGGCGTGTCGGCGACGCGAGCGGGTATCCGGACGTTCTCGTGGACGACAAGTTCCTCCAGACCCTCACGTGCGATCACGAGTCCGCCTCCAGTCGTGAGCGCGAGAGTGGCGGCACGGCACCGCGAGGTGCGCCCGTCGTAGTAGCGACAGGGAATCCCGGTCAAATGCCGATCTCCAGTCCGAACTCGCCGGCGGCCTCGGCGCCGGTCGCAGCTACGCTTTGGGTTTCGCCTGCCTCGAACATCCGTTCGGTGTCTGTCTGGATGACGGAGAACTGGCCCACGACGTACCGAAGCACCCGAATGCGGGCGAAGGGAATGAACAGGCCGGACGTGCCGATGATCAGGGCGGCGTTGCTCACGTACAGCCACAACATCTTCGAGAAGGAGAGAGCCAGGCTGAAGGTGTCCTCGCCGAGCCGGGTGTTGCTCCACCGGTAGCTGAGCAGGCGGGTGCGCAGGTAGGCCAGGATGAACAGGCTGATCGCTGCAGCGATGGCCACCATGGCGAGGAGAAAGAGGCGCATGTCGAGTGAGGCATCGCCAGGATCGGAACCCGTAGCCATGATCGACGCGGTGATTGCGACGAACAGGGCGACGAGTCCGCCGACGTACAGGACGCCGACGACAATCGCGGTGACTACGTACATCCCGTAGTAGGGCCGGGGTTTGCCGGCGAAGCTGAACGGCTCGGCGCCGAAACGGGATTCCTCGACCAGGAAACGGTCGCGCCCGAAGACCGTGAAAGGTCTCGCAAGGCCCAGGGTCGCGAGCGATGCGGCCCAGGACAACGGATACCAGACTGCGGCGTCCCAGTACTTGCCGCGGAAGTCGAGGGCGATACCGCGATGCCTGGAGTTGCGCATCTGGAAGGACCGGGCGCGCACAACGACCCATGGCACGAGCGGCATCAGGGCGAGAAGCGCCGCGTAGTAGTAGACGATGGAGAAGAGCTGGGCGACCCAGAGAAGCACCAGGACGGTGGCAACGAGGATCCGTCCACGCAGGATGGCAACCGGGTTCGCGGTGTAGTCGAAGGCGGCGTCGCCGAGCCAGACGCTGCCGTAGAGGTAGCGTCTGGCTCGCACCTTCGCCCAGGCCGAGTAGATCCCGAGCGTCAGGAGCGTCAGGGCGACGTTGACGATCCAGATGCGGAAGTACTCCCGGCCGTCGGCCGTGAAGCGGAGTTTCCGAGCTTGGGAACCGCCGCTGGTGTCGTCTTCGCTTGGTTCACCGACGAGTCCGCCGATCTCACCGCCCTGATCGAGGAGATCGCCCAGCGACATGGAGTCGGGATCGTCGCCGCTGGCGCTGTCCCGGCCGGACCGCTCGTTGAACGCGTCGTGTCTGGGCTCGTTCGTCATGAGTCGGTTGAGGCGAATGCAGGGCCCGAATCTCCGCGCCCAGAGCTTCGGTCGGCCACCCTACTAGGTCCAGGCCGTGACTCCGCCGGTGAGTCGGCCGACGATCTTCGCCGTGACCTCGGCGAGAGCGTTAACTTCTTTGTTTTCAACGGTTGCGTGAAGCCGCCGAATCGATATGCTGGGCTTGCAGGCACTGGCTGCGGCGCTCGCGGCGAGCCCCGTTCGGTTATCATGCCGGCACAGTTTGGGGGTAGCGAGCCGGCTTGGCGGTCACCGGCGGGCCTCGCGGCGGACGGCCAGCGGAGGATGAGATGAAGGGATCTGCACCGATCGGCTCAATAGCTCGCGCGGAAACGGGGCGCGGCGTACGGTACAGGTGGCGAGAGCATCGAGTCCGGGCGTGTCTCGCGCTGGTGGCGCTTGCCGTGGCGGTCGGGCCGGTCTGGGCTCAGGAGGCGGAGGAGGTCAGCGAACTCGACCGCGTGCTGGCCATGCACTACGAGGCCCGGGGTGGTCTCGAGAAGCTGCGCTCGATTCAGAGTGTGAGGGCTAGCGGGACGATGTCGGTGCAGGGCATGGAGGCCCCGTTCACGATTCACCTGCGCCGGCCGAATCAGAGTCGCGTCGAAGGCGACTTCGGCGGCATGGCCCTCATCCAGGCGTTCGACGGCCAGCAGGCGTGGGTCCAGCAGCCCGGCCAGGCCAAGCCGGGCGCGCTCGAAGGAGAGGCCGCGGCGGCGCAGGCCGCCGACTCCGCGCTGAGCAGCCCCTGGTTCGAGTACACGGAGTTGGGTTACCAGGTGGAACTCGCCGGCCGCGAGGAGATCGAGAGCGGCGAAGCCTGGAAGCTCGTGGTCACCGCGCCCGGCGGCGTGACGCATCAGGTCTTCCTCGGCACCGACGACGGGCTCGAGAAGAAGAGGATCTACCCGGCGGACTTCGGTTTCGGGCTGGAGGACGCGACGGTCCGGTTCGAGGACTACCGGGAGGTCGACGGCCTGATGCTGGCGCACCGGCAGATCATGGGCAGTGCGATCGGCGAGATGCCCCTGATCCTGGATTCCTTCGAGATCAACCCGGAGATCGATCCCGAGATCTTCTTCATGCCGGGCCAGATGGCCGACGCCTCACTCGGCCTGGACGAGGTCCTGTCGCGCTACCGGAACACGCGCGGGGCTTCGGCCGCCGAGGTGCAGACCCTCAGCGCCGCCGGCACGATCGTCATGCTCGGCTTCGAAGTGCCGATGACGGCGGCCTTCGCGCGCCCCGAGTCACTCCGCGTCGACATCGACATGCAGGGTCTGCCGATGGTCATCGCCTACGACGGCGAGACGGCGTGGAACGTGTCGCCGATGACGGGTGCCCTCGAGCCGACGCCGCTGCCGTCGGAGACGATCGGGGCCCTGGGGATCCTCTCCGACTTCATGTGGGGCCGGCTCGCCGACAGCGAGGGATCGGGCTTCGAGGCCTCGCTGGCGGGTATCGAGAAGGTCGAGCGCGACGAGGCCTACCGGCTGGACGTCACGACCGCGGACGGCGAAGCGCGCGCTCTCTACCTCGGCGGGGAGGACTTCCTGGAGCGCCGGATCGTCTTCGAGGGGTCGTTCCTGGGGTCGACGGGAGAGATCGAAGTGACGATCAGCAACTACATGGACGCTGGGGGGTTGATGGTGCCGGGGAAGATCCGGATCGCGGTGGAGGGCCTGGTCGTCACCGAGTTGCGGATCCAGGAAGCTGAAGCCGGGGCCGATATCGATCCCGCTTCGTTTACCATGCCCGCTCCCGCCGACCCGGAGACGCCGGGTCCGGCTCTGTAGGAGCTTGCGCATGCCGACCACGCCTTCGCATCACACAACCAGGGCATTCGACGGCAATCTTCGACGTTGCGTCTCCTTGGTCGCCTGGTCGGCGGCCCTCTTTTTTGCGGCTTCGATGGCCGCAGCCGCCTCGGACGGTGACGCGCCCGAGCCGGTGGAGGATCCCGCCCTTGCCGAGACGATCGTCGTCACCGCGGCGCGGGCCGAGCAGGAACTCGGAAGGGTGACATCGAGCGTCTCCGTCGTCACCGGCGACGAACTCCGGGCCAGTGCGGCCGTGACCCTGGACGACACGTTGCGCCGGGTGCCGGGCTTCAGCCTTTTTCGCCGCAACAGCTCGATGGTCGCGCACCCGACCAGCCAGGGCGTTTCGCTGCGCGGCATCGGCCCCAGCGGCGTCAGCCGCACGTTGGTGCTGCTCGACGGGTTGCCCCTGAACGATCCCTTCGGTGGCTGGATCTACTGGGGCCGCGTGGGTCGCGAGAGCCTGGACCGGATCGAGGTCGTACGCGGCGGCGGCTCGAGCCTGTGGGGCAACTCGGCCCTGGGCGGGGTCATCCACCTCGTCACGTCACAGCCCGAGTCGGGTAGCTCGCTGCGGCTGTCGGCCCTGGCGGGAGACCATGGTGTGGTTTCGGGCGACGCCTGGTTCGGGCAGGGCTTCGAACGCGGGGCGCTGACCCTGTCGGCCAGGACATTCGACAGCGACGGGTATCCGGTGGTGCGGGACGACCACCGCGGTCCGATCGACGTGGACGCCTTCTCGGAACAGACGACGGTGGCCGGCCGGCTGGCGTTTTCTCCCAGCGACTCGGTGTCGATCAGCGTCGGCGGCGACACCCTGTCGGAGGATCGCGGCAACGGCACGCCGCTGACGGGCAACGACACGGAGTTGACGTCGTTCCGGTTGACGGCGGACGTCACCAGCGCTCGCGGCGACACTTGGACGGTGCGCGGCTTCACCCACGAGCAGGAGTTCGCCAGCCGGTTCAGCGCGCAGCAGGTCGACCGTTCCTCGGAGCGGCCGGCTCTCGATCAGTGGCTGGTCGACTCCGAGGCCACCGGCCTGGGCGCCCAGTGGCAGGGCGACGTCGGATCGGGGCAGTGGGTCGCCGGCGCCGAGTGGCGGAGCGTCGAAGGGGCGACCAACGAGGACTTCTTCTTCACCACGCAATTCAACCGGCGGCGCATGGCCGGCGGCGACCAGGCGATCGGCGGCGCCTACGTGCAGCGTCGCGCGCAGTTCGGCGACCGGCTGCAGCTCGAACTTGGCGCCCGCATCGACCGCTGGCAGGCGGGTTCGGGAAGCCGGCTGGAGATCAACAAGGCGGACGGCTCGATCCGGCGCGACGACATGTTCGAGGACCGGGACGAAACGGCCGCGTCGCCGCGCGTCGGCTTCCTCTACTCCCTCGACTTCGGCTGGAGCCTGCGCGGCTCGCTGTACGGGTCGTTCCGGGCGCCGACCGTCAACGAGCTCTACCGGCCCTTCCGGGTGCGCAACGACATCACCGAGGCGAACGAGTCGCTGGAGCCCGAGCGGCTCAGTGGCATCGAGTTCGGCGCCGTGCGTTACCAGGGCGGTTCCCGGCTGTCGTTCAATGCCTTCATGAATCGCGTCGAGAACCCGATCGCCAACGTCACCCTGGCGACGATCCCGAGCAGTCGTTTCTTCCGTCCCTGCGGCTTCGTGCCCGGCGGGGGCTCCTGCCGGCAGCGGCTGAACCTGGACCGCACCCGCATTCAGGGCCTCGAGGCCGAGCTGCGCCAGCGGCTCGGCGATGTCTGGCGGCTGGACCTGTCCTACCTGTACAGCAACGCCGAGGTGGACAGCGCCGCCGACTTCCCGGAACTCGAGGGGAAGAGGCTGGCGCAGACGCCCGAGCAGTCGGCGAGCCTGGGGCTCGAGTATTCGAACCCCGAGGTGCTCCAGGCCAGACTCGGCGTGCGCTTCGTCGGCTCGCAGTTCGAGGACGACCTGAACACGCGGCCGCTTTCGAGCTTCGCCGTCGTGGACCTGAGCGCCGCCCGCGACTTGAGCGGCCGCTGGCAGGTCTTCGCCGGCCTCGAGAACCTGCTCGACGAGGAGGTGCAGGTCGGCATCTCGGGAACCGGCCTGGTCACGGTCGGCGCGCCCCGCATGGTGCACTTGGGGGTGCGCCACATCCTGAGTCCCTGACCCCGAAGGGAGCCCATGGCCCGAGTCACCGCTGAAACGCTCTCCCGCAAGCAGCGGGAGATCTCGGTCTCGGAGTTCTTCGCCAAGAACCGGCACCTGCTCGGCTTCGACTCTCTGCGCAAGGCCCTCCTGACCACGGTCAAGGAGGCGGTGGACAACTCGCTCGACGCCTGCGAGGAGGCCGGCATCCTGCCCGAGATCTGGGTCGAGCTCGAGGCGGCCAAGGGGGCGAACCGGTACCTCGTGCGGGTCACGGACAACGGTCCCGGCATCGTGCCGGAACAGGCGCCGAAGATCTTCGGTCAACTTCTGTACGGGTCGAAGTTCCACAGCCTGAAGCAGAGCCGGGGACAGCAGGGAATCGGCATCTCGGCGGCGGCGATGTACGGGCAGTTGACGACCGGCAAGCCGGTATCGGTGGAGTCGCGTACGGGGCCGGCGGTACCCGCCTACGCGATGCAGGTCATGGTCGACACGAACACGAACAAGCCGAAGGCGATCGGCCGCCGGAATCTGCCCGACTGGCACCTCGACCACGGCACGCTGGTGGAGGTGGAACTGGAGGCGAAGTACCTCAAGGGCCGCCAGTCGGTCGAGGAGTTCCTGCACCAGGTTGCGGTCGCGAACCCGCACGTGACGCTGCACTACCGGAGCCCGAACGGCGACACCGACTCGTGGGCACGTACCGTAGAGCGGAACCCGGCGGCCCCGCGGGAGATCAAGCCGCACCCTCACGGCGTCGAACTCGGCGTGCTGATGAAGATGCTGCAGTCGACACGGCACAAGACGGTCACCCAGTTCCTGTCGCGGGACTTCAGCCGCATCTCGCCGCAACTCGCGGGCGGTCTGGCGAAGCGGGCCGGCATCAAGGCGAAGGCGCGCCCCAACACCGTTGCCCGGCAAGCCGCCGACGCGCTCTACAAGGCGATCAACGACTCGAAGACCCGCATCCGGCCGCCCTCGACCGACTGCCTGTCTCCGATCGGCGTCCAGGAGCTTCTCGCCGGCCTGACCCGTGGCGTGCGGGCGGAGTTCTACGGCGTGGAGACGCGCAAGCCGGCCGTCTACCGTGGCAATCCGTTCCAGGTCGAGGTCGGCCTGGCCTGGGGCGGCGATCTGGCCGGCGACGAACTGGCCAAGGTGCTGCGATTCGCCAACCGGGTTCCGCTCCAGTACTACGCCGGCTCCTGCTGCATCACGAAGGCGGTGATGGACGTGTCCTGGCGCACCTACGGCCTGACCCAGTCGCGCGGTGCGCTGCCCTCGGGGCCGCTGATCGTGCTCGTGCATCTCGCCTCGGTGTGGGTGCCGTTCAGCTCCGAGAGCAAGGTGGCGGTCGCCGACTATGACGAGATCCGCAAGGAGATCAAGCTCGCCGTCCAGACCTGCGGCCGCCGGCTCGGGCAGTACGTCAAGCGCAAGGCGCGGGCCAGGAGCGAGGCGCGGCGCCGCGAAGTGTTCAACCTCTACATCGAGGAGGTGGTCAGCTCGGTCGAGGCGATCACCGGCAAGGAGCAGAAGCTGTTCCGCGACCGGCTGCTGGCGATCAGCCGGCGCAAGACGGAGTTGGCGGGAATGCTCGAAGAGACGAAGGGCGCCACCGGCGAGGACCTGGAAGCGTGCGAGAACGTGCTGGTCGTCGACCCGGACGCGGCGCCGCCGGCAGCGGATGCGGCAGCGACGGCGCCAGCGAACGGAGAGGACGGGCCGCCGGAGGATCCGGTCCCGGACGAGGTTCTGCCCGCGGAGGCTCTGGAGCCGCTCGACGACCTGCCGCCGCCGTTGCCCGCGGAACCCGAGCAGGATCGCGGGTCGCAGTTGGAGCTCGTATGACGGCTGACCGGCTGAAGATCCCGGCCAGTCTCGACGCCAAGGCCAAGATCGAGTTCCTGGCGAAGAAGACCATCGCGATGGCCCGTCGCGAGGTGGACCCCTTCGTCGACATCCCATCGCGCACGCTTTCGAATGTCACGTTCTCGAAGCGCAAGAAGATCATCGAGATGGGCGACGCGACCCAGCGCCGGTCGCTGTTCAACCTGAACCAGGCCCGCAAGTACATGCAGACGCTCCTGGTTGCCCGCGGCTGCACCCAGCTGCTGGATGAGCAGAAGACGACGAGCATCCGCGACCTCTACTACATGAGCAAGCACACCCTGGCCGACGGCAAGGAGAACACCTTCGAAGGCCAGGAGGAGTCGGACCCGATCATCGAGGACCTGGAGGTCACGCTCGGCGCGCTGCGCGAGGAGCTGCACCTGTTCGCGGCGAAGCGCGGCTCGGTCGTTGGCCCGCTGACCCTGGTCGACGCCGGTGACGTGATCGACCTGTCGCGGATGGGCTCAGGTGGCTGGTCGGTGCCCGGCATCGTCGAACCGGACACGATCCGCTTCGTCGGCCACGGCGCCAAGTTCATCCTCCTGGTGGAGAAGGAGGCGGTCTGGGCGCGCCTCAACGAGGACAAGTTCTGGAAGCGCCACAAGTGCATCCTCGTCACCGGCCAGGGCCAGCCCCCGCGCGGCGTGAGGCGCCTCCTGTACCGCATGGTCGACGAGCTGAACCTGCCGCTCTACGTCTTCGTCGACAACGATCCCTGGGGCTACTACATCCACTCCGTGGTCAAGCAGGGCTCGATCGGCCTTGCCTTCGAGTCGAAGCGAATGGCCGTCCCCAAGGCCCGCTTCATCGGCCTCTCCAGCTTCGATCCTGGCGCCTACGACCTCTCCGAAGACGTCAGCATCCGCCTCAACGACCAGGATCGCTCCCGCGCCAAGGAGATCCTGAACTACGAGTGGTTCAAGGCGAAGCCCTGGCAGCGAGAGATCAAGAACATGCTCCGTGCCGGCGTCAAGTGGGAACTCGAGGCCCTCTCGAGCAAGGGACTCTCCTTCGTCACCGAGGAGTTCCTGCCGAAGAAGATCGCCGATCGCGACTGGATCTAGCCATAAGTAGCCCGCCCACTGCGTGCGCGGGCTGCGCCCGACCCGAGAAGTGAATTCCATCAGACAGGCGCGCGTCGGGCTGGTGCTGGCGTGCCTGCTCGCCGTGGCGGGCAACGCAACGGGCGCGGCCGAGTCGGCATCGGAAGACGTCCGGGACACGCTCAAGCGACTACCGCCCGCCGATCCCAGCGAACCGAGCGCCGTCGACTTCCTCGACTTCGTCGACCTGCGCAATCTGGCGGACGACGACGCCATCCGCGTCGCTTCGGCCTCGAGAACCCTGCGGACCACGGCGAACCACCAGATCGTCCTGGAACTCTCGCGGAACGACCTGACCGACGCCAACCTCTTCGACCTGAGGGGACGCACCGTGACGTTCACGCCGGACGGGCAGGGCGGCTACCTCCGGTCGGTCCGGCCGGTCGCCTGGGAGCGGAACATCGGCGGGCGGGTCGCCTCCGATCAGGAAGTGTCGTTCCGTGGCTTCCAGTTCGAGTTCGCCGGCAGATCGTGGAGTTCGTTCTTCGTCAGTCCCCGGGGCGTCATCACGTTCGGCAGGCCGTTGCAGTACGACTACGTGAACACCGGATTCCGGTTCGAGACGATGCAGCAGCTCAGCCACCTGCTGGTCAACGAGACGGGCATCAGCGCCCTGTACAAGCCGCTGCTCGGCGGGTTCTACAACGAGTACGGAGCAACGCAGCACGTCGCCCACCAGGCCGACCGGGTGGTCGTCACCTGGACCACGAACGAGCCCGTCTACTACGTGCATGGTGTGGCTCCACGGACGCCGACCCGCTTCCAGGCGATCCTGGCCTCGGATGGAAGCGTGCGTCTCAACTACGACAACAGCATCTCCTTCAGCGACGGCATCGTCGGGCTGCTGGGACCCGAGAGGAGGTCGCGCGGCGCCGTCATCGCGGAGCTGAGCCACGGCCGGGACATCGGCCTGCCGGGCCACCTCGACCTGCTGAACGTGACCCTGCAGCAGTCGGGTACGGGTGGCGTGATCGTCGAGTTCACACTGAGGGAGCCGCCCCCGGTGCCGCCACGGGGGCACCTTTACGTGTACCGCCTGTTCTTCGACGTGGAGCAGCCCTGGTGGACGGGTTCGGGGGACCTGGACTTCGACTGGCGGTTCTACGTGACGGACGGGGCTTTGAGGCTGGCATCCGGGACGGGCGTCGCGGGAGTGGTGGAGACGACAGACCCCCGCCGCATCGCGTTGCTGGCGAACATCACCGGCCTCGAGGGAACGCCCGTGGCCGTGTTCGCCAGCGCCGCGCACTTCGACGGCGGCAGATACGTCGAGGGGGAATCGTCAAACGTGGCGCAGTTCCGCCTGCCGAACGCGACCGGCCCCAACACCGACCTGTCGGAGGCCACGAGCCGCGCCGCGCAGTACCAGTACGAGGTGTTCAACTACCCGACGGTGAGGAATCTCGACGGCATCGCATGTCACCTCACCAACAGCCTGGACGACGAGTTCGATCTGCTCGTCTTCCACAACCAGTTCCGCATCGACAAGCAGGAAGCCACGACACCGTTCAGGCCGTACTACGCGAACGACCCCGTCGACGGCATTGGGCGCCCAGCCACGATTGGCGGTCCTCCCTGCGGCACAAGGCGGCTCAAGGGCCGCTGGGCTTCCCCCGTCTGGATCTACTCCGACCAGGTGTACCGGAGTGGAGCCGGTGAAGGCAGCCGCTACGACTACGGGCTGTGGCTGTTCGCCCACGAGTTCTCGCACATGTGGCTCGCCTACGTCTCCCGGAACCGCAACGGCCAGTCGGTGCCTCTGGTCGGGGACGGTTGCCTGTGCCACTGGCAGGCATGGCTTCACGCCCCCGCGGCGTTCCCCTGGCACCCGGACCAGGACGGCGCGACATCCCTGATGGGAGGACAGGACTGGCGCGACAACGGCGACGGCACGTTCACCCCGTACAACGGCGTCTGGAACGGCGGCTTCTCCTGGCTCGACCTGTACCTGATGGGGCTCGCCGACGTAGGCGAAGTGCCCGATTTCTTCATCCTCCGGGACCCACGGCAGCAGTCCGTCTTCCGCTACGCCGGCGTGCGTGAGAACGTGTCGATCCAGCAGGTCCTGGATGTCCACGGCTTGCGGAGCCCCTCGGCGGCGCAAGCCCAGACGGACTTCAACGCGGGCTTCGTCTACCTGGTGGATCCGGGCGCATCGCCCGACCCCGACGGGCTGGCTGTGCACGCTCGATTCCGCGACCAGGTACCGGACTACTGGAGCCACATCACGGGTGGACGGTCGCGGTTCTCCGCCAGCGTCTCCACGACGGACCCCGAACCCGACCCGGACCCCGAGCCCGACCCGGACCCGGACCCGACCCCCGGGGAACCCTGCGAGGCGAGCGACCTGACGCTCTGTCTGCACAGCGGTCGCTACACGGTGGAGGCGAAGTGGTGGACCAGCGACGGCAGAAGCGGGCCGGCCGTGGTCGTGCCCAAGGCCACGAAGGACTCCGGGCTGTTCCGGTTCTTCGACGAGGACAACTGGGAGATCCTGATCAAGGTGCTGGACGGCTGCTCGGTCAACAACCACCACTGGGTGTACGGAGCCTCGACCACCGACCTCGGCTACTCGATCCGGGTCACGGACACCAGGACGGGAGACTTCAGCGAGTACCGGAACGAGCCCGGACGACCGGCTCCCGCCATCACGGACGCCACGGCATTCCCACGGGCCTGCTCTGCGTCGCCTGCGCCGATCGCGTCGGAGCCGCTGACCGACGTTGCCACATCCCATTCGGGTTGCGAGGAAGCGGGCTCGTCCCTGTGCCTCGTCGACGGCCGCTTCGAGGTGAAGGTGGACTGGTCCACGGCGGATGGTCTAGAGGGTGCAGCGAGCAGGGTGCCTGGCGGCACGAACAACTCCGGCCTGTTCTACTTCTTCGATCCCAACAACTGGGAGATGCTGATCAAGGTGCTCGACGGTTGTGCCGTGAACGGCAATCACTGGGTGTATTCGGCTGCCGCCACGGACCTCGGGCTCGACATTTCGGTCACCGACACGGAGACGGACAGGACCTGGACCTACACGAAGGAGCCCGGTCCACCGGCACCGGCAATCACGGACAGCGGTGCGTTCACCGATAGTTGCCGCCCTTGAGTTCCAGCGTTCCGACCGCCTCGGTCAAGCGAGGCAGAACGTCCGACACGGTTCTACCACTCCCCCAACTCGACCTCCGGGGTCTCGGGCAGCTCCTCCGCAAGCAGCCAGCGGGCGAAGAGAACGCCCTCGTTGTAGCCGGCGGCGCTGATCCAGTTCTTCGGCGCCTCCCGGTGGCTCAGGTAGATGACGTAGCTGCCGTCCGGCTCGGGTACCGCGGTCTGCTTGTTGACGCACACCTGGAAGTCCTCGTAGTTCATCGACTGCATCAGGTAGTTCCAGGTCTGGAGGCCCCAGTAGCAGGCCTCCGGTGACCGGAAACGCACCTTGAGGTACTCGTGCTCCTGCAGCCGGAAGCGGCAGAAGCAGTAGATGTTGTCGACCGTTCCCCAACCTCCCTGCTCCGGGTCGAACTCCCACGGCTCGCAGAACTCGTTGAACGGCAGGTGCACCGGCAGCGGCGCGATCCAGGTCGTGCACATGAAGAACATCGCCATGCTGCGGATGCGCCGCGCGAGTTCTGCGTCGTCCAGCGGCGACGCGGGCGGCTGCGGCGAGGCGTTCTCGATGCTGAGGACGCTCTCTTTCGACGACGCGCGGTCGAGGAAGTACTCGCGTGTGAAGAGCGAGACGGAGTCCGGGTCGATCCGGAACTCGTTCGGACCCTGCGGATCGGGCGTGAGCCTGATTTCGAACGACCCGTCGTCCTCGAACGCGATGTCGCGGTGGTTGACGTTGAGCGTCACCCGGTCCGCCAGTTCGCCGTTGGGATCGCCGCCGTAGAGGCAGAAGCTCAGGTAGCAACTGCCGAAGTGCCGCCCGCGGAGGACGTACTCCTGGTCCCCCCGGACCTGGGAGAAGTAGTAGACCGAGTCCACGTTGTCCCCGTAGAGCTTGCGGGTTCCGTCCGTGAGCCGCACGAGCCGGGGCCGCAGGGGGTCGTTGTGGAGGTAGAAGTCCACCGTGATCTGCATCAGGTGGAACAGGTGCTGGTAGCCGTCCACGTGGCCCTGGTGGTCGAGTTCCTTTTCGGGGTCGAGGAACGTCTGCTCCGCGTTGCGGACCACGTCCAGGAACTCGTGCAGCGCCTGCCGGCTCTCGAAGTCGCTGTCGCTCATCGCTGTGTCTCCAGGAAGTTGAGATAGTGGGCGTACTCGTCGTCGATCTCGGCCGGTGTCGTACCGATCTGATCGAGCGAGTAGACATGGGCGCCGTGCTTTCCCCGGCGCTCCCGCTGCAGGAAACGCTCCATCCTGTCCCGATCCTCGGGCCGCAGGTTCCAGCCGAAGCGTGAGTAGATCGAGTCCACGACCGACATCTGGTCCTTGACGAAGTCGTCGAAGAAGACATCGACCATCTGCTCCTCGCGACCGAGTTCCCGGCGGTCGTGCAGGAACCGGGCGAAGTAGTCGGCCCAGATCAGGAGCTGCTCCCGCCCGGTTCGCAGCGTGTCCTCGTGGTCCGAGTAGAACGACCGCATCGACGAGATCAGGCTCCCCACCGAGGGGACGACGTCGGCCGGGTGGCGATGGGTCACGATGACCCGGGCGTCAGGGTAGACCTCGAAGAGAGCCCGCAGCCGCATCAGGTGGACGGGCGACTTCAACAGCCAGCGATGGGCGGGAACGCCGCCCGACTGGAGGAACTGCAGGAACCGCCGGTGCCACTGCAGGTTCCTGACCTGGTCGGCCTTCGCGAGCCAGTCGTGGTACTCCGGCAGCCAGGCCATGGCGACGTACTGGAAGCTCGCGAAGTGGAGGGCCGTGATGCCGATGCACTCCTGTGGCGAGTCGGCGGTCATGTAGTGCTTGCGCCTGAAGTCCGGCACGAGCTGGAAGATCTGGTCGAACTCCTTGCGCACGGTCTCGATCCGCTCGTTGTCCTCGTAGTCGTCCGGGCGCGGCGCCGGGTGGGGCAGGAGACACTCCCAGGAGAGCGGCGCCCGGTGGTCCCGATCCAGGTGCAACAGGGCGTGGAGGATCGTCGTCCCGCTCCGGGGCGTGCCGACGATGAAGACCGGCGCCTGGATCTCTTCGTCACCGATCTCCGGGTGTTCAGCGAAGGCTCGCTCGACCCGGGAGCGTGAGTCCGCCGAGCGCTGCACGGTGCCGCGGGCGGCCAGCCGTCCGAACGTGCTCAACCGCGCGTGCGTCTCAAGTCCGTGTACGAGACGCTCGAGCCCCTCGCGGAACATCGGATCGCGCACCTCGAACCCACTGGCCTGCCGCGCCTTCTCCAGGATCTTCTCCGGCGTCAGCGCGAAGGGCCTCAACCCGCACCGGCGAGCAACCGCCCCGGCACGGTTGACGGCCCTGACCGCGACCGGCTGCCGGATCCGGATCGACGGATTCGTCAAGCTCAGGTCAGCTTCTTCAGCTTGGCGGCAATCGACATGTCGCCCTTGACCTTGATCTTCCCCGAGGCGACGGCCATGAACGGCTTGATCTCCTTGCGCTGCAGCTTGCCGAACGTGTCGAGCGACATCCGCACCGTGCAGTCCGTCTCGACCTCCTGCCCCGACACCTTCGAGACGACGTTCGTCTCCCCCGTCCCGTCGATCAGCATCTGCTCGTCGTCCAGCAGGAACAGCAACCTCTTCCCAAGGGGATCGATACCCCCCGCCTTCACCGCCATATCGGCAACGAACTCGTCGATCGTCATCACCAGCTCCCAGTCGTGGAACCCGCGAACCCTAACCCAGGCTGCGCGCGCAGACCTTGGGCGTGGCTGGCGCTGCTCAGTCCGACGCCGCAGACGGCGCCGTAGCCGCACTCGGAAATGCCTTCACGACCTCCCGCGTCATGTCCCAGCGGTCGAAGCCCTGGCGGCCCCAGTCGAGGCCGCGGCGGACGATGACGAGGTCGTGGGAGGGGACGATGACGACGTACTGGCCGCGGTTGCCGGCGGTGGAGTAGGCGTCCCTGGCGACGTCCCTGCGCTCGTCGGGGACGAGCCAGAACTGGCCGCCGTAGAAGTTGCCGCGGTCGGCGGTCGAGGGGGCCGGGGTGCGGACGAAGTCGATCCACTCTTCGGAGAGGAGGCGTTCGCCGTTCCAGACGCCGTTCTGGAGGTAGAGGAGGCCGAATCGGGCCAGGTCGCGGGCGCTGGTGTAGACCTGACTGCTGAGGATGAAGTCGCCGAAGCGGTCGGTGCTGAGCAGGGTGTTCCGCATGCCGATCCGGTCGAGCAGGCGCTTGCGCGGGAACTCGTGATACTTCTTCTCGCTGCCGAGGGCGCGCTTCATCGCGTAGACGGCGAGCAGGGTGTCGTAGTTCTCGTAGTCCCAGTTGGCGCCCGGCTCGCGGATCAGGGCGCGGCGGCGGGCGCCCAGGACGGAACTGGCGCCGGCCCAGTAGGACATGCCGGAGCCGACGGCGTACTCCTGCCCGCCGTTGTCGACGGTCTGCAGACCGCTCGACATGTTCAGCGCGTGACGCAGGGTGATCGTGGACCGGGGATCGGTCTCGGGCGCCGCGGCTTTCGCAGGCAGGAAGTCGAAGCCGAGCGGCTCGTCGAGCGCCAGCTTGCCGTCGTCGACCAGCATGCCGATGAGCGTCGAGGCGATGCTCTTCGCGGTCGACCAGGTGCGCGTGCGCGTCGTCATGTCGACGCCGTCGGCGTAACGCTCGTGGACGATCTCGCCGCGATGCACGACGAGCAGGCTGAGCGTGACCTGCTGCGGCGACTCGCGGTCGAAGGCCCAGTCGGAGGCGGCCTGGAGTGCGGCAGTGTCGACTTCGGATAGCAGTGAGATCGGACCGGTCTTGTCGCCGTCCGGCCAGGGGATCTTCGCCGCGTCGCCGGCCGGTGGCGGCATCTCGATCGCCGGCAGGCTGTCGATGTCGCCCAGCGTCTGATCGGGCGCGAGGACGACGCAGCCGATTCCGTCGCGGAAAGCGGCCCGCATCTTCGGCACGCCGTGGCCCGAGCCGATCGTCACCGCCTTACGTTCGTGGTTGACCTCGTAGTCGCCGCTTTCCGCGGTTCCGACCGGCTCCGGAAGGTAGGCGAGTTCCTGCGCGAAGACCTGCTCGAGCGTCCGGTTCGAGGTGAACAGGCCGTTGCACATGAAGATCGCCTGCTGGCCCAGGCGGACCATCTGCCGCTGCGGCTGCCAGTAGTCGTAGGTCTCCTCCTGCTGGGCAACGGCGGGGAGAGCGGTCAGCAGGATGGAGGCGACCAGAGCGGGACACAGGGACTTCATGGGTTGCGGTCCTCCTTCAGCTCAAAGTAGCAGCACCGTCGCGAGCACCCAGCCAGTAGAGATTCTGCCGGCCGTCGGGTCCGTCGGAGCGGTAGCGGCCGACTTCGGCCAACGGCAGGCTGGCGACGAGGCGTTCGAGTTCCGCTTCGCCGGTGTGATGGCAGTAGCGGCGGGCGTCCGAATCGCCCGGCCCCCAGCGCAGCAGGTGATCTCCGGGTTCGAGTTCCGCCCGGTCGACGCCGGCTTCCGAAGCCCAGTGGAGCCGGCGACTTTCGAATTGGGGATCGTCGGCGAACTGCCAGCAGGTGAGGGCAAGGAGGCCCCCCGGTGCCACGGCCGATGCGGCGCGTTCGAGGGCACGGCGTCGGGACTCGAAACCCGGGAGGTGGTGGAGGACGCCGAAGAGGGTGACCAGGTCGTGAGTCGCTTCGTCGAGGACGCAGTTCTCGATGTCGTCGACCTCGAACCGGATGTGGTCGCGGTCGGCGCAGGCTGAGAGGGCAGCTTCGAGGAGTTCCCTGCTCTGGTCGATGCCGAGGTACGAGAGGGGTCGATCGTGGCGGAGGCCGGGATTCCGGTCCAGGAACAGGGCGAAGCGCCCGTTGCCGCAGCCAAGGTCGAGAACACGGACGGGCCGGTCCGTGGTTCGTGCGGTGGCCTGGACGACCCGTTGCCAGCCGGGCCAGCCGCCCGGGTGGCGCGTGCGGTCGAAGTCGGCCGCGTGCCGGCTGTAGAAGTCGCGGTTGATCTGGCGGAGCGCGGCCTGGGTGGTGGCGTCCATGGGAAAGGGGAGTATGGCTGCAGCGCCTCGCCGCTTCGCGGCGTCGGCCCGGATGCCGGCCAGAGGGCCGGCGCACCCGGTGGACTACCGGGATCCCAGGCTCAGGCCGCCGTCCACGGCAACCAGCGTTCCGGTGATCCAGTCGTTCGCCGGGTCGCACAGGAAGACGACCGCGCGCGCAACATCGTCCGGCTCGCCGATCCGGCCCAGCGGCACCTCTTCGGCGAAGCCGTCGAGGAAGGCGGCGGCCTGTTCCGTCGGCATGATCGTCTCGAAGATCGGGGTGCGCACGACTCCGGGAAGCACCGCGTTCACGCGAATCCGATCGCCGGCGAGTTCGGCCGCGAGGCCGCGTGTCAACGCGTCGACGCCGGCCTTGGCGGCGGTGTAGACGGAGCAGTTGGCAAGCGGCAGTTGGGTGAGCGACGACGAGATGTTGACGATCGATCCGCCGCCACCGCTTGCACGGAGATATGGGATCGCGGCCCGGGTCACGAAGAGCACACCCTTCAGGTCGATGTCGACGACCAGGTCGACGGGGTCGGGCCCGGCCGCCTGCTCGTTGGCGAGCGGTCCGGCGCGGTAGACGCCGGCGCAGTTGATGAGGATGTCGAGCCCGCCGAGGTCAAGAGCTGCCCGGTCAACCAGTCGGCGGGCGCCGTCGGCGGTGGAGACGTCGCCGGCGACCGCGCCGCAGGTGAGGCCGAGCGCGCGCAGGTCGGCGGCGGCCGCCTCGACCACGTCGTGCCGGCGTCCGCCGAGGGCGACGCTCGCTCCGCCCCAGGCGAGGCCTCTCGCGATCGCCAGTCCGATGCCGCTGCCGCCGCCGGTGACGAGGGCCGCGCGGCCCCCGAACGGCGACGCCGCTCCTGTTCCGGTTGCCGTCGTCGTCATCGGTTCGTGGCCTGTAGGCGGCCGGCCCTGCCGTAGTAGGTTCCCGTCATGGCGGCGACAATAGCCCCGAAGCGCTACTCGTTCGAGCCTGAGGAGCACGCGGCGGAACTCGACGCGATCATCGGCGCCATCGAGAGGGCGCCTCGGTTCGAGGCCGGTGACCTCGAGAACGTGCTGCGTCGCCACCCGAAGGACGGCAAGGGCTTCTTCTCGAAGAGCGAGTTGATCCGCGGCTACCGGGCGCTTCGTCCCGGCTCGGCCAACGAGCGGACGTTCGTTGATCGCGTGCGCATGAAGCCCGTCCGCACGCGCAGCGGGGTCGCTCCCGTCACGGTGTTGACCAAGCCCTACCCCTGCCCGGGCCGGTGCATCTTCTGTCCGAGCGACGTGCGGATGCCGAAGAGCTACCTGTCGTCGGAGCCTGGGGCGCAACGGGCCGCGGAGCACCAGTTCGACCCCTTCCGGCAGACCCTGTCCCGCCTGCGTTCGTTCCACCACACGGGCCATGCCGTGGACAAGGTCGAGCTGATCGTGCTCGGCGGCACCTGGTCGAGCTACCCGGAGGCGTACCGCATCTGGTTCGTGCTGCGCTGCTTCGAGGCGATGAACCGTTTCTCCGAAACGCTCGGACCTGCCGCTGCGGATCTGCTCGCGCGTTTCGAACCCGAAGTCGACTTCCGCGAGCTCGACGAAACCGTGGAAGGTGCGAATGCCAGCGCCCGCACCTACAACCAGGTCGTCTCCGGGTGGACCGCCGCGCATCCCGGCGCGGCGCCCCAAGCGCGCCGGCAGGTCGCGGATTGGGCCGAACTCGAAGCGGTGCAGCGGGAGAACGAAACGGCGGCGGCTCGCTGCGTGGGTCTGTCGCTCGAGACCCGTCCCGACTGTCTCGACCGGGGCGAGGCGCTCTTCATGCGCCGGCTGGGTGCGACCAAGGTACAGATCGGCGTCCAGAGCATGGACGACGAGGTGCTGGCCTTGAACGGGCGGGGCCACGATGTGGCCCGAACCCGCCGGGCGGTGCGCCTGCTGCGGCGGATGGGGTTCAAGATCCAGGCGCACTGGATGCCGAACCTCCTCGGCTCGACGCCGGCGAAGGACTGCGAGGACTTCGATCGCCTGTTCGAGGATCTGGAACTGCGTCCGGACGAACTGAAGGTCTACCCGTGCTCCCTGATCGAGAGCGCCGAGCTGATGGCCTACCACCGCCGTGGCGACTGGCGGCCCTACGACCGTGATGAACTGCTCGACGTGCTCGTCCACAGCCTGGGCGCGACGCCGCGCTACTGCCGGCTGACGCGGGTGATCCGGGACATCCCGGGGACCGACATCGTGACCGGGAACAGGACGACGAACATGCGTCAGGTGGCCGAAGCCGGGGCCGCCAGACGTGGCGTCGTCTGCCGGGACATCCGCGCCCGCGAGATCGGCGGACGGCGGGTCGATCCGGGTGAGCTCCACATGCGGAGAACGGACTACGCGGCGGCGTTCGGCCGCGAGGTCTTTCTCGAGTTCGTGACGGCCGCGGACCGGATCGCCGGCTTCCTCAGGCTGCGCCTGCCGGCGAGCCCGGAGCCGACCGAGTCCTTCGTCCCGGAACTGGAGGGCGCTGCGATCATCCGCGAGGTCCATGTGTACGGTGCGGTCGTCGGGCTGGGTGAGCGGGGCGAAGGGAGATCCCAGCACGTCGGCCTGGGCCGCCGCCTGATCGCCGAGGCGCTCGAGGTCGCGGGCCGCGCGGGGTTCGACTCCGTGGCCGTCATCTCCTCGGTCGGCACGCGCGAGTACTACCGGCGGCTCGGTTTCAGTGACGGCGAGCTGTACCAGCACCGGCCGACGCAGCCCCCGTTGGTGGAGGCCTCGCCGTGAGCGCCCTGACTACGGACCTGTACCAGTTGACGATGGCCCAGGGCTACTGGCAGCACGGTCGTCACCTGGACCGGGCCAGCTTCTACATGTCGATGCGGCGGACACCGTTCGGAGGCGGTTTCGCCATCGCGGCGGGCCTCGAGCAGATCGTGTCCTTTCTCGACGGATTGCGCTTCGAGCCGGAGGACATCGACTACCTGCGGAGTCTCTCCGGCGGTGACGGCGGGCCGCTGTTCTCGCCCGAGTTCCTCGACGCCCTGCCGGCGCTCGACCTGTCCGTCTCACTCGCGGCGGTGCCGGAGGGCACGGCCGTCTTCGCTCGCGAGCCGCTGCTGCGCGTGGAGGCGCCCCTGCTCGTCGGCCAACTGATCGAAACGCCGATCCTGAACATCATCAACTTCCAGACCCTGGTGGCGACCAAGGCGGCGCGGCTCTGCCACATCGCCGCTCCCGGCCAGCCGGTGCTGGAGTTTGGTCTGCGCCGGGCGCAGGGCTTCGACGGCGCGCTCAGCGCCTGCCGCGCCGCCTACGTCGGCGGCTGCACGGCGACCTCGAACGTGCAGGCGGGCCAGCGCTTCGGGATTCCCGTGCGCGGCACCCACGCCCACAGTTGGGTGCAGGCGTTCGACTCGGAGCCCGAGGCCTTCGGCGCCTTCGCCGAGACGATGCCGAACAACTGCGTCCTGCTCGTCGACACCTACGACGTCGAACGGGGAATCGAGAACGCGATCGCCGTCGGACGGGAGCTCGAACGCCGGGGCCAGCGTCTGCTCGGCATTCGTCTCGACTCCGGCGACCTGCTGCAGCAGAGCCGCGGCGCGCGCCGACGACTGAACGAGGCGGGGCTCGAGGACGTGGCGATCGTGGTCAGCGACAACCTGGACGAGAAGCGGATCATGGAGCTGCGGCGAGCCGGGGCCGCGATCGACATCTGGGGGGTCGGCACATCCCTGGTCACGGCCGCCGGGGGCGGCGCACTGGGCGGCGTGTACAAGCTGTCGGCGATCCGGCGTGCCGGCGAAGAGCGATGGCGGCCGGTGTTCAAGCTCGGCGCCGGTGTCGGCAAGGCGTCCCTGCCGGGTCGGTTGCAGGTGCGCCGCTACCACTCTGCCAGAAGTGCGCTGGAGCGGGACGTGATCTACACGCGGGACACCGCGGCCGGTCCGGGTACGGATCGCGACCAGGAGGGGGGCTACGACCTGCTGGCGCCGGTTCTGGATCGCGGCCGGCTTCTGGACCCGCTGCCCACACTCGAGGTCTGCCGGGAGGTCGCCGGCAGGGAAGTTGCCGCCCTCCCCATCGGCTTGCTCGACCTCGACTGCCATGCGACGGCGCCGGTGGAGGTCGCGCCAGAGCTGCTCGAGCTCTGTGACGAGTTGGCGGCGTCGCATCGGGTTTCCGGCGCGTCAGAGTGAGTCGCCGGCGGCCTCTCCGGCGGCGGAAGGCGTTGCTCTTAAGGCATTTCCGCGCCGTTCGTTCATAATCCCGCATGGCCGGTTCGGGCACAGGAGACGCTGTGCGTCGCTTCGACGACCTGTACGAACACGGGTTCGCGCGCGTGGCCGTATGCCTGCCGCAGGTGGAGATCGGCGATCCGGCAGCGAATCTGAAGCGGACGCTCGAGCTCGCGGGGCGAGCGGACGAGGCCGGCGCCGTGGCTGCCGTGTTCCCCGAACTCAACTTGAGCGGCTACTCGCTGGATGACCTCTTCCACCAGTCGGCGGTGCTCGAGGGCTCGAAGGCCGCGCTGCTCGACCTGGCTGCCGCCTCGCAAGAGCTCCGGACCGTGCTGGTCGTCGGCTTGCCGCTCGTGGCCGACGGCGCGGTCTTCAACGTGGCGGCGGTGGTCGGCGGCGGCCGAATCGCCGGCATCGTGCCGAAGACCTACCTCCCGAACTACCGCGAGTACTACGAGAAGCGCTACTTCGCGGCCGCCGAATCGCGCCGCTCCCAGGTCGTGTCCCTCGGCGGCGAGGACGTTCCCTTCGGCGAGGACCTCCTGTTCGATGCGGGACCGACCCCCGCGTTCCGCTTCCACGTCGAGATCTGCGAGGACCTGTGGTCGCCGCTGCCGCCCAGCACCCACGGCGCTCTGGCGGGCGCCTCGGTGCTGTTCAACCTCTCGGCGAGCAACGTGACGATCGGCAAGGCGGATTACCGGCGACTGTTGTGCGCGTCGCAGTCGGGTCGGTCCGTGGCGGCTTACGTCTACGCGGGCGCCGGCGCCGGCGAGTCGACGACCGACCTGGCTTGGGACAGCCATGGCCTGATCTACGAGAACGGCGAGCGGCTCGCGGAGTCGGAGCGCTTCAGCCAGAAGGCCCAGATTCTCACCGCCGATGTCGACCTGGAGCGGCTGGCGCAGGAGCGGCTCCGCATGTCGACGTTCCGGGACGCGGCGCGGCGGGAATCGGCTGCCGCACGGTTCCGCCGGGTCGGCGTCGCGGTGGAGCGTCCGGCCGCCGCGGTCGTGCTCGAGAGGGAGATCCCGCGCTTTCCGTATGTGCCCGCGGACAGCGGCGAGCGGGACGAGCGCTGCGCCGAGGCGTTCGACATCCAGGTCGCGGGCCTGGTCCAGCGCCTGCGAGCGACCGGCATCGAGAAGGTGGTGATCGGCGTCTCCGGCGGGCTCGATTCGAGTCACGCGCTGATCGTCTGCGTGCGGGCCCTGGACAGACTCGGTCTGCCGCGAGCGAACATCCTGGCCTACACGCTGCCCGGTTTCGGCACCTCGTCACGCACGTACGAGAACGCGAAGCGGTTGATGGCGGCGCTCGGCGTCTCGGCGTCGGAGATCGACATTCGCCCGGCCAGCGAGCGGATGCTTCAGTCGATCGATCACCCGTACAGCCGGGGCGAACGCGGTGCGGGAGTTTACGACTCGACCTTCGAGAACGTGCAGGCCGGCGAGCGCACCTCGCACCTGTTCCGGCTGGCGAACCTGCATCGGGGCCTGGTCGTCGGGACCGGGGACCTCTCCGAACTGGCGCTGGGTTGGTGCACCTACGGTGTCGGGGATCAGATGGCGCACTACAGCGTGAACTCCTCCGTGCCGAAGACCCTGATCCAGCACCTGATTCGCTGGGAGATCGAACGCGGCGGCTTAGGCGCCGAGGCCAGCGAGACCCTCCAGTCGATCGTCGACACGGAGATTTCGCCCGAGCTGGTGCCCGCCACCGAGGGGCAGGACGGGGAGAACGGCGAGCCTGCCCAGTCGACCGAGGAGGCGATCGGGCCGTTCGAGCTCCAGGACTTCCATCTCTACTACGTGAGCCGGTACGGCTACCGACCGAGCCGGGTCGCCTTTCTCGCCCACCACGCCTGGGGCGACCGGGACCGCGGCGCCTGGCTCGACACGATTCCTGACGCTGAGCGCCGGGAGTACACGCTCGCCGAGATCAAGCAGTGGCTCGAGGTGTTCCTGGTCCGCTTCTTCGGCACGAGTCAGTTCAAGCGGTCGGCGCTGCCGAACGGACCGAAGGTGGGCTCCGGCGGTTCGCTCTCGCCCCGCGGTGACTGGCGGGCGCCGTCGGACGGCAATCCGGCGGCGTGGGTCGAGGAACTGCGGCGAAACGTGCCGTGAAGGTGCCCTAGCCCCAGTCCGAGGCGTCGTCCTCTGAACTCGCGATGTGGACGCCGGCTTCTCGCCAGCCCTGCAGCGCCGCTTCGACCTCGGGCGTGAAGTCGGCCAGGAACTCGCCGGGCTTCGCCGGGTCGGGTACCGCGACCGCCGACATGCAGTCGGCCAGGACGTGCAGCCGGCTCTCCGGTACGCCGCGGGACCGCATCTCGGCCAGCAGGTCGTCGACCGTGTGACGAACGCAGTGGCTGGCTGCCTGGCCGGCCACGATGATCGCGTCGGCGTCGAGCAGCCAGTCGATCAGCGTCTCGCTGCGCTGGTCGAGCGTCTTGCCGTCGTGTCGGACCAGGACCTCCGGCGAGAGCACGGAGTAGAACTCGGTGAGGGGATTCGTGCCCTTGATCAATATCGGCGTCTCAGCGCCGCGCGCGTAGCTGAAGAACAGCCTGGCTTCCTGCACCGCGCCGACCAGGCCGTGACCCTCGCTGCCGAGGAAACAGTGCGGCGGCCACAGGTAGAGCCGGTAGCGGCCGGTCTCCTCAAGCCGCCGGCAGTAGTCCAGGGCCTGGCGCCTGAGCCACTCTGCGGTGCCGTCGCCGAACCAGCCGGCGAGGGCGGGGTCGGGAACCGCCTCGCCTGCCTCGATCTCCGAAGCGAGCACTTCGCGGTAGCCGTCGAGCCGCTTGCCCGAGCCATCGACCCAGAACGAAGAGAAGAAGATCTGTTGCGGTGTGTGGCTGTCGAGGCTGGAGGCGATCTCGGTCAGGTTGCCGAGGTTGCGGTAGACGAAGCGGACCACGCGGTCGGTGTCTGCGATCGCGCCGCGTCCCGAGCGGCCGCCGACGTAGAGTGCGCCCTCGGGCAGACAGAAGTCCCGCTGCTCGTCGACCAGCAGGAGGATGCGGCGCGTCCCGTCCACGGCTGCGGGCGTGACGTGATGGCGACTTCGCCATTCGGCGGCCGCGGCCGCGACCCGGTTCGGGTCGGGGTTGTATGACCAGTCGCCGCTCCGGTACGGATCGCTGTCCGTGCCGGGGCCGGCGGGTAGCGGTAGGAGTGCCATGTCGGGTGGAACGCTAGCAAGTAGGCGGCAGGGTCGGCCGGGCTGCTGCTACTCTCGCGCCCTTCCATGAAACGGCCACAAACGGCCCCCAAGCGAACAGGAGCAGGCAAGTGAGCTACGAGTTTCTCCAGGTCGAGAAGAACGATCACGTCTGGGAGGTGACCCTCAACCGACCGGAGCGCATGAACGCGATCCACCCGCCGACGAGTCAGGAGCTCGACTCGGTGTTCAACGACTTCGCCGCCGATGACGATGCCTGGGTGGCGATCCTCACCGGCGCCGGCGACCGGGCGTTCTCGGCCGGCAACGACCTGAAGTACCAGGCCGAGCACGGCAGCAAGACGGTGCGTGCCGGGATGAAGGGCGTGCGCGGCGGTTTCGGTGGCATCACGGCGCGTTTCGACCTGCACAAGCCGATGATCGCGGCGGTCAACGGCTTCGCGCTGGGCGGCGGGTTCGAACTGGTACTGGCCTGCGACATCATCATCGCGTCGGAGAAGGCGACCTTCGGCCTGCCCGAACCCCGGGTCGGCCTGATGGCCGGTGCACTGGGAGTGCACCGGTTGCCGCGGCAGATTCCCTACCACCAGGCGATGGGCATGCTGCTGACAGGCCGCCACATCAGGCCGCAGGAGGCGAAGGAGCTTGGGATCGTCAACGAGGTCTGCGCCCACGACGAGCTGCTCGACCGGGCCCGGGCCTGGGCGGCGCAGATCCTGGAGTGCGCGCCGCTGTCGGTGCGCGCCAGCAAGGAGGCCGCGAACAAGGGCCTCGGGATGGCGCTTGAGCAGGCGGCGGGTTCGATCTTCCCGTGGACGGCGCAGATGAACCAGTCGGAGGACCTGATCGAGGGTCCGAGGGCGTTCGCCGAGAAACGGCCGCCGAACTGGAAGGGCCGCTAGGCCGCAAGGGCGCCGGGCCCGTGGAGATCGAAGGCAAGGTCGCCGTTGTCACCGGCTCGTCCTCGGGCGTCGGCGAGGCGACGGCCGAACTGCTGGCGAGCCTGGGCGCGTCGGTGGTCGTCAACTACCACAGCGGCGCGGAAGCCGCGGACCGCATCGTCGAAGGCATTCGGGAGGGTGGCGGCAAGGCCATTGCGGTCCAGGCCGACATGCGGAAGGACGCCGACTGCCGTGGGCTTATCGAATCGGCGGTGGACGCGTTCGGTGCGCTCCACATCCTCGTCAACAACGCGGGGATGACCCACTTCATCGCCCACGACGACCTGGAAGGCGTCACCGACGAAGTTTGGGACGACATCCTCGGGGCCAACCTGCGCGGCGTCTTCAACTGCACGCGGGCGGCCGCGCCGCACATGAAGGCGGCGGGCGAGGGCGCGGTGGTAAACGTCGCCTCGGTGGCGGGAATCGGCGGCGGCGGCAGTTGCATCCCCTATGCCGCGTCGAAGGCTGCGGTCATCGTGATGACGAAGTCGCTGGCGCGCGTGCTCGGCCCCGAAATCCGGGTCAACACGATCGCCCCCGGTTTCATCGAGGGCCGGTGGCTGCGCGGCGGTCTCGGCGACGAGACCTACGACAAGGCACAGCAGCGCGTGAGCGCGGGCGCGCCGCTCAAGGGCGTCGCGACTCCGGAGACCTGCGCCGACGCGATCGTCGCCCTGATCGAGCGCAACGTGTTCGTGACCGGTCACACAGTGACCGTCGACGGCGGCTGGAGCCTTTAGACCCGAGTTCGGGCGCTAGCTCGCTCGCAGCGTTTCCCGCTGCACCGTCAGAGCCTCGATCCGTTCGCGGTCGACCTCCACGCCGAGGCCCGGGCTCTCGGACACATCCACCCAGCCGTCTGCGTCCATCGTCCATGCCGGCGACACGATGTCGCGCGCCCAGTAGCGGTTGCTGGGGCTGACGTCGCCGGGGATCGTGAAGTTCGGCAGGGAGGCCAGCGCGACGTTGTAGGCACGGCCGATTCCGCTCTCCAGCATGCCGCCGCACCAGACCGGGATGTCGTTGGCCTCGCAGAGGTCGTGGATGGCCTTCGACGCCGTGAACCCGGCGACGCGGCCCGGCTTGATGTTGATGATCCGACCGGCTCGGAGCCGGACCATGTCCTCGGCGCGGGCGATGTTCGTGATCGATTCGTCGAGGCAGATCGGCGTCCGCATGCGTTGCTGGAGCTCGGCGTGCCGCGCGACGTCGTCCCAGGCCAGGGGTTGCTCGACCATCACCAGGTCGAGGTCGTCGAGCTGGACGAGGTGGTCCGTGTCGGCGAGGGTGTACGCGTTGTTCGCGTCGGCCATCAGCGGCGCGTCCGGTCCGAGGCGTTCGCGGACCGCGTGCAGGTAGTCGAGGTCCTGGCCCGGCTTGATCTTCAGCTTGATCTTCCGGTAGCCCTCGGCCAGCGCCTTCTCGGCCCTGGCGGCGAGTTCGTCGGGTGAGTTCTGGATGCCGATCGAGATGCCGGTGCCGATCCGTTTCCGGGTACCACCGAGCAGAGACGAGAGGCTCTGGCCGGCCTTGGTGGCCGCCAGCGCCCAGGCGCCCATTTCGATCGCCGCCTGCGCCATCTCGTGACCGCGGAGGTCCTCGGACAGAGCCGCCGCTACCTGCTGCGGGTTCCGGAAGCGCCGGCCCAGCACCCGCGGTGCCAGCCACTCGCGGATCGCGAGGGTCGCGGTGTCGATGCTCTCGGGCGAGTAGTTCGGGAAGTCGCCCGCCACGCATTCGGACCAGGTCGAGGCGCCGTCCGCGTCGATCAGCTCCAGCAGCAGGATGCGGCGGGTGGTCGTGACGCCGGAGGAGATGCGGAACGGCTCGACTAGGGGCAGTTGGATCTCGCGCAGCGTGATCGAGTCGATGTGAAGGCTCATTGCGTCTCCGTTCCTTCGAGCTTTTGGAGCCGGTAGTAGTAGCGCCGGTCCAGGACGCGGGGTACGCCGGTCTCTTGGGCGGCCCCCGGGACACTGGGTGCGCTGGCGCCCCCGCCGGCATCCGGCTCTGCCTGCTCGCGCCAGGTGAACCCGGTCACCGCGTAGCCGGCCTCCAGGTGCTCCTGGAACTGCGCCCGCGTTCGTCGCCGCCAGGCGAAGGCGTCCTCGGGCGATGCCCGCAAGATGGCGCCGATGTTGGGCGGCACCTCGACCCATTTGACGTCGGACGTCGTTTCGCTTCTGGGGAAGGGCGGCGTGTCGCGGGTTGGCGTGGCGTCGGCATTGGCGGTCATCAGCCAGTCGACCCGGGAGCTCGCGATCGGCCAGGCGACGATGAATCGGTCGGTGCCCAGCCCGCTGTGCAGCAGGCTTCCCGTGTCCTCGCCGTACATGTTCACGACGTACTCGATCGGTAGGGCGCCGAGCCGGTTCAGGTTCAGGTTCGCGTTGCGGGCAACGAGGGGGTCGTACGTCCAGTAGACCGTCTCGACGCCGAGCGGCAGCAGGAGTTCACGTTGAAACGTCTTGAGCTCGCGGCCCAGGCCGAGACCTCGGGCGTCGCGCGCGACGGCGAGCATGTGAGACCAGTGGGCACGCCGGCCGTACCGGAAGCCACTCAGCCCGTAGAGGAAGCCGAGCATCCGATCCTTCTCGTCGAAGGCGCCGACGAGCACGCCGCCCATCTTCTGCGAAATCATCATGATCGTCGTCGGTACGGCGTCCTCGAAGCCGTCTCCCCACGTCTGGCGCTGGAGATCGACCGCTGCGTCGTACTCCGCGTCGGTGGCGACGTTGCGCAGTTCGACACGGCCCGCAAGCTGCTTCCGCATGATGCGCGATCGTACAGCCACGGGCCGGTGGCGGATGCTGCTGTGCGGCTGAGTTGCTACGCGACGTCCGCCTGCTGGAACGCACGCGCCCGGAACAGGAAGTCGATGATGTTCCCTTCGTGCGGCTGCAGCCAGTTGAGCTGAATCGTCGGCACCGGGCCGAGGTTCAGGCGGTCGACGTGGGTGGCGTCGATCAGTTGCCGCCGCCAGTGTTCGTCGTTCGTGATCGCGCTGCACACAAGGGTGTCGTCGATCGCGCTCAGCATCTTCTGCTGCGGGCACTCGACGACGGAGACGAAGGGGAACATGTACTCGACGTTCGCGGCTTCCACTCCTGCGTCGGCGCAGTGGAGGACGGTCGGCAGCAGGTAGTCGCAGCGCTCGCGCTCGTCGAGCCGGCCGTTGCCGCGAATCTCGGAGGTCAGGTCGCGTACGCCGGGAACGTCGACCTGGGCGTCGATCATGGCGTTGATCGCCTTGGCCATGCCCGGCACCGTGAACGCGGCGAGCGGTGACTCGGGGTCGTCGGCCGGCTTGGGCAGCACGGGCGCCAGCCGCTCGGCGAGAGCCTGGGCGATCTCTGCCGTGTGGCGCGAGGCCCAGACGCCGGAACAGGAGATGCAGCTCCGGCCGCTGTTGACCAGGACGCTGTCGACCATCACGTCGAGGTACTGCTCCCAGTCGTCGACGACATCGTCGCCGAGCAGGATCTTGCTGAAGCCGGGGCCGTGCGGCTGGACGCGGGGATCGTTCTGGTAGCGGGCCACGGTGTCGGCGCCGCCGAAGATCATGCTGCGGGAACAGGAGGCGAGGACGGCCGCGCCGATGTCGCCTTCCCCCGGGTAGATCGAGATGGCCTCGCGGGGCACGCCGGCCTGCGCGAAGGCCTCTGTCATCCGATACGGCGTCCACGGCTCCTGCGGTCCGGGCTTGAACACGAGACCGATCTGGAGGGGGATGACCGGCATCCACAGCGTGTGCACGCCCGGCGAGTTGGACGGCAGCACGAGGCCGATCACCGGCGCCTGCGCCTGGTAGCTGACCGGCACGCCACGCTCCTCTACGCCGTGGCCCCGTGCCAGGATGTCGAGGTCGAGACCGCGGGTCAGCGCTTCGAGCACCTCGCCCATGTTCGTCAGCACGAAGTGGTTCTTGTCCATGTTCGCCCGGCACATGTGCTCGGGCAGACCGGTCGTCGCCGACTGGTAGTGGACGAAGTCCGCCGGGGTCTGGCTGCCGCTGCCGAGGGGAAGGTCCGCGTTCAGGTAGAGGTCGGCGGCCTTGATCACCATGGAGATCAGTTCGCTGGACGGGATCTCGCGCAGGATGTCGCGGGCGCGCTGGGCGCGGCGCATGTCGCGCTGGACCAGGCCGGGGTTCGTCTGGTGCAGCGTGGCCAGCTCTTCGCCGGTCTCGAAGTGAACGATCGTCGCCTTCTCGAGCGACTCGTAGGGCTTGCCCCAACGGATGGCGGGGATGTCGATCATGCTGGTTACCTGTACGCGGCCGGTGGGTGGCCGGAGGATGAATCGAGCGTTGTGAAGCGGCGGAATCGTAGCACCGGGCTGCTAGCCTTCGCCGGCCATGCAGAACAGGCGGACGGTTCTCAAATCGGCCCTCGGTCTGGGTCTGACCGCGCGCGGGCTGCACGTGCTGCACGCACAGGAGGACGATCCGCGCAGGGTGCGGCCGCGGGAGGGCGACCGGTTCGTGTTCGCCTTCGGGCCACGCCAGGGAGAGACGATCCGGGTGGAGGACGTGCCGATGGTCAGCGAGCAGGTGATCTCCTACGCGATGGACCCTGCAAGCGGCGCGGTCCGCGACGGATCGCGTCTGAATCAGGTGCTGCTGCTGCGCTTCGACCCGGACTCGCTGGCTCCGGAGACCAGGGCCGCGTCGGCGGACGGCGTTGTCGCGTACTCGGGGATTTGCCCCCACACCGGTTGCGACATCGAGGACTGGTCGGAGGAGACGGAGTTCCTCGTCTGTTCGTGCCACGACTCGGAGTTCGATCCCAGGGACGGAGCCGAAGTGATTTCCGGGCCGGCACCGCGTCGATTGCCTTCCCTGCCGTTGCGGGCGGAGGGAGACGGCGTTCTCGTGGCGGCCGGTGGCTTCAGCGCCACGATCCGGTTCGAGAGGGAGTTCTGACGATGGTGGATCGGCAAGCGGTTCTTCGATGGACGGTCACCCTCCTCATGTTCGGCGCCGCGGTGGTGCCGGCGATCGGACAGGAGCGCGCCTACCGTGCGGTCACCCAGGAGCGTCTTCTGGCCCCGGAGCCTGAGAACTGGCTCATGTACCGCCGCACGTACGACGGCTGGGGCTACAGCCCGCTCGACGGGATCGACACCTCGAACGTCGCCTCGCTCGCGCCGGTCTGGACGTTCTCGACCAGCATCAACGAGGGTCACCAGGCGCCGCCGATCGTCAACGACGGCACGATGTTCATCACGACGCCCGGGAGCCGCGTGATGGCGCTGGACGCGCGCACGGGCGAATTGCTGTGGCGCTTCGTGCCCGAGCTGCCGGAAGACCTGCAGCAGATGCACCCGACCAACCGCGGCGTTGCGCTCTGGGGCGACCGGGTCTACGTCGCCACCGTCGACGCGCGGCTCTTCGCGCTTGACGCGCGGACGGGAAGGGTGGTCTGGGAAACTGCCGTCGAGAACTACGCCCGCGGCTACTACATGACGCTCGCGCCCCTGGCCGTCGAGGGCAAGGTGCTCGTCGGCGTCTCGGGCGGCGAGTGGGGGATTCGCGGCTTCATCGCTGCCTACGACGCGGACAGCGGCGACGAACTCTGGAAGACCTACACGATTCCCGGCCCCGGCGAACCCGGTCACGACACCTGGCCCGGCGACACGTGGCGCACCGGCGGCGTCTCCGTCTGGGTCACCGGCACCTACGACCCCGACCTGCGACTGACGTACTGGGGCACCGGCAACGGCGGTCCCTGGATGGGCGACGCGCGTCCGGGCGACAACCTGTACTCGACCTCGGTACTGGCCCTGGACGTGGACACCGGCGCGATCCGGGCCTATCACCAGTACCACTGGAACGACAGTTGGGACTGGGACGAGGTCGATCCGCCGATGCTCATCGACGTCGAGCGCGGCGGCAGCACGCGCAAGGCCCTGGTGCATCCCGGTCGCAATGCCTACATCTGGGTGCTGGAGCGGAGCGCCGACTCGATCGGTTTCCTGGACGCGACGAAGTTCGTCTACCAGGACGTGTTCACGTCGATCGATCCAGAGACCGGGCGGCCCGAGTACGACCCGGCGAAGACCCCGGGCACGGGTGAACGGGCCGTGTTCTGTCCGTCCTGGTCTGGCGCCAAGAACTGGCCGCCGGCCGCCTGGAACCCGGACACCAGGCTGCTCTACATTCCGGCCAACGAGAACACCTGCTCCCACCTCGAAGGCGTCGAGGAGGAGTACCGCCCGGGCCGCACCTTCATGGGCATGGAAGGTGGCTTCGTGTCGCGGGAAGGAGCGGATCACTACGGCGAACTGCAGGCGTGGAACCTGGACACGCGGGAGAAGGTCTGGACCGTCGAGTTCGAGCGCAAGTTGTGGGGGCCAGTCCTGACGACCGCTGGCGGTCTCGTCTTCGTCGGCGGCACGAGCGACCGCTACTTCCGCGCGTTCGACGCGACGACCGGCGAGCTGCTTTGGCGCCAGCGCACGAACTCGGGCGTCACCGGCGTGCCCACGTCCTTCGAGGTCGACGGCGTGCAGTACATCGCGGTCCAGTCGGGTTGGGGAGTCGACGCCCAGCGCGGCACGAACCATCTGGACGGGGCGATCGGCACCCGGACCTACGTGCCGCAGGGCGGCGTGCTCTGGGTCTTCGCTCTGCCCGACTAGCGGTTTCACCCGCAGGGAACTCGGCGGCTGGTGCTGTAGTCTGCCGCCGCTTCAGGCCGCCGATCACAGCAGGTCCGACCCGATTGGAGTTCGCAGATGGAAGTCGCCAGCGCTGACGCCCAGGCCCAGGCCAGGGAACGACTCGATGCCCACGTCCGGGACATGATGGAGTGGCACTTCAGCCCGGAGACCGGAACGCCGTTCTGGATGGACTTCGCTTCGAAGCTCGGCTTCGACCCGCGCAGTGACGTCGCCTGCTACGCGGACTTGCGCAAGGTCCCGCCGTTCGAGGACGAGTGGCTGCGCGGCGGACCGGTGCGGCGCTGGGTGCCGAAGGCGATGGCCGACGATCCGATCTACGTGTTCGAGACCGGGGGCACGACCGGCATTCCGAAGAGCCGGGTGGCGCTCAACGACTTCCGCACGGACTACGAGTTGTTTAGCGCGAGTCTGCCGGACGAGCACTTCCCTCCGGGTTCCAACTGGCTGATGCTGGGACCGTCGGGCCCGCGCCGCCTGCGTCTGGCGGTCGAGCACCTCTGCCAGTACCGGGGCGGCATCTGCTTCTGCGTCGACCTCGACCCGCGCTGGGTGATCAAGCTGATCAAGAAGGGCTGGATGGAGCACCTGGAGGCCTACAAGGACCACGTGATCGACCAGGCGCTGACGGTGCTCTCGGCCGGTCACGACATCCAGGCCATGTTTGCGACTCCGAAGCTGCTGGAGTCCCTGTGCCTGGCGCTCGAGGATCGCGGCCAGACCCTCGCCGACACGGGCATCAAGGGCATCTTCTCGGGCGGCACGGAGTTCACGCCGCAATGGACCCGCTTCGCGGTCGAGGAACTCCTCGACGGCGTCTACATGACGCCCACCTACGGCAACACCCTGATGGGCCTGGCCGCGTCGCGGCCGGTCACGGCGGCGGACGGCTACACGATCGCCTACTACGCGCCGCAGCCGCGGGCCGTGCTCGAGGTCGTCGACCCCGACGACCCGGACCAAGTCGTCGACTACGGCGCCACCGGCCGGGTGCGACTCACGACGCTCACGCGCGAGTTCTTCGTGCCCGGCTTCCTCGAGCGTGACGAGGGGGAGCGGGAGAAGCCGTACGCCGACTACCCCTGGGACGGCGTCAGTGGTGTGCGGCCGTTCGCGCGGCTGGCGTCGGCGACGACGGTGGGCGTGTACTAGGACTCTCCTGGGCGCTGAGTGGCTCACGCCAAAGTGTCTGTCTCTGCTCGCGCCGCCACTAGGCAAACTACGGCGACGCTACGATGGAGGACGTGGCACGAGCCATGCTGATGAAGAACCGGATGCCGTTCAAGCCGAACAAGAAGTTGAATGGATGACAGGAGAACGAAAGGCGATCAGACGTGCATAGAGGAAAAGTGAAGATCGGTATGGCGAGAGTCTTTGCAAAACGCTAGAAACCGTCGCCGCGAAGTATGGAGTCAGAGTAGAGCCGACATCGGAGCCAAGCGAGGTCCCTGGCAGGATTTGGGTTTCTGGTGTGACGAGCAGGGAAGTCGAGGACTGGAACGAGCAGCTAGACCTCCGTTGTGGAGTACACCCATTCCAACACACCGGATAGAGCCCGCCACATGGAGGTAGCCACACTCATCGTCGCAACCTTCGCGGCAGCGGGAGCCCTTGCGACGCCGCTCATCGCGTGGAGACTGTGGAGGCACACACGACGTGTCGATGAACGTCGGGCCAACCGGGAAACCGCGGAACTCCGCCGGGCACTCTACAAGGCAGTTGTTCGGAACGAACTCACCATCAATGCTGCGTACAACCGCAGTCGTGCCCGGCACGCGGGCCTGAATCCGAAGGAGATCGACTTCATCCTGTCGTACCGGGAGAAACGACAGGTGCTTGACCAAGGCATCGAAGACGCGGATCGAGAAGCGAGGCAGTTGAACGAGAAGCTGAGGCTCATCCTCCTGACTTCGGACTCCTAGCTTCCGGACCGTCGCGGCGGCAGGCAGGCATGAGCGACGGCCAAATCCACATCCACGGCAACGGAATCGTCCGCTGTGGCGGACAACGCATCGAGGGAGTCGAACTGATGGAACCAGTGCCACCCGGCGGAGGAAAGGTCTCGGTGAAGCTGACGCACCCCGTCGTCACCGACGAAGACGGGAAAGTGGGCGGCATCGACATGACGGTCGCCGAAAATCGAAGACGACACAGCAACAAGCTGGCAGGCATCACCGAGGACGACGAAAAACAACTGAAAGGCCGACTGTCGAACCCTAAACAGAAGCAGCACAAGGCGTTCATCTTCGACCGTCACGAGGAGCGCAAGGGAAAGAGATGGAAGTACGAAGCCAAGGTGGGTGAGTTGCCGGACCCGACCCAGACTCACGAGAGCCCGAAGTTCCCCCTCGGCTCGGTCATGTTCGTGCGGGGAGAGGAAGAGGACGAGTAGGCCGGTTCGCGCTGTCAACCCTAGTATACAATCCCCTTTACTTACGGGTGTGGTGCTTGATGATGGCGTCAACCATGCGACGTGCATGCTCGATACCGCTTTCGTGGCGAATCGCTATCTTCATGGGGAGCTTGGTATGCACTGGCTCCACGATGTTCTCCGCTCCTACACGAACAGAGACAGCACACCGAACTTGGTTCTTGGTGCCAACTGCCCCGCGGTTCCACCGAATCCACAGCGGAATCTTCACCGGTTCGCCCCCGTGGGGCCACAACGGGCAGCGGAGAGTGAGCCTTTCCTCAAATGACGGCTTGTCTGTTGTGTACTCGAACTGGCCCGGTGGTCCATCTCGAAACGGCCTCGCTATCGAAACATCCAGATCCGGACTCAGCAGTAGATCTGATGATCGATAGGCGAAACGCTCCTTGAACAAGTCCGGCGCCGTCGGCGGCGGTTCGGGTGGAGACAGATAGGACGCCATCTCGTCCAAACCTGGAGGGTCCAGCGACTCATCGGAAGCGTCCATAATCTGACACCCAAGCGCATCGAGGTTGACTTCAACGGTTCTGGCGTGAGCCGTTCCGATGTTCTCGATGCAGACGACAAACCTCACGCACTCCATCACACGGCGATGGAGTGCTGTTTCCGACTCGCAGGCACTAAGCCATTCAGCGTAGTCGGACTTGTACTTAGATCTCTCCTTGAGAGTAGCGGAGACTAACTGCGGATCGCCTAGTAAACCACCAGCGAGCAGCCGGGCCGCACCCACGTCCACGAACTCAAAGTCGGTGACCTGAGGGAGGGCGGCTTCGAGCCGCTGGCGCTGAGCGCTCCATTCGTCAGCCGTCAGACTGCCAACATGAACGGCGGTCAGTTCGCCGCTGTCTGTTCCAAAGGAAATGCGCACGACCGGAACGTGGACCTCGAAATCGGCCTCCAGTGCAGCCACGCGCTGTCGCAACTGGACCACCTCTGCATCTGGTTTAGGGGCCTGAAACCAGTCTCCGTAGTCTGCCTGCGAGAGATGAATGGATGTCACCCCCGGATGTTCGTCGGCGCGCTCCGAAAGGGGACCGTCTGCGGTCAGTAGCACGACGTTCTCGTGGGACTCCGCGTGGGTCTGAGCAAACATGATGAGGTAGTCGTCACTCCAGCCCGGAGTCAGCCCGAAGCCCGGATCTAGCCCGACAGCTTTCATCGCTTCCGGTGACGGCAGTGGGTCACGGGTCGAGCACACAGATACAGTGGGGCTGCCAGGCCGCAGCGTGGTGGGCTTGTGACGCAGTTCATCCAATACACGTTCGGCTCGTTTCATCGTTTGCCTTAGGTAGCGCTTGGCCTGCAACTCAATCAGCGTAGGGCGGGGAACCACCACACGAATCTCGTCTGGTGAAACTAAATCGCCGTACTGCAAGTCCTGCCAAGGTAGCTCCCGAAGCGGCCTGCATCGAAGAAGGACGGACGTGTCGAGAATGACGTGGGCAGTCTTGGCCATCGGATCATGAACCGTAGCAGATTGACACTACACGCCAGAGTCCGGCGTGGCCGGTCTGAAGTCGGCGAGTCTCGATGTAGCCCGGGAGGTCGGTCCGACCGGTCGAGTGGCAACGCAGGGAACCCTCGTCCGGCCAGCGACCGGTGTCTGACCCGCACACCGGACTCGGGGTTCCCGTGGCCGGCTTCGTGAGCTACAGTGCCGAGGCCGTTACGCTACGGGCGTTTCCGGTGGGTAACAGGGGTTGTAATCCCCTTTGAGTAGGTGGCCACATAGGTGATGCCGACTTGCTAACAAGCTTGATGCGACCGGGCGCAGCCTGGAATTGGGCGAAACGTGGCGCACTGCGCTTGCTGTGTCCCGCAAGACGCCTCCAAGTCGACGGGCACTATTCGACAGAATTCCCTTTCGTTTCTTCGTCGGACCCTACTCTCGTCCCGTTTCGCGCGAACCTAGGCAGACATCTCTCGGGGCTCGTAGGCTTCTTCTCCAGTTGTTCGGCTAGTCAGGAGAGTCAGAGCACCTTGTTGAACGCTCCGGCGGCGCTGATCGTGACAATCCACGGACCGATCAGTTCGGTATCGACGATTCTCTCGATCTTCGGCCAAGCGATCATGATCGCTCGCAACATCCGGAGTCGGTTAGCGTGCCTATCGGTGAGCACGAGGAGTCGCGCGTCTGCTGAGCGTATGGCTGCGACCTCGGAAGCTCGGTGTCGGACCCCTTTGTCCTTGGTGACCAGAACATGCCCGAGTTCGGTCTGTTCGGCGATCCACGTCTCGTCCGGAACTCTCCGCTGCGCCGGGTAGTGATCATCGTGGGAAACGGCGTGTACACGCACGGCTTGGAGAGCCCGCGGCACGGCCTTGCCGATCGAGCGGTCGAAGAAGAACGTCGGGCAAGAGTCGTCCTCGGGGTCAACCGACATCGGGGATCACTCGCCTCGTAGCTGGGACGGACTACGCGGCCCGTCTGGCCGCTCGTTCCCAGGCCACGGCAGTCTCGACCTCGGACCTCTCCAGTGAGAAGTCGTCGGCAATGGCGTCGAGCCCCTCGCCGGCCTCCAGGCGTTCGAAGAGGACGTCAGTTCGGACCCCCGAGCCCGCGACAACCGGAAGCCCCCAGCCGAAGCGCGGATCCAGCATGACGTCGTGTCGATCATCGAGCCAGAGCCTCGAAGGATCACCGTGGTCGTCGAAGACGAGCGACTTGAAGTGCTCCTGGACCGCGTCCGGCCAAACGAGTTGACCGCCGCCGGTGACGTCCAGAAGCATGGGCGCCTCGCTGGCCTCCTGCAGTTCGATGAACAGGGCCTTCCCGTCAGTCTCGAAGTCGGGCCTCAGGAGCGGCCGCTCGAATCCGGACAGATGCTCGCTGACGAAGTCCAGCGCGAGGCGGACTCGTTGCATTGAAACGCCTCTTCGGCGATACGCATCGAGGAAGCGTGCTTCGACGACGTTGAAGAAGCTGAGGATCAGCGGAGCGTCGGCGCGTCCGTCGGCAGCGAGCACGGGAGGCTTGCCGGTGGGCCAGCCGCAGAACCAGGTCCGCAGCGTAGGGGTGGGCATACCGACGATCTTTGCCGCCTCAGCGAGAGGGTAGCGGGGTTCAATACCGTGCTGCATCGGAGTACTTCTCTTCGTTGGTCGCTCTCGCTGAGCGTCTACTGGGACGGCTAGCGAGAGCCGGGACCAACATAGCAGACCGGCTATGGGCGGCCCGCTCGACCTGCGGCGATCGGCACTGAAGAGCTAAGGCGCAGCCCGGTTCCGATACAGCGTCGGGTCGACTACTCCGGCCATGGCCTGCTGGTCGAGCCCGCCGACGAGGCTGGCGATTCGTGTGGCCGCCGTCTGGGGGTCCCGCAACGCTTCACCGTACTCGATTTCGACCCATTCGAATTGCGGCGCGTGGCGCAGGAGGTAGTTCACCCGCCAGAGCTGGTCCTGCCACAGCTCCATCATCCGTTCGTCCGACGTGTCGTCCGTCTCGCCGCGACGATCGAGCATCTTGCGCTGTGAGGCCAGCACTTCTCCGAGGTCGCGTCGCATCAGGACAACTTGGTAGTTCAGGTTGGGTGGCAGGTCCTTGAGCAGGAAGGAGATGACCTTGACGGCGCGTCCCCGGGAAGTTTGGAGCCAGGACTTGTCCGGCTCCTTCCCCAGGTCCTTGACCCGCTCGTCCTCGTAGTAGCCGCGGGGATTGTCTTCGTCGGCTTGCCGTTCGCCATCGGTCACGATCTTCATGCCCCCGGCTTCGAGCATCCGCATCGCCATGGAGGTGCCGGAGCGCGGAAGTCCCGAGACGACGACAACCGGCCGGCCGTAGCGGACACGGCGCCAGAGTGTTCGCAGGTTCATGGCGGCGGGATGCTAACCGTGGACCGTCGGACCCAGATCCAGCCTTCACGGCGCGCCAGGTCTTGATCTTCCGGACGCGCGGCTCGTCCTGCGATGAAGTCTTCCGCAGCGAGGACGCAGACCGCGGCGTCCAGCGTGTCCGCGTTGCGGTGAAGTTCGCTGGCACCAGAATCCGGGATCCTCATCGAGTGGCGCCTGAGGGCCTTGACGATCTCGCGGCGCTCACGCTGTTGATCGACCTTCTTGTAGCCGGCGTCCCGGATTCCGTAGGCCCTGAGCGTCGCTGCGGGATACACCTCTATCGCCGCCGGTCCTTCTACACCAGTAGGTGTCCAGGCGAGCGGAACCGATGTGCCGAGGGCCTCACCCAGCTTGCTCAGGAGATCCAGAGCAGCGTGGGCTGTTCGGGCAATGAGGTTTGCGCCGACTTCGAGCGGCCTTTTCCCGGTCGTGTGTTGAACGAAGTCGTCGGTTCTTCGCCGGAACATGCCGTCGGCTGACGTTGCGATGGTCTGGCCGGCTTGGTGCGACTCCAGGGCCTCCCCGAGGGGCGCCGGCCATCCCAGCGGTGCATCGACTGCAATCAGCGTAGCTTCCTTGGCTTCGGCCACCCACTGCGTGAGAATGTCGAGGAAGGCCCCGCGACGATTCCACGTGCGCTCCAATCGAAGGTGGCCGCCTTCCCTGGTCGCCAGGACCAGGCCTCTCTTGGCGTCCTTTGTCGCGAAGTCGACTCCGATGATCCGAGAGAAACCGGTTTCGGGACAAGGGTTCGTCTCGAGGTCTGTCCGGTTCCCTTCCTGTCCCTGGTCTGTCGCGGGTTCTGCCATCTGCCGGAGAAGTTCGGTCGGATCGTGGGGCAAGGGACAGACTAGCTTGCAGCCGCCAGATCGCAGACAGAGCCTTGGTATGCTCCGCGGCGCTTCGCGAGCCGCCGCACTCCTGCGCTCGAGCGGCGCCAGCACTTGGAGAAACCGTTGCCAGCTCAGCGTCTCGTAACCGTCGCGCTGGCGCTTCTTGCGGCGCTCTTCGCCGCTGCGCCGGCGGCCGCCTACATCGGTCCGGGGGCTGGCTTTGCGCTGATGTCGTCGTTCCTGGTGCTGCTGGTGACGGTGGTGTTGGCCTTCCTGTCGATCCTGGCCTGGCCGATCCGCACGCTGTGGCGGGTCGTGCGTCGGAAGAAGCCGCCGAAGGCGCACGTCAAGCGACTCGTGTTCATTGGGCTCGACGGCCAGGACCCGCGACTGACCGAGCGGATGATGAAGGAGGGCAAGCTGCCCAACTTCAAGCGTCTCGGGAGGCAGGGCAGCTACCGCCGGATCGCCAGCACCTACCCGGCCCTGTCCCCGGTCGCCTGGTCGACGTTCGCGACGGGCGCCAACCCCGGCAAGCACAACATCTTCGACTTCCTCGACCGCGACCTGCGCAGCTACCTGCCGAAGCTCTCCTCGGCCCACATCGGCCGGGTGGATCGGTTCCTGAAGCTGGGCAAGTGGAAGATCCCGCTGCAGAAGCCCGAGATCCGCATGCTGCGGCGGTCGAAGCCGTTCTGGACCGTGCTCGGCGAGCGCAACGTCTGGAGCACGGTGCTCCGGGTGCCGATCACCTTCCCACCGGACCGTTTCTACGGCGCCCAGTTGGCGGCGATGTGCGTGCCGGACCTGGTGGGCAGCCAGGGGACCTTCCTCTACTACACGACCCGTCCGGCGACGGAGGCGATCCGCGAGGGCGGTGTGCGTGTGCCATTAACCTCGAACGGCGCCGGCCCCGATCACTTCGACTGCGAGATCGAGGGGCCGGAGAACAGCTTCCTCGAGGGCGATCCGCCGCCGCCGCTTCGCCTGCCGATGACAGTGCAGGTCGACCGGAAGGCCGGGTCCGCGACGGTCGAAGTGGCAGGCGAGACAGTCGAGCTTGGCCGGGGCCAGCTCTCGGACTGGGTCCGCCTCGAGTTCCGGGCCGCGCCCGGGGTCAAGGTCCACGGTCTGACCCGGATGATGCTGACGGAGGCGGGCAAGCACACGTCGCTCTACCTGACCGCGATCCACATCGATCCCGAGAAACCGGCGATGCCGATTTCCCACCCCTCCTACTACGCTCCGTACCTGTCCAAGCGGCTCGGCGACTTCGCCACCCTCGGTCTCGCGGAGGACACGACGGCGCTCAACGAAGGGGTGACTGACGACGCGACCTTCCTCAAGCAGTCGTGCGACATCGACCGCGAGCGCGAGGAGATGTTCTTCGCCGCGCTCGAGCGACTGCGCAAGGGCTCCCTGACCTGCGTCTTCGACGCCACCGACCGGATCCAGCACATGTTCTGGCGCTACATGGAAGACGGACACCCGGCCGCGAACGGCCGCAAGACGGGCAAGCAGCGCCGGACGATCGAGGAGCACTACCGGCACAACGACGCCCTGGTCGGCCGGGTGATGGAGAAGCTGGGCGACGAGGATCTACTCATCGTGCTCTCGGACCACGGTTTCGCCTCCTTCCGGCGCGGCGTGAACCTGAATCGCTGGCTGCTCGACCATGGCTACCTCGTCCTTCGCGAGGACGCCGACGGCAGCGAGGAGTGGCTGGAGGGCGTGGACTGGTCGCGGACGCGCGCCTACGCTCTCGGGCTCGCCGGCGTGTTCCTGAACCTCAAAGGCCGGGAGGCCTCGGGCATCGTGGAGCCTGGCGAAGAGGCGAGGGCGCTCAAGCGCGAGCTCATCACGGCCTGGACCGGCCTGCGCGACGAGGAGCGGCGCGCCGTCGGCATCAACGCCGCCTTCGACGCCGAGGACCTGTACACGGGTCCCTACAAGGGCAACGCCCCCGACCTGATCGTCGGCTACAACGATGGCTACCGGGTGTCCTGGGACTGCGCGGTCGGTGTGGTGGCGGGGCCGCTCTTCGCCGACAACACGAAAGCCTGGAGCGGCGACCACTGTGTCGATCCGCGGCTCGTGCCCGGCGTCTTCTTCAGCAGCCGGCCTGTGGACCGGGAGGACGATCTGTCGCTGCTCGACATGGCGCCGACGGCGCTGGCCCTGTTCGGAGTCGACAAGCCGGACTACATGGAGGGCGAGTCGGTCTTCGACCCGGCAGGCCTTGCAGGCGGTGCGGCCGGAGCGGCAGCGTGAACCGGCCGCTTGCGCTAGTGGCGGCGGTGCTCGCCGCCTTGGCTGTCGCCTGCGGCGGCGGTGGCGTCGGTCCGTCCGAGGGGCCGAAGGTCATCGTGCTCGGCTTCGACGGCCTGGACCCTGAACTCACCCGGCAGTTGATCGACGAAGGGAGGCTGCCGAACTTCGCCCGCCTCGAGGCCATGGGCGGCTTCACCCGCCTGGAGACGACGATCCCGCCGCACAGCCCGGTCGCCTGGTCGAGCTTCGTCACCGGCATGGACCCGGGCGGTCACGGCATCTTCGACTTTCTGCACCGGGACCCGGAGACGATGATCCCGTACTCGTCGACGGCCGCGGCGTCCTCCGGCGGACGTTTCCTGGAGGTGGGGCCCTGGCAGTTCCCGCTCACCAGCGGGGACTACGTGCAGTTCCGACACGGCACGCCGTTCTGGGAGGTGCTGGAGGAGCACGGCGTGCGGACGCAGGTGATCCGCATGCCGGCGAACTTCCCTGTTTCCGGCACGGCCAGTCGCGAGCTTTCGGGCATGGGAACGAGTGACATTCTCGGCACGGACGGCACGTTTACGTTCTACACCTCGGAACTCTTCGCCGACCGCGACATCAGCGGCGGCGACATCGTCGAGCTGGACATCTACGACAACGTCGTCGAGGCGGAGTTGCTTGGTCCCGAGAATCCGCTGCTACGGGAGCCGGTCAAGCTGACCGCACCGTTCACCGTCTACCTCGATCTTGAGACGGAGAGCGCCAAGATCGAGCTCGGCGACCAGCAGATCGTGCTCCGGGTCGGGGAATGGAGCGACTGGCTGGAGGTCGGCTTCGAGATGATGCCGACCCAGCACCTGCGCGGTATCTGCCGGATGTACCTGCGCGCGCTCGAGCCGGAGTTCGAGCTCTACGTCAGCCCGATCGACCACGACCCGATGTCGCCCGCGGCGCCGATCTCGACGCCGCCCGACTTCGCGGCCGAGCTGGCGGAGGCGGTCGACCGCTTCTACACGGAGGGGATGCCCGAGGACACGAAGACCCTGACGGAGGGCGTCTTTACTCCGGAGGAGTTCCTGGCGCAGGCCAAGATCGCCGGCGACGAGGTCGCCGAGCAGTACGGCTACGTGCTGGACCGCTACCTCGAGCAGGAGGGAGGCTTCCTGTTCTACTACTTCGGCAACGTGGATCAGATCGGCCACGTCCGCTGGCGGTCGCGCGATCCGGAGCACCCCGTCTACGACCCGGAAGTCGACGCCGTGCACGAGGACCTGATCCCGACGCTCTACGAGGGACTCGACGCAGTCGTCGGGCAGACGCTGGACCGGCTCGAGGCCGAAGCCGGCCTCGGCGACGGCGACGCGGACGAACCGCTGCTCATCGTGATGTCGGATCACGGCTTCGCCTCCTGGCGCCGCGCCTTTCACCTGAACGCGTGGCTCGCCGAGAGGGGCTACCTGACGGCGAGAAACCCGGACCCGTACGCGGATGAGGGTTTCCTGCTGAACGTCGACTGGGACGAGACCCGGGCCTACGGGATCGGCTTCTCGGGTCTCTACGTCAACCTGCGCGGCCGTGAACGCGACGGCACGGTGACGGCGTCAGAGCGCCTCGACCTGGTGCGCGAGCTGAAGCAGGAACTGCTGGCGGTCGTCGACCCGGAGACGGGGGAACCCGCGATCACGGAAGTCCACCTTCGCGAGGACTACGCCTTCCAGGACCGCACGGCGATCGGCCCCGATCTGGTCGTCGGCTACGCGAAGGGTTATCGGGGGGCGACGGAGTCGGCGTCGGGCGAGGTCGTGGGTGAGGTCTTCAGCGACAACGACAGCGCCTGGAGCGGCGATCACATGATGGATCACCGGACCGTGCCGGGCGTGCTCCTGGTCAGTCGTCCGCTTGGCCGCCCGGCCCGGGGCATCGTCGACCTGGCTGCCTCGATCCTGGCCGAGTACGGCGTGGAGGAGTTCCCGCCCCTGGCGGGCGGTGCCGCGACCGGCTCGCCCTGAACCGGGTCAGACGATCGCGCTAGCGAAGGAGGAGAAAATGTTCGGCGGCGGCAAGATCAAGCTCGACAAGGATCTTCTCGCGCGGGTGAAGCGCTACAGCGACATCGCGGGCTACTCATCGGTCGAGGAGTTCATCTCCCACGCGCTGGAGAAGGAGCTGGCCAAGCTCGAGGGCGCCGAATCGAGGGAGGAGATCGAGAAGCGGCTCCGCGGCCTGGGCTACATCTCCTGACGGCGTCCGTCTTCGCCGCCCATGTCCTTCGTCAACGCCGCCCTGCGGGCCATCTTCGACCTCGCGCTCGGGCCGTTCGCGCCCCTGCCGCCGATCGTGCCGGTCACGCTGGTCTCGCTGGTGTCGGGCATCTTCGCGCTTCTGGTCTACCGCTGGACGTCGAACCAGGAGGCGATCGCCGCGGTCAAGCGACGCCTGTTCGCCCACCTGCTGGAGGTACGGCTGTTCAACGACGACCTGCGCGCCGTGCTCCGGGCCCAACTGCGGCTGCTGCGGGAGAACCTGACCTACCTGCGGCTCAACCTGGTGCCGCTCCTGTGGATGATCGTGCCCTTCGTGCTGCTCATCGCCCAGCTCCAGTTCCACTACGGCTACAGCGGCCTCCAAGTCGGTGAGCGTACGCTCCTGACCGTCGATCTCGTCGCGCCGGATGCGGAACCGTCGGCTGACGGCGAGCCGCCGCCGCGCCCGGGCGTGGACCTCGAGGCACCGCCGGGCGTCGCGGTCGAAACACCGGGCGTCTGGGTGCCCAGCCTGCACCAGGTGGCGTGGCGCCTTCGCGCCCTTGATCCGGGCCGGCACGAACTGGTCATCCGAACGGGCGGGGCGGAGTTCACGAAGAGTGTCTTCGTGGTCGACCCCGATGCCGGCGCTCGTTGGGTCCGCCGCTCGCCGACGCGGCGACGGGCGGCGATCGTCGACCAGTTGCTCTATCCGGCGGAACCGTCGCTGCCCCGGGACGGGCCGGTCGACCGGATCGACATCCGGTATCCGGCAGCTTCCATCTCGTTCTTCGGCCTGTTCGACCTCCACTGGCTGATCGCGTTCCTGATCCTGTCGATCGGGCTGGCGTTCGTGCTGCGGAACCGCTTCGGCGTCACGCTGTGATCGCCGTCGACGTCGTCATCCCGGCTTACAACGAGGAGGATTCGATCGGGCTGGTGCTCGCGGACCTTCCCGGCGATCTCGTCCGGCGGGTCGTCGTCGCCGACAACAACTCGCGGGACGCGACGGCGGCGCGGGCGCGCGAAGCCGGGGCGGAGGTCGTTCCGGCGCCGGTCCAGGGCTACGGCAGCGCGTGCCTGGCTGCGCTCGACCACGTGCGCCGGACCGGACCGCCGGACGTCGTCGTGTTCCTCGACGCGGACTACTCGGATCACCCCGACGAGATGCCTCGGCTCGTGGAGCCGATCGCGCGCGACGAGGCGGAACTGGTCATTGGTTCGCGGGCACTGGGAAACGCGGAGCCGGGCGCCCTGCTGCCGCAGGCACGCTGGGGCAACCGGTTCGCGTGCCTGCTCGTTCGCCTGCTCTACGGACACCGCTACACCGATCTTGGTCCGTTCCGCGCCGTCTCGTGGCGGGCGCTGGAGTCGCTCGGCATGCGGGACCCGAACTTCGGCTGGACGGCGGAGATGCAGGTCAAGGCGCTGCGGCGGGGCCTGCGTGTCGTCGAGGCGCCGGTCAGCTACCGCAGGCGGACCGGGGTTTCCAAGATCACCGGCACGATCTCCGGCACGGTGCGCGCGGGCTGGAAGATCATCGCCACGGTTCTCCGCTACAGTCGCGGCCCGATATGAATGGGATGACCGGAACCGCCGTCAACGCCGCCGGCCAGGAGGTGCCGTCGAGCGAAGTCGAGGTCGATGTCCGCTACAAGGAGACGGACCAGATGGCCGTGGTCCACCACTCGAACTACCTGGTGTGGTTCGAGCTGGCCCGTACCCATCACTGCCGCGCCGCCGGCATGGCCTACCGGAACATCGAGGACGAGGGCTACTGGCTGATGGTCACGGGCGTCCAGCTCAAGTACCGGGGCGCCGCCCGCTATGGCGACACGGTCCGGGTCGTCTGCTGGCTCGAGCGGCTGAAGAGCCGGGCGATGAGCTTCGGCTACCGGACGGAGGTGGAGGGCAAGGTGCTGGTCGAGGGCCGGACCGACCACGTGTGGGTCGACAGGGAAACCGGCAACCACTGCAGGATGCCGGAGGTCGTCGTGCCCGTCTTCCGGTCGATGGCCGGTTCCTAGCGGCGCTGAACCTCAGAAGCAGGCGTAGCCGCCGTCGATCACGAACTCGTCGCCGGTGTGGTAGGCCGACGCCCCGCTGGCCAGATACACGGCGATGCCGCTGAAATCGTCGCCGACGCCCCAGCGCCGCTGGGGAATGCGGCGCAGGACCTTCGTCTGGAAGGCTTCGGTGCCGAGGGCGCGCTCGGTCATCGCGGTGTCGATCCAGCCGGGCAGGATGGAGTTGACCCGGATGCCGTGTCGCGCGTGCTCGACGGCGAGCCCGCGGACCATTGCGTTCAGGCCGGCCTTGGTGGCTGCGTAGTGCTCGCTCCGAGGCGCTCCGAAGATCGCGGAGGAACTGCTAGTCGCGACCAGGGAGCCGCCCTCACCGCGCTCGACCATGTGCCGGATCGCCTGCTGGAACGTCTGGAACACGCCCTCCATGTTGACCTGGAAGATGCGGCGCCACTCTTCCATCGACATGTCGACGAAGGGCGTACCGCGGCCGCCGATGCCGGCGTTGGCGAAGCACGAGTCGACCTTGCCCAGGAGGTCCACGGTGCGCTCGAATGATGCGGCCACCACGTCGGCGTCGCCGACGTCGCAGATGAGTGCTTCGACCTTCGTGCCGTGGCGTTGTAACTGCTCCCTGGCGGCCGCGTTCTTCACCTCGTTCGTTCCCCAGATGCAGACGTCGGCCCCCGCCTGGGCTAGTCCCTCGGCGAACCCCAGTCCGATGCCGGAGTTGCCGCCGGTCACTAGCCCGACGGTGCCGCTCAGGTCGAAAGCGTCGTAAGCCACGGTTGATCTCCTTGGTTCCTTGAGGGTGCGGCGCGGAGCATAGCCGTCTCCGGTTCGCTCCGGTCTCAACCGAACCAGAGGCGGATCGCGAACAGGATCACGGTGATCGTGACCACGCGGCCGATCCAGACGTGACCCTTGAGCACGGTCAGTCGCACGCCGAGCCAGCCGCCCGCCATGTTGCCGGCCGCGAGCGCCAAGCCGAGGGTCCAGTCGACCTTGCCCGAGAGCGCGAACAGGGCCAGTGACAGGGTGCTGAAGCAGAGGATGCTGAGCACCTTGACCGCGTTCCCGCGCACCAGGTCGAGGCCCGCCAGCGAGGTGGCGGCGAGGATGAAGAAGCCGACTCCCGCCTGGACGAATCCGCCGTAGATTCCGACACCGAAGAACCCGATCGCCAGCATGCCGAACCGCAGCGTGGCCGGCTGCTTCCCGGGCTCGGAGCGCCGCGAAACCAGCGTCCAGAGCGTGACCACGACGATCAGTGCCGCCAGCACCCTGCGAAAGGCGTCGTCACTGATCGTGAGAGCCACCCACGCACCGAGGCCGGCGCCTGCCGTTGCCGGCAGAGCGGCCCACAGGGCGGACTTGGGGTCGAGGACGCCGTGGCGGTGGAAACCCCACGAAGCGACGACGTTCTGAAGGAGGATGGCGACCCGGTTCGTGCCGTTCGCGACACCCGGCGGCAGGCCGAAGAAGATGAGGATCGGCAACGTCAGGAAGGAGCCGCCGCCGGCCACAACGTTCAAGGCTCCGGCGACACAACCGACCAGTGCCAGGGCGGGATAGACAATCGCCGGCTCGCTCACGGCCGCAGCCTAGCGCGGGATCCAACCCGTGTTCCGGCCTTCCGGAGCGTTTGCCTGCGCCGGCCGGACGCTAGAATGGGATCTGATGCCCGATCGGCCTCCCGCGCGCGGCGGCGGCACGTCCTTGCTCTCGTTCCTGGGCGGGTTGCGCTTCCCACAGCTCTTCGTGCTGCTGGCGATCATCTTCCTCGTCGACCTCTTCGTTCCCGATCTCCTGCCCTTCGTCGACGAGGCCGTGCTGGGCCTGCTCACGTTGATGACGGGCATGTGGCGCGATCGGCGCCCGCCGCCCGACAAGCCTCCCGAGAAGAACGTGACGCCGCCGGGGGCGCGTGGATGAAGTCGCGCCCGCTCCTGTTGAGCCTGGCGGCAGTGCTCGCGGCCCTACCGGCGGTCGCGGCAGCCCAGAACTGGAGAGGGGAGCACGGAATCCGGGTCACGGTGGCTGACGACGCCGGGCAACCGGTGCCGGAGGTCAGAGTCATCGTGCGGCTCGCGGAAGCGGACCGCTCCGGGGGGCCGCCGCCGATGCTGACGAACGAGCAGGGCGTAGTCGAGGTCACCGGCCTCGCGGCTGGCGAGTGGGAAATCGAACTGATGCGCCAGGGCTTCATGATCGTGAACTCGTACCTGAGGCTGGAGGACGGGAAGCGGCCCCAGGTGGGGTTCACTTCGAGTCAGCGAACGGGTCCCTTCTGGGCGCCCATGCACGTGAGCTACTCGAGCCTCGGCGCGGCAAGCTCGACTGCCCGCGCGGGTTCGGCTCGAGCGATGAACAGAGCGCAGCGCCGGGCGGAGCGTCGCGCCGAGCAGCGCGACCGCCGGCTTCAGCGGGAGAACGTGGCCCGGGTCGTCGAGCCCCCGCAGGCAACGGAGGCGCCGCCACCCGAGTCGACGGAGGTGGCTGAGGAACCGGCGCCGTTGCCCGAGCCGGTCGCCGTGGTGGAACAGCCCGCGGTGGAGCGCGAGCCGGTCGCCGTGGCGGAGCAACCCGTGGTGGAGCCCGAGCCGGTCGCCGTGGCGGAGCAACCCGTGGCGGAGCCCGAGCCGGTTGCCGTGGCAGACCAACCCGCGCCCGAACCCGCACCTGAGCCGGAACCTGAGCCGGAGCCGGTCGTGGTCCGCCTGCTGGCGAATCCCACCCTGCTGCCCGCCGGGGCCTGCCCCGAGTGCGCGGCCGGCGAGTGGTCCGTGTCGAGTCACTGGCCGGCGGAACCGAGAACCGGTGAGACGACAGCCTGTGCGGGCGATCTCGCCGGACGTCTGGAGCGGGTCACCGGCATCGTCGAACAGTCGTTGCCCGAGGAGTTCCTCGCCTACACCGGCGCGCTGGCGTCGCCCGAAGGCAACGACGTGCTGCGGCTGTTGCCGCCGGAGACCCGGGCCGAGGTCCAGGAGTTGCTGATCCCGGTCCTCGATCCGGAGCGTTCCTGCCAGGTCCTCGGCGTTCTGTTGCCGAAGGACGTGAGGTTCGTCGGCTTCCAATACGAGGCCGCCGACCTCAGTGCGAGGGGAGGCTGCCTCCCCGAGCAGCCGTGCGACATCGGCGATGCGGCGTGGCGGGGGAATCCCGTCATCCACCGTCACGATCGCGGTACGTTTGTCTACGGCGTGTTCGAGAACCTCTCTCCCGACACCCGGCGGGAAGCCAACCTGAAGGTCTACTTCCGGCCTCCGCGGGGCTGGTTGCCGCCGCGCTGAGGGCGGGCCATGCGGTACGCTCCTTGCCGCTCACGGAAAGAGAACCCGCCCCAGCGAACTTCTGCGAGGAGAGTCGTCATGTCCTTCCGCCGCTCGAACTTCCCGTTCATCACTCTCGTGCTGGCATCGCTTCTGACGGCGCCGCTGGCCGCCGCCGGGGACGAGGACGTTCCACGCACTCCGAGTGGTCGACCGGATCTCTCCGGTAACTACGACGTCGCCAACCTGACTCCGTTCGAGCGGGATCCCCGCTTCGGCGACAAGGAGTTCATGACCGCGGAGGAGGCGGAGGGGATCGCCGCGATGATGGCGGCGGCCAGCGCAGGCGCGAACGCGGTCAGCGACCCGGATCGCGAGGCGCCGCCGCCGGGTGGCGACGGCTCCGCGGGCGCCGCCGGCGCGGTCGGCGGCTACAACTTCTTCTGGCTCGACTTCGGTAACCAGGCGTATCCGATCGATGGTCAGTACCGGACATCGGTCCTCACCGACCCGCCGAACGGCCGCATGCCGGAACTGACCGAGACCGGCAAGGCCCGGCGGGCCACCGTGAACCCCTACCTCTACAAGAACACCGGCGACGCCTGGTGGATCGAGGCCGGCGACGATCCGTACGACGGACCCGAGACGTTGACGCCCGGTGACCGCTGCATCTACACCAGCGTGGCCACCACCCCGGTGCGTTCCCTGCCCTACAACAACCTGAAGACGATCACCCAGACCGAGGACCACGTCGTCATCCTGGTCGAGTGGATGCACTGGGCCAAGGTCGTCCGGCTGAACGCGGAGCACCCGCCGGCCGAGTACCGTTCCATGGGCGGCGACTCGATCGGCTGGTGGGAAGGTGACACCCTGGTCGTCGAGACGACGAACTTCCTCGACAGCCAGAGCGATCCGCGCGACGGCCTGAAGGTCATCGAGCGTTTCAGCCGCCACGGGGCGAAGGACCTGCTCTACGGGTTCACCGTCCATGACACGGACTACGCCGCGCCTTACAGCGGCGAACTCATCTGGCCGGGAACCGACGACCTCCTCTACGAGTATGCCTGTCACGAGGGCAACTACGCGATGGGCAACATTCTCCGCGGCGCCCGGCTGCTCGAGAAGGAGTACTACGAGAAGCAGGGGCAGGGCGTGAGCACGGGCTCAGGCTCGGGCCGGGAGTAGACGCTCGGCTACTGCAGCGAGAAGTTGACCGTCAGGTTGATGTAGACGGGAACCGGCTCGCCGTTCAGGGTGGCGGGTTCGTAGCGCCACTGTTCGACCACCTGGACGGCGGATTCCGTGAGGCCCTCCGGAAGGCCCTTGAGGACCTTGACGTAGCCCACGTTGCCGACGGTGTCGACCACGGCCTGGAGGATGACGACGCCCTGGATCCGGGCGCGGCGGGCCTCTTCGGTGTAGTTGGGGCGGGGGGCATAGGTGCGTTTGGGCGGCAGGACGTCGCCTTCGATCCACATGGTTCCAGTCGGACCGGAGGGGGACGGAGCGTCGGGGATGTCGAACAGCACGTCGCTGATGCCTTCGAAATCGACCTCTGGCGCATTGAAGACCTCTTCCTGGATCAGCGGCTCCGGGTCGTCCGGGGTCGGATCAGGGATCGGTATCTTTCGTGTCTTGGGCTTCGGGATTGGCTTGGCCTGCGCCGGTGGCGGTGGCTTGAAGCGGACCGTCGTGACCATGAAGGTTTTCTGCGCCTGCGCCGCCTGGAGCGCACGGGGCTTCGCCCGGGGAAAGGTGATCAGGAAGAGCAGCGCGTGGAAGGCGATGGTCACGGCGATGCCGACTCGCAGAGGTGTCTTGCTCTGCGGCTCCAGCTCGTAGGGTGCGCCGCCGAGATGGAGGGAAGCGGCGGCGGATCTGGACCCGGAGGTCTTGCGTTTCTCGAGCTTGAAAGCCATAAGGGTCCCAACACGCCGGGCGCCGCTTGGCTTCCCGGATTCTACAACTCGTGCCGGAGTGCCGAGTCGAGCGTGGGATGGCGGTAAGTGAAGCCCCCGCTCAGAAGTCGCGCGGGGACGACGCGGGCGCTGGCGAGCAATGTCTCACGCGCCATCGCGCCGAACGCCACGAGGAGGGCGGGGCGGGGAACCGGGAACAGGGCCGGCTTTCGCAGGGTGCTTCCCAGCGAGCGGGTGAGTTCCGCGTTGGTGACCGGCTCCGGCGCGGTGAGGTTGACGGGGCCTTCGCCTCGTGCGAGCAGGTGGAGGATGGCGGCTACGGCGTCCTCGAGGTGAATCCACGGGAAGTACTGCCGGCCCGAACCGAGGCGGCCGCCGACGCCGAGGCGGAACGGCATCAGCATCCGGGGCAGCGCGCCGCCAGCGGCTGAAAGGACGACGCCGAAGCGGAGGATCACCACCCGCTCGCATACGGTCGCCGCGGTCGCGGCCGCGGCTTCCCAGTCGCGACAGACGGAGGCCAGAAAACCGCTGCCGGCTGAGGAGTCCTCGTCCAGCAGCTCGTCTCCCCGGTCGCCGTAGTAGCCGACGGCGGAGGCGCAGACGAAGACGCGCGGTGGCCGCTCGATCGTGCTCAGGGATTCGACGAGGCGCAGTGTCGCCGGGATCCGGGAGGATCGGATCCGGTGGCGCCTCTCCGCGGTCCAGCGGCCGCCGGCGACGCTCTCGCCGGCCAGGTGGACGACGGCGTCGAATCCCTCCAGGGTCTTCGGCTCGGCCAGGCCGCGCTCGGGCCGCCACTCCAGTTCGCCCGGGTTGCGCGGGGCGTGACGTATCAGCCGTCCACAGTCGTGGCCCGACTCCTGAAGCGCCTGGACCAAGGCGCTGCCGATCAGACCAGAGGCCCCGCTGACCACGACCTTCATCGCTTCAAGGTAACAGCAGTCGCGGCCATCGCTATTGCCTCCAGCCGTGCTCCGTTGCGTTCCGTGGCGCGGGTTCCTATTCTCGCCTCGCCGTGTCCGAGCAGCCGACGCCTCCCTCGAACCGCCGTCTGGCGGCGATGCTTCGCCGCATTCGGCGGCACCTCGAGGGCTCCCGGCTTCCGATCGTGACGTTGATCGCCGAGACCGAGCGGGATCCGTTCAAGGTCCTGGTGTCGACGATTCTGAGCGCGCGGACGAAGGATGAGGCGACAGCCGCCGCGACGCGGCGGCTATTCGACGTGGCGTCGACGCCGGAAGAGATCGCGGGCCTGCCGGCTGCGCAGATCGAGCGCCTCATCTTCCCGGTGGGCTTCTACCGTACGAAGGCGAAGAACCTCCGCCTCGCGATGGGCGTGCTGCTCGGCCGGTTCGGCGGCGAGATGCCCCGGACGGTCGAGGAACTGATCGAGCTGCCGAGCGTAGGGCGCAAGACCGCGAACCTCGTCGTCACGGAGGGCTTCCGGCGGCCCGGCATCTGCGTCGACACCCACGTGCACCGGATCACGAACCTCTGGGGCTACGTGGACACGAAGACCCCGCTTGAGACGGAAATGGCGTTGCGGGCGAAGCTGCCGCGGAGCCAGTGGATCGGCCTGAACAAGACACTCGTCAGCTTCGGCCAGAAGCTGTGCGTGCCGGTGAGTCCCTGGTGTTCCCGCTGTCCGGTCGAGGAGTGGTGTCCGAAGCTGGGCGTCGACCGGAGCCGGTAGGGCCGCGGGCAGCTCAATCTTCCTGAAGCGACCACAGCCGTTCCCATTCGCTGAGCAGGCTGCGGTCGACGCGGATCAGCAGGGAGTGAAAGTAGCGGAGCTGATCGAAGACCGCGTCCGTCTTGAACCGGTCCGGCACGCCGCGGCTCAGGACCTTGAACAGCCGGCTCAGGTAGCGGAGAGTGACCCCCTCGGAGCGCTCCAGCCGGTAACGGCCAATGAACTCGTCGAAGCTCAGGCCGTCCTCGTAGACCTCGCGGCCGACGCGCTTCGGCTGGACCCCGATGCCCGGAACCCAGGGGTGGGAGCACCGGAACTCCTCGAACGTCGGTTCGATGAGATCGGCCAGCGGTCGGGGATGCGTGACCTGGCGAAGCCGTTCCATCCGCTCCTCGAACGGCATCCTCCTTGCCTTGAGCCTAGCCGCCAGCTCGCCCCGCAGCTTGCGGGCCTGCTGGCGGAGCACGATCTCGGGATTCTCGAGGATCGCCTCGACCAGACTGAGCAGGTCGAGGTGATAGTCGGGATCCTCGGGGTCGAGCAGTTCCAGGGTGGAGACCAGGTAGAGCGACAGGTCCTGGTGCATCGAGAACTCGAGTTGTAGGTTCCGGTCCGCCTCGACCCGGTAGCCGTTGCCGCGAGCAGGCGCCATGCGAACGATGCCCGCCCGGTGAAGTGACCGGACCAGCTCGGCCGATTGCCCGATCAGGCGCCTCTTCCTGGCCGGCCGCTCGTGGCAGGCGGCGATCAGCCGCCGGATCGAACGGAAGTTCCGGCGGGAGCCGCCGTTGCCGGTCGCCTCGTCGGCCAGGATCAGGTCGAACACCATGCCGTGACTGAGCCGGAACCGGGATTCGAGCGTCTCGGGCGGACTGTGGATCAGGCGCCGGAACGTGCTCTCGTCCCAGGGCACGAAGCCGCGCGGCGGCGGCCGCCTGCGGAACTGCCGGCGGTTTCGGCCGCGGGGCGAGGCCCGCGCCTTCTCGCGCCGGCGCCGGTTGTCGATCTCGTGTTCGGGCGCCTGGCAGACGACCCAGCCCCGCTCGTCGAACCCCTTGCGCCCGGCTCGTCCGGCGATCTGCTGGAAGTCGCGGACCTTGAGGATGGCGACCTCCCGGCCGTCGTACTTGCTGAGCTGGCTGAAGAGCACCGTGCGGATGGGCACGTTGACGCCGACGCCGAGGGTGTCGGTCCCGGCGATGACCTTGAGCAGCCCGAGTTGCGCGAGCTGTTCGACCAGCAGCCGGTACTTCGGCAGCAGACCGGCGTGGTGGATCCCGATCCCGAAGCTCAGGAAGCGCCGCACCTGTCTGCCGTACGCCGTGTCGAAACGGAAGTCTCCTACGGCTTTGAAGATCGCCTTTCTCTCGGAGCGAGTGCAGAGCCTCAGACTGGTCAGGCTCTGGGCGAGGCGCGCGCAGTCGCGCTGCGTGAAGTTGACGACGTAGATGGGCGCCTTGCCATCTCTGACGAGCTCGTCGATCGTCACGCCGAGCCGCGTTTCGCGGTACTCGTACTTGAGCGGCACCGGGCGGACCCGGCTGCTGATCAGCGCCACCGGCCGCCCTGTGGCCCGCTCGAGCTTCTCCCTGATGGGAGCCATGTTGCCCAGCGTCGCCGACATCAAGAGGAAGGTGGTCCTGGGAAGCGTGATCAGGGGCACTTGCCACGCGACACCGCGCTCCGGGTCCGAGTAGTAGTGGAATTCGTCCATGACGACATCGTCGACCGGCAGCGCCGCACCTCGCCGCAGCGCCATGTTCGCGAGTACCTCGGCGGTGCAGCAGATGATCGGAGCGTCCGTGTTGATGCTGGCGTCGCCGGTGAGCATCCCCACGCGCTCGGCGCCGAAATCGTCGCACATGCGGAAGAACTGCTCCGAGGCGAGGGCCTTCACGGGCGCCGTGTAGAAGGCCGTTCGTCCTTCGCACAGGGCCTTGAAGAGAAGAGCCATCGCGACCAGGGACTTCCCGGATCCGGTCGGCGTGTCGAGGACCACATGGCGCCCGGCCATCAGCTCGATCAGGGCCTCTTCCTGGGCGGGAAAGAGCTCGAACCCCAGCCCGGCGATCCAGTCGAGGAACCGTTCCAGGATGTCGTCGGAAGAGATTGCCCCTCGGGTCTGGGGCAGGCGGTCCCCCAGGCTGGGCGGAGTCACCTGTGTAGCCTACCGGCCTGAGGCGCGATGGCCGGTCGAGGAACAGAGGCGGAAGAAGCCGGGACCGCGGCGGAGGCGCGGGAGGGAACTCCCACGGATTCCCGGCAGCCCGCGATCGTCCTGGTGGGCCCCCAGTTGGGGGAGAACATCGGGGCGGCGGCTCGGGCGATGCTCAACTGCGGACTGACCGAGCTACGGCTGGTGGCGCCGCGTGACGGCTGGCCCAACGAGCGCGCGCAGGCGATGGCCACGGGGTCTTCGCGTGAGATCGTCGACCGGGCGACGGTGTTCGCGTCCACGGCCGAGGCAGTCGCCGATCTGCACCGGGTCTACGCGACGACCGCGCGCCGCCGCGACCTGCTCAAGCCGGCTATCGGACCACGTGAACTGGCGGCAGAGGTGAGAGAGGCCGCAGCCAGTGGGCTCCGCTCGGGAGTGCTGTTCGGTCCGGAGCGGGCGGGACTCGACAACGACGATGTGGCCCTGGCGTCGCACATCGTTCACATTCCCCTGAACCCGACGTACTCGTCGCTCAACCTGGCGCAAGCCGTGCTGCTGGTCGCCCACGCCTGGTTCGAGGCGGCGGATCGCCCGGTGACCACGGGCGGCCCGAGATCGACGACGCCTTTGGCCACCGCGGCGGAGCTCGTCAACCTCTTCGAGCACCTGGAGCAGGAACTCGACGCTTCCGGCTTCCTGCGCGTGGTGGAGAAGCGTGGCATCATGGTTCGCAACCTGCGGAGTATCCTGCACCGGGCCGAGCTGAGGGAGCACGAGGTGCGGGCGCTCCATGGCGTCGTGAGTTCACTGTCCGGCCGGCGCAAGGACGGCAGACCGGTGGGCCGGCCCGCTCACCGCGCTGAGGCAAACCCGGAAGATGGTGAACCTGGATCGGGTTGAACCGGAACGATGAAGCTGCGCAGCCAACTCATCCTTGCTTTCCTGGTGCTGGCCGTGCTGCCTCTCGGCGGCATCGTCGGCTATTCCTACGTGTCGTCGGCAACGGCGTTTCGAGCGGCGGTGCGTGCCGAGTCGGAAGACGTCGCAAGGCAGATCTCGATCGGGCTGATGCGCGCCCGTGAGGACCTGCGGGTGCACGTCGGAAGGCTCGGCACGATGCTGCCCTTCGACGACCCCCAGTACGTCGACCGGGAGGCGCTCGCGGAGTTCATCATCGGCAGCCTGGGCGACGGCGCGGACCTGTTCGATGCGCTCGAACTCGTGCCAACGGATCCGTCCGCGCCCGAACCGGACCTGCGTGAGCGCGGGCGTCCGGGCGACGGCCCCGGTGAGCCCGGCCTGAGGGCGAGGGAAGCCCGACGTTTCCTCTGGTCGCGGCCGGGCAACTCCGGTCGGTTTCCGATTCGGGGCGCTGCCGGAGAACCGCCGGCGGGACAGGGCGACGAAACGGCAGGGGACATGGAAGAGGTCGAGTGGGCGCGCGAGGCGCGGGAGTGGGCGGCTCGAACGTTCGGCGGTCCGATCTCGACTCCCGTGCACCGGGACGGTCACCTGGTCGGCCACCTGGAAGCCGCGGTGAGGCCGGAGCGCCTGATGCGGGATGTCCTGCGCCGGATCCCGCGCCGCGCCGGCGCAGTGCCGTTCGCGATCGACGCGGAGGGCGAGATCTACACCTCCGAGCCCGAGGACCTGGATCTGCTCCAGGGGGTGCAATGTCCTGGTGGGCAGCCCCTGCTCGAGGCTCTGGCCGCGGGCAACGAGGAACTCTGGCAGGGCATGAGTGATTGGGTGGTCGTGACCCAGGCTGCGGCGACGGGCGACCTGGTCTACGGCATCGTGCGTCCCATCGGTGAATCGCTGGCCGAGATTCGCAGCGCCTCGCTGCGGAACTTCGGTGTCGGTGTCGGCCTGATGAGCCTGTCCTTGCTGGCTGCCGCTCCGCTGGCCAACCGCCTTACCCGCCGGCTCAGCCACCTGACCAGGCAGGTCGACCGCCTGGCCAGGGGCGACGCCGCGGCGCGGGCGCGGTTGGGGGGCCGCGACGAGGTCGGCAAGCTGGGCGAGGCGTTCAATCGCATGGCCCGCGACCAGGAGAAGAACCGGCGGCAGTTGCTGGAGCAGGAACGGCTCCGTCGTCAGCAGGAGGTGGGCCGCCGCCTGCTCGAAGCGGAGAACGAGCGGCAGACGAGCGAACTCGAGGAGGCGCGCACGTTCCAGCTCTCGCTGCTGCCCGCCGACATCCCCGAGCACCCGGACCTGGAGATCGCCGTATTCCTGCGCACGGCCTCGGAGGTCGGGGGCGATTACTACGACTTCAGCCGGCTCCGGCCGGACGGTTTGCTGACCATCGCGGTCGGCGACGCAACCGGCCACGGCGCCCGTGCGGGGACGATGGTGACGGTGGTGAAGTCGCTGCTGTCGTCGGCGGACATGGGCCACTTCCGCTCGGTCAGCGGCACGGCCTCGCCGGCGCCCGCGGCACCCGGTGCTCCCGCACTGCTTGACCTGGCCGACTTCCTGTCCCACGCGACAGCGACGATCCGCTCGATGAACCTGGGGCGGCGGGCGATGGCCCTGGTGCTGGCGCGCTACCAGGACGGGGCGCTCGACCTGGCGTCGGCCGGCATGCCGCCGGTGCTGGTAAGCCGCTCCCCGGCGGGTGAGGTCGAGGAGATCATGACGTCCGGCGTGCCGCTCGGCACTCTGGCGAACGCGTCCTACGAGAATCGCCGGGTGTGGCTTGAACCCGGCGACGCGGCCCTGCTGATGAGCGACGGTTTGCCGGAGATGCTCGGCGAGGACGGCGAGCCGATCGGCTACGCGGCGGTCGCCGAGCGCTGGCGGGAAGTGGGCCAGCTTCCCGCGGCAGAGGCGGTCGCGGAGTTCGAGGGCTGGGTCGAGGACCTCTCGCCTGGGGGAATCCCGGCCGACGACGTGACCTTCGTCGTGATCCGGCGGCGCCCGGAGTAGAGCCGGAATCGGTGCCGGCGAGGGCGGAAGTGGTGTAGAATCAGCGGTTACCGTGGCGAATCCAGAATCCGCAGCCGCCGACAACCTGATCGAGCCGTCCCTTGAGTCGGTCCCGGAGCCGGCTGGCGACTCCGCGCCCGAAACGGCGGCCGAACCGCCGCGGCCGACGATCGCGCCGGGCCTGCCCGAGCACTACAACAACCGGGAGCTGAGCTGGCTGCAGTTCAACAGCCGGGTTCTGGAGGAAGCGCGCGATTCGCGGCATCCCTTGCTGGAGCGAGTCAAGTTCCTGTCGATCTACGGGAGCAACCTGGACGAGTTCTTCATGGTCCGGGTGTCGGGACTCTGCCGGCAGTTGGAACGCGGCGCGCTCGAGGCGCCGCCCGACGGCATGACCCCGTCCGAGCAGTTGGCCGGCATCCGTTCCCAGCTTCGGCGGGAGCGCGCGCTCGTCTACGGTTGCTGGCACGAGGATCTCCTGCCCAAGCTCAGGGATGCCGGGATCGAGATCGTCTCCCACGATTCGCTCTCGGCCAAGAAGAAGCGCAAGCTGCGCTCCTACTTCGAGCGCGAGATCTTCCCGGTTCTGACACCGCTCGCCTTCGATCCCAGTCATCCCTTCCCCCACGTTTCCAACCTGAGCCTGAACCTGGCGGTCGTCATCGACGACGGCAGCCAGGGCGAGCGTTTCGCCCGCGTCAAGGTGCCGCAGGTCCTGCCGCGACTCGTGCGGGCGCCCGGTGGCGGCCGCGACGAACTCGGTCTGGGCAAGTCGGGACGCGGCAAGTTCGTCTGGATCGAGGAGTTGATCGCGGCCAACCTCGACCTGCTCTTCCCCGGCATGAAGATTGCGGCGGCCTATACCTTCCGCGTCACCCGCGACGCCGACCTGGACATCGAGGAAGACGAAGCGAGCGACCTCCTGACCGCGATCGTCGAGGTCGTCGGCCAGCGGCACTTCGGTTCCGTCGTCCGTCTCGAGGTGCACGAGGACATGCCCAAGCGGATCCGCACCCTCCTCGAGCAGAACATGGGCTTGGCGCCGTTCCAGGTCGACACGCTGCCGTCGCCCCTCGGTCTGGCCGACCTGAGCGAGATCGCCTTCCTCGACCGGCCGGAGCTTCGCGACAGTGCGATCCGGCCTGTGCGGCCGGCTGCGCTCAGGAGCGAGGAGTCCCTGTTCGGCGCCATTCGCCGACGCGATCACCTCCTGTACCACCCCTACGACAGTTTCTCTCCAGTGGTGCGGCTGCTACGGGAAGCGGCTGCCGATCCCGACGTCATCGCGATCAAGCAGACTCTCTACCGCGTGGGCGCGAACTCGCCGGTCGTCGAAGCGCTGATGGAGGCGCGGCAGAAGGGCAAGCAGGTTTCGGTCCTGGTCGAGTTGAAGGCGCGCTTCGACGAGGAGTACAATATCGGTTGGGCGAGGGCGCTGGAGGCGGCGGGCGTTCATGTGGTGTACGGCGTGATGGGGCTCAAGACCCACGCCAAGATGTGTCTCGTCGTGCGTCGTGAGGGAGGAAAGCTGCACTCCTACGTTCACGTCGCGACGGGCAACTACAACCCGGTCACGGCGCGCATCTACACCGACATCGGAATCCTGACGGACGACGCGGAGATCGCCTCGGACGTCGCCAAGCTGTTCAACGCGATCACCGGCTACGTCCGCGAGGAGCGCTACAGCCGGCTGCTGGTCGCGCCTCACCAGATGCGTCGGGAACTCATCCGGCGAATCGACCGGGAGATCGAGGGCCACCGGCTACGCGGAGACGGCCGCCTAATCTTCAAGATGAACTCGCTGGTGGACCGGGAGTGCATCGACGCCCTGTACCGCGCCTCCCAGGCCGGCGTCGAGGTGCTCCTGCAGGTGCGAGGAATCTGCTGCCTGCGGCCCGGGGTGCCGGGCCTGTCCGAGAACATCTCGGTGACGTCCATCGTCGGCCGGTTCCTCGAGCACTCGCGCCTCTACTACTTCCGCAACGGCGGCGACGAGGAGTTGTTCACCGGCAGCGCGGACCTGATGCCCCGCAACCTGAACGGACGCGTCGAGCTGCTCTGCCCGATCCTCGAACCGGACCTGCGCCGGGCGGCTCTGCGCGACATCCTGGCGCCTCACCTGATGGACACGGCGAACTGCCGCCGCCTCGAGTCTGACGGTCGCTATGTTCGGATCGAGCCCGAGGCAGGGGAACCGCCGTTCGACTCACAGCGGGCGCTGCTCGAGGACAGCCACGGCTGGCACCTGGAGTAGTGGCCGGCGCGCCCGGCGGGGCTTCAGTCGATGTCGGCGAAGTCGGGCGACCGCTTCTGCATGTTCGCGGTCACCGCTTCGACCTGATTCGGTGAGCCGATCAGGCTGACCTGCAGCCGCTCCTCGGTTTCGAGTCCCTCGCGGACGCTGGCCGTCCGGGCGGTGTCGAGCACCTGCTTGGCGGCGCGGATCGCGTGCGGCGAGTTGCCGGCAATCTCGCGCGCGAGTGCGAGGGCGTCGTCGAGCGGCTGTTCGGACAGGCGGGTGGCGAGGCCGAGTTCCGCGGCCTCGACGCCGCTGATCACGCGGCCGGTGAACGTCAGCTCCTTGGCGATGTCGGAGCGCACAAGGTGTTGCAGCAACTGGGGACCGGCCATGTCGGGAATCAGACCCCAGACGATCTCGCGCACGGAGAGCCGGGCTTCCGGGTGGACGACGCGGAGATCGGCGCCTAGCGCGAGCTGGAAGCCGCCGCCGTAGGCCACGCCGTGAACCGCCGCGATCACGGGAACGGGCATCGCGTGCCAGCCCCAGGCCGCGAACTGAGCACGGTTGGCGGGGTTGTCGTCGGTGCGCTGCACGAGTTCGCGCGACGACGAACTGCTCCCTGCGTTCTGCTGCATCGCGCGGAAACTGCTGAAGTCGAGGCCTGCGCAGAACGCGCGGCCGTTGCCGGAGAGCACGACCGCGCGCACGGACGAATCTTCGGCCAACTCGCGGGCGGTGGCGCCCAGGGCGTCGAACATCGCGCCGTCCAGCGCATTCAGCTTGTCCGCGCGGTCGAGACGCACGTCGGCGACGCCGGCTTCGATGTCGACGGTGAGGCGGGGGCGGGCTGCTACATCGGTCATGGCGATCTCCGAATGCGTAGTGGGTTCAAGGGGCGAGAGCGTACCGCAGCTACGCCTCGGCCCAGCCTCGGGATCTCTGGACGGCTCGTTGCCAGCCGGCGGCGAGGCGCTCCTGCTCGGGCGGAGAGGATTGCGGCTCGAATTCGCGGTCGAGCGCCCAGTTCCTGGTTACGTCATCCTCGTCGGCCCAGAAGCCGGTCGCGAGCCCAGCGAGGTAGGCGGCGCCCAGTGCCGTGGTCTCGGCGACCACCGGCCGCTGGACGCGCGTTCCCAGCAGGTCGGCCTGGAACTGCATCAGTTCGTCGTTGACCGCCGCCCCGCCGTCGACCCGCAGGCCGCTCATGCCGGCCCCGGCGTCGGCCTCCATGGCGCGGACGACGTCGAGGCTCTGGTAGGCCATCGATTCGACCGTGGCTCTGGCCACGTGGCCGGCGGTCGTCGAGCGCTCCAGGCCGATCAGGAGGCCCCGCGCGTAGGGGTCCCAGTACGGAGCGCCCAGGCCGACGAAGGCGGGTACGAGGTAGACGCCGCCGCTGTCCTCTTCGCTTGCCGCGAGTTCCTCGACCTGCTCGGACCTCTCGATCAGGCCCAGGCCGTCGCGCAGCCACTGAACCGCGGCGCCGCCGACGAAGACCGACCCCTCCAGGCAGTAAGTGGGTCGCCCGCCGAGCACCCAGCCGACGGTTGAAAGCAGGCCGTTCTCGGATGCCACCGCCCGGTTGCCCGTGTTCATCAGGATGAAACAGCCGGTTCCGTAGGTGTTCTTCACCATGCCACGTTCGAAGCAGCCCTGCCCGAAGGTCGCCGCCTGCTGGTCTCCGGCAATGCCGGCGACCTGGATTGGCCGACCGAACAGACCCGCCTCGGTATGGCCAAACTCGCCGCTCGAATCGCGCACCTCTGGCAGCATGGCTCGCGGCACGCCCAGGATCGCGAGCAGCTCGTCGTCCCAGTCCAGCCGGTGGATGTCGAACAGCAGGGTGCGCGAGGCGTTGCTGGCGTCGGTAGCGTGAACCTTGCCGCCAGTCAGTCGCCAGAGCAGGAAGCTGTCGATCGTTCCGGCCAGGATCTCGCCCCGCGCCGCCCGCCCGTGGAGGTCGTGCTTGTTCAGGAGATGGGCGATCTTCGTGCCGGAGAAGTAGGGGTCCAGCACAAGTCCGGTCCTGGCGCGGAACAGGCCCTCATGACCCTGCTGCTTCAACTCCTCGCACAACGGAGCCGTGATGCGGCTCTGCCAGACGATCGCGTTGTCGACCGGTTTGCCGCTGTCGCGCTCCCAGAGCACGACCGTCTCGCGCTGGTTGGCGATGCCGATCGCGGCGATGTCCGAGGCGTCTGCGCCGGCCTTCCCTATGGCCGCGCGCGCGGTTTCGATCTGGGTCGTCCAGATGGCCTCGGGGTCGTGTTCGACGTGACCGGGGGAGGGGTAGATCTGCGGGAACTCCTCCTGCGCGGAGGCGGCGGCGGTTCCCCGGCGCTCGAACAGAATGGAGCGGCTGGACGTGGTGCCCTGGTCGAGGGCGAGAACGTAGACCATGTTCGGCTTTGTCTACCAGCCGAGACCCTGGAAGGCCAGCGCGCCGAGGACGCCCCCGGCCAGCGGTCCCACCACCGGCACCCACGCGTAGCCCCAGTCTGAACCGCCCTTGCCGGGGATCGGCAGCACCGCGTGAGCGATGCGCGGTCCGAGGTCGCGAGCCGGATTGATCGCGTAGCCCGTGGGACCGCCCAAAGAAAGGCCGATCGCCCAGACCAGGAAGCCGACCAGCAGCGGGTTGAGGCCCGTGGCGAACACGGCGGAGAGGTCGATCTCGCCGCCGGAGAGCTCGGAGGCGTTGGCCGCGATCGCCAGTACGCCGAAGACCAGCACCGCCGTGCCGACGATCTCGGTGATGAGGTTCGCGCCCCGACGTCCGGGAATCTCCGGCGCCGTGCAGAAGACGCCCAGCTTGGCGCCCTGGTCGGAGGTGGCGCTCCAGTGTGGGCGGTAGGTGAGCCAGACGACGACCGCTCCGGCGAAGGCGCCGAGGAGTTGAGCTCCGATGTAGGTTGGCAGCAGGGCGGGGTCGAGTTCGCCGATCGCCGCCAGGCCGACGCTGACCGCAGGGTTGATATGGGCGCCGCTGATTCGTCCGACGGAGTACACGGCGAGCGCGACGGCCAATCCCCAGCCGGTCGCGATGACGATCCAGCCGCTGCCGCTGCCCTTGGTTCGAGCCAAGACCACATTGGCCACCACGCCGTCGCCCAGGATGATCAGAAGCGCGGTGCCGACCAGTTCGGCAACGAAGATGTCCATGCGGCCCCTCCTTGTTCTGCGGCGCGATCCTGGAGAATACACTTCGCGCCGGCAAGCCGCCCCGGTGCCGGACCACGAAGGAGAACCCATGGCCGACTGGAAGAACCCGTTTTCGCGCGAGACGTTCGCTTTCCTCCGCGACCTCAGAGAGAACAACGACCGCGACTGGTTCAAGGCGAACTCGGAGCGCTACGAGGACGTCGTGCGGGAGCCGGCGCTCCAGTTCATCAGCGATTTCGGCACGAGGCTGGACACGGTCTCCACCCACTTCCTGGCCGTCCCGAAGAAGGTCGGCGGTTCGCTCTTCCGCATCCACCGTGACGTCCGGTTCTCGCGCGACAAGCGGCCCTACAAGACCCACCTGGGCATTCACTTCCGTCACAAGCAGCACAAGGACGCCCACGCGCCCGGCTTCTACCTCCACATCGAGCCCGGCAGCGTGTTCATGGGCGGCGGCATGTGGCGGCCCCATCCCGAGGCCCTGCGGGCGATCCGGCAGCAGATCGTCGCGGACGGCGCCGGCTGGCGGGAAGTGACGGTCGACCCCGGTCTCGGCGACTCCCTGGAACTCGGCGGCGAGAGCCTGAAGCGGGCGCCGCGGGGATTCGACGCCGCTCACCCGCGCATCGACGACATCAAGCGCAAGTCCTTCATGGCGGTAGCTCGGCTGAACCAGACGCGGCTCTTGAGCCGCGGCTTCCTCGATGAGTTCACGGGGCTTTGCGCGGAGGTCTCGCCCCTGATGCGCTTCGTCTGCCGGGCGACCGGCGTTCCGTTCTGAAGCCGGGTTCTTCGCGGTGCTGCCGGGCGCCGCGCTAGCGGGTCGGCGTCCGACGGCCGTCAACCGCGGCCGACAGGTTCTCGAAGGTCACGCCAAGCCGTTCGGCGGTGAGCGCCGCGAGGGATGTGCGCGCGACGCCATCCTTGAACTGATAGGTGCTCCGGCGTTCGTCGTCGAGTTGGACCTGGAGAAACTCGAGGCCGAGCTTTGTGTGGTTCTGCTGCAGGGCGCGGGCGTGGTCGAGAAAGTGCGTGGTGACGTAGGCCACGGGCTGCACCCGCCTGAGGAGCTGGAGTACGAGCGTGAAGACCTCGATTCCCTCGGAGGGATTCGTGCCGGAGCACAGCTCGTCCAGGACCACCATCGAGCCGTGCTCCATCTCTTCGAACAGGGTGCGGATGCGCACGAGTTCGCGCCCCAAGCGACCCTCGGTTTGATCCGCACTCTCGCGCTCGATCAGGGAAACGAACAGTCCCCGCTGAACGCGTAGGCGGGCGCGGCTGCAGGGTGCGTAGAGGCCGGATTGGCCCAGCAGTTGAGCCAATGCGATCGCCTGGATCAAACGCGTCTTGCCCCCCGAGTTCGGCCCCGTGACGACCGTGATCGGCACGTTCCCCGTGGTCCTGACGGTGCAGGGTACGGGCGCCTCCTCCTGTCCGAGCAACAGCGGGTTGAACAGGTGTTCGCACTCGATCGCGGGACCGGGATCGTCGACCGGCCGGAACTCGGGAATGCACATCGAGAGGCCACGCTCGCCGCAGCGGTCCCGGAAAGCCCGGGCCGCGAGATAGAGCTCCAGTTGACCCAGCATCTGGATCAGCGGAATCAGGGCGGGCGACAGGGAGACGTAGACGCGTTCCACGACCCGGTTCAGGAGTTCCCGGTTGCTCATCGAGTAACCGCCCATGCCGAGCCGCAGGCGGCTCCAGAGGCGCCTTATGGGGCGGGCCCAGAACGGGTTGTCGCGGCATTCCTCGAGTGAGCGCACGTCGAGGCCGCGGATGCGCCCGTCGGCGCCCAGAGTGATATCCAGGTTCAGTTCGGCAAGCCGACTCTCGTAGTCGAGGAGGGCGACCAGCGTCGCGTACTCGTCGGTCTCGCGGATGGCTACGGCGCCTTCGTGGAGACGCCGCAGCCCGGAGCGGGCCGATTCAAAGAGGTCATGCATCAGGTCGATGACCAGCCGGCTCTGCTTCAGGATGTCGAGGTTGTGGGCCGCCGAGTCGAGGACGCGGTGATAGCGGGGCGTTCGGTGGAGCGAGAGGAGACCGAACAGTTCGCGGTAGAGACGCCGTGCCGCGGCGAGGAGCTCCTCGTCCTCGTCCAGCTCGCGCAGTATCTCCTGACGGAACAGGGTGGTCTCCAGATCGGTGGGCGTGGCGGCCAGGACGCGGCGCAGGAAGCGCTCGTTGATCGGATAGTGAACTCCGTCGATCTGAAGCTCGAAGCTCTCTGCGATCAGGCGATCGACGAACAGGTCCTCTTCGAAGAACTCCGGCCGCCAGGTGCTGTCGGGCGTTTCGGCATCCGCTATCGCGTCGTGGAACTCCGTGCCGATCTCGCGACCGAGAATGGCGAGACCCAGCAGGTCGGACAGAGCCTTCCGGTCGATGCCGAGGAAGGGCTCCCGGTTGAGCAGGTCCGGGATGGGGAGCATCGGCCCTAGCGGCGGAGCGGCGAACGCCGGCGACGCTCCTGGAGGGACTGCATCTCTCGGTACGGGGCTACGCCGTCCGCCTCGCAGCGGGGCAGGGCGTGTCCGAGCGCGCTCTCGATCTGCCGGATCAGCGACTTGTCGAGCCAGGTGCCGATCGACGACACGACGCCTTCGGCGGCGCCCCGGGCGGTGCGCCCGGCCCGGTGGATGTAGTCCTCGGGCGTGTCGGGGAGGTCGTAGTTCAGGATGTGCTCGATGCCCACGACGTCAATGCCGCGAGCGGCGATGTTCGTTGCGACGAGGATGCGGTGGCGGCCGGCGCGGAAGCTCTCCAGAGCAGCGACGCGGTGCCGCTGCGAACGGTCGGAATGGATGCGCGCGACGCTGTGCTCTCCGCGCTCGAGGACCCGGCAGAGCCACTCGGCGTCGGATCGGCGCTTGGTGAACACCAGGGTCGATCCGGGCACCTTGTCGAGGAGGGCCAGCGCGCAGCGCTTCTTGTCCTTCTCGTCGACCAGGTAGAGGCGGTGCTCGATCCCCGACGCGGCGCCCTTGGGCGAAAGGTCGATGCGCAGCGGATCCTTCATGTACCGCTGCGCGAGGCGTTCGATCGGCGGCGGCATGGTGGCGGAGAAGAGCATGGTGTGCCGCTGTCTCGGGAGTTGGCTCACGATGCGCTGGATTTGAGGCATGAATCCCAGGTCGAGCATGTGGTCGGCCTCGTCGAGAACCAGTTCCTCGACTCCACCCAGGCTCACCGTGCCCCGTTCGGAGTGATCCAGGAGCCGGCCGGGCGTGACCACGAGGACATCGGGATCTCTGCGCAACTGGTCGAACTGCGGTCCGATCTTCACGCCGCCGATCAGGCACGCGGAGTTCACGCGCAGGCGGCTCTTGCGGAACAGGTCCAGGAAGGCCTTCGTCTGCAGGGCGATCTCCCGGGTCGGAGAGACGATCAGCCCGCGCACCCCCCTGCCGCGCCGGAGGCGCTGCACGATCGGCAGCACGAACGCGGCCGTCTTGCCCGAGCCGGTCTCCGCCAGGCCGATCAGATCCTTGCCGGCGACCGCGTCCGGAATCACGGAAGCCTGGATCGGCGTCGGGTGTTCGAAGCCGATCCGGGCTACGACCTCCAGAACCGCCGGTTCGAGGCCCAGGCCGAGAAAGTCGCGATCCGTGGTCTCGACAGGATGTTGGGGAATCGCGGCGAGGGCGTCCCGCACCTCGGGATCTTCCGCCCGAGAGCTTCCATGGTCCGACACAACGGCCGTCATCATAGTCCGCGCCGCAGACCGAGCCGCCGGAGAAAGCCGCGGCGTTCCGGTGCGAGCTCGCCTTCGGCGCTTCGCGAAGCGCGACCGCCGCGGTCTGCCGCTTCGGCCCAGAACTGCAGGTTGCGGCCCTGATGTTCGCCGACGGAGATCGTGACCTCGAATTCCACTTCAGCCGTCGCGGCGCCCGCCGAGCCCGCTGGGACGGGCATAGGTGTCGGCGTCGCCGGTCGCAGGGCTGCCTCGACGACCTCACCAGTGCCGTCCTTGTCGAACCAGCGCCAGAAGAACCTCACCGAGAGGACGTCGTAGTCGTCCATGGCGCGTACCCGCAGGACGACGTCCTCGTCTCTGTCGTACACGCCCGGAGCCTTCTCCGGGTCCTCCGGGATCAGAATCTCCACCTCCGGTCCGTTCTGATCGAGATCCTCCATCAGCATCGTGAGGGTCGATTGCAACTGGGCGAAGCGATCCCGGTTCTCCGGAGTGCGCTCCATCCCGGCAAGGAGTTGCAGGGCCTCGTGCGGCCTCTTCCAACCGAGGACCTCGATCTGGCGGACCGTGGCGTCCAGGTCGTCGCGGCGCCTGAAGACCGCCTCGATGGCAGCCAGTTTGGCCTCGACGTGGGGACTCTCCCCTGCCTGGTCGCCGCGCAGGGCCTTGAGTTCCAGCAGCAGGGTTCTCGCTTCATCCAGGCGATCCGCCGCGATCAACCGTCCGGCGGTCTCGTCGATGGCGGCGGCGGCCCGCCGTTCGAAGTCGAGTCCGGCAGCGAATCTCGGGTGGCGGCGACGGAAGTCCTGAGCCAGCCGGAGCGCCGCCAGACGGTCGCTGGCGAGACGGGCTTCGATGGCGTCCACCTCGGCGGTCAACCGCCGTGCGTCGTCCACGCGGCGGGCCGCTTGCGGATCGCGCCGCAGGGAGATCATCTGCTGCCGCGCCAGCGAGCCCAGTGTCCGGCGGAGCCGGTTCAGGTCGGCGTCTTTGAAGCCCTCCTCCAGCTCGATGGCGGCGGCAAGCACCGGATCGTTCGCGAGCCGGCCGAGCATCGCCGTCATCGTCTCCTGATGTTCTGGCGGCAGCGCTTCGGCTCCGGGACCGCGACTGAAGTCGAGCATCAGGCGCTGAGCCTCCTGCAGCCGGCCGATGGCCATCAGATCGAGCGCATCGCTGAGCTGTGGCGGCAGCGGTGCGATGGGAGTCGGCTCCGGCCTCGGCGGCAGAGGTGGCGGAGTGACCGCGGTGCGGTCGTCAAGTGCGGCCGGGGCCGCGTCGGGCGCCGTCCATCGGAGCAGAAGCACGGCCGCCGCAACGCCGATGGCGGCCGCTGCCAACATCTGTCGCAGCCGTGGCCGCGCAGCCGGATCGGGTTCTGGTACCGGCATGGCGTCATCCTAGTCGCAGCGCTGATAGTCTCCACGGTCCGCTCCTGAGGACTGCGGAGGAGGCGCCATCAAAATGACGAAGAGACATCTGTTTCCGTTGCTGCTCGCTCCAGCGCTGCTCGTGGCCGTGCCCTTGCTGGCCCAGGAACAGCCGGTCAATGCGGGTGCCGACCTGCGTGGCGGTGATGTCACTGGCGCGGTCGGCGGCCGTGACAACACCCGCGTTTTCGGGACGATCCTGGACTCGAGCGGACAACCGCTCTCCGATGTCGACATCTGGCTTCAGAACGACAACTCGCCCGCGGCGAGAGTGCGGGCCAAGGGGCGCAAGACGGGGACGTATCTGCTGCGGAACATGGGGCGTCTATACAGCCGGGATGACTATGAAGGCATCGTGCTGCGGATCACCTTCGAGCGGGACGGCTACCGCTCCGTGCTGACGCGAGTCGCGGTGCAGCGCGGCGGTTCCCAGCAGGTCTATCCGATCCTGTTCCGGGAAGGCGAGTCGATGGAAACGAAGGGTGTGCGCACGGTGCTCGTCGGCCGGGTCGAAGACAAGCGGGGCAAGGCGGTCAAGGGCGGAGGCGAGGTCACGATCACGTCCGGCGACGGCGAGTTCTCGGCCGCTGGCCCGATCGAGAAGAACGGTGAGTTCGCGGTCGTGCTCTGGGATGCCCCGGCACGCGTCAACGCCTCGTTCAAGATGTCCAAGGGCGGCGAGCGCGACGAGATCATCGAACTCAAGCCGTCGCCGCTGCCCGACATCGCGATCGCGCAGTTCTTCAATCCGGTGATGTAGCGGAACGCCCGCAGGAGGTGGCTCCGCGTTGCTTCGTTGCCGGGCCGCCTACCAGCGGGGCCGCCGCTCCTCGCGGGGTCTGGCCTCGTTGACGCGGAGCGTCCGGCCGCCGAACTGCTGTTGGTCCAGAGCAGAGATGGCTTCCGGGCCGCCGGTCGCCATCTCGACGAAACCGAACCCCCGGGGACGTCCGGTTTCCCGGTCGTTGATCAGCGAGACCTCGGAGACATCGCCGTAGGATTGGAAGAGATTCCGCACCGCCTCTTCCGTCGTGTCGAAGGGCAGGTTGCCCACGTAGATTCTCACTGCCATCTGCTGCTCCTGTGCTCGGCGTCGGGGTTCCACATCAATCAACGCTCGAGAACGACAGGCGCATCCTGGTTCGCCGCGTGAGCTCTGTACCCACTGCCTTGGGTGCGGCACGCTAGCACAAAACGGGCCGCTGGGCGGTTCTAGCCGCCCCGCAGGCTCTCGTAGTAAGCGTCGAAAACGTCGAGTCGATCCTTGAGCAGGTCCTGGATCACGCCGATCGTATCTCCGAGTTCGAGAACGCCGTCGGCGCTCGGGTCGTACACCGGCCAGTTGGGCAGTCCGTCCCCGTTCGGGTCGCCGGTGGCGGCGAAGTTGACCCAGTAGGCCGACATCGTGCTGGCCAGCGCCCGGTCGGTGTCGTCCCAGGCATGATTGAACGGCCCGATTCCGTCACGCATCTCGCCGCTCCGGTGAAGATTGTCGAAGGCGTAGATGATCTCTGCAGCGTGGTACGAGCCGTACCTCTCGGCTTCGTCCCAGGGCGGAACGCGCGAGAAGTAGTACATGCGCGCGGGGCTTGAGCCGGTACTGCTTTGGAGACGGGCCCACGTTCGCATCTGCCAGGCGAAGAAGTTGTCGGCCGTGTTCTCATAGGAAGCCACGCGCGCCTGTTCCTCGGTCTCGGCGGGATAGACCGAGAACATCGCGTCGGCGTGTTCGGCGTAAGTGTCCTCGAGCGACTGGCGATAGTCGGCGAGAGTGACTGTGCCGGTGCCCGCAAAGAGGGCCGTGCCTTCGTCACTGTTGAAGCCGACGATCGTGTCGACATCGTTCTGGTCGCCGGCCGCGAAGATGTCGTAGATGTCGCGCGGAAAGACGTGACCGTCGTTGATGCCGATGTACTGTAGTGCTTCGGCTTCGCTCGCCGCCTGGTAGACCTCCTCGACGGAAGCGGCGCGCATTGCCTCGAGGTCGCTGGCGGCGAGCCGGTCGGCCACCCGCACGCCCTCGGACTCCGCGTCCGCAAGCCGGGGCATGGGCCAGAAAACGCCGCCGCTGTGCCCGATCGCACGTTGAAACAGGCCTGCCGCCAATGGCGTCGCGGTCATGTAGTTGACGCTCCAGGAGCCGGCCGACTCGCCGAAGATCGTGACCCGACCCGGATCCCCGCCGAAGCTCGCAATGTTCGCCTGCACCCACTGGAGTGCGGCGACCTGGTCGAGGATGCCGTAGTTGCCGGAGGCTCCCGATTCGTTTTCGGCCGAGAGTTCCGGATGGGCCATGAAGCCGATCGGCCCGAGCCGGTAGTTGATCGTCACCAGAACCACACCCTGTCTCGCCAGCCTCTCTCCGTCGTAGAGAGTGGTGCTGCCAGAGCCGGTCTGGAGTCCGCCGCCGTGGATCCAGACCATGACCGGCAACGCGGCCTCGGCGTGTTCGGCGCTGGTCCAGACGTTCAGGTAGAGACAGTCCTCGCTGCGCTCGATGTCGCCGGACTCGTAGAACGAGCCGGGGGGAGAGAGCGGCTGCCAGCAGCTCGATGAGAAGACGGTCGCGTCGCGGCTTCCCTCCCAGGCCGCGACCGGCTGGGGAGCCTTCCAGCGCAAGTCACCGACCGGCGGCGCCGCGTAGGGTACGCCGCTGAACTTGAGAACTCCGGACGGAAGCGTCACACCCTCGAGGACGCCCGACTCCGTCGCCACCGTCGACGTCAGGGGCTCGACCGATTCGCCGCCACAGGCCAGCATCAGTGCGAGGGCTGCGGAAACCCCGGCCGCTGCGTGGCGGGTGTTCAGGGTGGGCGACATGTTCAGTCCTCCTTGGCTGGGGCGGGGTGCTTGGCCGGCCGAAAGCGCAGGGCGACTCCATTGTTGCAGTAACGCAGCCCCGTTGGCGCGGGACCGTCGTTGAACACGTGGCCCTGATGTCCACCGCAGCGGGCGCAGTGGTACTCGGTTCGCGGCACGAACAGCTTGAAGTCGCGTTTCGTTTCGACCGCGCCGGGCATCGATTCGTAGAAGCTGGGCCAACCGGTGCCGCTCTCGTACTTCCACTCGGAGCGGAACAGTTCGGCCCCGCACCCTGCGCAGACGAAGACGCCGTCCCGATGTTCCCCGTTGAGCGGCGACGTGAAGGCCCGTTCCGTCCCTTCCTGGCGCAGGACGCGGAACTCGCCGTCAGCCAGTCTGGCGCGCCACTCGGATTCGGCCAGGTCGATCCGCTCGTTCTGCGGGACGCCTTCAGAGCCGGGTTCCGCAGGCCGCGGGCGGTCATCGCTCATTCGGCTGCATCCTATCGCCGCGTCCGGTTTGAGGCAGAATCGGGAACATGGGAACACGAAGAGGGCCGGTCGACCACATCGTTCGCACCCGGGAGCTGTACTCGAGCCTTGGACACGAACCCTACCGGTGGGTCCAGAGCGTCGATCCCCCCTCGTGGGCGCGGCTGACAAAGCCGCTTGCGGAGTGTCGGGTCGCCCTGGTGGCCTCCGGAGGCGTGTATCGGACGGGACAGGTCGCCTTCCATCATCGGGACGACCTTTCCCTGCGCATCATCGACACCGGTGTACCTGCGGCGGAGCTGCGGACGAGCCACTTCGCCTACGACCAGACGGACGCCCGGATCGATCCGAACGTGGTCTTTCCCGTCGACACGCTGCGCGCTCTGGCGCGGGATGGCGTGATCGGGGAGTTGTCCCCCCGCGCCTACACCTTCATGGGAGGCATCTACTCGGCGCGTCGGGTACGCGACACGCTGGCACCGGAAGTGAGCCGCCGGCTTGCGGAGGACCAGGTTGATCTCGCGTTGTTGGTCCCGGTGTGACCGGTCTGTCATCAGTCCGTGGGACTGATAGCCCGCCGCGTCGAGGCGGACGGCATTCCGACACTCTCGATGACGTCGGCGTTCTCGATTACGAGATCGGTCAATCCTCCCCGCGCCGTGTTTCTCGACTATCCGCTGGGGCACACGACGGGCAAGGCGCTGGACGCTCACCTGCAGCGGGACATCATGATGGCGTCTCTCGCCGCCCTCGACGAGCTGGATACACCGGGAGCGGTCAAGATGCTGCCGTTCCGTTGGTCGGACGACGACGACTGGAAGCGGGAAGTGATGGAGGGTGGCGATACGAGGACAGAACGCTCGGCTGAACCGGTCTACCAGTGCGAAGCCGACCGCGGGCTGGCGCAGGACGCAGGCGATTGCCCCACCTGCGTCTTCCTTTGACCGCGGCTCCGGATTGGTGGTCAGAGTCGTCAGGAAGAGTGGCGCCGGGCGGCACGACACGCTCGCACCGCCCGACGCCGACCGGATCCGTGCCTTGCCCCTTTAGGGCACGAACCCGACCTTGTCTACGAAAAGAAACAACTGGGGTTACAGGCGGATTCCCCGATCGGTTCGTTCTGGACGTCATTCTCGCGATCGGTCGCGGACCTGGGGCTGACCTGTTGCTGACCGGAACCTGACCGGGTCCTCGGGGCGCGCTGCCGGGCGCGTCGGCGCGGGCGGAAGCCGGCCTAGAACGGCTTGTACATCGCCAGGTAGGAGGCGATCGCGGCCAGGAGCGGCAGTGCGATGACGAGTGCTCTCGCCAGCGAGGTGCTGCGGTAGGGCAGCGTCAGCGCGGCTCCGAAGAAGAGCCAGATCACGAGCTTCGCCCAGGCCCATGGCGGCGGCATGGCGCCTGCTCCGAGCTTGGCCAGCAGGCCGAAGCCGGCCACGACGCTCAGGACCAGGCCGATGCCGTGCATCGAAGCGAGGACGCCCCGCAGATCGTTGTCCTCGCGCCGGCCACCGTTCGCGGCGTGGAGGGCGACACCGCCGGCTGCCGCCAGCACCAGCAGCGCACCGAGCACATGCAGCAGCTTGTAGGCGAGATAGGACATCGTGCTCTACCGTCCTGGACCGTGTTTCGTCGACCCTGCTGACCGCGATCTGCGGCTGCTAGCGTAGGTCCCTGATGCCGCTCGAGCGACTCGACGACTGGGACGACTTCGTGGCGGAACTCTATCCCGAGCCGGCGGAGGCCGGCGGAAAGCGCCGCGAGGACTACCGGGACTTCGAACAGCCGCCCCGTGACACGGTGCGCGAGTTCTACCGGCTGAACCACCGCCACCAGACCTGGGACTTCGTTCAGGACAAGAAGGCGGAGTACCTCACGCTCGACCGGGCTGAACTCCCGGCCTGGGAGGCGCTCGAGTTCCTGAACACGCTGGTGGACGACTCGGACCCGGATCTGGACCTCTCGCAGCTCGACCACCTGCTGCAGACGGCCGAGGCGATCCGGGCCAACGGCCATCCGGACTGGTTCGTGCTGGCCGGACTGATACACGACCTGGGCAAGGTGCTCTGCCTGTGGGGCGAGCCGCAGTGGGCGGTGGTCGGCGACACGTTTCCGGTTGGCTGCGCGTTCTCGGACCGAATCGTCTATCCGGAGCTCTTCGAGGGCAACCCGGACACGGCGGATCCGACCTACTCGACACCTCTTGGCGTGTACGAACCGGGCTGTGGGCTGGACCAGGTTCACCTGTCCTGGGGGCACGACGAGTACCTCTACCAGGTGCTCAGCGACTACCTGCCGGAGCCGGCCCTTTACATGATCCGCTACCACTCCTTCTATGCGTGTCACCGCGAAGGCGCATACCGGGAGTTGATGAACGACCGTGACCGCGAGATGTTCGCCTGGGTGCGACTCTTCAACGGCTACGACCTGTACTCCAAGAGCGACCGTCCGCCGGATGCCGCCGAATTGCGGCCGTACTACCAGGGGCTGATCGACCGGTACCTGCCGGCGAAGCTGAACCTGTAGCTCGGCCGGCGGCTACTCGAACCGCATTAGCGCCGCGACGGCGAGGATGAGCATCGCGACGACGTAGAGCTTGACCATCGCGGGCAGGATGAACCGCAGCCAGCGCTGGTAGGGGATGCGCGCCAGGAGCAGCATGCCCATGAGCAGGGCGTTCGTGGGGACGATCAGGTTCATCAACCCGTCGCCGAGCTGATAGGCGAGCACGGACGTCTCGCGGCCGACGCCGGTGAGGTCGGCGAGCGGCGCCATGATCGGCATCGTCACGTAGGCCTGGCCGCTGCCTGAGGGAATCAGGAAGTTGCAGACGCTCTGCACGGCCAGCATGCCCCAGGCGGCGACGACGGCAGCGCCGGAACCCAGGGCCTCCGCTCGCTCGAGCAGCGAGGCGATGCCGTGGATCACGGTGTCGATGACCCGGGCGTCCGAGAGCACGACCTCGATCGTGCGCGCGAAGCCGATCAGCAGGGCGGTCCCGGTCAGTTCGGCGGCGCCGCTGGTGAAGGCCCTGGCCGTCCGGTTCGCCGACACGCGGCCCAGGACGGCGGAGATGATCGTCACGCCCAGGAAGAGCGCCGCGAGTTCGACCAGGTACCAGCCGTGCACGTTGACGCCCCAGATGAAGATGCCGATCATGGCGGCGAAGGAACCCAGGATGCCGAGCCGGGCCGGCGTGAGTTCGGCTGCGCTCAGTTCATGCGCGCCGCCGGAGTAGTCGATGTCGCGCACGAGGCTGTGTTCCGGGTCGTCGCCGATGCGGCGCGCATAGCGCAGGACGTGGTGGACCCCGACCACCAGCATGACCGCCAGCAGCGCCCAGCGGAGCCCGAAGCCGGTACTCGGGTCCTGGCCGGCGATGTCCTTGGCGATCATCACGGTGAAGGGGTTGATCGCCGCGGTGCCGTAGCCGATCCCGGCGCCGAGATAGACGATGCCGAGGGCGACCACGGCGTCCATCTTGAGCGCGATGCACATGGCGACCAGGATCGGCACGAAGGGCATGTACTCCTCGGCCATGCCGATCGTGGACGAACCGACCGCGAACAGGGCGGTCATTCCTCCGACCAGCAGGACCGGCCGCCCGCCCAGGGTCTTGATCGCTGCACCGATCGCGGCGTCGATCGCGCCGGTGGTCCGGATGACCCCGATCGCGCCGCCGACCAGGAAGACGAAGAAGATGATCTCGGCCGCCGCCTCGAGCCCCCTGGGCACCTTCGTGAGGGAGGCGTGCCAGGGCAGGGGCGCCGCCTCGACCGTGTGGTACGTGCCCGCCAGCACCTGCCTGCCGTCGCGCTCGTACTCGCCTGCCGGCAGCACGTAGGTGAGGACCTGCGCCGCCACGATCATGGCGAAGATCAGCACCAGGGCTTCCGGAAAACGGCTTGGGCTGCTGGTCGTCATGACCGTTGTCGCCGGCAGGGCGTCAATTCGCGTGGCGGCGGCTGCGGGCTTCGCGGCGTTGCTGCTGGCGGCTCTCGATGTTGGTGATCGAGTCGTCCGGGACGGCCTCGATCAGGCGGCGTGTGTACTCCTCGCGCGGTGTCATGTAGATCGCCTCGGACGGTCCCTGCTCCACGATCTTGCCGTCGAGCATCACCGCCATCATGTCGGACATGAACTTGACCACCGACAGGTCGTGGCTGATGAAGATGTAGGTCAGGTCGCGCTCTTCCTGCAGGTCCTTGAGCAGGTTCAGCACCTGCGCCTGCACCGAAACGTCGAGCGCGGACACCGATTCGTCGCAGATGATCAGCTTCGGCTGAACCGCCAGTGCGCGGGCTACCGATATCCGCTGGCGCTGGCCGCCAGAGAACTCGTGGGGGTAGCGGCGGAGGTGGCCGGTCTCCATGCCGACCTCTTCGAGCAGTCGGGCGGCCCGGTCACGGCGGTCGCTCCGGCTCTCGCCGATCTTGTGGATCGCCATGGCTTCGCTGAGCATGGCCTCGACGGTCATGCGCGGGTTCAGCGACGAGTAGGGGTCCTGGAGGATGATCTGCATCTTGCCGCGCAGGGACCTCAAGCGGCTCGCCGGGATCGTGGTCACGTCCTGGTCCTCGAACTGGACCGTTCCGCCGGTGATGTCGATCAGTCGCAGCAGCGCCAGCCCAGTGGTCGTCTTGCCGCAGCCGGATTCCCCGACCAATCCGAGGGTTTGGCCCGGATAGACGTCGAAGGAGATGCCGTCGACGGCTTTGACGTCGCCCACCTGCCGGCGCAGGAAGCCGCTCTTGATCGGGTAGTAGACCTTCAGATCGCGGACCCGCAGCAGGGGTTCGGTGCCGCCCGCGACCTGGTCGCCGGGTCCGGGGTTCTCGGCGTAGCCCAGGTCCTCGAGCGCGCTCCGCGGGTGCAACAGCCGTCCCCGTCCGCGCCCGACGAGTTCGGCGAGGGACTCCGGCGTCAGTTCGCGCTCGGTGATCCGGATCTCGCCTCCGTCGCCCTCGTCGTCCACATCCATGAAGTCGGCGACGGTGGGCAGACGGCGGAAGTCGCGGTCGAGGTGCGGCCGGCAGGCGAGCAGCCCCTTGGTGTAAGGGTGCTGGGGGTTGCTGAACACGTCGGTCACCGAGCCGCGCTCGACGATCCGGCCCCGGAACATGACCGCGATCCGGTCGGCGATCTCGGCGATCACGCCCAGGTCGTGGCTGATGAACAGGATGGACATGCCGCGCTCGTCGCGCAGCCGGCGGATCAGGTCGAGGATCTGGGCCTGGATCGTGACGTCCAGGGCCGTCGACGGCTCGTCGGCGATCAGCAGCTTCGGGTTGCAGGACAGCGCCATGGCGATCATCACGCGCTGCTTCTGGCCGCCCGACATCTCGTGGGGATAGGTGTCGATCCGGCGCTCGGGCTCCGGGATGCCGACCTCTTCGAACAGTTCGATCGTTCGCTGGCGGGCCTGTTTGCGGTTCATGCCGAGATGGACGCGGAGCGCCTCGCCCACCTGGTCGCCGACCCGGAACACCGGGTTCAGCGACGTGCCGGGCTCCTGGAAGATCATCCCGATGTCCTTGCCGCGCAAGTCCCGCATTTCGCGGTTGGGCAGATGGACCAGATCGCGACCGAACCAGGCGATCTCGCCGGTCTCGATGTTCGCCGTGCTCTCGAGCAGCCGCATCACCGAAAGCGAGGTCACCGACTTGCCCGAGCCGGACTCGCCGACGAGGCCGAGCGTCTCGCCCTCCTTGATCACCAGGTCGATGTCGTCGACCGCGCGAACGGTCTCGTGCTTGCCGTGGAAGTAGGTGCGGAGCTCCCGAATCTGGAGAAGGGGCGGCGTCGCGGCCGGCGACGAGGACACACCGCTTTCGGTCATCGGCGTGACTCTATCCGGCCCCTCCGGGTTGCGTGTCACAATCTGGCGTTCAGGTTGCCAGGATGTCGAGGGAGGTCGTACCGATGGGGAAGGGATCGTGAAACGGGCGCTGACCTGGATGCTGGCGGCAATGTCCTTTGCCGTGCTTGGCGCCTGCGGCGGTGGCACGGACGGGGGCGACGGCAGCGGCAGCGTCGCCCGAGGCACGATCGGTTTCTCGGCGATGACGCTGAAGAACCCCTTCTTCAAGATCATCGCGGACACGATGACCGCCGAGGCCGAGCGGCACGGCTTCGAGGTCGTGGTCACCGACGCCGAGCGCGACGTGAACCGGCAATCGCAGCAGGTCGACAACTTCCTCGCTTCCGGCGTCGCCGCGATCGTGCTCAACCCGGTCGACCGCATCGCCATCGGCCCCGCGGTGAGGCGGGCAAACGAAGCCGGCGTGCCGGTGTTCACGTCCGACCTCCAGGCCGTCGCCGAGGGTGTCGAGATCGCCGGTCACGTCGGCACCGACAACTACCAGGGCGGGCTGCTCGCCGGCGAAGCGATGATCGAGGCGCTCGGAGAGGCCGGCGGCGACGTGCTCGTGCTGCACTTCAAGCAAGCCAACTCCTGCGTCCTGCGCGTGGACGGCTTCCGTCACGCGATCGGCGAGTACAACCGCGATCGGACCGAGGGCCGGATCGAGATCGTGGCCGAACTCGAGGGCGGCGGCCTGCGCGACGAGGGTTACCGGGCGATGGCGGACGGCATCCAGGCCTATCCGGACCTCGCCGGCGTGTTCGCGATCAACGATCCCTCAGCGCTGGGCGCGCGCACCGCGCTCGAGCAGGCGGGACGTGCGGACCAGGTCAGGATCGTCGGCTTCGACGGTGAGATCGCGGGCCGGCAGGCGATCCGGGAAGGGAAGATCTACGCCGATCCGATCCAGTACCCGGATCGGATGGGGGTCATGACGGTGCAGAACATCGTGCGCTACCTCGACGGCGAGGACTTCGAGCGTGTCCACCTGATCCCGACGGAGCTCTACCGGCAGGCCGACGCCGAGCAGGATCCGACACTCGACTAGGGCTCGGCCGGGCGGCGGTCACTTGCTCGAACTCCATCGGATCAGCAAGAGCTACCCGGGCGTTCGGGCCCTCTCAGGCGTCAGTCTGGCGGTGGTCGCCGGAGAGGTACTGGGCCTCGTTGGCGAGAACGGCGCCGGCAAGAGCACCCTGATCCGGATCGTCTCGGGCGCCGAGCGGCCGGACGGCGGCCGGATCGAGTTCGGGGGCGAAGCCGCGTCGTTCGCATCGCCCGCGGACGCTCGCGACCGAGGAATCGCGGTGATCCACCAGGAACTCAGCCTGGTGCCGCAACTGAGCGTGCGCGAGAACCTCTTTCTCGGCGCCGGCTGGTCCCGGCGGGGGATCCTGCGCCGGCGCTGGGAAGAGCGGGAGGCGCGGCGTCTGCTCGGCCTGCTGGACATGGACGTCGATCCCGATGCCCGTTGCTCGGAGCTGTCGCTCGGCGCCCGCCAGGCGGTCGAGGTAGCGAAGGCGCTGGCGCTCGAGCCCCGGCTGCTGATTCTGGACGAGCCGACGGCGGCGCTGTCGCCGCGCGAGGCGCGGGCTTTGCTCCGTCAGGTGCGGGGAGTGGCGCGCCGAGGTGCCGCCGCCATCTACATCAGCCACCGGCTCGAGGAGATCGAGGCGGTCGCCGATCGGGTCGCCGTACTCCGCGACGGCGAACTGGTGCACGGCGTCGACCGGCGTGGGCCGACCGACGGCGGCGATGGTCGCCTCCCTCTGGACCGTGACGAGCTGATCGAGGCCATGGTCGGCCGCAGTCTGAGCATGGAGTTTCCCCCTCGACTGCCGCAGGCGATCGGTGGGACGCGGCTCGAAGTCCGGGGGCTGTCGGCCGGGCGCCGCGTCCGCGATGTCTCCTTCGACATTCGTCGCGGCGAGGTTCTGGGGCTCGCCGGCCTGGTCGGCGCGGGCCGCACCGAGGTGGCGCGGATGATTTCCGGCGCGATGCCGTCAGATGGCGGCGAGGTGCGACTCGACGGCGAGCGGCTCGACCTCCGGTCGCCGCGGCAGGCGATCAGGAGCGGCATCTGCCTGCTGCCGGAGGATCGCCGGGGCCAGGGCCTCATACTGGGCCGCAGCGCGCAGGACAACTTCGCGCTTCCCAACCTGGACCGCTTCCGGCGCTTGCGGGCTTTGGTCGATCGCCGCCGCGAGCGGCGCGCCTTCAGCCGGTGGAGGGAGCAACTGGACATCCGGCTTGCCCGGCCCGGCCAGCGGGTGGCGACGCTGTCGGGCGGCAACCAGCAGAAGGTCGTGATCGCCAGGTGGCTCGAACGCGGCGCCAGGGTCGTGCTCTGCGACGAGCCCACCCGGGGCATCGATGTCGGGGCGCGCTACGAGATCTACGAGTGGATCCGCCGGATCGCGTCGGAAGGCAAGTCGGTGCTCCTGATCAGCTCGGAGCTGGAGGAGGTTCTCGGCATGAGCGACCGGGTGCTGGTCATGCACGACGGGCGGATTCGCGGCGAGATTCCGGATCCAGCGGGCACCGACCCGGCCGGGGTGTTGCGCATCGCCGCCGGACTCGGCCTTTCGGAGGAACCGTCCGTTGCCTGAAGGGGTCGGGCAGTCCGCCGCCGGACGGTGGCGTCGCAGGTTGCTGGACGTCCTGGGCCGCAACCTCTCGATCGTCGTGCTGGTCCTCCTCTGCCTGATCTCGAGCGCGGCGACCTGGCGCGAACAGAATCCGATCACGAGTCGTTCCGGCGGCGCGGTCGCGCGCCAGGTGCTGGAGGCTTGTCAGGCGCCGTGCTCGGTGCTCGTCGTTGCACGGGACACGGAGGCCGACCGGGTGTTCGTACAGGCGATCGAACAGGGCCTCGACGTTGCCGGCGTCCGGATCGCCGGCCGCGTGTTCGGCCAGCCGCGCGACGTCCGGCTCGAACTGGAGCGGATCGTTGGGGCGGGCAGTTCCGTTGATGCGATCGCCACCCACCGGATCGCGTCCGAGTGGGGGCCGGTGCGAACCGCAGGGACGCCGGTGTTCTCGCCGAGGAGCTACCACTGGCCGACGTTCTTGACTGCCCGCAACCTGCTCAACGTGGTGAACCAGAACGCGGACATCGCGATCATCGCGCTCGGCATGACCCTGGTCATCCTGACCGCGGGAATCGATCTCTCCGTCGGCAGTCTGCTGGCGCTGGCCGGCGTGATCGCCGCGGTGGCGGCGCAGGAGTGGTTCGGCGGCGACGCGGCGTCACCAGCGGGACTTCTGGCGGCGATGCTCCTGGGTGTCGCGGCTGCGGCCTTGGGCGGCCTCCTCAGCGGGACGATGGTCACCGCCTTCCGGGTGCCGCCGTTCGTCGCCACCCTGGGCCTGATGATGCTCGCCCGCGGTCTTGCCCTGATCCTCGCCGTCGGTTACCAGCGGCGCCTGGTGGGTGGCGGCGCCGAGGGGACGCCGGAGGCGGTGCGGGTCGATGCGGCGGCCTTCGCCTGGCTCGGCAACGGCGCCGTGCTCGGCGTGCCGAACCCCATCGTGCTCATGCTCGTCCTGTTCGTGGCCGCCCACCTGCTGATGACGCGAACCATGTTCGGACGCTACGTCTACGCCGTCGGCGGCAACGTTGAGGCGGCGCGCCTGTCGGGCGTGCCGGTGACCGCGGTACTGCTCGCAGTCTACTGCCTGTGCGGGGCGTTCGCCGGACTGGCGGGGATCGTCGACGCCTCGCGCTTTGAGGGCGGACGGCCGAACGCCGGCGAGCTCTACGAACTGCAAGTGATCGCCGCCGTGGTGGTCGGCGGCGCAAGCCTGGCGGGCGGCCGCGGCCGGATCGCGGGGACGCTGATCGGCGCGATGATCATCGCCGTCATCCAGAACGGCCTGAACATCGCGGGTGTCGCGTCCTACGAGCAGAAGGTCGTGTTCGGTGCCCTGATCCTCGCCGCGGTGCTGCTGGACCGGCTTCAGCCGAAGATCGCCTCCAGGCGGGCGCGCATGACCCGGGGATCGACCTCGACACCGGTCCAGTAGCGGATCCCGCTTAAGCCCTGGTTGACGAGCATGCCGAGGCCGTCGAGCACGGTGCAGCCGCGTGCTGCGGTCGCCTCGAGCAGGCGGGTTCTTGGTGGGTTGGGGATCACGTCGGCGATCACCATCGACGGTCGGAGCGAGTCGAAGTCGAGCAGCAGCTCGGCGTCCACGTCCGGGAACAGGCCGATCGAGGTGGCGTTGATCGCCACGTCGACGTCCGCCGCCAGCCGGTAGGCGCCGCGCCAGTGTTCGAACCCGGTTCGGGTCGCCGTGTGGCTGGCGATGTGCCGTGCCAGTTCTTCGCCCCGCTCCCGGGTGCGGTTGACGATCGTGATCTCGGCTGCTCCGGCTAGCGCCAGTTCGACAGCGATCGCCCGAGCGGCACCCCCGGCGCCGAAGATCGCGACTCGCTTGCCCGCCGCCGACGTCACTTTCTCGAGTGAGCGGAGGAAGCCCTTGCCGTCCGTGTTCTCGCCGATGAATCGGCCGTCGCCGTCGCGGACGACGCAGTTCACCGCACCGATCAGGCGGGCCGACTCGCCCAGCCCGTCCAGGTGCTCGATCACAGCGACCTTGTGCGGCAGCGAGCAGTTGAATCCGGCCCAACCCATGGCGCGGGCGCCGGCTACCGCCGCCGCCAGCCGATCCGCCGGCACTTCGCAGTTCAGGTACCGCCAGTGCAGGCCGTGGTGACGGAACGCAGCCTCGACCATCTCGACGGTCGGGTTCTCGGCCGCAGGGTCGGCAAAGGAGCCGACGATTTGGGGCAGGAAGTTCATCTCGGCGCCAGTCGAGGACATAGTCTAGGGAGTCACGGATCAGATCAACGAGGGAGGGCCGACATGGACAGACGCTTCGGGTTCGTACTTCTGATCTTGGCGGTAGGCGCCTGCGACGACTGGCAGCCGATCTACGGGACCGACGCCGACGGCGAGGAGGTTGGCGCCACTGCGGCCGATTCTGACCCGACTCACCTCGGTGGCTGCATCCTGCTATCTCCGGTCGGCGAGGTCCCGGACGACGTGTACGAGCACGGCGACGTGGTCGTCACCGACGCCATGCCGCCGTTCACCAAGGAACTGCAGGTCTATGGCCTAAAGCTCGCCGCCCGGGACGACATCTCGGACGACTACATGCGACTGGTCGCGAGGACGATCGCCGAGTCGTTTCCGCGGGACGCCGGCCTCGACGCCGATCTCCAGCGCGAACTGCTTGCGAACCACTATCGCTACAACGCCCTGATCCCGGTGCCCCTCGGCTACGACTACAGCTTCATGGACGAGGCCGACGAGCAGTGGGCCGCGATCGAGCGTGACAACTCCGTGTGCGACGTGATCATGCAGGACGTTCCCCAAGGCCAGGTGATGGAGGTGGTCGAGCACATCCTCCACTACGTGACGGACATCGGCCTGCACTACACGTTCCCGGAGGTGTGGGGCATCGCGGAGGACTCGGAACTAGCGAAGGCGATGGCAAAGGCCGCGGAGGAGGGCTACTACCAGATGGACCAGTACGCCGACTTCGAGGACGAGGAGGTCCGCTTCCGGGTCCAGATGCAGGAGTTCGCGTACTGGTTCATCTCGACGGCCTGGAACCTTCAGGCGCCCTATGGCCCCGTGTGGGAGGAGGAATGGACCATCCGGGACCAGGACGACCTGCGCCAGAAGCTGCCGGAGATGTACGCGGCCTACGAGGAGACGGCGGCCCGCGTGATGGTCGCTCCCAGCCTGGCGACACTGGAGGAGATCGGTCCGACCCGGGCTGAGGAACGGGGCAACTGAGGCAGGGCAGAGGGGAACGCGAGTTCTCCATCCTCAACAGCTCCAGTGGGTTACAGCGCGGCGGGAATAGAGGGCGGCGTGCGCGCCGTTTCGCCTGATTCGCCATCCCGGAGTGAACAACGGGTAAACTAGGCGTTTGGCATGACGATCCTGCTTCAGAGTCAGGCGGCCCCTGGAGGAGGTGCAGTCGACCCGCTTTTCCGCGACGCGGAGCAGCGGGCGCAGTCGTTCTCCCTGGTTCCGGGGCCCCAGGAGTCTCACCTTGCGGGCCGGGCCGGGGGCATCGCCGGGCTGATCTCCCGGCGGCGGATTCGCCGGACCCTGAAGAGGCTCGCGGCTCTCGAGGTCGACGAGTACATCCGGCGCACTGTGGCCCCGGCCGAGGACCCCGGGCGGGTTGGCGCCGGGGAAGTTCTGCTCGCCACGAGTTGGGATCTGATCGAAGAGAGCCACCACGGTCCGCTCTACGCCGCGGTGTTCGAGACCGAGATCGAGGGGTGGCGCCGCCGGTTCGGCGTGCTGGCCCAGGAACGCTCCGTCCAGAACGGCGTGTGGATGCCGGAGCACCACCTGTTGGCCGTCGATGTGGTTCGTTCCTACGCGGGCCGCAACCTGCCCATCGTCGCCCTGATGGACACGCCCGGAGCCGACGCGGGAGAGGCCGCGAATCGAGGCAACCAGGCCCATTCGATCTCGCGGTTGATCGCGGAGATGGCCCAGCTTCACGCGCCGACGGTCGGCATCGTGCTCGGCAACGGCTACTCCGGCGGTGCGATCCCCCTGGCCACGACGAACGTGCTGCTGTCGGTGCGCGACGGAGTGTTCAACACGATTCAGCCGCGTGGCCTGGCGAACATCGTGCGCCGGTACGACCTGTCCTGGGAGGAGTGCGCCAAGGCCGTCGGTGTTTCGGCCTACGAGCTCTACGACCAGGGGTATCTGGACGGAGTCGTGGACTTCGTTCCCGGCGAGGGTGGCGATCGGCTGGCGTGTTTCGAGGCGGCGGTGACTTCGTCGATCGCGGTCGTCGAGCAGCGGGCGAAGACCTTCGTGCGCGATGAGCCGGCGGTCTTCGAGCACTACCGCCGCAACACGCAACGCTACGTTGATCCGTCCCTGAGCCTTACGGCGCTCCAGGAGGTTGCGCCTCTCTCGCGGCTGCGGAGTCCGGCGGAGCAGGTGAACGTCTTCGGCATCGCCTTCCGCTACCTGCGCTATCTGGGACTCCGACGGCGCCTGAGTTCGACGACCATGTCCAGCTACGGTCGCTTGGCTGCGGCCGAGGTCCCGGCCGGGGCAGCCCGGGCGCGCCGCGAGCGGCAGCGCCGGGCATCCTTCGAGCGCTGGTTCGAGAACCCGCTCGCGGTGCGCTACGACGACGTGCTGAGCCGAACGTACAAGCGCTACGCCGCGGCCCGAGACTCGCTCCACGAGGGGCGGGGCCGACTGGCGTCCTTCCTGCTTGGCAGCCGCGAGTACCACCTGAACCGTGCCCGCGCCGAGCTGCTGCTCGAGTTCGGCTTCCACCTGTACAACCAGTGGAAGGACGCGGCGGAGGACAACTTCGGCCGGCTGCTGGACGTCATGCGCGCGGTCGAGGCGGAGGACGTCGCGGAGTCGGAACCCGTCGCCAGTGAAGGCCTCGCTCCGGATGCGGCGGATCTCAATGTGCTCGACGTGATCCTCCAGCCGCAGCTCTTGCGGCTGTTCCGGCGCGAATGCGAGAACTTCATCTGTTTCGACCGCCTCTACGATCACATCTTCCTGCACCTGCGGGAGATCGCCAGCGAGGCCCGCCGGGAGAACGTGATCGCCCGCGAGTCGGTCCACCTGTTGCTGCGCCACTCGCTGAACGCGGCGCTGGGCGAGTTGACGGCCGGACTCGAGGCGGAGGTGGCCGCCGAGGCGGAGGCGCGGCTTCGCCGGCAGTTCCGTTCGTGGTTGCGCCACTTCTCGAGGCATCCACGCCGCGGCCGGCTGCTCAAGTCGGTGGCCGAGTGGAAGCGGCTGCAGATGCCGCGCATCTCCGAGCCGCTGTTCGGGCTGGTCACGTTCCTGTTCGAGCGTCTGCTGCCGAACTTCTACGAAGACGAGCAGGGGATCCGCGCGTACGACGGCCGCATCTCCCCCCGCAACATCGGCATCAAGGACTTCTGGAACCGCCTCGACGCGGCCTATCGCGACCTGCTTCTCGAAGACGTGCTGAGCGAGCAGAAGCGGCGGACTCCCCGGCGACCTCAGGCGATTCTGGACCGGTTCTTCACCGACGTACAGGAGATCGAACCGGACCGGATGACCGCGGATCCGGTGGGCTTCCCGGGGCTCCGGGTCTCGATCGAGCGGGCGCTCAAACAGGGAGTGACCCCGTGTGGAACGGTGGCCGGCCTGGCCCGGATCAGAACCGGCGCGGCCGGCGACGGGGAAGGCGTTCCGGCCGGCGGCAGGGTCGGCGTCCTGGTCTCCAACCTGGCTTTCCAGGCGGGCTCCTTCGACATGGCGAGCTCCGAGAAGTTCTGCAAGCTGCTGCTGCGCTGCGCGGAGGAGCGGCTGCCGGTGGTGTGTTTCATTTCGTCGGGAGGCATGTTGACGAAGGAGGGCGCCGGCGCCCTGTTCTCGATGTCGATCGTCAACGATCGGCTGACCCGGTTCGTGCGCGACAACGACCTGCCCGTGATCTGTTTCGGCTACGGGGACTGCACCGGCGGCGCCCAGGCGAGCCTGGTCACCCACCCCCTGGTCCAGACCTACTACTTCTCGGGCACGAACATGCCGTTCGCCGGCCAGATCGTCGTTCCGTCCCACTTGCCGATGGCCTCGACGCTGTCGAACTACCTGCTCGAGGTCGAGGGTTCGATGCAGGGCCTCGTCCAGCATCCCTTCTGTGATGACCTGGACGATCAGCTCCGCCAGGTCGACTCGCAGATTCCGGTGCCGGAGGAGACGGTCGAGGACGTCCTGGGGCGTCTGCTCGAAGAGGAGCGGCGTGTCGAGTTCCTGTCGGCGCGTCGCCGTCGCCGTGAGGCGGAGGTCACCGACCCGGCGCCGAGCGTGTCGCCGCGGCCGGTGCGGCGGGCCCTGATTCATGCCCGGGGCTGTACCGCCGTGAAGCTGGTTCGCGTCGCCCAGAGAGCCGGCGTCGAAGTCGTCCTCGTCCAGTCGGATCCGGATGTCGAGTCGCCGGCGGCAGCGATGTTGCGGCAGAGGGACAGACTGGTCTGTATCGGCGGCAGTACGCCCGACGAGAGCTATCTGAACGCCCTCTCGGTGATCCGGATTGCCGAGCGGGAGGAAGCCGACGCCCTGCATCCGGGAATCGGGTTCCTGTCCGAGAGCGCTTCGTTCGCGGATCTGTGCCGAAGCCACGGCCTGAACTTCATCGGCCCGACCGGCGAAGCGATGCGGCGGATGGGCAACAAATCGAACGCGATCCAGACCGCGGTGCAGGTCGGTGTGCCGGTCGTGCCGGGCAGCGAAGGCATCCTCACCGATGCCGATACGGCGCTCGAGGTGGCCGAATCGATCGGTTTCCCGGTGATGCTCAAGGCGGTTCACGGTGGCGGCGGCAAGGGCATCCGCCGGGTCGACCGGGCGGAGGACTTCCGGGAGGCGTTCGCCGAGATCCGGATCGAGGCGGAGAGCAGCTTCGGCAACGCGGACTGTTATCTGGAGAAGTGCGTCGTGTCGCTCCGCCATGTCGAGGTGCAGGTGCTTTGCGACCAGCACGGCTCTGTGAACGTTCTGGGCCTGCGCGACTGCAGCGTGCAGCGCAACAACCAGAAGCTGATCGAGGAGTCCGGATCGACGGCTCTGCCGGAGGTGCTGCGCGAGGAGAGCTTCCGTTCGGCCAGGTCGATTGCCCGCAAGATCGGCTATGTGGGCGCGGGCACCGTGGAGTTCATCTACGACCTCGAGGAGCAGAAGCTCTACTTCATGGAGATGAACACGCGCCTCCAGGTGGAGCACCCGGTGACGGAGGCGACAAGCGGCGTGGACATCGTCAGGGCCCAGTTCGAGATCGCCGGAGGTGCGCGCATCAAGGACCCGCCGGCGACGGAGGATGGCTACGCGATGGAGGTCCGGATCAACGCGGAACGTGTCGTTGTCACGCCGGACGGGATCGATTTGCTGCCCTCGCCGGGGACGGTGAGCCGCTGCGAGTTCCCGGCGCGGCCTGACATCGACGTGCTGTCCGCGATCAACTCGGGAACGGTCGTCTCGCCGTACTACGACAGCCTGGTGGCGCAGGTCGTCTGCCACGGCAAGGATCGCGCGGACACGATCGCCCGGATGCGTTCCTACCTCGACCAGGTCGCGATCGAGGGTGTCTGCACGAATCTCCCGCTGCTTCGGCGCGTGCTCGACGACGAGCAGTTCCGTGCGGGCGACTACGACACGCGGTATCTCCCGGGCTTCCTCTCCCGCGTGGACGCCGGTGAGCTGGTTCGCGAAGTGGAGCGTTCCGCGGGCGTTTCGGCGACCATGGACCGCGCTGAGATCGAGATCGAGGGTAGCGACGAATTGAAGGTCCAGGCGCCGTCGGGCGGCCTCTTCTACGCGGCCGCTTCTCCCAATGATCCGCCCTTCATCAGGGTGGGAGACGTTCTCGGCACGGACAAGACCCTGTGCCTGATCGAGGCGATGAAACTGTTCCGCCCGGTGTCCCTGTCGTCGATCGACGCCGGCGGCGAGTTGTTCGACCGCGACGCCCGGTACGAGGTGATGCGGGTCAACGCCGCGAACGGCCAGGTCGTGAACCAGGGCGACCTTCTGTTCGTCGTCAGGCCGGTAGCTGACGGTTAGGCCCCCGCAGGGGAATCGGGCGCGCCATTGTTGAACCGCCTCTTTCAGCTCGACCGCTACCGGACGACCGCGAGGCGAGAGGTCGTCGCCGGTGTGACGACCTATCTGACGATGTGCTACATCGCGGTCGTCAACCCGCAGATCCTGAGTGAGGCGGGAATGGACCACGGCGCCGTCTTCGTCGCCACCTGTCTGGCGGCGGCGATCGCCTGCGCAGCGATGGGTCTGTATGCGAACTATCCGATTGCCCTGGCGCCGGGAATGGGGATCAACGCCTTCTTCACCTATGGAGTCGTGCTGGGAATGGGGCATCCGTGGCAGGTGGCACTGGGCGCGCTGTTCATCTCGGGCGTCTGCTTTGTGATCATCTCCGTGCTTCCGATCCGGACCTGGATCGTCAATGCCTTTCCCCGCTCGCTGAAGATGGCGACAGCGGCCGGCATCGGCTTCTTTCTGGCCCTCATCGCGATGAGGAACGCCGGACTCGTCGTCACGAACGAGGACACGCTGGTCGGTCTTGGCGACGTGACTTCCTGGAGCGTCGTCCTCGCGATCGTCGGGCTGGTGCTGATCGCGGCGCTCGACGCTCTGAAGAAAGCCGGTGCCGTGCTGATCGGTATCCTCGCCGTGACGGCGATCGGCCTGCTGGTCGGCGAGGCGAACTGGGAGGGAGCGGTCTCGGCCATTCCGTCGCTCGCGCCGACTCTCGGCCAGTTGCGGATCGATGCCGCGTTCGATGCGGCCTTCTTCGGCGTCATCTTCGCCTTCCTGTTCACCGATCTATTCGACACGTCCGGAACCCTGATCGCCGTGTCGAAGCAGGGCAACCTGCTGGACAGCGAAGGGAATCTGCCCAGGCTCCGCCAGGCGGTCATCGTGGATTCCGGTGCTTCGGTGCTGGGTGCGGTGCTCGGCACCTCCTCGGTCACGAGCTACATCGAGAGCGCGGCCGGCGTGAAGGTGGGCGGTCGCACCGGCCTGACCTCGGTGACGGTCGCGGTCCTGTTTCTGCTGACTCTGTTCCTTTCGCCTCTGGCATCGACGATTCCGGACTTCGCCACCGCGGCGGCCCTCCTCTTCGTCGCGAGCGTGATGATCCGCAACATGGCGGAGATCGACTGGTCCGACGCCACCGAATACGTGCCGGCCGTCGTCCTGGCCGTGACCATCCCCTTCAGTTTCTCGATCGCGCACGGCATCGCGGCCGGCTTCATCACTTACGCGGCGATCAAGCTGCTCTCCGGCCGGTTCGGCCAGCTCCGTCCGGCGGTGGCGGTTCTGGCGGTGTTGTTCGTGGTGAAGATCGTGTTTCTTGGCACCTGACGGAGCGAAGCAATGGAGCAGTCGACAAGTCGGGTCGGAGCGGCCCTCCTTCTGATGCCGGCCGTTCTTGCATTCCTGGCCGGTCTTCCGGCAGGGGCGCAGAGCGACGGCGCCTGTGGGGTGGAAGGAAGCCATGGCGCGCTCGACTTCCTGGTCGGTGAGTGGCGGCTGGTCTCGGACGGCCAGACGGTTGGCCGGAGTCGGGTGGAGAAGCTGGAGGACGGTTGCTTGATCGCCGAGACCTGGGAGTTCGCTGATGACCGGTCGGGCCGCACCTACACCTCCTTCGACGCGGCAGCCGGCGTGTGGCGCCGGTTCAGCGTCTCGAACCAGGGTGTCATGACCAGGTCGTCCGGCAAGGTGGACCAAGGTGCGCTGCTGCTGCGAGGCGAGCGCACGACGGTCCAGGGAGAGGTGTTGCGTTGGGGTGAGCGCCTGACTCCGGAAGCGGATGGCCGGGTTGCCCGCGTGGCGCGCTCCTCGACGGCGGGCGATCAGGGTGATCCCAACGGAAGCGTTGTGTTCGAGGGCCACTACGTGTCCATGGATGAGCCCTTGAGGGAGCCTTCAAGGCCTGCCGAGCCGTCTCCGGCGCCGGCCGCTCGCGCCGAGACGGCGCACCGGCCCGCTCCGGCCGTCGAAGCCGTAGCAGCCCCGGAACCGGTCGAGGTCGAGCCGGTGCCCTCCCAGGTCCAGGCGCCGGCTTCTGGCGAGGTGACGCCGGACTCGGAGCGCGCCGCCGACGCCGCCGACATCGAGCGCATCGCCATGGCGTCGCCGATGGTGCTGCGGCTGCCGCTGGGGGCCGTCGAGGCGCTTCCGGACGGCTACGCCTGGATAACCAGGGACACCACGCCCTACGTTTGCGAGGGCGTGACGATCGAGCGCCTCGAGGTGTCCCGGAAGGCGCGGCGCGGCCGGGTGGAACTCCAGGTGGAGTTGGCCCTCCATGCCGTGCAGGCGAGCAGCCGGGTCGACGTCGAGATCGACCTGGTCGAGGCCGGGCGGTCTGACGAGAGCGCCGTCGTAGCGTCCGGTAGCGCGTCCGGCCGAGCCGGGCGCTCCCTCCCCGAACAGATTGAGCACGGTTCGGTCGCGCTCGAGGTACCGATGTCGATGACTGCTGAGGACTTTGCCGCGGCCGTGGCGGGTCCTGACAGGCCCGAACTCGTCATCACGCTCGCCGTAACGAAGTGAGGGACGAAAGCACCCCGGAGGACGAGCAGTCTTCCGCGCCGGTTCCGTTCCGCCGCCTGTACGGCCTGGCGCGGCCGTATCTGCGGCCTCTGCTCGCGGGCACCGTCCTCCTTCTCGCCGGGACCGGTGTCTTTCTGGTGGTGCCGATGCGGGCTGGGCAGTTCGTCGACACGGCGCTCGAGTCGGGGTCGGAACAAAGCCTGAGTGAGCTGGTCGGCCTGTTGATCGGGCTGTTCGCGGTGCTCGGTGTACTGGGCTACTTTCAGGCGTGGCTTCTCGGGGCCGCGGGTGCGCGTCTGTTGCGCGATCTGCGGCGGCGGCTGTTCGGCCATTTGGTCGGCCTTTCGATCGACTTCTTCGACCGGCGGCGGGTCGGCGAGTTGCTGTCGCGCATGAACTCGGACCTGACGGTCGTTCAGACGGCCCTGACGGAGCAGATTCCGTCCGGGCTCCAGGCAGTAGCGCGGTTCGTCGGCGTGCTGGCCATCCTGCTCGTGCTCCACACGCGATTGACGGCCGTGGCCCTGTTGGTCGTACCGCCGGTCGTGGTGTTCGCCATGGTCATCGGCCGGAGGCTCGAACGGGTCGCGGTCGAAGAGCGCGACGCGGTCGCCGAGACGTCGGCCTGGGCTGAGGAAGCTCTGGCCGGCGTCCGGACGCTGCAGGCGTTCTCGGCGGAAGATCAGGCGCGGGGCCGCTACCGGGAACGGTTGGTTGATCTGCTCGCCGTCCAGCTGCGGAACGTACGGCTCTACGGAGCCTTCAGTGGTCTGATGACCTTCCTGGGTTTTTCTGCCTTCGCCCTGGTGCTCGGATACGGGGGGAACCTGATGCTGGGCGGGGCACTGACGCCCGGCCAGTTGACTTCCTTCCTGCTCTACACGTTCGCGATTGCCACGTCGGTGGGCCAGTTGGGCTCCCTCTACGCCGGCTACCGCAGGTTGCGGGGATCGAGTGAGCGCGTCTTTCAACTGCTGGACGAGGGTTCGGCGATTGTGGAGTCGCCGTCGCCCGTGCGGTTGAGAGAGGACGCTTCGGCGCTCAGTGTCCGTTCGGTCGCCTTTCGCTACGAAGGTTCCGAACAACACGCCATCGCGGACGTGTCCATGGACATTGCGCCGGGTGAGCTGGCGGCGCTGGTCGGGCCGAGCGGCTCCGGGAAGAGCACCTTGTTCGCCCTGCTGCTACGGTTCTACGAACCCCAGCAGGGTGAGCTGCTGCTCGACGGCCGGCCGCTCGCCGATCTGGCGCTCAGCGATCTGCGGCGCCGGATCGCCCTTGTGCCCCAGGACATCTTCCTGTTTTCCGGCTCGGTGGCCGACAACATCCGTCTCGCCAGGCCTGGTGCGGACGATGCGGATGTCCGAGCGGCCGCGCAGGCGGCCGGTGCCGTCTCGTTCATCGAGCGGCTGGACGAGGGCTTCGCCACCGGCGTCGGCGAGCGTGGCGTGCGCCTTTCGGCGGGTCAGCGTCAGCGAATCGCGATCGCTCGGGCCTTCCTGCGCGATCCGCAGATTCTGCTGCTGGACGAAGCGACCAGCGCTCTCGATCCGGACTCGGAAGCTACGGTTCAGCGAGCGATCGAACAGCTACTGGAGGGCAGGACGACGATCGTCATCGCCCATCGGCTTGCTACCGCGCGCCGGGCCCGGCGAATTCACGTCCTCGATCAGGGCCGGCTGGTTGCCGGCGGCAGTCACGAGGAGCTGTACGAGACGAACGAGCTGTACCGCCGCTACTGGTTGCTGCAGAGCCTGGAAAGCCAACAACCGCCCGCCGCGAGCCGTTTCGCGACGGGCGGCTGATTGGGCCTTCTTGGAACCGCCCTAGAAGCTCGTGCCCCAGGCGTAGTTGAAGCGGACGTAGTAGTAGGCCCCGTTGAAGCCGAACGGTGAGAACTGGCCGTACTGGTTGCCGACTCCGTCGGCGCCGCCGGGGTTCTCTTCCGGATAGGTGTTCAACAGGTTCTGCACGCCGATCGCGATCGACGTGTCGTTCGGCAGCGGAATGCCGAGTTCGACGTCGAGCAGGAACTCTCCGCTGTAGTCCCCGTACATCGGCGCGTTGTTCCGGCCGAGGAGGTTCTGCGCGTCCTCGCTGTCCCACCAGCCGTCGTAGTAGTTCACGCGGGTCATCAGGTTCCAGCGCTCGGCGCTGTGGTTCATCCCCAGGGTCCAGCGGAACTCCGGCAGGCCCTGCTCGATCGTGGCGATACGAAAGGGGCCGACCGTGTCGGGGTTGTGGTCCGTGACCTCCGTCTTCGTGTAGTTGAACACGAGGTTGAAGCTCGTGTCGCCACCAAGCTCCGGCGGCGTCCACGTGCCGACGACGTCGAGACCCTGGGTCTGGGTGGCGAAGTCGTTGACGAAGAACCTGAAGTTCTTCAGGTTGCGTGCCTCGACGAAACCGCCGGAGAGCAACTGCTCGATCTCCTCGTCCGTCACGCAGCCCGGTTCCGGAGTGGCGAGGATGTTGCACTGGCGGAACGTCTCGGACAGGGCGATCCGGTCGTCCACGTCGATATGGAAGATGTCGGCCGTCAGGGTGAACTCGCCCTTGTCGACGACCAGGCCGGCCGAGAAGTTGACCGCGTCCTCGGGCTGGAGATCCTCACCGCCCCGCAGAGCCGCGGGCGCGGAGTTGGAGGGCACGGTGCCGCTGTTGGACAGTCCGCCGGTCTCCGGATCGAACGCCGTGGTCACGTTGAACGCGTTCTGCTGACCGGGCGTCGGCGCGCGGAAGCCGGTGCTGGCGGCGGCGCGAAGCGACACGACGTCGGACACCTGCCGGCGGCCGGACACCTTGGCGTTGATCGTATTGCCGAAGCCGTCGAAGTCCTCGACCCGCAGTGCGGCGGTGAAGGTCCCCCTGTCGTCCGGCGCGTCGATCTCGACATCGCCGTAAATCGCGACGTTGGCCCGGTCCCAGGTGCCGGCAGTGACATCGGCGCGGTAGCCGTTGAAGCCGTTCGAACCGGAGCTGAAGCCCTGGGCGGCGTAGGGGCCGATTTCCCAGGAGGCCGGGTCACCGGCGCCGATCCGGAACTGCTCGTTCCGCCACTCGACACCAGCCGCGAGGCTCACGTTGTCCCGGACCGGATAGGTGATGTCGAAGTTGACGTTCGTGTCGGTCTGCTCGTAGATGCCGGGCATGAAGGACGTCGGGGTGTCGTAGCCGAGCGAGGCGTTCACCGTGTTGTAGATGAACTGGTCGACCTCGCTGTTGCCGACGTTGACGCTGAGGTCCCAGGTCATCCCGCTGTCCAGGTAGCCGCGGAGGCCGGCGACGATCGAGGAGTCGATCAGGTCGCCGCCGAACTGGGGCGTGAAGCCGCCGGGGAAGCGCGAGTAGAGCGCGAAGCAGTTCGGGTCGGCCTCGACCGCCGCCAGCGCACCGGGGTCGGGCACGTGGTCGACGACGGGAACGGCAGGACAGCCGCCTGCGCCCTCGACGCCGGTGCGGGCCCATTCCCGGTCACCAACGAGCAGGAACTTGCCGCGCCTCGCCGGATCCGAGTAGGTGAAGACGCCGGTCCGCGTGTGCGGGTTGCGGAAGTAGAAGCCGCCGGTCGTCGTCCGGCTGGCGTAGTTTGCGTGGCCGTAGAACTGGGTGCCGTTGTCGAACAGCGAGCCGAAGTTGGCGAACAGCTTGATGTCGTCCTCGACCAGCGGCGAGCCCCAGACCTGCGCCGGGTTGCGGATCATCGAGTTGCCGGTGTTGATGATCGCGATCGCGTCGTTCCGCTGGACGCTGCGGCTCGTCGGGTCGGCAGCGCCGTACTCCATGCTCAGGTTGAAGAAGCCGTTTTCGCCCATCGGCATGCCGAAGTTCGCGGCCACAGCGTAGGACATGCCCTTGTCGCCGGCGAACGTGTACTGGCCGCCGAAGCCGGAGCTGGAGCCCGGGTTCGCATCCTGGAACTGACCCGAGCGGATCTCGACGCTTCCGCCCGAACTCGCGTCCTTGAGCTGGAAGTTGATGACGCCGGCGATCGCGTCGGAGCCGTACTGCGCCGAGGCGCCGTCACGCAGGACTTCGACCTGGCGCAGCGCGATGGCGGGGATGACGGAGATGTCCGGCCCCTGGGAACCGTCCGAAATGCCGTTACCCAGCCAGGCGATGACGGCGGCGCGGTGACGGCGCTTGCCGTTGACGAGGATCAGGGTGTGGTCCGGCGCCAGACCGCGGAGGTTGGCGGGTCGGACCAGCGTGGCCGCGTCACTGATCGGCTGGGTGCCGACGTTGTAGGACGGGACGACGGTGCGGATCCGGTCCGTCAGGTCGTTGGTTCCCTGGCTGACGAGCTCGGTCTCGGGAATCACGTCGACCGGCACAGGGGATGCGGTGACAGTCCGTCCTTCCGTCCGGGTACCGACGACGACGATCGCTTCGCCGAATTCAGGTGTTTCTTCAGCCGCTTCGCCTTCGTCCTGCGAATCGCCTTCTTGCGCCAGGAGCGGAGCGCCCAGGCAAAGCGAGAGCATGATGGCGACGAGGGGCAACAGCGTGGAAAGACCGGTTCGAGGTTTCTTCACGAGACACTCCTATGGGTTCCAGTTCGCGTCGACCGTCCGCGAAGACTACATCAGGGAGGCCCTTCGGGGACAGTTTGAGGTCGTTTGGACCGAACAACGGCGCATCTTGTCCGATTCCCCGGTAGCTGAAACACGCGTTCGGGGGCTTCTCGCAAGCGGCTGCTACCGTCCTCCGGAGAGTATGAGCGTTCCGGGGAAACGCCGGTGGGGCTGGCCGGCATGCCGGCGGCTGACCTGGCAACGGGCCGTGCTATGGACGCTGGTCCTGGTCCTTACGACTGCCGTGGCCGTCTTCGACCCGCGGGACTGGCCGTACACGGTGGGCGACGAGGGCGTCTACTCGATGCAGGCCCAGAGCCTGGCGTTCGACTTCGATCGCCGGTACGAGGCCTCGGACTACCGGCGCTATCTGGACACCACGGGCAAGGTCCCGGACCCCCTGATCCTCCAGAGCACCGACCGCGGCGCCACCCTGGTGTACGCGAAGCCCGCCTTCTACTCGGTCTACCTCGCGCCCTTCGTGCGCTTCGCGCCGGAGCGGGGGCCGATCGTGGCGAACCTGCTGCTGCTCATCTTCGCCGCCCTCCTGCTCGAGTGCCTGCTGTTCGAGCGTGTTGGTGCCGACGGACCGCTGGTGGCCGCGTTCCTGCTCTTCTTCTCGGTCACGTTCGGCCACGTGTTCTGGGTCCATGCCGACCTGTTCTACCTCGTCGTTACGGCGATGGGGCTCTGTTGCCTCGACCCGTGGTTCGAAGGCGTGAGACCGCCGCCCGGGCGGCTGGCGGCAGGGGGCGCCCTGCTGGCGGTGGCCGGGGCCGGGCGACCGTTCTACCTGGCCGTCCTGGCGGCGGTGCTTCTGGCGGCCGCGCCGACGCTGCGTCGGTCCTGGGGGCGAAGGTCGGCTGCCATCGTCCTCGGCTCGGCCATTGTCCTGCTCGCAGGCTCGGCCTGGTTCCATCTGGCCAGCGGCGGCGCCTGGAGCCCGTACGTCGGTGAACGGCAGGGGTTCAGCAGCGCGACCGGCTATCCCGACATCGACTTCGACCGGGAAGGCTGGGCGGAGTTGCTGGCCGCGCGTGGCGACGCCTCGTGGGTTCGGGAGGACTTCCTGTTGCCCTCCTTCGACGCCGCCTTGCTCGGACACAACGTGGTCTACGCCTTCCTCGGGAGGAGCGTCGGCATCGTGCCCTACTTCCTTCCCCTGGTTCTCGCCTGCCTCTGTCTCCGGCCGGACTCGAGGCGGCGGTGGCTGCTCGTGGCCATCGCCCTCGGCCTCGCCGCGTTCCTCGTCAAGAGCCCGCACAACTTCTACGGGGGCGCCGGCGCGATCGCGAACCGGTGGTTTCTGCCGCTCTATCCGGTGTGCTGGTTCCTCGTCGAACGGCCGCCGACGCGGCGCTGGCTCCTTGCCTGGTCCCTGGTCGCTGCCCTCTTCGTGGCGCCCCAGTGGCGCTCGGCGGCTTCCTTCCCCGTCGTGATCGATCCCGATACCGGTTCGCGCCAGCTGCGCTACGTCTCACCGGCCGCGAAGCGGCTCCTGCCGCTCGAGACGTCCCAGATCCATCTGAGTTCGGCGCCGGCGGACATCCAGCACGGCGATCTTCGCGTGCGGCTGATCGGTGCCGGCGTCTGGCCGCATGGAGAGGGCGGTATCCGCTTTCGGCCGGGGACGGACGGCGAGATGCTGATCGGGTCGCCCGTACCCCTGGCCGGTCTGACGGTGGACCTCGTCCCCGTCGAGGCGAACGGGGGCGAAGCGACCCGCGTCGTCCTCGAGCGCCCGCGTCGTATCGCACGCCACACGTACTGGTACGGCGGGATTCCGCTGGACTACTACCGGCTGGAACTGCCCGGCATCCCCATGGTCGGGGAGCGCGAGGTGTTGCTGCAGCCCGAGTTCCGGTGGGATTGAAGGCCGTTCCGAAAGCTCCGACGCCCCGCGTTGGTAGGCTGACGGGCATGGGTCCGGTTCGCTCCGCGCTTCTGCTGCTCGCGATGGCCGCATGCGCGTGCGGGCTCTGGGCGCAGGATCCCTGCGTGGAATGCCACGCGGCGCAGGAACTCGAGGAGACGGAGGAATTCCACCTGCGTCAGTGGCGGAACTCGGCCCATGCTGCTGCCGGCGTTTCCTGTGCCAACTGCCATGGCGGTAACACGTCGACGTTCGTCAAGTTGCGCGCGCACAAGGGGGTACTGAACAGCGCCCACCGAGACAGCCCCACGAACCATTGGAATCTTCCCCAGACCTGCGGCCGCTGCCACGATGCCGAGTACCGGGCGCTGCAGCAGAGCGCCCACTTCGCGCTCCTCGAACGCAGGATCCACGCGGCTCCGACCTGCAGGACCTGTCACGGCAGCGTGGCGGCCCAGTCGTTGGGCGTCGAGGGCGGTCTGCAGGCGCGCTGCAATCGATGTCACGGCCCGGACGCCGACCACGAGGTGGTCGGTTTCCCCGGCGAAGAGGGCCAGGAGGCGCTGGCGCGGGGCGGCCGCAACCTGGCGCGGTTGCGGAGTCTGGGGCGGCAGCGGAGCGAGGTCAGCCGTGCCATCCTGCGGCTCAGGGACCCCTCGAAGCGCCACGAGGCGGCCGACGCGCTGTATGCGATCAACGCCCATTGGGACGAAGCGATTGAGGCTGGACACGCGTTCCACTGGGGGGATTGGGAGAGCGCGCTCGACGCGATGGAGAGCGCCATCGGTGAACTCAGGTCGGCGATGGAGGCCGGCGGCGACCGCTGACCGGGTCCGGGAACGATCCGCCCGGCGTCAGGGGTCGTGTGCGGACTCGTCGTCCAGCCGCAGCGATCGCATCAGCGAGATCGCCATCAGCACGCCCACGACCAGGAGCGGCAGGGAGACGACCAGGGTCGCGGACTGGATCACGCGCAGTTGGTCGTTTCCCCCTTCCTGGCCGATGAACATCAGCGTGATCGGCAGCACGCCGACGGCGACGGCCCAGAACAGGCGATGCCAGCGAGCGGGATGGGTGCCTTCGGTCAGGTTGCGGGTCGCCGAGGCGGCCAGGCAGTAGGACGCGGAGTCGTAGGTCGTGGCGATGAAGACGATGGCCACGAGCGCGAAGATCGCGAGCACCGCGGTGCCGAGCGGGAGGAAGCCGATCGTCTGGGCGATCGCGTTCTCGTTGCCCGACGCCGCGGCGATCTCGCGTACCGGCAGGGCCCCCGACAGGTCCAGGTGCATGCTGTAGTTGCCGAAGATGCCGTAGAAGACGGCGCAGCCGAGGGTGCCCAGGATGAGCATCCCGAAGATCAGCTGCCGCACCGTCCGGCCGCGCGAGATGCGGGTCACGAACAGGCCCATGAAGGGGCCGTAGGCGATCCACCACGCCCAGTAGAAGACCGTCATGTCTTCGATGAAGCCCGTTCTCGCCACCGGGTCGGTCCAGGTGTTGAGCCGGATGAAGTTCTCGAGCATCAGGCCGATCGAGTTCGTGCCCGTGCGGAGCAGGAAGTTCGTCGGGCCGACCATCAGCACGAAGGCCAGCAGGACGATCGCCGCGATGACGGAACCGTCGGAAAGGGGTTTGATGCCGCGCTCGAGTCCCAGGTAGACGCTCACCGCGAACAGGCTGACGCAGACGAACAGGATTCCCACCTGCAGCCCGAAGCTCTGCTCGATGCCGAACACCTCGCTGATGCAGGCGGCGACCATCGGAGTGCCGAGGCCGAGGGACGTCCCGGTGCCGCCGACCAGCGCCAGGATGAACAGGACGTCGACGATGCGGGCCGGCGGGCGGTCGTATCCGTCGCGGCCGATCAGCGCGTGCAGGCCCGTGCTCAGGCGCAGCGCCGGGGCGTGCTGGCGGTAGTAGGGAATTGCGATCGCGACCGCCGGGAAGCAGTAGAGCGCCCAGGCCGAGACGCCCCAGTGGAAGATGCCGTAGGTTGCCGCCCACTCGACCGCTTCGGTCGAGTTGGGAGCCAGGCCGAAGGGCGGCGCATCGAGGTAGGTGACCCACTCGATCGTCGACCAGTAGAGGAGTCCGGCGCCGATGCCGGCGCAGAACAGCATGGCCATCCAACTGAAGATGTTGAAGTCCGGCCGGCTGTCCTCGTCCCCGAGCCGTCGCGCACCGTGGCGGCTGAAGGCCAGCCAGAGCAGGAACACCGTGACCAGCAGCGTTGCCCACTGGTAGAGGAGACCGAAGCGCTCGGTGAGGGACTCGTAGGCGCGGACGACCAGGGCACCGCCGGTCTGGGGCGACAGTGCGAGCGGAATGCAGACGAGGGCGATCAGTCCGGCGCTGACACCGAAGGCGATGCGGTCGACCCGTGGTGGGCGAGAGGCCACCAGGTCAGGAGGCGGCGCCAACGGGCGCGGCGGCCAGGTTCCTCAGCGCAAGTTCCACGGTATCGACCGCCAGCAGGTACTCGTCCAGTTCCAGGTGCTCGTTCGGGGTGTGGTCGAGTGTACTGTCTCCCGGGCCGTAGGCGACGATGGGACATCGCCACACGGGCCAGACGATGTTCATGTCGCAGGTGCCCGTCTTCACGACGAACTTCGGCGCCGTCTCCGGGCCGCCGACTGTTCGGATGGCGCTGAGAAAGGCCCGCACGAGCGGGGAGTGGCGGTCGGCGCGGACGCCGACTTCGTACCCGCGCAGGCTGAGTTCCAGGCTGGCGTCGCCCTGCTCGCAGCGGATCGTGCCGGTGGCGTGCTCCGGATCGAGGTCCGAGAACAGCGGTCCGTGGATGTCCGCCGCGGCGTCGCGGAACCAGTCCGTCAGTTCGTCCACCAGGGCGCCGACATCGAACTCGACGGGCAGCCTGAGTCCGTAGTCGGCGCGGACCGTGTCATAGAGGCCGTCGCTCGTCGTGTTGATCGAGCGCAGGCTGGGCAGCACGCGTTCGAAGGAGGACCTGCCGCCGCTTCGTTCGGCCATGGCCTCCAGTTGTCGCCAGAGGTCGAATGCGGTGATGCCGACGCCGGCTTCCGGGCCGGCCGTGTGACTGGCGGGGCGGCGGGCCAGGAGGTCGATCAACAGGCGACCCTTGTAGCCGAGCGTCACCCGGTGCCAGTGGCTGGGTTCGCCGATGATGCAGAAGTCGGGGGTCGGCTCGTCGCGGCCGTTGAGCCGTTCGAGGAGGTGGTGTGCTCCCCGGGAACTGGCCGCCTCCTCCTCCGTCGCCCCCGCGACGATCAAACGGAGGTCGTGCGCGCGGGCCCAGTCGCCGCCCAGGCGCGCCGCCGCCGCGACAAAGGACGCGAGCGGTCCCTTCGCGTCGACCGAACCGCGGCCGTGAAGGATGCCGTGGGGCGATCCGTCGTCCTCGATCCGGACCGGAATGTTCCCGGGTACGGTGTCGATGTGCCCGAGCAGGACGACCAGTCGGGACGCTCCGGGCTCTCCGAGTTCGCCGACCGCGTTCAGAGCGCCGTCCACCTCGCAGCGCTCCAGACCGCGAGCCTCCATTTCGCCAGCCAGCCAGCCGCTCGCGGCGGCCTCGTGCCGGGAGAGCGACGGCACGGAGACGAGGCCTCGCACGAGCTCGATCTCGGTCCGGTCGCGAGCCGGGTCGCGACGGCAGGGGATGGCCTCGTCCATCGTCATTCCTCGCCGAGCACCGCGTCCAGCGCGTCGGCGGCGCGGTCCAGCTCGGCCGCGCTCACGATCAGCGGCGGCAGCAGGCGGATCACGTTCGGCCCGGCCGGCAGCGCCAGGATCCGGTGTTCCGAGGTCAGACGGGCGAGATGGCGTCCGGCCCGCCGGCGCAGAACGACACCCAGCATGAGACCCCGACCGCGCACCTCCCGCACCAGCGGGTTGGAGGCCAGACGCTCACGCAGTGAGGTCAGGAAGAGTGCGCCGACGCTGGCCGCTCGCTCCGGAAGGTTGAGTGCCTGTAGCGTGTCGATGACCGCCAGGCCGGCGGCGCAGGCGAGCGGGTTGCCACTGTAGGTCGAGCCGTGGCAGCCGGGGCGGAGAGCGGCCGCGACCCGCTCACCGTATGCGATCGCTCCCAGCGGGAAGCCGCCGCCGATCGCCTTGGCGAGCGGCATCAGATCGGCGTCGAGTCCGGGCGTCGTGCGGTGCGCGAACCAGGCCCCGCAGCGCCCGAAGCCGGTCTGCACTTCGTCCACGATGAGCAGTGCTCCGTGCCGGTCGCAGGCCCGGCGCGCCGCGAGCAGCACCTCGTCGCCCAGCACGTTGACTCCGCCCTCGCCCTGGACCGGTTCGAGGATGAGCGCCGCGGTGTCGTCGTCGACCGCCTCGTCGATGGCCTCGGGGTCCGGTCGGACGAACACGTTCTCGTGCAGCAGACCGCTGTAGAGCCTGCGGGCGGCCGGGTTCCACATCGTCGCCTGCGCGCCCAGGGTGCGGCCGTGGAAGCTGTCGCGCAGAGCGACCGTGCGGCTCCGCCCGGTGACCAGGGCGGCGAACTTGAGGGAGCCCTCCACCGCCTCGGTGCCGCTGTTGCACAGGAAGACCCGGTCGAGAGGTTCAGGCAGGACGCCGGCCAGCGCCTCGAGGTACTCGGCCCGGTTCTGGCTGGAGATGTTCATCGGGCAGTAGGTGAGCCGCTCCGCCTGGGCGGTGAGCGCTTCGACCAGCGCCGGATGGTTGTAGCCGAGGCAGCAGACGCCGTAGCCGGCGGTCAGGTCGAGATAGCGGTCGCCGCCCTCGGTGATCAGTTCGCAGCCCTCGCCACGGACGATGGGTGGAGTCGGTTTTCGCGGCGCCCAGGTGCCGAGCCGGCGGTTCTCGACCTCCGCGACGTTTTGCGGGACAACGGACTTCATGGCGCATCCTCCCCTGGACCGGTGCCGCGGACCACGACGTGAGTACCGGCGCCACCCAAGGCCGCTCGGACCGGACGTTCGATGCGGCCGTCGGCGAGGATCACCCGCTCCAATCCTCCGCGCAGCGCCTCGGCAGCGCCCAGTACCTTCTTCTTCATCCGGTCCTGGGCGGCCGCCATCAGCGATTCAAGTCCGGCGTGGGCTTCCGGCCCGGCCAGATCGGTGTGGGCGACGTCGTGGCGGACGATCAGGGACGCCTCGTCGGGGAAGTCGGCGAGCAGGCCCGGGGCTCCGGAAAGGTAGACCAACGTCTTCGCGCCCAGCGCCGAGGCCACCGCGGCGGCCGCGCGGTCGCCGTCGACGTTGACCGCCTCGCCGTCGTAGGACGAGCCCGGCGGCGTCAGCACGGGCAGGTAGCCGGCCTCGAGCAGCAGGCGGAGCAGGTCCGCGTTGACCTGGTCGACCGTGCCCGTCCAGTCATCCCGTAGCACCAGGCGGCGAGCGCCGACCCGGATACGCAGCTTGTCCTTGCGCCGGCCCTCGAACAGGCGTCCGTCGAGGCCGGAGAGCCCGACCGCGGGAATGCCGCGTCGCTGCAACGACTCCACCCACCGCTTGTTCAGCAGCCCGCAGTAGACCATCTCGAAGATCTCGAGCGTGCGCCGGTCCGTGCGCCGGCTGCTGTAGCCGCTCTCACTGGTCACGAACCGGGGCGGATGCCCCAACTGCTCGGCGACCTCGTTCGTCGTCTCCGCGCCACCGTGAACGAGAACGATCCGCAGGCCGGAAGCCGACAGCTCGGCGATGTCGCCGGCGATCGCTTCCAGGTCGAGCGACCTGCCGCCTCCGGCCTTGACCACGAGCGGCTCCTCGCCGGTCTTGCGAAGGTCGGCGGCAGGGTCAGTCGTGCGCAATGCGGGCATGGGCCGTTACACCGGGTGAAGGCCGGGGAAGGACAGCCCTTCGACTTCGGGGAATCCGCACATCAGGTTCGCGCACTGGACCGCGTTGCCGGCGGCTCCCTTCATCAGGTTGTCGATGGCGCAGATGACGACCAGGCGTCCGGTGCGGGGATCGAGATCGAAACCGACCTCGGCGTGGTTGCTGCCGGCCAGGATCTTCGGTTCGGGGTAGCGGTGGATGCCGCGCCGGTCCTTGACCAGGCGAACGAACGGCTGTCGCCGGCAGAAGGACCGGTAGACGCGGAACAGGTCGCGATCCACGGGGCTGCCGGTCTCGGGCTGGTTCAGGAACACGTGGCTCGTGGCGAGAACGCCGCGCACCATCTCGACCGAGGTCACCGACAGGTGGACGCAGCCGGCGGCCGTAACACCGCGCATCGCCAGCGCCTGTTCGACCTCCGCGGTATGGCGGTGGCCCGTGGGGCGGAAACTGCGCACCACTCCGGACCGCTCGGGGTGGTGGGAGGCGCTCGACGACGACGCGCCGGCCTCGCTGCTGCCGACCTTCAGTTCGGTGACGACCCCACGGCTCCAGTCGACGAGATTCCGCTCGAGAGGTTCAGGTTCGAGTAGCGGCAACAGGCCGAGCAGGGTGGCGGTCGCGTTGCAGCCGACGCCGCTGATGTTCGCCGCGCCGGCGACCGCCTCTCGATCGAGTTCCGGCAGGCCGTAGACGAAGCGATCGAGCCACTCGGGCGCGGGGTGTTCGGCGCCGTACCAGTCCGCGTAGACGCGGGACGAGCGGAGCCGAAAGTCGGCCGACAGGTCGACGATCCGTGGGGACAGCCGGGAGTAGAGGTCGACGTCTTGGGCCGCGCTGCCGTGCGGCAGGCAGAGGAAGAGCAGGTCGCATCGCTCCAGTTCATCGAGGATGCAGTAGCGAAGATCCGTGCTGCCCCGCAGATTCGGGTGGGTGAAGTGGACGAAGGAACCGGCCAGTCGGCGGGAAGTGATCTGGGCGACCTCGAACCCGGGATGACCGAGCAACAGACGCAGCAACTCGCCGCCGGCGTAGCCGGATCCGCCGACGATGCTGGCACGCACGGTCATGTTCCCTCCTGACGGTCCTGGCCTTCGGCGCCCACCTGCTCGACGAAGTCGATCATCCGCGCGGGGATGTCGACGCCGGTCGGTTCGATCGAGTTGCGGAACTCCATCGTGTGGTTGACCTCCAGCACGAGCAGCCCGCGATGCCTGTCCTCGACCAGGTCGACGGCCACCAGTCCGCCGCCGACCGCATCCGCGGCCTGCCTGCACAGGATTTCCAGGTCGGGCGTCACCGGACAGTTCGTGGTCCTGGCGCCGCGTGCCGTGTTCGTGATCCAGTGAGGCGCCTGACGGTAGATGGCGCAGATCGTTTCGCCGCCGGCGACGAACGCGCGGATGTCGCGTTCCGGCTTGTCGACGTACCGCTGCAGATAGAAGATCGAGTGCTGGTAAGAGCCGAGGGTGCTCTTGTGCTCGAGCACCGCCTCGGCCGCGTCGCGATCGTTGATGCGGGCGATCAGCCGTCCCCACGAGCCGACGGCCGGCTTGAGCACGACGGGGTAGCCGAGTTCCTCGATGGCCGAAAGCGCAGCCTGCGGCGTCGAGGCGACCCGTGTGTCCGGCGTAGGCACGCCCGCGGCCTGCAGCAGGCTCGAGGTCCGCACCTTGTCACCGCAGTTCAGGGCGACGTCGATCCGGTTCACGGTCGGTATCCCGCGGTCGGCCAGCACCTTCAGGTGGACCAGGGCGCGGCTGTGGCTGATCGAACGGTCGAAGACGACATCGAAGTCAAGGGCCGGTTCCAGCGCGCTTGGGCCGCCGAACGAAAGGACCACCTTTCGGTCGTCGATCAACTCGACCTCGGCACGCCGCCGTTCCAGCTCCCGGAACAGGAGCTTCTCTTCGGGCCGAACCCGGCTGTAGAGGACTCCGATACGCATCGTCTGCCGGCTACTCGCCCCAGTCCTCTTCCTCTTCCGGTGCCAGTTCGAGGGTCAGGGGCTCGAGTTCCATGACCTCGAGGTCTACGCCGCAGCCGGAGCACTGGACGATCTCGTTCTGCATGACGGCCGTCAGGTGGATCTCGTCGAAACACTCGGGACACTCTGACTGAGCGGTCACGGTCGCTAGTTCCATCGCGGGTTCTCCTCGGTTGGCAGGGAAAGGTACAGAAAGAAAAAGCCGGCTCATCCCTCTGGATGGCCGGCCTCTAGGAGAAGATGCGTTCTCGATCTACCAGGTCACCCAGGATCTTGTCCCGGACGCTTCGCGCCGTGGCAGTGACCCTTCGCGAAGGGAGCGGTCGAGGCGGAGGTAAGGAGGACGAGCATCTTGCGGTTCGGCTTGGAACGGGCGCAGAGGGTAAGGAATCAGTACCGTGCTGTCAAGCTCTTGGTTCCCGGCCGTCCCCGGTCTTCAACACGGGGGCCTCCGCCTTCTTCCATGCCGTGAAGCCGCCCCCGATGTGGCAGACCGGCTCAAGCCCCATGTCCTGGACGGCCTTCGTCGCCAGCGCCGAGCGCCAGCCACTCGCGCAGTGGAAGATGAACTCCGGGCCGCTCCCGAAGATGTCCTTGAAATAGGGGCTCTCGGGATCGACCCAGAACTCGATCATTCCCCGCGGAGCGTGGAAGGAACCAGGGATGAAGCCTTCGCGTGCCCGCTCGCGGATGTCCCGCAGGTCGACGATCACGGCTCCCTGAGCCTGACGTTCCCGGGCTTCGTCAACCGTCACGGTCTCGATCGCTGCATCGGCCTCCGCGACAAGCTGCCGAATGCCCTTGGTAATCGCCATGGAGATCAGCGGATCTTGCGGGCGATGTCGCCCACCCGAACGATTCCCGGCACGACGACCCGCGCGTAGATACCGCGGAGATTGCGCCGCCTCCCTTCCGGTTGGGCGGTGAACTTGAGTGCCTCCGCGCCGAAGCGCTGCGCGTACTTCTTGCACCCGGTGTGGGGAAGCGCCGTGATCTCGATCACCGCTTCGCCAAGGCGGAGTTTGCTGCCGGGCGGCAGATTCTCGGCGCCGAGGTCGAGGTCGACGTAGAGCTGGTCTCCAGCCAGCGGCCAACGGTCGCGGCTACCCGCGATGAGGTTGGCGAAGCGGGAGTTCGTCAGCGTCAGTTGCGCATCCGGATCCGGGGAGCCGTCGTCGGTGACGTAGCCCTTGCGGCGGTCCCAGGTGTCGCCTTCCAGGCCGGCCTCGAAGGTGAGCCGGCCTTCCTCGATCACTTCGCGGTGGTTTACTCCGGGGCGCCGGACGATCATGTCGATGGTGCCGCCGTCAAGGGGTGAGTCGAGGACGTGTTCGAAGCCGGCCTCCAACTCGATCCGGCCGAGGGGGGCGGCTTCGGAGGTCAAGCTGTCAGCGGACATTGAACTCTCTCCGTATGTAGGAGCCGTTGCCGCCGTTCTCGTCCCAGAGGCCGATGGCAACGCGGTGATGGCCGCGGGGGATCGCGTACTCGAAACTCACGGCGAAGAACTGGTCCTTCGCCTGCGCCCAGTCCTGGGCGGGAATGGTAAGGGGCAGGACGATGTGGCTGGGGGCCAGTTGCTCCCCGTCCTCGGTCAGCACCGCGGCGACGACGCGCACCTGGTCGGTGCGGTTGCCGCCCTGCTCGATCATCGCCAGGTTGCCCAGGGGTACCGACACGGTGAAGTCGACGTCGTAGTAGCCGCCGCCGCCCGTATCCCATTCGATGCTGTCGATGTGGAGAGCGTGCGGGTTCTCCGTCCAGCCGAGCAGAAGGGCCCCCACCGTCCGCTCGGCGATCCGCTCGCGGAGCGAGCGGGCGACGTAGCTCGTCCGGTGCCTCAGACGCAGGTGTCGCGGTCTCGGCTTGACGCGGATCTGGTGAACCGATCCCTCGACGAACTGGTCCAGCACGTATCCGAGCGAGTAGTACGAGCCCAGGTCTGCGGCCACCTGGTCGAAGAAGGCGTCGACGTTGCGGCCCGACACCCAGGACCGGCCGCCGGTGTCGTCGGCTAGTTGATGCAGGACGCCTCGCAGGTCGGACAGGTAGGTCAGCTTCTGCTGGTCGGCCACGCGCTCAGAGAGCGTTGCCGCCGCGACCTCGGTTTCGGGAGGTTTGAAGGCGTAGAACGAGACGCGGTACGAGTTGGCTCGAGCGGCGATCTCGGAGAAGCGCGAGCTGAGGTCGAAGTTGGACAGACGCTGCTGGAAGGAGGTGGTCGTCAGCGCCGCGGTGCCCTGGATGTTCGAGTTCCTTGTGTACAGGTTGTTCGGCGCGTCGAAGCCTTCCGGGGCGTCGATGATGCGGGTTTGCATCAGTTCGACGCCGGTTTGCTCACGTCTGCCTGCGACCCGCTTCTGGACGTGCTGCAGGAGGCGGTCGAAAGGCCGGGAGGGGAAGCCGTCGCTGATCAGGAAGAAGGCCTTGCGGCCGGGGACGAGGGCGAGGCCTTCGACCACTTCCTCGATCGCCTCGGCGGTGCGGGCGCTGTCCTCGTGCAGGACCCGGGCGTACGCGAGCATCTCGGCGAGCGTGGTCCGCAGGGCGCCGATGCCGCCGGCGGAGCGGCGGGCGTCGGAGTTCAGTTGTTCCATCAACTGGAGGAAGCTCTCCTGGGATCGCCGCTTCAGGTTGCTGGCCTCCGTGTAGACCTGGTGGGCGGCTTCGGCCCGGTTCAGCCCCTGGGCCAGTGCGAAGTAGTCGGCCGTCAGGTCCATGAGCATCCGCAGCTCGCCGTCGAAGGCGACGACCATGGCGTGGACCGGGGCGTTCTCGTCGCCCGCTTCAAGCTGGCCGCGGGCGAAGTCCTTGATCTGCTCGAGGACCGCCGAGCGGCTGGCGACGGAGAGGTGCGTGTTGTCGAAGAAGAAGGCGATCGACAGGGGTTCGCGGAGCAGACCCGAGCCAGCGGGATCGCCGCTGCCGCCGGCGTGGCCGAAGTACTCGATGTCGACCGGTTCGTCGTTGTCGAAGACGCGGAAGTTCTGGCGCGTCAGGTCCCGGGCCGGCCGCCCGTTGCGGCCGGTGGCGACGATGTCCACGTTGACCACGGTGACCTCGACCACATCGGTCAGGTCGCCGACGCCGCGGCCGACCGGCGGGTCCTGCACGCCTTCGGAACCGGCTGCAGGCTGCGGCGGAGCGCCCAGGGCAAGAAACAGGCCGAAGAGAGTTGCTCCGATCATGACGTCACCCGGTCTTCTGGGGCGTGTGTCGTTGGAGGAAGTCCCTGACGCTCGCGGCTGCCGCCGCCGCCGCCTCTTCGCTCTTCCACTCGAGGATCAACTCGCTTCTCGGCGCCAGCGTGGCGATCTCCTCGGCGATCGGCCGGGGATGGTACGCGTCGTCTCCGGCGAGGATCAGAAGCGGCGTTTGGATGCCGGCGACGAAGTCGCGGTCGACGTTGAACGTGAAGTCCCCGCCGTACATGCGCTCCCGGAACGGGGGAAGGTCCGCCGCGTTCACGTCGTCGCGCTGCTCGAGGAGCGCTTCGGCCCAGGTGTCGAACATGGCGTAGAACAGATCCTGGTTCTCGTGGTGGCCGATCGGATTCTGAAGCACCGCGGCGCTGACCCGGGAGGCGTCGGCCCGGAGTACGCCCAGGCAGTACGAGGAGCCGATACAGCCCCCCATCACGTGGCAGTGCTCGATGCCGAGGTGATCGAGCAGCGCCAGGTGATCGTCCGCGTACGAGTGCCAGCCATCCGCCACGGTCACCGGAGCCGTCGATCCGCCAGCGTTGCGCTGGTCCATCGAGATGACCCGAAACGACTCCGAGAGCGCGTCGCGCGGATCGAACGGGCTCGTTCCCCAGATGTCGGCGGCGGACCGCATGCCGCCGGGCGCGAACAGAAGGACGGGGTAGCCGGAACCGGCTTCCCACCACTGGATTCGGACGTCGCCCCGTTCGAACACAGGCATGTAGCAAGCGTACCAGTCACGGCCGGTAGGCGCCGCTGAAGTGAAGTCGATGGAACCTGGCGGTTGCGAGCCGCGTAGAGTGTTTGGAGCGCTCTTGTTGCGGCTCACCTTGTTGTGGCTACTAGGGGGGACGAAATGGCACCTGAAGAGATCAACGACGACACCGCCGCTCCGTCCGCGGGCTCCGAGGCCGAATCGACGGCATCGACATCCGCTGGACCACCCGAGCCGCCGTCCGCACCGGAGGAGGACTCCGGACCGACGCTGGTGGGTCAGGTGGCCGCGGGCGTGGCCCTGATCGCCCTGGGCGCCGCGTTGCTGGTGCTCGAACGAACGGGCGGTTCGCCCGATCATCTGTTTCTGATCCTGGTAGGCGGGGTCTTCGCGGCGGGCTACTTCTACAGGAAGGCGTTCGGACTGCTGATCCCGGGCGGGATCCTGATCGGACTCGGTTCCGGCCTGGCCTACGACGATCTGTACTCGCGTTCGTTCGTCGACGGTGAAAGCGCCCTCTTCGGCCTCGGGGTCGGGTTCCTCCTGATCTACGTCGTCTCCCTGCTCTACGAACGGGTGCACCGTTGGTGGCCGCTGATTCCCGGCGCGGTGCTCGTCATCGCCGGCTTTCCGGAGTGGGAGTGGGCGGATCAGATTCTCGACTTCTGGCCCGTCGTGGTCATGGCGATCGGCCTGTTCCTGCTGTTTCGTGCGGTGGCTTTCCGGCAGAAGGAGAACGAGGGGCGGCGATTCGATCCCTGACGCCTCCTTCCCCGCACGTCCTGGCCGGATAACATCCGCCGCCACGACGACGAGGAGGAAGGTGGTTTGGGCGTACAGCTGACGAAGGACTCGATCGATCTGGGCATCGTGGTGCGCGACGCGGAAGCGGCGCTTCACTTCTACCGTGACATCCTGGGGCTGGAAGACCAGGGAGAGATGCCGATGCCGGGCGGCACGATGCACCGCCTGCTCTGCGGCACGAGTCTGATCAAGCTCGTTTCGCTGTCGAGACAGCCGGAGGCAGCGGCGCCGCCGGGAGGCATCGGAGGAGCCACCGGCTACCGGTACTGGACGTTGTCGGTCTCGAACCTGGACGAGGCCACGACACGGGCGGAGGAGGCTGGCCGCAAGGTCGTCGTCTCGCCGCGCGAGATTCGACCGGGCATCAAGATCTCGATGATCGAGGATCCGGACGGCAACTGGGTCGAACTGCTGCAGGTCGGCTGACGAGTAGCAGCAGACGTTGCCGTTTCGCGAGAGAAAGGCCGTAGGGCTGGGCTCGGGTCGCGGCCGCCGGCTGCCCCGGGCGGCTCTGATCGCGGTCGCAGCCCTTCTGCTCGCCGTCGGGGCCGTACTGTGGTTCCGGGTCGGTCCGGAACCGGATGTAACGATCGACTCGGACCTCCCCGGCATCGGTCCGCGCACCGTGTTGACGACGGCGGCGCGGACGGGCGGCCGCGGCATCGGCTCGATCCGTGTGGAGTTGATCCAGGGCGCGGAGTCGCTGCTGCTCGAGGAGAGACCGCATCGTCCCCCAAGGGCCTTGTCGTTCGGCGGCGACCCGGTCAGGGAGGCGGTCTTCGAGGTCGAAGTCGGCAGCGACTCGGTGCCCAGTCTGGTAGAGGGCGAGGCCACGGTGCGGGTCAGCGTCGAGAGACCGGGCACGTGGCTGCGGCGCCCGCCGCCCACGGTGGCGGAGCTGTCCCTGCCGGTCCGTTTGCGTCCGCCCGCACTCGACTCGGTTGGTGTCGTGGCGACGCCGACGCAATCTGGCAGCGGCGTGGTGCGTTACAGGGTGGGTGCGGGCGCCACGGAGAGCGGAGTCGAGATCCGCGGCTACCGTTTCCCCGGCTACCTGGTTCCCGGAGGCGTCGTCGGCGAACGCTTCGCTCTGTTCGGCGTACCGTACGACGGCGCCGACCCGTCGTCCTTCCGTCTGGTGGCTCGGGACGAACTCGGCAACGAGGCGAGGGTGTCCTTTCTGAGCGAAATCGAGCCGTTGCCGCTCAAGTCGTCGACGATCCGGCTGACCGACACCTTCATGAGCCGGGTCGTCCCGGCGATCATGGCCCAGACACCGGAGTTGGCGGATCGGGGGAATCTGCTCGACAACTACCTGATGCTGAACGGCGACCTTCGCCGCATGAACGCCGAACGTCTGGTCGAGCTGGCCTCCGGTTCGGCGTCCCGGCAGCTCTGGAGCGGGCCGTTCCGGCAGATGCGCAACACTCAGGTCATGGATCACTTCGCCGCCCGCAGGCAGTACCTCTACGACGGACGGGTCGTCGACACGCAGGATCACCTGGGCTTCGATCTGGCGTCGCGCGTTCAGGACGACGTGCCGGCCGCGAACTCCGGAGTCGTCGTGTTCGCCGAGTACTTCGGCATCTACGGCAACAGCGTGATCCTCGACCACGGCTACGGCCTGCAGACCCTCTACTCGCACCTGTCGCGGATGGATGTCGTCGTGGGGCAGGAGGTAGCGGCGGGCGAGCGGCTGGGCCTGAGCGGCCAGACGGGGATGGCCGGCGGCGACCATCTCCACTTCTCCGTGCTGCTCGGCGGTTTGCCGGTCAACCCGCTGGAGTGGTTCGACGCCAAGTGGATTGGGGACCATGTCGGAGCAGTTCTGCCGCTTCAGGGCAACGGCTGAGGCGGCCCCAGTTTGGTAGGGTGTTACAAGTTCCAGAGGCGAATTCTCAGCCAGCCCGGTGAGCGGCGTCCGAAGGGGTAGAGGGATGAAGCAGAATCGCATCGCGGTCGCGGCGTTGCCGTTAGCGTTGCTCGTACCGGCCGGCGCAGCGCAGGAGACGTCGGAGGCCGCCGGGTTCTTCGAGGGCGTGGCGCCCCTCGTGGACCGGTCGTGCATTCGGTGCCACGGCAACCGCACCGCAACGCCGCTCAGCATCACCCGTCTGAGTCATGACTTGACGAACGCGAAGACGTTCCGCACCTGGCAGCGCATTCACGACCGGCTGAAGAACGGCGAGATGCCGCCACCTGAGGCACCGAAGCCCGAAGCCGAACTGATCAACGCGGCGCTGGCGTCGCTCAAGGGAGCCCTCGTCGAGGCCAATCTGGCCGCCCGCGGAGGCCAGCGCGTGCCGTTGCGGCGCCTGACCCGGCTCGAGTACGCCTACACGATCCAGGATCTGCTCGCCATCGACGAGGCGGTGGCGATGGAGCTGAGTCAGTCGCTGCCGGCCGAGGCCGACTCCGGCGGTTTCGACACCGTGGCGGCGAACCAGAGCATGTCGCCCCTGCATGTCCGCAGCTATCTCGAGGTGGCGGACCGGGCGCTCGACGAGGCGATCAAGATCGGGCCGCGGCCGTCTACGGGCCGGCGTGAGATCGCCTACGGCGATTCGCAGTACCTCACGTTCATGAGCAAGGCGGAGATCCTGGGCGGCGGGATCACCAAGATGCTGGACGACGCCGCGGTCATGTTCGTCGACGGCGGCTCGACGTATCTCATGCACAGTGAGACCGAGGACTACCACGTGCCCTACGCCGGGCGCTATCGCGCCACGATCGAGGGCTGGGCATATCAGCCTCAAGGTCCGCTGACGCTGACCGTCTACCGGGGGTCGAAGCATGGTGGCGCCGCCGCGTCGCTCGACGAACTGATCGCTTCCTACGATCTGGTCGGTACACAACCGCGGACGGTGCAGTTCGAGACCTTCCTCCGGCCGGGCGACCTCCTCGCCCCGTCGATCGCCGAGGCGGACCCTCCGCCTGGCGAGTACTTCGACTACTACCCCCCGGACAGGAACGTCGAGAACTACAAGGGCGAGGGGATCGCGCTCCGGTCGCTGACGATCGAGGGTCCGCTGTTCGAAGACTGGCCGCCGCCGAGCGCCCGGAAGCTCCTGGTCGGTCTGGACTTCGACGACGCGGGCGACGTCGTCCTCACGAAGACGCCGTACGAGCACGTGGTCGACATCGTCGCGGCGTTCGGGCCGCGGGCTTTCCGGCGCCCGCTCGCGGAGGATGAGCTCGAGGCCTACGCGAGTCTGGCTCAGCCGCTTCTGGAGGACGGCAGGCCGTTCACCGAAGCGGTGCGTATACCGCTCCGCGCCATCCTCAGCGCGCCGCCCTTCCTGTTTCAGACCGGCGATCCGGGTCGACTGGACGATCACGCGCTGGCGTCCCGGCTTTCCTACTTCCTGTGGCGCAGCCTGCCGGACGATGCGCTGCTTGCCAGTGCGGACGACGGCAGCTTGTCCGACCCGGAGGTCTTCACGGCTCAGGTCGAGCGGTTGCTCGACGATCCCAGGTCGGAGCGGTTCGTCAAGGACTTCGCGGGCCAGGCCTTCCGGCTCTACGAGATGAAGGCGACGAACCCGGACTCCGGCCTCTATCCCGAGTACGACGACCGACTGGGGCAGGCGATGGCCCAGGAGACGCGGATGTTCCTGGCCGAACTGATCGCCGGGGACCACAGCGTTGGCAGCCTGATCGACGCCGACTTCACGTTCGTCAACAGGCGGTTGGCCGAGCACTACGGTATTCCGGGAATCGAGGGACAGTTCATGCGCAAGGTCACGCTGCCGCCGGACAGCGTCCGCGGCGGGCTGATTACCCAGGCGAGCATCCACAAGATCACGGCCAACGGCACGATCACCTCGCCGATACCCCGCGGCAACTTCGTGCTGGCGAACCTGCTCGGCCAACCGGCGCCGCCGCCGCCCGAGAGCGTCGAGGCCCTCGAGCCGGACACGCGTGGCGCCACCACGGTCCGTGAGCAGTTGGCGAAGCACCGCAACGAGCCCGTCTGCAACAGTTGCCACCGGGTGATCGACCCGCCGGGCTTCGCCCTCGAGTCTTTCGATGTGATCGGCGGCCTCCGCACGCACTACCGCGCGGCGGGCGGTGAAGGAACGACTCCGGAGGGCTACACCTATCCGATGCCGTACAAGCAGGGGCCCCCGGTCGACGCCACCGGCATCACGGCCGACGGCGAGCCCTTCGCCGGGATCGAGGAGTACAAGAGGTTGCTCAAGAGGGACGTGGAGCAGGTGGCCCGCCACATGGTGTCCCAACTCCTCGTCTACTCGACCGGCGCCGAGATTGAGTTCGCGGACCGGGAGGGCGTCGAGGACGTCGTGGCGAAGCTGAGTGACGACGGGTTCCCTTTCCGGACGATGATTCACGAAGTCGCGAACAGCGGCCTCTTCAGGACGAGGTAGCGATGAACCTGAGACAGCCCGTGGACCGCCGAACCTTCCTGCGCGCTTCCGGCGTTGCTCTGGCGTTGCCCATGCTTGAGTCGATGACCCCGAAGCTGGCCCATGCAGCAGCCGCCGGGCCGAGGCGGATGGTCAACATCTGCAACACGCTCGGCCTCTACAAGGAGGCCTGGTTTCCGAAGGCAGCCGGTGCGGCCTGGGAGACCACGGAGTACCTCTCCCTTCTCGAGAAGCACCGGCAGAACTTCACCCTGTTCACGGGGTTCTCGCACGAGGAGCAGACGGGCCGGCAGCCGCACAACTCGGAGATCACCTTCCTGACGGCCGCCCGGCGCCCCGGGCTCGACGGTTTCCGGAATACGATCTCGATGGACCAGGTGGCGGCGAACCATCTCGGGTACACGACCAGGTTCCCGTCCGTGGTATTGGGCACGGCGTCGCCGCAGAGCCAGTCCTACACCAGCAGCGGCGCGATGGTGCCGGCCGAGACGAGCCCGGCGAACCTCTTCCGCCAGTTGTTCCTCCAGGGGACGCCCGAGGAGGTCGAGCGCGAGAAGCAGAGCCTGAACGACGGGGGCAGCATCCTGGACCGGCTCAAGTCACAGACGGCATCGCTCCGCCGCCGGGTGAGCATGGCGGACCAGTTGAAGCTGGACGCCTACTACAACGCCGTGCGTACGGCCGAACTCGATCTCGCCGAGGTCAAGGCCTGGCAGCAGAAGCCGAAGCCGGTTGTCGACGCGGAACCGCCCGTCGACATCCCGTCGCGCTCCGACCTGATCGGTCGGATCAAACTGATGTTCCGGATGATCCCGCTGATCCTGGAAACCGACTCATCTCGCGTCATCAGCCTGATGATCCAGGATCACGGCGTCGTGATCGATGTCCCGGGCGTGAACTTCGACCAGCACAGCCTGTCGCACCACGGCCAGGATCCGGCCAAGATCACCCAGCTCAAGAAGATCGAGACGGAGATCGTCGAGAGCTTCGACGACCTGCTGGTCGATCTCGGCGAGCGCGGCGACGGCAACGGTTCGCTACTCGACAACACGGCGGTACTGTTCGGCAGCAACCTGGGCAATGCAAACTCCCACGAGCCGAAGGACCTGCCGATCCTGGTCGCGGGCGGTGGCTTCAGCCACGGCCAGCACATCGTGCACGAGGGCAATCACAACGCGCCGCTTTGCAATCTGTACGTGACGCTGCTCCAGTCGATGGGCGTGGAGACGGACTCCTTCGGGCAGAGCACAAGCACCCTGACCTGGGCTTAACGGGCTGATCGCGCCTGTCGCAGGCGCTCGACTTCAGCGCTCTCGAGCCCAGCCAGTCCCGTGGCGCCGCGCTGCACCTTAAGCACGGCTTCGACGATGTCGTCGACATCGGTCTCCGTGCCGAGCAGGAGTTGGTGGGGAAGCCAGACGGACTCCCGGTACGCGGCGCGCTCGGCGTGCGGGCATTCCGCTGCTGGAGCGTCCGCGAGAGCCGTGCTCCACGCCGGGTAGCGGGCCGGGTCCGGGCGAAGAAGCTCGCTCACGGGAAGCGACTCATAGAACCGGCCGTCGGCCGGCACGCCTTCGGCTTCGAGGGCAGCGACGAAGACGTCGCGGTCGATGCCCGCAAAGGCGTTGCTGTCGAAACGGAACACGAACTGGTAGATCGCCTGCGTCGTCACCCGGTCGTCGATCCGGAGATTCCCGAGCCCGTCGATACCCTCGATCTCAGCGCGGAGACGCCGGGCGTTGGCGGCGCGGATCTCATGCTGGCGATCGAGCCGCTCGAGCTGCACTTCCAGGATCGCCGCTTGCAGATCGGTCATCCGGTAGTTGTGGCCGACGACGGGGGCCGGCTCCGCAGCCCCGGGGCGTTGGCGGCCGCAGTTGACCAGGGCGTGGAGACGGTCGAGAAGAGCGTCGTCAGAGGTCGTCACGATGCCGCCTTCGCCGGCGGTCATCAGCTTCGAGGTCTGGAAGCTGAAGGACCCGGCGTCACCCCAGGAGCCGACGCCGCGGCCGCGCCAGCGGGCGCCGTGGGCGTGCGCGCAGTCCTCAAGTACGGCGAGTCCGTGCTTCCCGGCAAGCTCTCCGATCGCGTCGAGGTCGGCGATGGTCATTGCCAGATGCACCGGCACGATCGCCTGGGTGCGCTCCGTGACCAGGGCCGCCGCCGACTCGACATCGATGCACCAGGTCTCCGGTTCGATGTCCGCGAAAACCGGCACGCAGCCCGCGAACAGCGCGGCCGAGGCTGTCGCCTCGAAGGTGTAGGCCGGCACGATGACCTCCGCACCCGGTTCCACGCTCATCGCCTGCAGTGCGACTTCGAGCGAGACCGTGCCGTTCGCGACGCAGAGCGCGTCCGTGCAGTCGTGCCGTTCGGCGAAGGCTCGGGCGAAGGACGCAGCGCGGGTGTTGGGCAGGGGAAAGCCTCCCCAGTCGCCCTCACGCAGCGCGGCGACGACGGCCCGCTCTTCTTCCGGTCCGCGCGCCGGCCACTGCGGCCAGGAACCGGTGCGAACCGGCGTACCGCCCAACAGGGCGAGCTTGGAGTGGGAGTCGCGGCCGGACACGCGGCGACGCTACCAGCGTGCGAAGGAGGTCTGGGTGCCGGGCCGGGTCACCGAGTCGCTGGCGTAACGGACGCCAAACGCGGCGGCCGCGCGGCTGTCGGCCGACGCAAGCAGTGCGGAGGCGAAGGCGCCGTTGAAGGCGTCTCCGGCGCCCGTCGTGTCGACGGCGTTGACGTCGGGTGCGGGAACCGAGGTCGGCGCCGATCCGGGTTCGGCCAGCAGGACGCCGGCGGGACCCAGGGTGAGAGCGACGCCGCCGTAGCCGAGAGCGAGCAACTCCGAAGCCGCATCGGCGGCGCCGGCCGCGTCGATCCGCTCGCCCGCGCGGCCGAGCAGCACCGCGCACTCGACCTCGTTCGGCGTCACCCAGGCGATCTGCTCGGGTTCGAGGCCGGGATCGGTGTGTTCGTCGATGGGCGCGGGGTTCCAGATCACCGGCACGCGGGAGTCAGAGGCGCGCTTGATCGCGTTTCGCACCCCGTCGGCCGGCGTTTCGTTCTGGATCAGCAGCAATCCGGCTTCCTCCACGGGCACCGACGCGAGCGCACTCGCCGTTACACGCGAGTTCGCTCCAGGAGAGTTCATGATCCGGTTGTCTCCGGTGCCGGCCTCGACCCAGACTGCGGACAGGCCGGTGTGGATGTCGTCGAGTACGAGCAGATGGCGGGTGTCCAGGCCGGCCTCCACGAACACGCGCCGCTGGGCGTCTCCGTTTCCGTCGTTGCCGACGGCGCCGGCAAAGTAGATGGTCGGCGTCTCGCCATCGAGCGCGCCGCGGCACCGCACGGCCGCCACCGCCTGATTGGCGCCCTTGCCGCCGCAGGATTCGAACAGCTCGGTACCGGTGACCGTCTCCCCCTGCCGGGGCAGACGGGGATGCCGGAAGATCAGGTCGTAGTTGACCGAACCGATGACGAGCAGGGGCGCGGTCAAGGGCTCAACCGGTGTCCCAGCGCAGGTTCCTGGCGCCGAGCGTGAAGGCCACGACCCCGATGGCTACCAGAACGGCGCAGGGCAGCAGCATCTCGCTCAGCGTGAAACCGCGCCAGATCGCGCCCTCGTAGGCCATCAATGTCCACTTCATCGGGCTGATGTTGCCGAGGGTCTGCATCCACTCCGGCATCAGGAACAGGGGCACCATGCCGCCGCCGAGCATCGTGAAGGGGAGCGCGATGCCCCAGCCGACCCCGGCAGCTGCCTGTTCCGTCTTGCCGATCACGCTCAGGACCATCATGATGCCGCAGAAGCAGATCGAACCGCAGAGAAGGGCCAGGGCGAGCAGCGGATAGGAAGTCGGCGTCACGTCGAACACGGTAATCCCGAGCGTGATCAGGGCTGAGCTCGTGAACAGGGTTGCCCCGAGGCAGGCCAGCCCCTTGGCCGCCAGGAGTTGACGGGCCGTGATCGGCGCCACCAGCAGCCGCATCAGCGTGCCGCGGCTCCGCTCGATGGCGATCGACATGCTGAAGGACACGGAACCGCCGATCAGGGTCCAGAGCATGGCCTGCGCGAACGAGGTGGCGTAGGAGTTGGTGGGTCCACGTCTCTGCGCCTGGACCTGGGTCTGCTCGATCTCGAGTGGAGGGCCGAATCCGCCGGTTGCGCCCGTGGTGACCGAGCCCAGCCCGGCTTCGTCGATCAGCACCGGAATGCGCGGGATCTGGTCGAGAACGTTCAGGAGGTCGTCGCGGGCCTCCGAGGGAGGGCTGAACTCCTCGATCAGGCGCCGATTCTGCTCGTTCGTTACGGACATGCGAGACGGATCGCTCATGAACGCCTGCAGTTCGGCCCCGGCCGCTTCGAGCAGTACGCCGCGGACCATCCCGGCAGCGGCGAACTGTGTGGGGTCGACGCTCATCTCGACTTCGGGCGTCGCCACGAAGGGGTTGTCCAGGGCGGCTCCGAACCCGGGCCTCAAGGTGACCAGGACGGCGGTTTGACCCCGGCGCACCTGCTCCAGCGCCTGGTCGCCTGGAATCCGCTCGATGGCGAGTCCACCGGCGGTCTCGAGCCGCTCGACGAAGCGTGCTGAACCGGCGGTCCTGTCCGCGTCGACCAGGGCGATCGGAATACTCGCCGGTCCGCGGCTCAGGCCGGCGAACATGGCGCCGAAGAAGATCGCCATCATCAATGGGAAGAAGATCGTGAAAAAGAAACCCAGCTTGTCCCGGAAGAGGATATGGATGTCCTTCGCGGCCATGGCGACGATCTTGTTCACGGTGTTCTCCTGAGCGGCTCTAGTCCCGCAGCGCCCTGCCGGTGAGATTGAGGAACACCGTTTCCAGGTCCGGCGGCAGGTACTGGAAGTGATCCACCGCTTGCCGGGCCTGGAGTTCGGCGAGCGTTCCGAGCGGATCGGTCGTCTCGTGGCGTGACTCGCCGTCGCCGGTCCTGACGACCAGGTTCCCAGGGCCGCCGTGGGCCTCGATCAGAGCCGGCACCGTATCGAGCGCCATCAGCCGGCCCCGGTCGAGAATTGCGACCCGGTCGCAGAGACGCTGGGCCTCCTCCATGTAGTGGGTCGTGTAGACGACCTGTTTGCCTGCGTCCCGGAGCTGTTCGACGCGCTCGAAGATCGCGTTCCTCGATTGAGGATCCACGCCGACGGTCGGCTCGTCGAGCAGCACCAACTCCGGGTCGTGGATGATCGCGACCGCCAGGTTCAGTCGCCGCTGCATGCCGCCGGAGTACTTGGAGACCACCTTCTTCCCGACGTCCACAAGATCGGCGAAGTCGAGGCAGGCGGCGACCCGTTCTTCCAGGTCGGATCCCCGGAGACCGTGCAGGCGGCCAAAGAAACGCAGGTTGTCGGCGCCGCTGATCTGCTCATAGAGAGCGATGGACTGCGGCGCCAGGCCCAGCGACCTGCGATTCTCCGCGTCGCGGGGGTCCCGGTCGAAGGCCTCGTCCGCGAAGCGGACCACCCCTTCGTCCGGTTCGAGCAGACCGACCGCCATGTTGATCGCCGTCGTCTTGCCGGCGCCGTTCGGCCCCAGCAGCCCGAACACCTCGCCTGCCTCCAGTTCGAAGGACAGGTCGTCGACCGCGCGCAGGTCGCCGAAGCACTTGCTGACATGGTCGAACACGAGCATGGGCTGTCAGGTTGCTGTTACGCAACGCCGCGGCGCTTGTTGCGCGGAACCGCGCCGGCGGTCCGGCCGGGGCGTGACGGCGCCGTCAGATGGTGAGCGTATCGCCCGGCGTCATGACCTTGACTTCGACGCCGGCGGGCGCGAAGTCGGCCGGATCCTGCGCGATCGGCGGCCAGGTGTTGTAGTGGATCGGAATCGCGACTGGCGCTCCGATCAGCTCGGCCGCCTTCGTCGCCAACTCCGGCCCCATGGTGAAACGATCGCCGATCGGTACACAGGCGGCGTCGGGCCTGTAGATCTCGCCGATCAGCTTCATGTCGCCGAAGAGCCCCGTGTCGCCGCAGTGGTAGACGGTCTTACCGCCCATCTGGACGACGAGTCCGCACGGCATTCCCATGTAGCGGCCTTCGTAGGACGAAGAGTGAAAGGCATGAGTGAACGCGACCCAGCCGAACTCCGTGTCGATCCGGCCGCCCGGGTTGCCGGGGTTCACGTTGTCGTGCCCCTGTTCCTGCAGGTAGTTGCACATCTCGAACGCGGCGATCACGTTTGCGTTGTTGGCCTGGGCGATGGCCAGGGTGTCGCCGAAGTGGTCCGAGTGGCCGTGCGTCAGGGCGATGGCGTCGCACTTCACGTCACCGGCCGCCATCGTCGCTACCGGATTGCCCGTGAGAAAGGGATCGACCGCGAGCGTGTGGCCGCCGTCGCTCATCAGGAAGCCGGAATGGCCGAGGAAGGTGAGTTCGAGGGTCATGGCGTGATTCTCCTCCCAGGGAGCGGCGTTCGTTGGACGGGCCGCGGCTCTACTCCGCCTGGTCGGCGGGAAGATGGACGACCAGGCCGTCCAGCTCGTCGGTCACTTTGATCTGGCAACTCAGGCGGCTTGTGGGGCGCACGTCGATGCCGTACTCGAGCGTGAACTCCTCTTCCTCATGGCGGGGACCGACCGCCTCGACCCAGGCCTCGTCGATGTAGACATGGCAGGTGCTGCAGGAGCAGTTTCCGCCGCAGGCCGCGACGATTCCGTCGACGTCGTTGTCGACCGCGCACTCCATGACGGAGTCTCCGACCGGCGCCTCGACCTCGCGCGAGCCGCCGTCATGATCGATGTAGGTGATCTTCGGCATCTTGCCCGCCCCCTTGTTGCCATGGGGCACCGCCGGCCGCTCGGTCGGGCCGACGGACGGGGAGTCTATTCGACCGGTCGGCCGGTCAGTCCACGAACCGTTCGGCAATCCAGATTCCGATCAGATCGAGAACTTCCGGCGCCATCGTCTGCTCGATCTGCGCGTACTCGGCCGGGGAGCCGGTGCCCGCGGTCTGGAACAGGTGGTTCATGTCGGCAAACCGGCGAATGGTCACGTCCGGGTTGCCGGACGCGGCGAGCGCAGCCTCCATGGCGGACTGATTCTGATCGGCGTCGACCTGCGTGTCCTTGCCGCCGAACAGGGCCAGCGTCGGCACGGCGAGTCCGCCCAGGGCGGGCCGCGGGTCGTAGCGGATGAAGAACCGGAACCAGGGACTGAGGTTCGATTCGACCGCGGCGGACACGGCGGCTTCCAGGTCTTCCCCGCTGAGTTGGGCCGTCTCGGGCGAGGCCGCCAACTGTTCCTGTGCGACCTGTCGCAGCGCGGCTTCCGCCTCGGCGTGAGGCATGTCGGAGGCGATGATCTCGAGTCCCTTGTCCTGAAGGGCGGCGAGCTCCTCGATCATCTCCGCTGGCGCGCCATCCGCGGCCGCGATCCGCCGGAGTTGCTGGCGCAGCAGGTCGCCGCCGGGCACCCCCGGTCCGGCCAGCAGCACCGCGTACGCGATCGTGCCGGGCTCGACCCGGTTGAGCGCCAGCGGAGCGACGAGACCGCCTTCGGAGATCCCGATCAAGCCGACCCGTTCCGGGTCGATCCGGTCGTGACCGCGCAGGAAACGCACGCCGGTGAGAACGTCGTTCGCCTTGTCCCGGGATGTCGACTGCCACGTGCTGCCAGTTGAACCACCGACGCCGCGGTCGTCGACCCGCAACACCGCGATGCCGCGCCGGGTCAGGTGGTCTGCCAGCACGAGGAAGGGCTTGTGGCCCGCGAGTTCGAGATCGCGGTTCAGGGCGCCGCTGCCGCTGATCAAGAGCGCCGCCGGGACCTTGCCATCGCCCGGCGGCAGGGTCAGCGTGCCGGCGATCTTCACGTTGCCGTTCCTGTACTCGACGTCTTCGGCATCGTAGGGGAAGGGCGGTCTTGGTTCCTGCGGCCGTGCCGGCGCCTCGACCTCGACCGCCTCGCGGCCGAGTTTGAAGGGGAGCCGGGCCGGCCCCTGACTGAACTCGCCCGTGATCTCGCCGCCGGCCAGCGTGCCCTGAAAGGTCGGTTCGCCGGGGACGCCGGTGATCGTGAAGCGGACCGCGCCGCTGTCCACATCCACGCTGACGTCCGCTAGCGGCAGATCGGCGGCGCCCTGGGCCGGGATGTCGATCGTTCCCGACCAGGTGCCGTCGGTCTCGGCCAGGTCCACCATGACGACGAGCGGCCCCGTAGGGGCCTCGATCGAACCTTCCCAGTGCCCGGAGGCAACGTCCGTCTGGGCCGCGAGCAGCGTTGGGGTCACCAGCAATGACGCGACGGCGACAGGCACGGCTGTCTTCAGGCTCCGGCAGATTCGGACTGCGGTCATGGGGCGCTCCTTTCGGTTGTCGGAATCGTAGACGCTCTTGAAGCGCTTCAGGTTGCAAGTCCCGGAGGTGCTACGGCGACTCTTCGATGCGGTACAGGTGAGTTCCCGTCCGGATGAAGAATGTGCCGTCAGTGACGGCGATCGAGGCGAGGGTGGAGCCGTCGAGTTCGTTGCGGGCCAACTGCTCGAAGCTGGGGCCGGGTGCTATGACGGTCGTGACTCCCTCTTCGTTCTGAAGGTAGATCCGGCCGCCGGCATGGATCGGCGAGGCCGAGTGGTTGCCGCCAAGCCGGTGCTGCCAGCGAATCTCCCCCGCCAGAGCGTCGATGCAGGTGGCGATGCCGCTGTCGGTCACGGTGTAGAGCTCGTCGCCGACGAGAATCGGCGACACGGTGAGCGGAGCGCCGCGACGGAGTCTCCAGGCGACTTCCGAGTCCGTAACGTCGCCCTCTCCGGTGGGACGGACCGCGAGCAGGACCGGCTCGTTGAAACCGGTCGAGAGGTAGACGAGCCCGTGGCCGTAGACCGGTCGGGAGACGTTGGAAAAACCGCCCGGGTACTCGACCCGCCAGATCTCGCTACCGGTTGTCGGCTCGTGCGCCGAGGCGCGGAAGGCGCTGACGTTGACGATCTGCTTGGCATCCCCGACACGAATCACCAGCGGCGTGGAGTAGGCCTGCGAGATCGGCGCCGCCCGCACCGCCCGCCAGCGTTCTTCGCCGGTCTGGGCGTCCACGGCGACCAGGAAGGCGGTGTCGTAGCCGTCGATGCTGACGATGAGCAGTCCGTCGTGAAGGATCGGCGATCCCCCGTTCCCATGCTGCGAGGTGTAGGAGAAGCGGGTTCGCCAGAGAACGGCGCCTGCCGACTCGCCACCCGCGGCGACCGCCGCCGTGCCCTGCGAGCCGAAGTGGACGTACACCCGCTCGCCGGCCGGATCGATCACGGGCGTCGGCGAGGCGAAGCTGTTCTTCTGGTTCAGGAGGATCGTGTCGGAGATGTCGAACACTTCGACATCCATCACGGCGTCGCCGGACGTGGCGTCGTAGGCCAGCAAGCGGAGCGAGGTGCCCGTCTCGCGGTCCGTAACCGCCGTCGTCAACCAAACCAGGCCATCGGCGATGACGGGCGACGACCAGCCCCGGCCGGGAACTGGCGCCTTCCAGGCGACGTTCTCCGTCTCGCTCCAGGTGAGCGGCACTGCTTCGTCCGGTGCGTGCCCCTGCCCGGTCGGACCCCTGAACTGCGGCCAGTCGCTCGCGGGGGCGGCAGCAACCGTGCACAGGGCAAGTGTCGCGCCGAGGGCCGTTCGCACGTTCAGCGAGGTTCTTCCGCGAGCGCCTTGCATTCCTTCCACCGAAAGCACGTCGTCGTGTGGTCGTTGACCATGCCCACGGCCTGCATGAACGCATAGCAGATCGTGGGGCCGACGAAGCGGAATCCGAGCTTCTTCAGCGCCTTGCTCATCGCCTCGGAGGCCGGCGTCGCTACGGGAATGTCCTTGAGCCGACTCCATTCGTTGACGACGGGCTCACCGCCGGTGAACTCCCACAGGAAGTCCGAGAAGCGCACGCCCGACTCGCGCAGGTCCAGCCACACGCGTGCGTTTCCGATCGCTGCGTTCACCTTGAGGCCGTTGCGCACGATACCGGGATCCTGCAGGAGCGCGGCGACCTTCTGCTCGTCGAAACGGGCGACGCGCTCCGGGTCGAACCCGTCGAATGCGCGCCGGTACCCCTCGCGCTTCTTGAGGATCGTGTACCAGCTCAGCCCGGCCTGGGCGCCCTCGAGCACCAGCATCTCGTAGAGGTGGCGGTCGTCGTAGACGGGAACGCCCCACTCGTCGTCGTGGTATGCGAGGTAGAGAGGGTCCTCGTTGACCCAGCCGCACCGTGTCCGCTCGGGCACTACGGGTAGTAGCCGCGGATCGTTCGCGCTTTCGCGCCCCTGGCGTCGACCTGCACTTCCACCCTGCGGAAGGCGTCGCTCGGCTGGGTGCTCGACGACTGGTAGGCGAGGAAGTACTTCGAGCGCAGCTCGACGGCGATCTGGTCGTAGACGCCGCCGAGTTGGCTCACGTCGTCGACGAAGAAGGCGCGGCCGCCGGTCTCGGTCGCCAGTTGCTCGAGCACCTTCTTCGGGCTCTCCTTCGCCTTCTTCGGCAGTGCCAGGCCGATCGCGTAGATGGCCGCCTCGGAGCGACGGGCGTACTCCAGCGCGTCGTCCAGGTCGTAGCGGCTGTGTTCATCGACGCCGTCGGAGAGCAGCAGGACCGTGCGCTGGCCGGGCAGCCCGTTCAGGTGGTAGAGGGTGAAGATCAGGCTGTCGTAGAGCGCGGTGCCCCGCTCGGCGCGCAGCCCCATCAGTCCCTTGGCGAACTCGATCCGGTCGCGGGTGAAGGGGGCCGCCAGGTGGGGACGGTCGTTGAAGGTGACAATCGAAAGCTCGTCGCGTTCCGTGATCACCTGCTGGAAGAAATCGGCGGCGGCCCGAACCGACCGTTCGAGGCGCTCCTCCATGGACGCCGAGACGTCGAGGAGGATCGTGCCGATCAGCGGCGTGTCGTCGACCCGCTCGAAGCGGACGATCTCCTGCTGGACTCCGTCCTCGAGCACCCGGAAGGCGTTCTCCGGGAGATCGAGCAGGGGCCGGCGGTCCCGGTCGTCGACCGTCGTGTACAGCTCCACGAAGTCGACCTGGACTTCTTCGAGGGTGGCCGGACCATTGATGATCGCGGTGTCCTCGACGAAGGCGGCCGGACCCTCGGCGTCGAGCAGCTTGCCGACGATCCGCACGATCGTCAGCGCCGGTCCGTCCTGCAGCTCGATGGGTACGGTGAAGGGCTCTTCGTAGAGCGTTGCCACCTGGTCGTCGTTGCGGAACACCTGGAGTTCCTCGAGGCTCCGTCCCTCTGGCACCGTGACCTGGGCTCGCATGCGGACGCTGTCGCTGTGACGGTTGCCGGGGATCGGCTCGATGATCCGCACGTCGAAGCGGTGGGGAGAGCCGTTGATCAGATAGGAGTCGCTGGCGATCTGGTCGCCGGCGGCGTCATAGGCGATGGCGCGCAGCATCTGGCTCCGGGGCAGATCGCCCAGTCGCACGTCGGCGCTGAAGGGTGCCCGCTTGGTGGTGAAGAGGTCCTTGTCGTCGAGGGTGAAGCGCACCTTGTCGACCGGGCCCGTGACCGCGGTGTCGAAGCGGAGGTAGCCGGAGATCAGGTCGCCGCCGGGCTCGATGATCCGGATCGTCGGCTCGCCGGCGGCCAGAGCGCGATTGGCCTCGGCGAAGATCGGTTCGAGGTCGGCCTCGGTCCAGCCGGCGGCCTCTTCGACCCGGGGTACTTCGAGCGGCTGGGCGTGACGCCACACCGCGTCCCCGTTCAGGTCGTCGACGCGCAGGATCAGCTTGAAGTTCCCGGGTCTGAGATAGCGCTGGGCGACGAGCGGCATGGCGGCGAGTTCGTCGTTGCCTGCCCCGTCGTCCTCCACCGGGAACTCGAAGCGGTAGCGGAAGCTCTCGAACAGGCGGTCGTCGCCGGTGTCGGCATCCGCGCGCAGAATCTCTCCGATCAGCTCGAAGCCGTAGGAACGGGCGCCGGCGAGGTCGGCGAGGGTCGCGCTGGCAGCTTCGACCTGGACCAGGGTCTGCACCACGGTGCGGCTCTCCTTGCGGCCCGGGAAGGTCACGTTGAGCGAGGCTGCAAGCTGCGGCGCGCCGGAGGGAAGATCGGTGGAGTAGGACTCGAACGTGCGCAGCCACTCGTTGGAGGGTGCCTCGATCGGCTCCAGCTTCTCGCCGATCAGCCGGTCGTAGTAGAAGCCCAGCATGCCGCCCCAGTCGTTCAGGAGCTGAACGATGCCGATCGCGTAGCCGAGTTCCTCGTCCTTGCAGCCGGCTCCGAGGTCCTCGCGGCTCAGTCCACCGAGACTCCCGCCGGGCAGGTCGGTTCGTCCGCCCGGCTGCATCAGCCGTCGGCCGAGATCCTCGTTCGGCAACCAGACCCGCCAGGCGCCGACTCCCAACGGCCGATAGAAGATGACCGCGTACTGGTCCTGCCGGAGCCGGCGGCTGTAGATCGCGCCGATCACCTCGCTCAGGTCCCGGAAGCCGTAGAACCAGGCCTCGACCTTGGTGGCGGAACGCCGCGGACAGATGTCGACGTGAATGTCGGGAGGTCCGTTCAGGAGGTAGTACCGGGCCCGCTCGTCGTCCGTGCTGTCGAACAACTGGCGCACCATCGACAGCCGTTCGCTCCAGTGTTCCCGGAACTCGTTGCGGGCGGTTTCGGGGTAGGGGTCGCGCGCCTTCCAGAACTCGGTGATGAAGGCGTCCCGCTGGTAGTCCTGGGAAAGGCAGAGGAAGGACTGAATCTCCTCGTCGGTCAGCAGCAGGGCGACTTCCTCGGTCCACTGGAGGTGGCGGGCCGGCAGGGCGCCGGCATCGGGCTGACGGCCGTCCTGGCAGGGGGGCCGCTTCTTCTTGGCGGCTGCCGCGACGCCCGAGCCGAGCAGGACCGCGGAGACGGCGATGAGGAAGGCCCGGACGAGGAGGTTGCAGCGCATCGTGGATCGCCCCTGAGGCAGGGGTGTCCTAGTCTAGGAGCATGCGCCGTGGAACGCTACGCGTGAGTGCCATCCCTGCACCCGATGACGGGTGCAGCGAGTGGGTCGCGGTTGCCGCGGAACGCGCCAACCGGGATCGCGGCGCATGCTCCTGGACGAGGATGGGATGGGCCGAAAGACCGAGCTTGCGAGGGGTTTCGGGGCGCTACGCCTCCATCACGGCCGGTAAGTGAACGCCTGGGGACCCGTGGTCAGGGACCTGACCGCCAGGTTGGCCCAACGGCAGAGGATCGGCCTCGTGTCGCGCGGGTCGATGATCTCCTCGATCTCGAAGTACTCGGCGGAGCGGAACGGCGAGCGGACGCGGT